>NZ_BAEH01000095.1 GCF_000241305.1 Gordonia effusa NBRC 100432
TTGGTCAAGCGTTCGCCGAGCGGGGCCGGGAGGTGTCTACGTTGATGGTCGAGTGCGCTCGCCGAGCGAAGCGAGACGCGCGTGTATCGAGACCTAGGTGACACGATGTCGAAAACTGTTGCGCCCGTGTGGGTTAGCCGCGAGATTGAGCGCCGGCATGTTCAACTGCCCGAAACGCTGTGGCCAAAGGTTGATTCAGGTCAATGGTTAGTCCGAGTGTCGAACTCGCTGTGGCCACCACCGATTGAACGGTTTCCTGTAGGTAGGTAGTCAATTCGCTGGCGGGTAGCATCGGGGTGCCGCCGTCGCCGAGCCACCATTTGGTCACGGCTGCCCCGGCGCCGGCCACTGTGATTGCCAAGAGCTCGACCGTCCGAGAATCAACATGAGATTTGTCGGTCAGCGATTCCAATAGCGTTGTGACGCGGCGTGCTGCCTGTTGAATCACCGGCACCGCGTAGTTGCCACCATCCGACGCCAACCCCGCTACGGTCAGAACCCGAAACGTATTCGGGTACTCGACGACGACGGAGAGATACTCGTTGATGGCGCTCTGCAGTGCTTCGCCGACAGTGATCGATGAATGATTATCGGCGGTTGCCAGGCGCGACCACAGGATGCCGGCCAGTCGCTCTACGACAGCGTCGTAGAGGTCATCCTTATCGGCGAAGTATCGATACAGCTTTGGCTTTGCGGTGCCGAACTCGGCTGCGATGTCGCCCATGCTGACTCGTGGCCCGCTGTTCTCGGTGGCGCGAAAGGCCGCGTCGACAATCTCGGCGCGTACGCGAATTCGGTTCTCGCGCCATCGATCACGCCGGCCATCGGGCTTCTCGACAACCCGCTCACGATGGTCTGACGGCGACAGAAGGTCAGAAGACATGACGGCGCAATGCTGTCGTAACCGTTACCGTCATGCTGAGGTCCGCTCGACCGAGATGGCAGGTCGCGCGAGGGCATCGCTGACAAATGTCCCGATCTCGGCGAATGCCTGGCGAGCGTCGGGGAGAACGTCGGCGCCGGCGTGAAACACGTGAATGGCGCGGTCCCAGACCTGCAGACGCACGGAAACTCCTGCGTCGACGCAGCGCCCGGCGACCTCGTAGGCGTCGGCGAGCAGCACCTCCGTTGACCCAACCTGTATCAAGGTCTCGGGCAAGCCGGTGAAATCGTGATTGATTGGCGACCACACGGGATCTAGCGCCCCGTCCACTCTGACACCCCAGCTGACGGGCAGAGCCAGTATGTCTGCCGACAGGACCGGATCAAGCTTGTCGTTGGGGTGAGCTATGCGTGCGGTGCTGTCGTAGTTGGCGAACGGGGCGATCGCCACCAGTGCGCGGGGCAGTGGAAGGCCCCGATCGCGGAGTGCCAACGCGGTGGAGAATACGAGCCCTCCGCCCGCCGAATCTCCCGCCAGCACAATCCTTTCCGGCGTAATCCCGATGTCGAGGAGGCGCCGGTAGCTCTCGACGCAATCGTCAATCGTCTGCGTCACGTGCACCTCGGGAATCTGCCGATACTCCACGTTGTATACGGGCAGCCCGGTCGCGGAGGAGAGTCGTGCCACCATTCGTCGATGAGTGTTGAGGCCGCAACAGGCAAGACCACCGCCATGAAAATAGAGGATCGCGCCGGTCGTGGCTTCGGGTGGATCGGCGACAGCGGGATTCCACACCCATTCGGCGCGGTGGGTCGGAAAGTCGGCCCGCTGCCGCTTGGTGCCACGGGGCGCGCGCACTGGCGCCAACAGCAGATCGAAACGGCCAATGATCTGTAGCGCGACGTTCTTGGGAAGCATCCGACGGTTGTGGGCCCAAATCGCCGCGTCGAAGAATTTGCGAACGGTCAGCCTCAGCGCCAGGTGGCCTATCCGCAGTCTGAGACTGGCGCGACGGGGGAACTCAACTGAGATCGAGTGGGTGGATCGCATAGAAGCGTGTGTAGTCATCATCCGTCCTTACTGGTTCAACTGCGCATAGTAACACTATGCGAATGGTCGGCGGGTAGCCTCGCAATCTTCCTCTTGCTCGCGCATTGGCTGGCTGCGAACAGCGGTTATGCGGCGTCGGCGCGCGAAGATGGCTGGAGTTGCAACCCATTGACCGCCAGCTAGAAATAGCGTTACTATGCGAAAAAGGACAATGACGGAGGAGTCGGCTCAATGAAGACCGCAATTGTGACGGGTGCCGGTGCCGGCATCGGCAGGGCTACCGCAGAACGGTATGGCCGTAAGGGGTGGCGGGTGATTGCCACCGACGTCAATGAAGTCACCGGAAATGAAACCGTCAGGCGCATCAACGATCGGGGTGGTAGCGGCTTCTTTAGGAAGGCCGATTCATCGTCGCTCGCGGAGTGGGATGCCCTCGCGGATTGGGTATGTAGCGAGTTCGGGATTCCGGACTTGGTAGTCAACAACGCCGGAATCTTGATCGGAGGGGGGTTTCTTGAGCAGAGCGGCGACGACTGGCGGCGAATGATTCAGGTGAACATGATGGGCCCGATCTGGGGCTCGCGAACCTTCGTCGAGCGCATGGCAGCAGCAGGACGCCGGGGACATATTGTGAATGTCGCCTCGTGTGGCGCCTTCTTGCCCACTCAGCTCGGGCCGTCGTATGTCACCGCTAAAGCTGGGGTCTACCTGGGTACTAACGCCTTGCGGTCTGAGTTCGGGAAGAAGGGGATCGGTGTCACCGTAGTCTGCCCTGGATTGATTCGAACCGACCTGGCTACGAACGGCCATCGTGCCGGCGACGACGAGTCATGGGCCGCTAATCTTGGTGCGGCGCAGCGCTTTTCATGGCGTTCCCCGGAACGGGTGGCCGCCGCCATTGAGCGGTCGGTTCGCTGGAATCTCGGCACCGTTCCGGTCGGCTTCGAAGCGTGGATCATCTGGTTCGCCTATCGTCTCTCGCCGTCGCTGGTACGCGGAATCAGCTCAAAGATCTCGATGCCGCTCGCGGACAAATTCACGGAGCTGAGTGGTCGATTTCTTCGAGGCGTGCGATGAATTCTTTGAGTTCGTTCCTTGCTCGAGCCGAGGCGGCCTGGAGCCCCTACGACAGTGACACCGCATGGGCGGGACGCGAAGTCCCGGCTCGCATCGCGAACGTTGATTACAAGTACTTGGAAGGTGCCCGATGAAAAATGTGATGGTGACCGGCGCGGCCGCCGGAATCGGAAAAGAAACCGCGATCCTGTTCGCCAAACGCGGCGAGCGGGTGATTGTCGCTGACATCAACGAGGGCGGGGCGCAACTCACGGTCGCCGAGATCGAGGCGCAAGGCGGTACTGCTGTCTCTTACCTGCTCGACGTGAGCAGCGAGAACGAGTGGGAGCAATGTGCGCAATGGGTTAAGACTCAGTACGGTCCACTCCACGTCCTAGTCAATAATGCGGGCGTGATGGATCTGGGTGGGTTTGTGGAAACCGATCCCGCCGGTTGGCAGCGCATGGTGGACATCAACCTGATGAGCGTTATTTACGGATCGAAAGTCTTTGCGCAGCAGATGATCAGCGAGCAGGTGCGAGGTCATATCGTTAACCTTTCCTCGGCCGGCGCATTCCTTCCGTCGGAACTCGATGCCGCATATGGGGTGGTCAAGGCGGCAGTGTTAATGGCGACCCAGGCTTTACGCACGGAGCTCTCCGCGCATGGCATTGGAGTCACCGCTATCGCGCCGGGCGCGATCCGGACTAACTTGATACGCAATGGCCAACGAAACGGTCTGAGTGAAGACCAACTGGCACAATGGAATTCGGCGGCCGGATCGGTGCAAACACGCCTGGCATTCGGGGGGCCGGACAAAGTTGCCCGGCGAATCGTGAAGTCGGTCGATAAGAACTGGGCTGTGGTGCCCGTGAATCCCGAGGCGTGGTTGCTCTACTATGCCTTCCGCTTGGCGCCCGGATTGGTTCGTTGGGGGACGTCAATTGCCAGATTCGACCGGATAGACGCGCTGCTGCGTCACGCCCGCCCGCTTCTGGATCGACTCACCAAGAATCAGGAGACCAGCAATGCGTGAAGAGCCCGATCATGAGGTGATCATCATCGGTGCCGGCTTCGGCGGTATCGGTGCCGGGGTTGAACTGAGCAAGGCCGGTATCGACGATTTCGTGATCATCGAGAAGAACGCCGGAATAGGGGGAACCTGGTGGGCGAACACCTATCCCGGTGTGGCGGTGGATATCCCATCGATCTACTACAGCTTCTCCTACGAGCCACCTAAGACCTGGAGTCGAGTGTTCGCTCCGGGTGCCGAAGTGCAAAAGTATGCCGAGCAGGTGGTCGACGCGTTTGGGCTTCGCTCGCGGATCAGACTCAATACCCGGATCATCGATGCGTCTTGGGATGACGATCAGCACCTGTGGCGAGCCCGGCTCGATGGGGGAGAGACCATCACCAGTAGGTTCGCGATTGGTGCGGTGGGGGCGTTGGAACAACCACAGATGCCCGACATCGCGGGAGTCGAGACCTTCGCGGGCAAGGTTGTGCACACCGCGACGTGGGACCACGACTACGAGTACGCGGGTAAGCGGATCGGGGTAATCGGCACTGGCGCGACGGCACTGCAACTGATCCCTGAATTAGCAGACGTCGCAAGCCATTTGGCGGTCTTTCAGCGGACGCCGATCTGGGTGGCGCCGAAACCGGACATGAAGATTCCGCGGGCGGTGGCGAGGACCCTGCTACGGGTGTCGGCGTTACGTCGTGGTGTGCGCGCGGTTGTGACACTCGGGATCGACTTCGGCATCACCGGCATCGGCCTCTTCCATGATCGGGTGCCCGGCATGGTTAGCCTGCTCAGCAAGGGCGGAGCCGTGGGGTACCGAGCGTGGTTGCGGGGCAATCCTGAACTGGCACAAAAGCTCACACCGAATTACGCGCCCGGCTGCAAACGGCCTTCCGTATCGAACCGGTACCTCAAGACATTCACTCGGAAGCACGTGGACTTGGTTACCGCCCCCATAGAGCAGATCACCGCGACCGGTGTAATCAGTTCAGATGGTGCCCACGATCTCGATGTGTTGGTGTGTGCCACCGGTTTCAAGGTGATGGACAAGGGAGCCACGCCGCCCTTCCCGCTCCGCGGCGTCGGAGACAAGGATCTCAACGAGTTCTGGGACCAGAATCGCTTCCAGGCTTACCAAGGGGTATCTATCCCAGGCTTCCCCAATGCCTTCATGATTACCGGGCCATACGGATTCGCCGCCGGTTCTTACCTCGCAATGATCGAGTGCACCAGTCGGCATGCGGCCCGGGCTATCGCTGAAGCCCGCCGCCGAGGTGCCACGCGGGTCGAGATCGGCCAGGAGGCACACGATGCCTATTACCAGAAGTGCCGGGCCAGGGCCGAGAAAAGTATGTGGTTGTCGTCGGCGTGCGAAGGGTCTAACACCTACTACGTCAACTACCAAGGCGACGCCGCCGCCATCCGGCCGAGCACTCACTTCGAAATGTGGTGGGGCAATAAGCATTTCCCCTATAGCGATTACCGGTACACCGCGGTGCGTGAGGTGTCCGTGCCGACCGAGGAGTCCGCGGGGGTAAGAGTGAACGGAGCACCGCAATGACAGCGGGACGTGACATCGACAACTCGCCGGAGTTCGAAGTAGCCGTCATCGGTGCTGGCCCCGCGGGAATCGCTGCCGGAGCCAAGTTGCGGATGGCCGGAATCGACGACTTCGTCATCCTCGAGCGCGCCGACGACGTGGGCGGCAGTTGGCACGAAAACCACTATCCGGGTTTGGGAGTCGACATTCCGGGCATCGCGTATCAGTATTCATTCGCGCGAAACCCCAACTGGTCAAGGTTCTTTCCGCTGGGTGCGGAGGTCAAGCAGTACCACGTGGATGTCGCACGCCGGTTCGGGTTACCGGAGCGGACCCGATTCAACTCCGAGGTGGAGAGGGAGGTGTGGGACGACGACGCCAAGGTGTGGCGTCTGCATCTGGCCGGCGGCAATGAGGTGAGGGCTCGGTTTCTGATCAGCGCGGTCGGTGCGTTCGTCCGGCCGAAAGATGATGTAGGTATTCCTGGAGCAAATAGCTTCCGCGGCAAGGTCCTTCGGCCCAGTTCGTGGGACCACAGCTACGACATCACCGGTAAGCGGGTCGCGATCATCGGCACCGGAGCGAGCGCTGTGCAGATCATTCCATCCATCGCTCCCCAAGTAGACCATCTCACGGTCTTTCAGCGGACGCCGGTGTGGTCGATTCCCAAGCCAGACTTCGAGGTGCCCCGAATATTGCAGCGCGCCTTAGCGATTCCGGGTCTCACCGCAGCAGTACATGGTGCGGCGTTGGTTGTGGTCGATGCGTTGTTGCGGCTGCTGGTCCGATCGCCCGGAGCGCTCGTCGAGCCGGTGATGGACAGGTTCGACGCCACCACCATCGCCCTGTATCGCCGGTACGTGCGGTGGGTGATCGATGATCCGGCGGTGGCCGCCAAGTTGTCTCCAAACTTCGGGGCACTGGCAAAGCGGCCCACCATGTCGACCGCTTATCTACGTGCTTACAACCGCGACAACGTCGATTTGTGCACCGAGCCGATAGTCAAGATCACCCAGACCGGCGTACGGACATCTGATGGTGTGCTCCACAAAGTGGATGCTTTGGTGCTGGCGACCGGCTACGAGGTGTTCTCTGATCCTGAAACGTACCGCGTCGGAACGATTGTGGGCCGTGACGGGTTCGACCTCGCGGATTTTTACAGTTCGGAGGGGTTGCAGGCGTATCAGAGTGTGTCGGTACACGGGCTGCCCAATCGATGGACCCTCGTCGGACCCTATTCGTGGACTGGTTCGGGCTGGCATGCCTTTGCCGAGATGACCGCTGACCACGCGGTGCGTGCGATCACCGAGTCTCATCGTCGGTCAGCGCAAGTCTGCGAGATCCGCAAGCAGGCCGCGGATGATTATCACCGTGAAGTCTTCTCGCGTGCCTCGTCTTTGCGGTACTACCTGAACGATCTCAACGGACACGTGCCTACCTACTATCGGAATTCGCAGGGCGACAGCACCTACATTCGGCCCTCGGGCTTCTTCGAGGCAAGCCGTGGCAATCGGCGCTTCCCCTTGGATGACTACTCCTACGAGAACTTCTCCCAGGTACCGAACAACCGGACAGATCCGGGGCCGGGGCGCGGCGCGTCTGAGATCGAGCAAGGCGCCGCCATCAACGAGCACAAGAAGGAAACCGCGAAATGACGGTCCCCGCAGTCGTTTTCGTCGAACACTCGCGACGTGAATCGCCGCGACTGCCCAAACTGGGGCCCACCACCGGAGGACTGAGCGCATCCGCGGATGTGGTTGTTCGGGTCGCCGAACGCGGAGCGTCAAAGTCCGACGCGGCGTCGACCGTGGTGTTCTTACATAATGGCGGCGCCAACCGAGAGATTTGGGAGCCGGTAATCGACCGGCTGGGTCCCTCGATCCGGGCGCTTTCCATAGATCTACCCGGCTATGGCGAATCTGACGCCCCCAGTAGCGGATTCCGGCGCAGCGATTACGCTGATGTGATCGAACAGTTCCTTGACCATTACGTTGACGATCCCTCGGTGGTATTGGTGGGCAACTGCATGGGATCCGCATTCGCGTGGACGGTCGCCGACCGCCGCCCCGATCGAATCGGCGCCCTCGTGTTGATCAATCCGTTGACCAAACAGACCGCGCGGCGCAGCGTCGCCGGCCGGCTGCTCCCCATCCCTGTCGCGATCGATCTTGGCCGGGTCGTCGGCTGGCTGAGGCTGCCCGGGCCGTTGTCGACCCTTGCCCTGGTTCCACAGTTCGGCTTCACCGGACTGCGGCGTCGACTGTGGTGGCGTCATCGAAAGCTCGCCACACAATGGCGCGACTCCGGCCGGGTGCGCCCCGTCGCGTCGCTTTTCCACGACATAGACAGCTACACCGAGCTCGATATGTTCAGGCGACCAGAGTACTGGCCATGGACAGCGATGGTCTGGGGAGCGGCCAACTGGGCACTATCGCCCAAAGCTGGTGCCCGCCTAGCCGACGGCCTTCGACCTGATCGAAATATCCGACTGCGGGGCGCTGGTCATCTCGCGATGCTGGAAGAGCCGGACAAGGTCGCGGGCATCGTGGAGTGTGCCGTCGCCGAGAGGGCCCTGACCGGCCGCTGCGATGTGTCTAGCGCAATATGACACCATAAGAGCTCAACAATGAGCGGAGCGGCCGGTGACTGGTGAACGTAAGGGTGTGAGCCGCGCCGAAGCGCAACAGCAGACACGCGAGACGGTGCTGTCGGCAGCCGAAACGCTGTTTCTCAAACATGGCTTACATGGCACCACGACCGCCAAGATCGCAGCCGCCGCCGGGCGGACTCAAGGGGCGATCTACGCGAACTTCTCCAGCAAAGAGAATCTTTGCGCCGAGGTACTACTGCGCCGATACCTGGAAATCTTCGGTGATCTCATGGCGACGGTCGGTCTTTCGAATCGCGATATCGACGGGCAGGTGGACGCGGTCGTTGCGGGATGGAAAATGCTGGTCCAAGATTCCGATCTGGTGTCGCTGGCGGCCGAGTACGCATTCGCGGTTCGAAATAACAGCGACCAACTGGCGATCTCCCGAGGTCATATCGAGATGGGTCGTGGCCTCGCCAATGTCGCCCTCCTCGGCGCGGTCCCCGACAGTGTGACCAACGAGCAACGAGAGCGGGTCCTCAACGGAGTCATGGCATTGAGTACCGGACTGGCAGTCGGGAACGTATTGGGATTTCTCGATGAGGATGCCGCCACGGAATTACTTCGAGACACCCTCCGGTTATGGCATGCGGAACTGTTAGAGCCGTGATGCCGGAGCGCCGGAAGTCTAGTAGCTAGTCCCGACCAGGCACTACCCCCAGTCCATCCCCTCACTGATCGCGGCCATGGTCGTCTGGCCGTCGAGCGCTTCGCGGATGATGTCGGCATGTCCGCAATGTTGTGCCGTCTCACGCAGTCGGTGCGCGACCAGGCGTCGGACCGACCACCATTCCCGTTCCGGCTGCCATGGTGCGGTGGGCATCGGGATAAGCTCGTCGAGGCTGCCGACTCCGGCTATCACTTCGTCGAATTGTGCTGCCGCGCGGTCATATTCGGCGATCCACTGTTCGACGGTGTCGTCGACGCCGAACTCGTACGAGTCGGCTCCGACGGCCGGATCGAATACCGCGGTCTCGTCGCGGGCAACGATCTCCGCTGCGGTGTCCGCCTCGCCCGATGCCACATGCTTGAGAAGGCCGCCCAGTGTCAGCTCGGAAACCGTTGTTCGTTGCCGCGCTTGCTCATCGGTCAGACCGCGCACGGTGATCTTGAGCAGCGCGCGCTGATCGGCGAGCAATAGCAGAAGGTCCTGCTTCTCTACGCTGAGATCGGGGTTCAGCTCGACAGCGGTATAGGTCCCGGCCATGGTGATGCCTCTCGGTGATGGGGGTTGCCCTGCATGCACCGCTGACTCTACGACCGAAATAGGACAGCTTTCGTCCACTTGGCGAAGTTCAATTGCTCCGCGACACAAATCGGAACCGGTCGCCCCGGTATGCCGATCGCGTCCACTCGACGACGTCCCCAGCGGCGTCCCGTGCTCGGCGACGGACCAGCAGAAGCGGTGCGCCCGAAGGGATTTCGAGAAGGTTTGCCTCATTTGGAGTTGCCAATGCGGTTTCGACACTGTCTTCTACCGCGCCGATCTCGATGCCATAGTCGTCGCGCAGGGTTGCGTATAGCGAACCATTCGCGACTACGCGTTCGGCTAATCCCGGCAGGCGGCCGGGTAGGTGAGCCGTCTCGATCGCCATCGGCTCGTCGTTGACGATGCGCAACCGGGTCAGTCTGTGCACACGCCGCCCGGCTGGAACGTCGAGATGCAGGGCAAGATCGGCGTCGGCTCGTAAGCGATCGGCGGACAGGAGACGCGAGGTGAGAGTCAGCCCTTCCGCACCCAGGTCGTGAGTCAACGACGTCAACTGTCGGACGTGGACCAATCGGGGAGGAGCGACGTAGTTGCCGCTTCCTTGGGTGCTGCGCAGCACGCCTTCGGCGGTCAACTCGGCCAGCGCCTTGCGCAGCGTCGTGCGGGAGGTCCGAAGCTCGGCGGCGAGCTGTCTCTCCGGCGGCAGTGACGTGCCGGGAGCGGCTTCGGCGATACGCTCGGTGAGCGCGATCTTGATCTGGTAGTACCGCGGCAGTCGAGTGGCGGCGGCGTCGACTGCGGCGGCTGGGTCGTCTGTCATGAATTGCAGAATACCTATTGCCAATCTCATTGGTGTATGCCAATGTAGCCCTAGTCACATATTGGTATATACCAATATGGAAGAGAGGCAGACATGAATCGACCACTCCGGGCGCGTACCAGCGGTCTTGCGGCGCTCGTCGCCGTCGCGGCAGCCAGTCTGGGCATCATCTATGGCTACGACATGTCCAATATCGGCGCGGCGAAGGACTTCATCAGAGACGAGTACGCGCTGGGGGACGGGATGACGCAGGCGATGGCCACGGTGGTCGTCGTCGGCGAGATCCTGGGTGCCCTAGTCGGTGGCTGGTTCGCCAACCGGGTCGGCCGCCAGCCCGCGATGGTCACGGTCGCCGCGTCCTATGCGGTGTTCGCGCTGTTCAGCGCCGTCGCACCGACGGTCGGACTGCTGCTTTTCGCGCGATTCCTCCTGGGACTGACGATCGGCGTGTCCGTCGTCGTGGTGCCCGTATTCGTCGCCGAATCCGCACCGGCTCGCATCCGGGGAGCCATGCTGGTGGCCTATCAATTCGCCACGATCGTCGGAA
This sequence comes from Gordonia effusa NBRC 100432, assembly GCF_000241305.1. Taxonomy (GTDB): domain Bacteria; phylum Actinomycetota; class Actinomycetes; order Mycobacteriales; family Mycobacteriaceae; genus Gordonia; species Gordonia effusa. The sequence goes on from NZ_BAEH01000095.1 coordinate 10,781, forward strand.
TCATCCTCGGCTACGTCTTCGGCTACATATTCGCCGGTCAGGAATCCTGGCGAGCGATGCTGGGCATCGCGGCGATCCCCGCGCTCCTGGTCACCATAGTTCTCCTGCGGCTGCCAGACACCGCCCGCTGGTATATGTCGCGAGACCGCGAGACCGAGGCTCGCGCTGCACTGTCCAGAGTGGAAGCCGATGCCGACGCCGCGCAGATCGAACTGGAGCTGGCCGATATGCGGCAGGCATTGCGCGACGAACATGGTGGCGGAATCCGCGAGTTGTTCCGCAAACCCTTCGCACGAGCGACGTTCTTCGTCGTCGGTCTCGGCTTCTTCATCCAAATCACCGGAATCAATGCGATTATCTACTACAGCCCCGACATCTTTGCCGGCATGGGCTACGACGACAATTTCGGGAAGTACATGTTGCCGGCTTTCGTACAGTGCTTCGGCCTCGCGGCGGTTATCGTCTCGCTGTTCACCATCGACCGATTCGGGCGTCGCCCCATTTTGCTCGGTGGAATATCGACGATGGTCGTCGCATTCATCACGATGATCCTGGCGTACCAGATGGCTGACGGGCAGTTCACCGAAGGCGGCGCGTCGGGCGTTTTCGGATTCGTCGGCTTGGTGCTGGTGGTCGTCGGATTCTCGTTCGGCTTTGGATCACTGGTGTGGGTATACGCGGGTGAAGCGTTCCCCGCCCGCCTACGTGCGTACGGATCGAGTGCGATGCTGAGCGCCGATCTAGTCGCCAATGCCATTGTCGCGCAGTTCACGTTGACTCTTATCAACGGCCTCGGCGGGTCGACTACGTTCGCGATATTCGGCATGCTCACGATTGCGGCCTTCGTATTCGTGTTCAAATTCGCCCCGGAAACCAAGGGTCGCAAATTGGAAGACATCCAACACTTCTGGCGCAACGACGGACAGTGGCCCGCCGAGTCGACGCCCGCCGTCGAGACAGCCAAGTGAAGACCATGTCCCACAACGAAGTTCTGGCGCTCGACATCGGTGGCTCCAAGACCCATGCGGTCCGAGCTATCGGGGGAGTAGTCGCTGCCGAGTCCATCGTTGGCAGCGCCAATGTCGCTTCGGTCGGCGCGGTCGAAGCGGGGCGACAACTCGACGTGGTGATCGACCGCCTGGGCGGCCCGGCGGGTATCGGTGCGGTGTGTGCGGGTGCGGCGGGTGTAGATACTCCCGAATCGGCGAAAGTATTGCGGGACTTGATCATTGATCGCCTACCGAATGCTAGGGTCCGGGTCGTTCACGACAGTCAGCTGATTCTCGCCGCGGCCGGGGTTATCGACGGCATCGCGCTCATCTCCGGCACCGGGTCCGTCGCTTGGGGCCGGATGGGTGCGGCGAGCGCGCGTGCCGGTGGCTGGGGGTATCTGCTCGGAGACGAGGGCAGCGGGTATTGGGTTGCGCGCGAGGCGATTCGACGGCTACTGGCGCGGATGGACGACCACCATCCGGGACAGCCGCTCGGGCAAGAACTCGCCGCCGACTGTGGACTTTCCGATGCCGCCGAACTCCTCAACCACTTCTACGCCCAGACTGACCGACGCTATTGGGCGGGTCGCGCGCGGGTGGTATTCGAACTGGCGAATGCCGGTGATCCGCTGAGCACCGGGATCGTAGATGCCGCATCGACCGCGCTCGCCGAGCTGGTGTTGCAGGTGGGTGCGCGATTACAGATGAGTGGTCCGGTGGTGATGGCCGGCGGCTTAGTAGTGAATCAGCCTGCGCTGCAACGGGGAGTACGACGCATTCTCGCGGGCCGCGGTGTTACCGATGTACGGGTGCTTTCCGTCGACCCGGTCCGCGGAGCCGTCGAACTGGCCCAACGACTCAGCTATCCCGAACCGTCGATGAAAGGACAACGATGACCTCGACCACGCACAACGCAACGCCCGGACAGCTGATGGCCGCGGAGATCGCGCAGCAGCCGGCCGCGTGGCAAGCCTTGCTGGACAACGGCATTGGGGCCATCGCCGATGCCGCCGCGCGTATTTCCGAGTACCGCCCGCGTTTCGTTCAATTCGTCGCACGCGGTACCAGCGATCACGCGGCTCTGTATGCCAAGTATCTCGTCGAGATCACCCACCGTCTGCCCGCGGGACTCGTATCACCGTCGACCATGACGGTGTACGGCGCACATCCCGACCTGCGAGACGTGCTTTACATCGCGGTGAGCCAGTCGGGTGGGTCGCCGGATTTGGTTCAGTCGGTTGAAGTCGCGCGGGCGCAGGGGGCGTTGACGGTTGCGGTGACCAACAGCGCCTCGTCGCCGCTGTCCGCCGCGGCTGAACTGCATATCGATGTGTGCGCCGGCGCGGAGCGGTCGGTAGCGGCGACTAAGTCCTACACCTCGGAGTTGCTGGCACTGTACCTACTGCTGGAGGCAGTCCGCGGTGGTGACGGTTCGGCCGCGCGGGCGCTGCCGGAATTGGGCTCACAGGTGCTCGACAGCGACGCTCATGTTCGCGAAGTGGCGCAACGCTATCGGTTCGCGCAGCGACTGGTTGCCACCGGGCGGGGCTATTCGTATCCCACCGCCCGAGAGGGCGCGCTCAAGCTGATGGAAACGTCTTACCTTTCGGCACAGGCGTTTTCGGGTGCCGATCTGCTCCATGGTCCGCTGGCCACCGTTGACCCGCAGGTTCCGGTACTCGCCGTTGTGCCCGCCGGGGCGGGCGGTGCGGCAATGCTCCCGGTCCTGGAACGACTTGCCGAACGCAACGCGGATGTCTTCGGGGTTGGTGCGCCTGACCGAATCGCCGGGCTCGCCGGTGGCATCGCGCTGCCGGGAAGTGTTCCGGATGAGCTGTCACCGCTCTTGGAAATCATTCCACTGCAACAGCTTTCATTGCATTTAGCGATCGCGCGGGGCGGAGATCCAGACACTCCACGGGGGCTCGCGAAAGTGACGGAGACCTTATGAGCTCTAGCGTGATCTCTGCCGCGCGAGTTGTTGCCGAAGGCAAGGTACTCACCCCCGGCTGGGTTGAGACCGACGGCGAGTACATCGTCGGCGTCGGCGGGGGCGATCCTCCCCGACTCGCTGACTACGAATTTCCCGCTCACACAGTCATTCCCGGGTTCGTCGATATGCATGTACATGGGGGCGGCGGGCATTCATATACCGACGGTAACGCCGACGAAGTCCGCCTCGGTCTCGACTTCCACCGGCGGCACGGCACCACGACGTCGGTGGCGAGTCTGGTCAGTTCGGAGAGTGATTCCCTTCTCGAACAGATTGATGCACTGCGTGATCTTGTCGCCCAAGGCGAGATCGCCGGTATCCATCTGGAGGGCCCGTGGCTCAGTGACCATAGATGCGGCGCACATGACCGGGCGACGTTGCGCGACCCGGATCCGAGGGAGATCGCTGAAATTCTTGATGCTGCCAGCGGTTCGGTTGTGATGGCAACTCTGGCGCCCGAATTGCCCGGCGCACTCGATGCGGTTGAGCAGTTCGCGTCGGCGAATGTTCTTGTGGGAGTGGGGCATACAGACGCGGGTTATGTACAGGTAAGGGCCGCGATTGAACGGGGCGCGCGGGTAGCGACTCATCTGTTCAACGCGATGCGTCCGCTGCATCATCGCGAACCGGGACCGATTCTCGCGCTCCTGGAGGACTCTCGGGTGACGATTGAGTTGGTCGGTGATGGTGTGCACGTCCATCCCGATCTGGTGTCGTATGTGACTGCGACCGCGGGGCCGGACCGGGTGGCGTTGGTGACCGACGCGATGGCCGCCGCGGGTATGACCGATGGTTCCTACCGGCTAGGTGTGCTCGACGTTGATGTAACGGATTCTGTTGCGCGCGTGCGGGAAACCGGAGCAATCGCCGGAAGTACCGCGACGATGGATGTGTTGTTCGCACGGGCGGCGGGGTCTTCTCACGAGTCGGCTGGGACTAGCGACGCAGCGCTGCTTGCCGCCGTTGCGATGACGGCGTCGACGCCGGCTCGGGTGCTGGGCCGGCGTGACATCGGGGAGTTAGCGGTTGGAAAGCGCGCGGACCTGGTGATTGTCGATGAAGCGCATCGCGTCGAACGCGTCCTCACGAGAGGTGATTGGCACGAAAGATTGCACACAATTTAAATGTGCGCTATGTTTTTGGGGTGACCGACGATCAACTCGCCCTGAATCAACAGTTGTGCTTCGCGCTGTATGCGGCGTCGAGGGCGACCACCGCTGTGTATCGACCGATGCTGGACGAGCTCGGGGTCACCTATCCGCAGTACCTGGTGCTACTGGTGCTGTGGGAGCGAGACGGACGCGGGGTCCGGGAGATCGGCGATGAGTTGGATCTCGATTCCGGGACGTTGTCTCCGTTGCTGAAAAGGCTTGAAACGCTTGGACTTATCGAGCGTCGACGACTAACGATCGACGAACGTCGCGTCGAAATCCATCTCAGCGACGCCGGTCGAAAACTCCGCGAGCGCGCCGTCGAGATTCCCGCGTGCCTTGCGGCGCGATCGGGAATGAGTATCGCGGAAGCCGTCGCTCTGCGTGAGTCACTGGTAAAACTCACCGCGTCGTTTCGTGACCAAGAATCCACTAACAGATAGGAACGTAATGAGCACCATCTACACCGCAGAGGCATTGGCTACCGGCGCGGGACGAGACGGCCATGGCCGCACCTCGGACGGCCGTCTGGACTTGGACTTGGCCATCCCGACCGAAATGGGCGGCAGTGGGAATGGAACGAATCCAGAGCAGCTTTTCGCCGTTGGTTACGCGGCCTGCTTCCACTCGGCGTTGCAGCTCGTCGCTCGGCAGGCGAAAGCTGATATCACCGACTCCTCGGTGGGTGCACGCGTCGGTATCGGGCCGAACGACGCTGGCGGCTTCGCGCTGGAGGTGACCCTCGAGGTCACGTTGCCCAACCTCGATCACGCGCAAGCCCAGGAGCTGGCGGATAAGGCTCACCAAGTGTGTCCGTACTCCAACGCGACCCGTGGAAATATCCCGGTCAATGTGATCGTCACCGACGACTAGTCACGCTTCTCGGCGGCAGTGGCGAAAACATGTGTCGAGGGCAATTCGGATTCGGTTGTCGGACAAGGGAATTTGCCGTCCAGCAGGTCTATCAAGAACTGCGCAAGCCCCTGGCGATGGTATAGCCAGACGCCAGCGAGGTCGGTGAATAGAATCGGCCACTTATTCGGGTCGCGGTGACATCGATGCCAGTACCCGAAGTATCCGCCCGATGCGGTGCCCCAGGGCGTGAACAGCAGCGGGCCATTTCCGAGGTCGACTGATTGCGCACTCTCGTCAGGTTCAACCAGCACGCGGGTCGATGCCGCATCCCGCGCGTCTTCGAGACGGTCGGCCGCGGCGGTTGCGAATGCGAACAGGTCGTCGCCGCCGTGGCCGTCGGGCACCCAGATCGTCAGGGTGTCGTCGAAGCTACCCGCGCCGTAGTTCTCGACGATCAGTTCGTAGTCGTCGGGCAGGCGCAGACCGAATCGTTTGTGAACGTCGGTCCAGTTGATCGACGTGCCCACACCGGGCGGGGGGACCAGCGTTTTCAGCGCGTCGACCGCTGGAGACGCCGAGCGCCGGTGCAAGGATCTCAGCAGCATCTGGGTGCTTCTCCCCGGGAGGTTAGCTCAATTCGGTTGTCGCCCTTTTGGTCGACAATCGACGCTATCGCGAACAGATAATTCACATAGTCGTTCAAGTGACCGATCACGACTCGATTCAGATGGGGCGATCAGCCGACCCGAAGGTAACTAACTGGTTATTGACTTACCTCGAATCTCGAGGCATCCTCGAATGGACACATAAGTAACTAGTTAGTTAGGAAGCCATGTCGAAGAGGATTCTCATAACTGGCGCGAGCTCGGGATTTGGTCGCGGTACCGCATTAGCCCTGGCCGCGCAGGGACACCGGGTAATCGCCGGTGCCGAGACCTGGCCGCAGGTGCGTAGCCTGCGGTCGGACGCCGCGGATGCCGGCGTGGAACTCAAAGTGATCAAGCTCAACCTCCTTGACGCCATCGATCTCGAACGTGCGGGTTCGTTCGACGTAGACGTACTGGTACTTAACGCCGGAATCATGGAAGGCGGGTCGATCGTCGATGTTCCGCTGCAACGAGCGCGAGAGTCGTTTGATGTCAATGTGTTTGGACACATGCAACTGGTTCAGTCGATCGTGCCGGAGATGGTGAAGAGGAAGAGCGGAAAGGTGGTGTGGACTTCGTCTATGGGCGGGATCCTCGTGGTGCCGTTCCTGGGCGTCTACTGCGCGACGAAGCACGCCATCGAGGCGATTGCGGGATCGATGAAGGCAGAGTTGGAGCCATACGGAGTCAAGGTTGCCACCATCAACCCGGGCGTTTTCGGCACCGGTTTCAATGACACTGGCGCGGAAAGCTACGAGCAGTGGTACAACGCCGCGACAGCTGTGGTCCCGATGCCGGACTTCAGCGCGAGCCTCGACGGGCAGGCGGATCCACAAGAGATGATCGACGCGATGGTCGAAGTGATCCCGGCGGACGAGCACTTGTATAGAACGATGCGCCCGCTCGACACCATCGAGGCGGCCAAGCAGTGGCAGGCTACCGAGTGGAGTCAGAATGCCTGAAGCAAAGAATATTGAAATCGATGTGGCACATCAGATTATCGAGCGTGGTCGTGAAGCGGCCGCCCAACTGGGGCTCAACGCGGTGATCGCGATTCTCGACACCGGTGCCAACCTTGTTGCTTTCGCTCGGATGGACGGGGCCTGGTTGGCCTCCAATGATCTCGCGATCGCGAAGGCCCGGACCTCGGTGATGTTCCAGGCCCCCAGTGAAGCTCTGGGTCTGCCACTCGTGTTGGGGCAGCCCGCACCTCATTTCGATCACCTCAACGGTGGTTTGTTGTTGATGGGAGGCGGCCACCCAATAGTCGAGGACGGAGTGCTCGTCGGGGCGGTGGGTGTCTCGGGTGGCACGCCTGAACAGGACGCTGAGGTGGCCCGTTCGGCGCTGCGCTAATTCCGTTGCCGTGCGTTGGCGATAGGGTGGCCTAAATGCCTCCGGATTCCGCAGCCACCAAGGCGCGTCTACTCCAGGCGGCCGTGGAAGAGTTCGCCGCGCACGGCCTGGCCGGCGCGCGAGTCGATAGGATCGCGTCGGCGGCGGGTGTGAACAAACGGTCGATATATGTGTACTTCACCAATAAAGAGACACTGTTCGACAAGGTAGTGAGTCAGTCGGTAAGTCAGATCTCGCTTGATGTTCCGTTCACGGCCGGCGATCTTCCGCGGTACGCGGGAGCTCTCTTCGACTATTTGGTCGAGCATCCCGAGCATCTTCGCCTTGCCGCCTGGTCGCGACTTGAGTGGCCAACCGCAAAGTCCGACGCGGTCGATGGCTACCGTGCGAAGGTCGATCAAATGGCGGCGAACGCGACCGGTCACTCAATTGCGGCGGAACTCGATCCGGTCGATGCGCTCGCTCTGCTACTCGGCATGGTGACCTCGTGGTTCTACGCATCACCGACTCTGCGCGCGCTGAGCGCCGACGAGCCCCTCTCGCCGGAACGGCTGCGCGACCATCGTTCCGCGCTCATGGCCACAGTGGCCGTCTGGGCCGGTCCGCGACCCGCGTGATTCCTCTTGCCGCCCTTGGATATTCGGATACGCGGATCGCGCAAGAGCTGACCTGACCCGATATGCCGGGAAGAGCTACCCGCGGGGGACGCGATGAGTAAACCCTGCGCGTCGGATCGCCGAGAGCCGGCAATGCCCGCTCGGCGGAGCGGATTGCTCGGATAGCCTGCGGGCTAGAGTAAGCGCATGTACGGAGTCCTCCTGAACCCCAAGACCAACGATTACTCCCAGTTCGACCCTGAGACTCGCAGGTTGTTGCGTGCGACGATCGACTTCTTCGAGTCCTACGGCAAACAACGATTGCTGCAGGCAGACCTCAACGCCGAGTGGGTCGCCGATTTCCTGGAGTTTCAGAAGAAAGAGAAGTTGTTCGCTACTTTCCTTACCCCGTCGGCCAATGCCGACGGCGATGAGAATCGACGCTGGGACGGCGCCCGGAACGCGGCGCTGAGCGAGATCTTCGGCTTCTACGGCTTGCCCTACTGGTACGCCGAACAGGTGACCATCCTGGGCCTCGGTCCGATCTGGATGTCCGATAACAAGGTGGCGAAAGCTAAAGCAGCACAACAACTTACCGACGGTGAGGTGATGGCTTTCGGTCTGTCCGAGCGATCGCACGGCGCCGATGTCTACAGCACGGATATGATCCTCACTCCGAGTGCGGAGTCGGGCGGCTTCACCGCGTCGGGTACCAAGTACTACATCGGAAACGGCAACGTCGCGGGCATGGTGTCGGTCTTCGGACGTCGCGCCGACGTCGACGGTCCCGAAGGTTATGTGTTCTTCGCTGTCGACAGCCGGCATCCCAATTACGAACTCATCGACAACGTGGTGCATGGGCAAATGTACGTGTCGACCTTCTCGCTAAATGACTACCCGGTATCCGCGGACGACGTACTCCACACCGGGCCGGAGGCTTTTGCCGCAGCGCTCAATACGGTCAACGTCGGAAAATTCAATCTGTGTCACGGCTCGATCGGCATGGCTACCCACTCGCTGTACGAGGCAATCACCCACGCCAACAACCGAATTCTCTATGGGAATCCGGTTACTGATTTCTCCCATGTGCAGGGCAATTTCGTCGACGCGTTCGCGCGGCTTTCGGCGATGAAACTGTTCAGTGACCGCGCCGTCGACTACTTCCGCAGCGCAAGCCTCGATGACCGCCGCTATCTGCTGTTCAATCCAGTGACCAAGTCCAAGGTGACCTCCGAAGGCGAGACCGTGATGACCTTGCTGCTCGACGTCGTCGCGGCCAAGGGGTACGAGAAGAACACCTACTTCCACCAGGCCAACCGCTATACCGGCTGGCTCCCGCGGTTGGAGGGAACAGTGCATGTCAACGTCGCGCAGATCCTCAAGTTCATGCCGAACTACCTGTTCAACCCGGTTGAGTACCCGGTGATCGGCACCCGCCTCGACGCCAGCGACGACTCCTTCTTCTTCGCGCAGGGCCCGGTCGGAGGGGCGGCGAAGATCCGTTTCGCGGATTGGACCAAGGCGTACGAATCACGTTTGGACGTGCCGAATGTCGCGGTCTTTTACGAGCAGGCCAAGGCGTTGCAGGAGCTGTTGCTCACCGCGGCACCGAGCGCTGAGCAGCAGAAGGATCTCGACTTCGTCCTCAACATCGGACACCTATTCTCGCTTATCGTCTACGGCCAGTTGATCATTGAGCAGGCCGCGAACACCGGACTCGATGTCGACGTGCTCAACCGGATCTTCGACTTCCAGATTCGCGACTTCTCCGGCTACGCGATCGCGCTGTACGGGAAGCCCTCTGCGACGCAGGCCCAGCAGGAATGGGCGGTTGGCGCGGTTCGTCGGCCGGTCGCTGACGCGGCCTCCTTCGACCGGGTGTGGCAACAAGTGAAGGCGCTCGATGGCGCATACGTGATGCCGGGCTGATCGAGAGTCACCCTAGTTCGACGAAATATCGTCCCCGTGAGTGCCATCGGAGGGCATATTGCCCTTCAAGGTGCCTGACGGGGACGATATTCTCTCGTGCACCGGCTTTATCCGAGACGGCTGAGCGGCGTTCTGGTGTCGGCCACCTGAATCGGGTCCACGGCCTTACGTGACCGGATAAGAGCTTTGACGTCGTCGGTGACATCCCAGACGTTGACGTTCATCCCGGCAAGAACCCGCCGGTCCGCGTCGAGCCAGAATGCGACAAACTCGCGCTTGGCCTGGTCGCCGCGGATGACCACCGAGTCGTACGACGGTGCATACCCCACGTATTCCATGCCGAGGTCGTATTGATCGGTGAAGAAATAGGGGAGGGTGTCGTAAACGTCGGTGCCGCCGAGCGCGGCTGCGGCAGCGACCGCGGGTTGATTGAGCGCATTCGCCCAGTGTTCGGTGCGAATTCTGGTGTCGTAGAAGGGATTCTCGGCCGCGGCGATGTCGCCGACCGCGTACACGTCCGGATCGCTGGCTCGCAGAGACGCATTCACCGCGACCCCGCCATCGGCGATGTCGAGGCCGGCTTCGCGGGCGATATCGATATTGGGGGCGGCTCCGACCGCGACCAGCACGGCGTCGGCGTTGATCTGCGTACCGTCCGATAGTCGTAGGCCACGTGCCCGACCGTCGGTCGTGGTGATTTCGGCAACTGATGAATCAAAGCGGAAGTCGACGTTGTGCTCGCGGTGCAGACCCGCGAATACGTCACCCAGCTCACGCCCGAGGGCCGCCTGTAGTGGCAGCGTGGCGGACTCGACGATGGTGACCGCTACGCCGGCAGCTCGGGCCGCAGCGGCGACCTCTAGTCCGATCCAGCCGGCGCCGATGACCGCTAGCGACGAGCCGGCGGTAAGCGCGTGTTTGATTTCCCGTGCCTGATCGACGGTTCGCAGATAGTACACCCCGGCGGCGTCGGCACCTGGAAAAGGTGGGTGCTTCGATGACGAGCCGGTCGCCAGGATGAGTTTGTCGTAGCTCAGAGTGTCACCGTCAGCGAGGGTGACTCGGTTGGTGTCAGTGTCGATTGCGTTCACGGTCTGGCCCAGTCGCAGTTCGACCTTGTTCTCGCGGTACCAGGCGCTGTCGTGGACGGTGAAGTCGGCGAGGTGTTTATGCCCGGTGAGTACGTCTTTGGATAGTGGCGGTCGTTCGTAGGGCAGATGTCGCTCACTGCCGATAAGTGTGATTGCTCCGTCAAAACCATTGTCGCGCAGTGCTTCTGCGGACTTCGCGCCGGCCAGTCCGGCTCCGACGACAACGATTGCCTCTGGTGCTTGCGAACGTGAAACAGCCATAAGTTCACCGTACGCCGCACCACATCGTCGCGGGTGGTGGTTGGGTAGGGTTGAGCAGACGCGACAACCAGGAGGAAGTATCGATGTCACAGACCGTTCGCGGAGTCATCTCCCGCAGCAAGAAGGCTCCAACCGAACTCGTCGACATCGTGATTCCTGATCCCGGTGCACGCGACGTCGTCGTCGATATCAAGGCATGCGGCGTCTGCCATACCGACCTCGCGTACCGCGAAGGTGGGATCAACGACGAGTACCCCTTCCTGCTCGGTCACGAGGCGGCAGGCATCGTCGAGTCGGTCGGCTCCGACGTGACGCATGTCGAGGTGGGCGACTTCGTCGTGCTCAACTGGCGTGCCGTATGCGGTGAGTGCCGGGCGTGTAAGCGCGGTCGTCCGTGGTACTGCTTCGACACTTTCAACGCTAGTACGCCGATGACCCTCACCGATGGCACCGAACTCACCCCCGCGCTGGGAATCGGCGCGTTCGCCGACAAGACGCTGGTGCACGAATTGCAGTGCACCAAGGTCAGTTCCGATGTCGATCCCGCGGTGGCCGGCCTGCTGGGCTGCGGTGTGATGGCTGGCCTCGGCGCGGCGATGAACACCGGTGGTGTGGGACGCGGTGATTCGGTTGCGGTGATTGGCTGTGGAGGTGTTGGCGACGCCGCCATTGCCGGCGCGAAGCTTGCCGGCGCCACCACGATCATCGCCATCGATCGTGATGCTGCGAAGCTGGAGTGGGCCACAGACCTAGGCGCAACCCACACCATCGACGGGTCGGTCGTGGAGGATGTCGTTGCCGCAGTACAGGAATTGACCGACGGCAACGGCGCAGATGTCGTGGTGGACGCGGTCGGTCGGCCAGAAACTTATGAAACAGCTTTCTACGCAAGGGATCTCGCGGGAGTGGTAGTGCTCGTCGGTGTTCCGACGCCGGAGATGAAGCTGGAACTTCCGCTGGTTGACTTCTTCTCTCGCGGTGGTGCGTTGAAGTCGTCGTGGTACGGCGATTGCCTGCCTGAACGAGACTTTCCGATGCTCATCGACCTGTACCAGCAAGGCCGGCTGCCGCTCGACAAGTTCGTCACCGAGCGGGTCGGTCTCACCGATATCGAGGCCGCGTTCGAGGCGATGGAAGGCGGCAAGGTACTGCGATCGGTGGTGGAGTTCTCGTGAGCGCACGTATCGATCGGGTAGTGACGTCGGGAACGTTCTCGCTCGACGGCGGTACGTGGGACGTCGATAACAACATCTGGCTGATCGGCGACGACGAAGAGGTCGTCATCATCGACGCTGCTCATCAGGCCGAGCCGATCCTCGACGCCGTCGGCGGCCGGACCGTGAAGGCCATTGTGCTGACCCATGGTCACAATGATCACGTGACCGTCGCACCGGAATTGGCTTCAGCTACCGGTGCGCCGATGTTGCTGCACTCGGGTGATGAAATGCTTTGGCAGCAAACACATCCCGACGTAGACCACGGCGAGCTCACCGATGGCCAACGCATCGACGTCGGCGGCGTCGAGTTGGAGATCATTAACACTCCGGGCCATTCACCCGGTTCGTGTGTGGTTTACGTCCCCGCACTCGGCACGCTGTTCTCCGGCGACACTCTGTTCCACGGTGGGCCGGGAGCTACGGGTCGATCCTTCTCCAGTTTCGACACCATCATCGAATCGATTCGTCAACGGCTACTTGCGCTTCCGCCGGAAACTGTAGTCAATACCGGGCATGGTGATTCGACGACTATCGGCGACGAGGCTCCACATCTGGAGGAATGGATCGCGCGCGGGAGCTGAGGTCAGCGACTACCAGGAGACCAGGTCGAGAAATAGGGGTGTGCGCCCGGCAGCCTTGCCGGATTTCGGCTTGGAAACCACGGGGCGCACCGGCAATACCGGCCACTGCCGCGAATGACGCATCCACTTGGTGGCATAGTCAGCATCGCGCTGGAGGTGACGTTGTAATCTCAGCCGGTGACAGACACAGTCAAGCCAGCCGTCGCCGCACCGCCGGTCCCTCGCAGCCGCATCGTCATCGCGTCAATGGTCGGCACGAGTATCGAGTTCTTCGACTTCTACATCTACGCGACCGCGGCAGTCTTGGTTTTCCCGACGCTGTTCTTCCCGAAGGGCAACGACACCGCGGCGTTGCTGTCGTCGTTCGCGACTTTTGGCCTGGCCTTCGTTGCCCGACCTATCGGCTCGATGGTGTTCGGCCACTTCGGCGATCGGATTGGTCGCAAGGCGACGCTCGTCGGCTCACTGCTCACGATGGGCGTCGCCACGTTCATCATCGGCCTGTTGCCAACCTTCGCCACAGTGGGCTATTTGGCTCCGGTCTTGCTCGCGCTGATGCGGTTCTGCCAGGGGCTCGGTCTGGGCGGCGAATGGTCCGGTGCGGCGCTGTTGGCCACCGAGACGGCGGCGAAAGGTAAACGCGGCTGGGCGGCCATGTGGCCGCAGCTGGGTGCGCCCATTGGATTCTTCTTCGCCAATGGTCTCTTCCTGCTGCTGATGAACCTGCTGGACTTCGACGCCAAGACCGCCGCGAGCAACCATGCCTTCCTTACGTGGGGTTGGCGAGTGCCGTTCCTGGCCAGCGCGGTCATCGTTGCCGTCGGTCTCTACGTGCGGCTCAAACTTACCGAGACACCGGTCTTCACCCAGGCGGTAGCCGAAGGCAAGAAGGTGCGAGCGCCGCTGGCCGAAGTGGTGAGAACGTCGTGGCGCCAGTTGATCATCGGTACCTTCGTGATGCTCGCGACCTACACGCTGTTCTACGTGGTGACCACCTGGACGACGTCATACGGAACCGGCAAGGTTGTCGATGCGTCCGGTATCAAGTTGGATATTTCCTACACGGATTTCCTTGGCATGCAGCTTATTTCGGTGTTGTTCTTCGCTGGTTTCGTACCGGTATCGGGGCGGCTGGCCGACCGTTTCGGACGACGGCCCGTACTCCTGATCATCACCGCCGGAATCATCGCCTTCGGTATCTCCTTCGGGTGGTTCATCAATCCATCCGACGTCAACGACACCGTGATGCTGGCCTTCCTCATCGTCGGAATGACGTTGATGGGCCTAACTTTTGGACCGATGAGCGCCGTGTTGCCCGAGCTGTTCCCGACGAATGTCCGCTACACGGGTTCGGGAATCGCATACAATTTCGCGTCCATCATCGGCGCGGCCGTGGCACCTTTCATCGCCACCTGGTTGGTACATAGCTACGGTGTCGCGTGGGTAGGTGTCTATCTCGCGATAGCCGGAGCGCTGACATTCGTGGCGATCTGCGCGGTCAAGGAGACCCGCGATGTGGAACTGAGCGAGGTCTGAGTCATGTTGCCCCCGGCACTGCGCGGATACCAGCGAAAGTGGTTGCGGGCGGACATTATTGCCGGCGTCACCCTGGCGGCGGTCGCTATCCCGGAATGTATGGGATATAGCTCGATCGCGCAGGTTCCGGTCAGCGCGGGGCTGTACACGATAATCGCGCCGGCGCTGATCTTCGCGCTTCTCGGCGCTTCCCGTCTACTCGTGGTCGGAGCGGATTCGGCAACCGCCGCATTGTTGTCGTCCGGTGTCGCGGGCCTCGGAATCGCAGGTCTGACAGCGGGAACGGATCGGTGGCTGGCCTGGTGCGCCTTGGTCGCGATTGTCACCGCCGCGCTGTTGATCGTCGCCTGGGTGCTTCGGCTTGGATTTCTGGGTGACTTCTTGTCGACGTCGGTGCTCACCGGATTCCTTACCGGCGTGGGCATTTCGGTTCTCATCGGACAGTTGTCAGCCATCGCGGGCCTGCCAGCCGAGCATGGCAATGCCGCGAAGAAGGTCATCGAACTCCTCCGACATCTCGATGACATCAACTACCTGGCGCTCGCTTTCGCGGCGGTCACGCTTCTAGCGATTCTTCTCGGTGACAAGTTCGCGCGCCGGGTACCCGTCGCGCTGCTGGTGGTCGTGGCGGCTATCGTCGTCGTGCAGCTCGCGGGCTGGTCGTCCAAGTTGCCGGTGGTCGGTGAGGTATCCGGCGGCTGGCCCAGTTTCGGCTGGCCGCAACATCTTTCGCTCGCCGATACCGTGACGGTATTACCCGTTGCGGCTGGATGCGCGTTGGTGATCATCGCGCAGAGTGCGGCTACCGCCCGAAGTTTTGCCCAGCGGCACGGTCAGAATCCCGACGTCAACCGTGATCTGCTAGGTCTGGCCGGCGCGAACGCGGCAGCAGGGTTCAGTGGAACATTCGTGGTGAATGGTTCGCCCACCAAGACTGAACTGCTCGACGAACAACATGGCCGCACACAGGTCGCCAACATAACAATGGCCGTGATGGCCCTGTTGGTGGTGGTGTTGCTCACCGATCAGTTGGCGTATCTGCCGCATGCCGTTCTGGGAGCGATCGTCGCGCTGATCGCGGTGCGGCTCATCGATATTCACGGGATGCGACGTATCTGGCAGGTGCGTCGCGTCGAGTTCGCGATAGCCGCGCTGACCACCGGTGCGGTTGTCTTTCTGTCCGTGCGCGACGGCATTATTATGGCGATGGTGCTGTCGTTGGTGGAGATCATTCGCCGGCAGTACCGACCGAACCGATTCGTTATCGGTATCCGCGAGCACGGCGAACCGACTTTCGCCGCCGCAAAGCCGGGGACCCAGTCAGCGCCGGGGTTGCTGGTGTTTCGGTACGACGCAGAACTCTTCTACGCCAACGCATCTCGGTTCTCCGACGATGTCACCGCGTTGACTGAGGCGGCGCCCGACCCGGTCCGCTGGTTGGTTCTCGACTGTTCGGCGATCGCCGACGTCGACTTCTCGGCGTCGAAGATGCTCAATGACCTGATCGACTACGTGCATTCCCACGACGCACATTTCGTATTAGCTGGAGTCGACCCGGACCTGCGCGAAGCGTTGCTGACCAACGGTGTGCTCGGTGACATCAACCCCGATCACGTCTACCCTGACATCACCGCGGCGGTCGCGGGCTTCCGCGCCTGGCAGAAAGCGCAGGACACACAGTGAAACTCATCCGGGTGGTCGAGGCATCGGCGGCGGTCAGCGCGACGTCGTCACGGGTGGCCAAACGCGCGGCAATCGCCGAGATCCTCAGTGCCGCAGATGAATCGGAGACGGCAATCCTGGTCCATTGGCTCTCTGGTGAGCTGCCCCAGGGGCGTATTGGCGTGGGATGGCGAAGTCTGCTTGCGCAGCGGGAAGTCGGGTCCGCGGATATCGCCTCGCTGACGGTGGCCGACGTCGACGCTCACTTCACTACTCTCGCCGGGCTTTCGGGTAGCGGATCGTCGTCCGCGCGAGTCAGTCTTCTCGGTGAGATCTTCGGTGCGGCAACCGAACCCGAGCAGCAGTTCCTCGTCCGTCTCATCTCCGGTGAACTACGGCAGGGGGCGCTGGCCGGGGTGATGGCCGATGCCATCGCCGCGGCGACGAACCTGGACGCGCCCACTGTCCGCCGCGCGGTGATGCTGACCGGATCGCTCGCTCAGACCGCCGTGCTCGCTCGCAGCGGAGGAGCAGAAGCACTGGGCGAGTTACGAATTGAAGTTGGTCGCCCACTCTCGCCGATGCTGGCGAGTCCCGCCGAGTCGATGGAGGCGGCGTATGGCGACCTCGGCCCCGACGTCGTGATCGACTACAAATACGACGGTGCGCGGATACAGGTGCACCGCGACGGCGACCAGGTGCGGATCTTCACCAGGACGTTGAACGAGGTGACCGAGCGGCTCGCCGACATCGTAGCCGTAGTTCGTGAATTCGATTGTAAGACAGTAATACTCGACGGTGAGACGTTGATGCTCGATGAGTCCGGACGGCCCAGGCCGTTCCAGGAGACGATGAGTAGATTCGGGTCGTCGGGCGTCGACGCCGAGCAGAAGGTGTTGCGGCCCTACTTCTTCGATTGTCTGCACCTCGATGGCGTCGACCTGATCGATAAACCGCTCGCGGAACGATTAGAGATGTTGGAACGAGTCGCGCCGCACCACCGAATCCCCAGTGTTCGCCCCGCCGATGCGCAAGACGCACAACGTATCAACGGTGCGGCCCTCGAAGCCGGACACGAAGGGGTAATGGTCAAGGCGCTGGACGGCATCTACGCGGCGGGACGTCGTGGCAAGACCTGGCAGAAGGTTAAGCCAACCCACACCATCGACTTGATCGTGCTCGCCGCGGAATGGGGGTCGGGCCGCCGGCGTGGATGGCTGTCCAATTTGCATCTCGGCGCGCGCGACCCGAATGGCGGTGCACCGATCATGGTCGGCAAGACCTTCAAGGGATTGACCGACGAGCTCTTACGTTGGCAGACAACGGAGTTTCTCCGGTACGAGACGTCGCGCGACGAGTACACCGTCTACTTGTCTCCAGTGCTCGTGGTGGAGATAGAACTCGACGGCGTGCAGGGCAGCTCGCGATATCCCGGTGGGGTGGCACTGAGATTCGCGCGGGTAGTGCGTTACCGCCCGGATAAGACCGCAGAGCAAGCCGACACGATCGACACGGTTCGGGAATTGCGAAAGTAGCGCCGCCATCCGCGGTACGAACCGGACATCGAGGCGCATACTTGATGGGTGAAAACCATCCTCAACATCATCTGGCTCGTGCTGTGCGGATTTTGGATGGCCCTCGGCTATCTCATCGCCGGCATCATCTGCTGCATCCTGATCATCACCATCCCCTTCGGCATCGCGTCGTTCCGGATGGCGAACTACGCGCTGTGGCCGTTCGGTCGCACCGTCGTGCGCAAGCCAACCGCCGGCGCGGCTTCCACGATCGGCAATGTGATCTGGATTCTGGTCGCCGGGATTTGGTTGGCCATCGGTCACATCACTACCGGAATTGCCATGTGCCTGACCATCATCGGAATTCCGTTGGGATTCGCGAGTTTCAAGATGGTGCCGGTCTCGCTGCTGCCGCTGGGTGCCGAAATCGTGTCGACCGATCAGCCCGCGGGTACCTACGCGCCACCCCCGCCGGGCCAGTACTACCCGCCCGCCTAGCTCTCAGCGGCGCATCTGGGTCTTGGGAGTGAAGGAATGCTCGCCGTCGCGGGTCTGCCAGTCCAGCCAGGTCCGCCACGCTTTGGTACGACGTTTCTGCCACGTCCGGTCGACGCCGGGGATTAGTCGGCGTGCGATCTCGACCGCGACCAGCAATGGCAATCGCGCGAGCAGATAGCCCGCGCCGAGCCAACCGCCGGGCAGACCGTCGAACCGCTTGCGATTCCACGGCAGGATGTACAGGCGGGAGAAACCCGCCTGCACGTGCAGGTGAAAATGTCCGCGCAGCTTGTCCTGAAGCGACCAATCAGGTTGCGGCGCAAAGGAAGGCACGAACGAGGCCGCCAGCTCCGAGCCGACCGCGCCGGAGTCGAGGGAACGACAGGCATCGAAGTGGAACAGCATTCGCACGCCGTCGGCAAAGGTTGTCGGGCAGAGTTTCGGATCGACTCCCAGCAGGTAGCCGAGGTAGCGATTGAACTCGAGCGAGGCACGTAGCTCGCGTGGGCTCGACAGATGCCCGATGCCGAATAATGCCAAACCTGGGGCGACACTTCCGCCCAGGAGGGTGAGCATCTGCGCGGATTGACTGATCGGTTTGCCCCAGCTCTCCTCGTTCCATTCGGGATGTTTGGCGACGCCGCGCCGTACCGATACGTGCATCACGCGGACTTTGATCGATAGCAGTTTGGCGGTCGACCCCACGGTGGTCGCGGCATAGGGCTGGGCGCATTCGATCCACCACCGACTGGTCTCGAGGTATCGGTTCAAGGCACTTGCCCCCGCGTAGCCACCGGACAACGACAATGGCACCGCGAGCCACGCCTCGGTGTATGTGTCGATGGTGCCGGCGTTTCCCATCGCGCCCATGTCATACGCCCAGCGCCGCCATGTTGCCGCTCCGCGCTCGATCTCCTCGATGTCGGCCCATTCGGGTATTGCCTCAAGTTCGGCGAACAGTGCGCGCATCGATGGTGGGGCGTCAGGGATCGAGTCGATGCCGTTCAATGCTGCCTGTTCGAGAAGTTCCTTCCCGCGTTCGAAACCGATCTCGCCGTAATAAACCTCGTCGACGAAACGTTCGGCAAGCGGGTCGGTATGCCAGAGGCGGTTGAAATAGTTCGCGGCGAGTTCGTCAGAGGGCGCCAGGTCGAATCCGGTGACGCGTAAGACCAAATCGCGTACACGCCCGTGCGGGGTGCCCGGATAGCCGGGCTGCCAGGTGAATGCAGCCGGGATTCGAGGCATATCGGTCGTGGTCATCGCAGTCTCCTGAGCTACCCGGTGAGACTAATTCACAAATGCGTCTCAATTCGCAGGTAACTCTAGCTCAGGTCGAGCGGATTTCGCGACTTGATGCCCGCGGCTCCGGCGAAGAACATCCACGGGATGGTCCGCACCAGGCGATTGAGATGGAGTACGGCGTCGTTGTAGTCGCGTCGGGCAATCGACAGTTGGTCGTCGGCTTTGCGCAGTTCATTAGGTTGGGTGGCGAGCGCGGTGCGGCGCGTCAGCGCGGCTTCGACGCTGGCCAAAGCTGCTCGCGCCGCGATGTCGGCGGTACGCAATGTGCGAAAAGCGACGACGCCGAGAAGGATGAGCACAGCGATGATCACTCCCATCGCGGTCAACGTGACTGCTGCTTCATCCATGTCCGCGCCTTCCGCCAGAGGCCGCATGTTCCCGGTCTGTGATCGAAGGTACTCGGATGTGTCTCCCGTCACAGCTCGATCGGATTTGCTTGACGCCCAACCGGCGCTGAGGCAAGTTTCAGCCTGGTAGTAACGACTGGCACTCGCCGAAGAAGGGCACATCCGACATGTCACGCGTAAGCGCACAGGCAACCGCATCCGTTAAGAAGCCACTCGCCCAGGTTTGGGCGGCACTCGCCGATCACGAGGGCATGTCCGGCTGGGGCCCGGGCACCAAAGTTTCGGTCACGGCGGCAACAGAGGGCGACCCGAACGGCGTCGGCGCAGTTCGGCGGATCAAGGTCGGTCCCGGCCCGGCAATCGTGGAAGAAATCACCGAGTTCAGTCCTAACCAAAAGCTTGGTTATCGAGCACTTGGCGGAGTTCCGTTCAAGGATTACCAGGGTCTGGTGGCACTTGCCGCCACCGCCGACGGCACCGAAATCGTGTGGACCCTGAGCGCCGCCGACCGTCTGCGAGGCGTAGAAGGTGTCGCTTTGAAGGTGGTCGTCACCGTGCTACTTACGCTCCTCACCCGCTCACTCAGCCGATAGCGAGCTACCTCAGAGATCCAATTCGATTGTCGCACCAGGCTTTTCGGCGCGCGAGACGCAGATCATCAGACTGTTCCCGCGTGCGGCATCGTCGAGGAAGCTGTCGCGATGATCGATCGGGGTTTCACTGAGGACCGTGGTTTGGCACGTCCCGCACATACCGTTGCGACAAAAGCTGGCTGGCGTGACGCCGGCTCGCTCGATCGCCTCGAGCACCGTCGCATCGGCCGGCACCTCGACCTCGATCCCGGTGCGTGCGAGCACGACCTGAAACCCGAAGTCGTCGGGTTTGACCGACGGATGGATGCGGCGTTGGGGAGTCGCCCGCCGCTGCGGACGACGCCGAGCGCCTAGCCGAGGAAGACTGGGCATCCGCTGGTCTTCTTCGTGGTGTCGTGACCGGTGTAATCGAGTTCAATACCCAGCGCTTTCGCTCTGGCACGGCTGACCGCGACCGCTGCTCCCTCGTATCGGTCGCCGCGCAATGTGCGTTTTTCCCGCCTGGATCGCGCACCGGGAAAAACATCGTCGATCCGATGCAGCGCGACGTCGGCTCGGATCGCGAATCCGCCCAACGCGCGCCACGGCTGTAGTCGGACATGCTCGAACGGTGTGCCGCCAAGCAACGCTCGAACGAGTGGCTCGCCACTGTAATTCGAGAGCACGCCCATGAGCGGAGCGACCGTTGCCCTGGCCAGGCGACCCCGAAATCCTGGCGCGGCCGCCAGCACGTCGGTGGCCGCCGACACCATTTGATGTGTCCATTCGGTTGGTCTGCCCGCGGTCGCGACGCCGTAGTTCATGATGTCGAGCGCGTCCGCCGCCGTCGTGGGGATGATGTCGGGGTGCGCACCGAAGACGTAGCAGATATAGGACCAATAGTGGGTGACGGCGTTCATGTCGTCGGGGGTATATCTGCGGCCGTAGGCGTCATCGATCAGCATCGGGATCAGTCCGAATGTGGTGCCCGCGATCATCACCATCGCGGTGCTGATCGGATTGCCGTGATACTCGTATTCCTCGGGAGTCCAAGAGTTGAGAATGGCCTGCCGTACTTGGGCGTGCATCAACCGAACCCGGATCGTGCTCTTGTATTCACTGCTGAACCGGTCGAGGCTGCCGGGTTTGGTGACCCAGTAGAACCACTGCAGGGTTTCAGCTTGCCGGCGGTCCGGATCTGTGACGAAGCGGCCGGTGATGCCGGTCGCGGTCGAGACTTCGGCGCCCACGAATGTGCCCATCGCGTCCTGCACGAGCATGCCCATGCGTCCGGCCAGCGAGCAGTTGTTCCATAGTTGCCGACCACGTTCCCACAATTCCGGGTCGTACCAGGACGGCGGATTGTCGAGGTGTTCGAAAAGATTGACCAATTCTTGCGGAGCGTCGGGTACCGATTCGATGCCTTCGTCGAGTGCCTTCTCCAGCATGGCGCGGCCCTCGGCCATGCCTATCTCGCGGAACTTGCGAACCACCGGGTCCATGAATTCGTCGCCCTGCCAGTAATGATCGTCCAGCCGCTCGATCACCGGGTTGTCATGCGTCTCGATATCGGCGACCCATCGCTTGAGTAGGCGATGCCGGGGTGAGGCCCAGATCTGCGCCTGCCGTCCGGATTGCGCGATACGCGGTGGTGCCGGGCGAAGCGGCATGCCGGGGCGGTACACGTAGTTCAGTTCGGAATCGACGGCGCGTGCGGTCGACTTTTCGGCGGTCGACATCGAGTCACCGGACCTTTCGGGAAGGGTTGCCATAGTGTTGGCTGTGGTGGATTGTTGGGTAGAGCACTCGGCCTTGAAACATTGATCGCAGGATGTTTCTATATACCGTGCCGTAGGGGCGTGAGAGCCGGAACAGACTGAGGTGATGGTGTTGGTGGAGATGTCGTTGCGGACGAGCGCCACGCCGGACGAACAGCGTGAGGCGATCCTGGAAGCCGCGCAATCGGAATTTGAGCGGTTTGGCCTGCGCAAATCGTCGGTCGACGACATGGCGCGTGAGGCAGGAGTCAGCCGAAGCACTCTTTACCGTCGTTTTCCCAACAAAGAGTCGCTCATCATCGGAGTTCTGAGCAAGATCGGCGGCGGTCTGCTTGAGCGGCTGGAGGCGGCAACCCGCTCGTGCGATCCCGAGCAGGCAGTCGTCGAGGCATTCTGCGCGGCCATGGACATCGTCGTCTCCTCGCCGTTCCTGCGCACCCTGGCGCTGGAGGGTTCGGTTTTTCTTCCGCATAACGCTGTGGTGAAGATGCGGCGCAAGCTTGTCGACGATATGGCCATCCGGATCGCCAAGGTCTTGAAGAAATGCGGTTCCACGCGGGAGTTCAAGGACCTGCTGGTGGTCTCGGAGACCATGGTCCGGCTGGTGCTTTCGCATATCGAGACCACGTCGTCGTTCGTCAATCTCGAGAACCCCGACGATGCTCGTCAATTCGGTGAGCGATATCTGGCGCCGCTGGTTGCCGAGCCCACGAAGTAGTTCGACCTCAGCACACGCGGTCAAGGTGGGGTTCCTCCGTATCGTCGGTACTCGCTTTGTCGGTACGCGCTTTGTCGACGTCCTCGTGCTGCGTCATATTGCGTGAGCGCGGCGGTAGCGCCCGGACCCGCCGGTTCGCCTCTCGAACCTCGCGTAGATCGCCGCCGATCGACAGGATTCGCACTCCGGTGCGGGCCGTGAATTTGAACAGTCCGTGTTTGAACCGTGCCGGCTGGGCGAAGTCGACAGCCTCCTGTACTGGCAGCGGCATCATGTCCATCAGGACCCAATAGGCGAATTCCGCGACAATGCCCGCGCCGCGTGGTGCGCGCATCTCGACGTATTTGCGGTTGTCATCGTTGAGCTTCACGTCCTTGACCGGGGAAAGGTGTTGGAGCATGTAGGTGCATTCGGCGCGAGTGCTCGGGAGGCCGGTACCGCCGAGTGCTTCGCCGACGCGTGCGTACTCGGCGTAGAACTGGTCTAATGCCTTGCCGGTCAAGGGTTTTGGGTGATAGCGCAGATGTGCCGCGGCGAGTCCGTCGACCACCGTGCAGTAGGTCCAGCGGAAGAATTCCGGATCATCGGCGTCGTAAGGCACGCCATCGGGTCGGACACCCTTTACGTGTCCGTGGATGGCGCGCACCGTCGCGGACAGAGCCTCGGCGGCTTCGGTTGGCCCGTAGACGACGCCGGTGAAGAACGAATGTGTCCGGGCCGCACGCGCAAAGGTTCCGGTGGTCGAGAATTTTCCGGGAAGGACATTCCCGTCCTTGTCCCGACCAACGAGTTTGGAGTGATCGAAGACGGCGTACTGGATGCCCTGGTGAATTATGTCGATGACCGCGGTATTGAAGACGCCCAACCACAACGACGGCGTATGGGTATGGACGTACCACGACCGGCTGTCGGGACCGAACCAGCCAGGATCGCCGAGTGGCTCGGCGAATGTCGCCTTCTTGAAATACGCCGGCCGATAGAGCTCGAAGAGTAGGTCAATTGGGTTGAAGATCGCCCAGGGCGCTTGACGTAGCCGCCGCCAGATCGGCGAGAGATCTGGCAGCCCATTGTCGAAGTATCGGTCCAGCGGTGTTCTCACAGTGACTACTCCTCGAAGGGCGCTCATCGTCGGGCCTGGTCCGCGCGGTGAGCGCAGGTAAGTTGAACCAATAGTATGATATTGTCTCAACATGTCAACCGTGGTGATAGTCGGCTCGGGTCCGGCTGGGGCGGCAGCGGCCATCACCGCCCGTGAACTTGGCGTCGGTGATGTTCTGCTCATCGACAAGGCGCGCTTTCCGCGCGACAAGTGCTGCGGCGACGGGTTGACCCCACGTGCGATAACCGCTCTGGGCGAGCTTGGCTTGCGCACCTGGATCGGGTTGCAACCGAGGCAGTCGCGAGTCGATATCAGTGTCGGATCGGGCGAACCGGCGAAGATTCAGTGGCCGACGGGCAACCACCCGGAATTCAGTGTCGGGATCAAGCGCGCCGACCTGGATCGGGCGCTGCACGAGCGGGCGCTGGCGGCGGGCGCGCAGGAGCTCACTGGGCGAGTGATCTCGGTCGACACCGACCGCGACGGTCGGGTAGTCGCTGTCAATGTTCGCGATGACTCCGGGGAAGAGAAGATCTCGTGCGATCGACTGGTCATCGCCGACGGCAGCGGTTCGCCGGTCGGCTCGATGCTCGGTCGTCGCTGGCATCGCGACGAAATGTACGCCGTCGCATCGCGCAGCTACCTCCATGTACCCGAAATCGATTCGGATGCTTTGCAAATCGCGATTCTTCCGCCCACCACCCCGGCAGATTCGATGGGGTATGGCTGGGTGTTTCCGATCGGCTATGGCTGGGTGAACGTCGGCTATGGGGAGATGATGTCGACCAATCATTGGACCGCGGGAAGCAGGAAACCGGTCCGCGAATTGCACGAGCGGTACCTCGACCACCTTCGCCTCAGTTACGACCTGGGCGCACCTGAGGACTTCGCTTCGGCTCCGCTGGCCATCGGTGGACTCGCCGGCCCGGTGGCCGGCCCCAACTGGGTTGCGGTTGGGGATGCCGCGGGCGGTATTCATCCGTTGACCGGAGAGGGCGTCGACTTCGCGTTGGAAACCGGTTGTTTGGCGGCGCGGGTGCTCGCCGACGGCGTACCGGCGGATCTCTCTGTGCGATGGCCGGCGATGCTTCGAGAGCGATACCAGAATCCTTACGCCGCAGAGCGTTTCATCGTGCGAACCATCGCCCGCCATCCCGCCGCGGCGCGTCGAATCGTGCCGCGTCTGATTAGCAGTGGGTGGCGCGGCCGGATGGTGCTGGCATCGTCGGCCGGACTCATCGGGCCAGGCGACACCGGCGTGATCGCGGGGATGTACCGGACGACCGGTTCCATCGCCGGTCGTCGTGGGGTGCGGGCCTTCGCTTGATGCGGTAGTCAGCGTCCACCATCCGGCTTGGCAAACATATCGCTGACGCCCGGCGGCACACCGACATTGGAGATCTTCCAGTCCTGATTGCGGTCGACGTCGATCTTGTAGACGGTAATGGTTGAACGGCCATCAGTGAACTGCGAACTCGTCTGGATCAAGTTGACGGTCGTGTAGACGGTGTAGACGCCCTTCGACTGGTTGACGACATGGGAATCGATCACCGAACCGTGCGACTGCCATTTGATTGGAACGAAGATCTGTTGCATGTCGGTAGCAACCTGCCGAAAGCGTTGGGTCAGAACGTCTGTGGTGTTTACCGACAGTTTCGCGGGCCAGTCGGCCGATTTGGTGAAGTCGAGATCGGAGGCTGATTTCGCGTAGTCCGCCGCGACTTTCTCGGCTCGCTGTTCGTCGGCCGTAACCTGTGCGGCTGCGGTGTTCTCGTTGCGTGCTGAGGACAGCTGACTCCGCGCATCGACGATGATCCAGACGATGGCGGCGACGATCGCGATCGCCACGACGACCCAGAACAGCTTTCGGATCAGGGTCTTGGGGATGCGCAGTGTGTCGCCGCTGTCTGGTGCGGGCGGTGAATCAGTCGTGGGCGAGGTGTCGGGCCGGTCGTCGGTCAATGTGTCAGATACTTTGTCGGACATGATATTTCCTGTTCTCTAAAGTTGGATCAATTGGGCGAGGCGGGATCGACAGCCTTCATGGTGAGGTTCAGTCCGCCGTCGGAATCGACGGTGCCCAGCCCCTGCGCGATCAGCATGGAGAGATCGACCGAGCGAAAGGTCGCCGTCGCCAGCGACGTAAGCGGCACCAGCAGGGGCGCGATCGGCCCCACCTGAGCGCCGATGGCGTCGAGCTTCTTCCGCAGGCTCACCAGGAACGGTTGCAGTCCGTTCCCGGACGAGTAGGCATCGGGCATTCCTGGAGCGCGTGCGAGGTCGTCGGCGGCGCGGATCACTTCCGTTGCGGCTGAACCGAATTGATTCCATTGTGGAGCCGTTGTAGTGAGCTGCCGTCCGAGCTTCGGGGTCTTAGCCGAGAGCCAGTCGAGGTCCGCGAGGAGCTGACGAGTGGTTGCGCGACGCGCGAGTATCGCCGCCGCGAGTAGATCGGCTGAGCGGCCGAGGATGTCGATGGCGGCCACGTTCTCAGTAGCGCGCAGGTAGCCGCCCATCAGCCCGCTGAGCGCCTTCGGATCCATATTTGCCACGAGTTTGGTACTCGCGCTGGCTATTTCGGTTAGACTCGCGGGACCGTCGGAGTTGTACGTGAGTTGCGAGCCGTCGTGCAGAAACGGGCCGCTGATCTGATCCGGCGCGAAATTGACATAGGGTTCACCGAGCAGAGACATACTCTCGACGCGGAGTCCGGTCCGAGTGGGAATCTTCGCGCCGCTTTCGACGTCCATCGTCACTCGCACGGCCTCGTTTTCCCGCACCACAGACGTCACCTTGCCGATCCGAACACCGCGCAGCAGCACGGGCGAGTCAGAGAGAAGGCCACCGGAATCGGGCATGGTGAGGCCGAACGTCATTCGGCTCTTCCACGGTGTGTACTGCACCACCGAAACTGCGAGGTATGCGGCAGCCAGCACGCCGATGGCAGGCAATATGAGTGCGGGCAGTATGCGTTTCATCAGCCGGCCATTCCCAATCGCATCATCGTCGAGACCAAGTTCGAGACTCGGTCTCGTGTCGTTGTACCGGCCGCGGTATCGCTGACGGTGAGTTCGGCGAGATTGACCGACATACCCGTCGACGCCCACGGAACCACTTTCTGAAGAATGAGGTCGATCAGCCGTGTCGCGTTGGTCGGAGTCCGCAGACTGATCAGCTGGGGGCTGTCGAGGATTGCGGGCACGAACGCCTTAAGCGCGTGATCCGCCGAGGCAAGAAAGCCAGAGAGGAAGTTGGCTTCTCGGCCGATCGGGCCGATGGCGCCGAGGATTCCTACCGCGTTTACCAGGGAGCCGACCACCGCGACCGTGGTCTTCACCCCGGCCGGATCGAGAAGCGCGGAAAGGGCGGGCCCGGATGCTCTGAGCGCTGCGGTGCCGCTTTCGAGGGTGGTGAGAAGCGCGCCCAAGTCTTGCGGGTACGAGCCGAGGTCGGTTAGCTGGCGTCGTAGTTCCTTCATCGATGCAGCCGTTTCGGCAGGTGTGCCACCGATATTGTTGGCCGCGGCAACGGTGTTGAGCATCTTTGAGATGACTCCGTTCCCGGTCACCGCCGCGACATTGACGAGTAGATCTTCTACCTGCGTCGGGGGCTGGGTGTCGCGCAGGGGAATGACGGCTCCTGGCTCCAAGGGAGGCGCCCCGGGAGCTATTCCTCCGGTGTCGAGTGCGAGGAAAATATCGCCGAGCAGAGTCGGCTGACGGAGCTGGACTTTGGTGCCGACAGGTATGCGGTACTCGTTCCGGATTGCCAGGTGCGCCGTCACGTAGGAATCGGTCACCGAGCCGACCGACACCGAATCGACGACTCCGACTTTCACGCCGTCGAGCAGGATGGTGGCCTTGTCGGGCAGGTTAAGCGCGTTGGAGAACTGCACGTCCACCCGGTAGGTCGGACCGGCGGTCAGGTCGTCGATGGCGGGAAGTTCGGAGAAACTGGCGGTACCTCGAACCAGCACCGCGATTGCGGCGATCAATACCGCCAGTACCACGGCCAGACGTGCGAAGGTCGATTTCTTCATCGAGGTGATTGCGCTCATTTGGCTACCGCCGCGAGTAAAAGGGTGATGAGGTTGGCCGGCATCGGCGCCGTCGGTGAGCAGCCGTTGGCGATATTCTGCTTGAGTAGCGGACAGAGCTTTTGCGCCGCACCCGGAGGAATCGGTAGGACCGGATATTTGTATTCGAGGCGTAGGTAGCCGGTCTTATCGTCAATACTCTTATCGAATACGTCGGTGAATGCCGGAACTATATTGAGAAGGCCGGCGAATGTATCGGTTCCGGTGCGCAGAATTTCTGTCGCGGGGATTAGTACGCCAAGTCCGTCGATGGCGGTCCTGCCGAATTTCATCGAGAGGTTGTTGAACATTCCCAGAACATCGACCAGGTTATCGATAATCCTGGTCGCGCTCGGGAATAGCGTGCCATTCACCAGATCGAGCATCTGGTAGAGCTCGCGAACGGGTCCATCGATTTCGGTCCACCCGGCCCGCACACTGCGAGTCATCGACGCCAACGCGTCGTAGATCCGGGTGAACCGGCTGATGTCGGCATTAGGCTGGTCGAACGCCCGGGCAAGATCGGAGAGCAGAGCATTCGCGTCGTCCGCGGTGCCTGCCAAAGCGGCCGAGGCGGTCGACACAATGTCGGAGGGAACGGTGCCTCGAGATTGCAGATCCTTGGCGATTTTGGCGACGGCGCTGATGGATTCGCTGATGCTGCGTGGCGTGAGTGTCTTCTCGATACAGCGGGACGGAGGGCGAGTCGCTCCGCCACGGTCGGCACCGACCAGCGCGAGCTGCCGTTTCGCGCTGAGGTCGGTGGCGATTGTGGTCGCACCGATATCCGCTGGTACGCGGACCGAGCCGCGCACCGTGAAATGCACGGTTACTCCGCCGGGCGATTGTTCGATGTCAGTGACTTTGCCGACCGGCACACCCATCCGCGTCACCTGATTGCCCTTGTACATACCGACAACGTCGGGCATGAGGGCGCAGTACTCGGTCGGGCGGTCGGCGAATGCGGATAACCGCTCCCGAAGCGGAGGCGAGTAGTACCAGATGATTCCGGCGGTCACAGCGGTTGCCAGTGCGACCGCCAGGACGGTGAGCACCGCCCGCCGAGCGGCTGATCGATTGTGGGTCTTCGGCATCAGCAGGACTTTCCGGGCAACGGTATGCAAATGTCGGAGGCCAGCACCATATTCGATTGATCGATCCGGAAGCCGTCCTTGGCGTACATATTCTTAATCCGCGTAATCAGAGAACTCAACCGCGCGACCATCGGTGTCACTTTGGTCAGCATTTCGTTAACCGCGGGTGTTGATTTCGCGAGCGAAGCCGCGATCGGTTCGAGTTGATCGGTATATATCGGGGCAAGTGCGCCGATCCGCGAGATCAATTCATCGGCTACACCCACGCCGTTCACGATCTCATCGGCATTCGCGCGGACGATACCCTCCAATTGGGCCAGGACGCGTAAGAAGCGCAGCATTGTCTGCTTATTGCCGTTCACGAAGGCGATGTACTCGTCGGCGACATTGAGGGCATCATCGAGTGCCGAATTCTGTTGGGCCAGTACATGAGTGATATTCGCGCTTGCCGTGATGGTGTCACGCAACGCTTTCGGTTGTTCTTTGAGAGCGTCGTTCAGGGTCGCCAGACTTTGGCCCACGGGAGCGAGTTCGAGTTTGGGGATCTTTGCCGAGGCATCGCCGAAGAGTTGGATCAGCGAGTACGGGAGTGCCACGCGGTTCGCCGGGATCGGCGAACTGAGTGCCCCGGAGCCGGCTGGCTGCACAGCCAGGTAATAACCGCCGACCGCGGTCAACATGCGTGCCGCGGCACTGGTCTCCGACCCTAGCCGCACGTCGCTCTTCACGGTGAACGCGACATCGACATCGTTGGTGTTGAGCGTTATGGCGGTGACCTTCCCGACGCCGACCCCGGCGATGCGCACCTCGTCGCCGGCGCGCAGCCACGATGCGTCGGAGACCAGCGCATGGTAGGTGCGCTTGTCGAAGGGGATCACGTAGACCAGCGCGCATATGAGCAATACGGCAACGATGGAGACAGCACCGATCACGCCCCACAGGGTTTGCCGACTAGGGTCCGAATCGACGGTTTCACTATGCGGCCGGCCGCGCGGCCAGTTCATCGCTTGCATAACGTGACCTGCTTTCCGCCAATGAATACCGCCATCTGGGTGGGCAGGGGATAGGCACCCTTACTGCAGGTCAGGGCCTTCCGGGCGGTGTTCTCACCAGGTAGGGCATTAGCCAGCGACTGGAGTAGAGCGGGTGCTGAATCGAGAACCCGGATGACCATCTGGGGATCTGGAATCGCCCGGTGCAGGATGGTCGCGAGGTCGGGATTGGTTTCTTCGGTGATCCCTAGGGTGTTGAGAATCGAATTGAGCGGACGGAGCACCGATATGCCGTACTGGCCGAATTCGATGATTCCCTTGATCTTCTCCGCCATCGTTCCGATCAGGCCTTCCAATCCGCCGAGCAGGGTAGTGAGGCTGCCGCTGCGCCCGCCGAGGTGTTCGGACATCGACTTGAGATTCGACAGCAGTCGTTCGATTACCGCTTGCCGGTCACTTGTGTAACTGAGCATGTCGTCGACGGCGGATAAGGCGTTGCCGAGTTCGGTCGAGTCGCCGCCGATCACCGCGGCCAGAGTTGAGCCGAGTCGATTGACGTCGTCGGTCTTCAGGCTGCGCAGTACTGGTTGGAGGCCGTTGAACACGGTGGTGATATCGAATGACGGCCGCGTCTGTTCGACCGGAAAGGTATGTCCAGCGGTGATCACATTCGAGGCTTGCCCGGGCGCCTCCGGCATCTGCACGTCGACGTATCGAATACCGGCGAGACTTTGAAACCGGATCGCCAATACGGTGTCCGAGCGCAACTGCTGATCCCGCTTGATATGCATCGTGACGCGGGCGTGAAAGCTCGCGTCGTCGAGGTCGACGGCGACGACTTTGCCGATCTGCAGGCCGCGGACGCGCACGTCGTCGTTGGGACGTAGGCCGTTGGCGTCGGTGAACATCGCCTGATAGGTGACCTGATCGCCAGGAGCCGGGCGGGTGATCGTATTGGCGACCACCACCGTGAGTGCGATCATCACGATGGCGAAGATGGCCAGTCGCGTAGCCGACGAACCGACACTTCTCATTGCCCGCCACCTCGGCCGTAGTTCTCGACGGTGCTCAGCGCCGCGGGGACCGATGCGAGGCGGACGCGAATATCGAGTACGGTCCGATCGCCGCGTTTATCGAATGTGCGTGACAGTCGGTCCAGCAGTCGGCCGAGATCGTCGCCGGTCCGGTCTGGATCGTCGATGGTGTCGCCGAGCGCGGTGAGCAGCGGAGTCAATTGTGGGAAGTAGCCGTCGAAGCGGTTGTGCAACGTTGAGAAGACCGGCGGGACCGAGGGCACCAGCTCGTGCTGGAGGTAGTTCATCGCGCGGTCGAACCGTGCTCGCGCGGCAGCGGTCGCCAGGCGTTCGTTGGTACGCATGTCGTCGAGCACGCCGAGCAGGGCCGACCCCCATTCCATCGCGGGGCCGATAAGCGCGGTTTGGCTGCGTAGCACCGTACGCAGATGGGTGTGTGCGCTACCGACGTCGATACCGACCTGAAGCGCGGCGGTGAGTAGCGGGGTGAATGCGGTCAGTTGGCGGGTGAGTCGATCCAATGCCAGGCTGCTGCTGGCGCTGGAGACGATGCCCAGCAGGGGGCTCACCTTGTCGAGGAGTACGGTCAACGAATTGTCGGGTACCTCGTCGGATGACCGAGACAGATCGATCAGCGTACCTGATTGAATCCGTTGTCCCAGAGCGGATTTCGTCAAAGCGATGCCGGTGATACCCCACATGTTCGTCGGGCTGAACGAGACGGTGAGCTGATCGGTGAGTCCAGCGACCTGGTCGACGTCGAGGGAGAGGCCGATGTCGATGGTTTTGCCGTCGCGGACGATCGTGGTGACCTGACCGATCGATACACCGTCGGCGACCACCGTCGCGCCGGCCCGCAGACCGTCGGCGACCTGTGCTGTGCGAATTGTGAGGTGAACCTGTCCTCTATCCGAGTGCGGCCATACGGCGATGGCCGCGCAGATCAACGCGGCGACCGCGAATACACCGAGTCCGGCCAGCCGCGCCCGGCGCAGCGAGGTCGGCATACCGGGAAGCATTGTGACGATGGGCATTTCGCGATCACCCGGTGAATTCGATCGTCGGGCTGATACCCCACAGCACCATCGTCATGACCATGTTGAGGGCGGCCACGGCGACCAGGCTGGCGCGGATCGCCCGGCCGGAGGCGATGCCGACACCGGCCGGACCACCGCTGGCGAAGAAGCCCTGATATCCGTGGATGAGCAGGACCGCGGTGGCGAATACGACGACCTTGATGACCGACGCGAAGATGTCCCAGCCGCTGATGAATTGATCGAAATAGTGATAGTAGGTTCCGCTGGCTTCGCCGTGCAGGAGCAGCGACACCGACCCCGCCGCCACATAACTCAGGATGAGCGTGATCAGGTACGCGGGAACGATCGCGGCCAGACCGCCGATGACCCGCGTCGTGACGACGAACGGGATCGATCTGATGGCGAGCGTCTCGATGGCGTCGATCTCCTCGTTGATCCGCATCGCGCCGATCTCGGCTGTCATGCGGCACCCCGCCTGGCAGGCGAAGCCCAGCGCGGCGGCGAGCGGGGCGAGTTCACGGGTATTGCCGAATGACGAGATGACTCCGGTGAGTGAGCCCATCCCGACGAGGTCGAGCGCGGCATACGCTTCGATGCCCAGCGATGCGCCGATAGCAAGACCGAGAACCACCAGTACGGCCACCGTGCCGCCGCCGACGATGACCGCACCGCGTCCCCAGGCCATCTCGTTGAAGATGCGTAGGCATTGTTGCGGATAGTGACGCAAGGCCAGTGGGATCGAGCGCAGGGCGACGTAGGTGAATTGCGCGCCGTGTCCAAGGTATTCGAGCGGACGTAAGCCCAACATCGCCGGCGCGGCTGCCTTATTGGCGACGACGAGGGCCTTCGGCCGATACGGTGCGGCCATCAGACGACCTGCGGCGGCATGAACACGACGACGATCTGAGTGATCACGACGTTGACGACGATGATGCTCACTACCGACAGCACCACCGACGCGGTGACACCGTCGGCGACGCCGCGTGGACCGCCGGATGCTTCCAGCCCTCGATGACAGGCCACGATCACGACGATCGCGCCGAAGATCGCGGCTTTGATGAAGTCGACCCAGATGTCAGCGAGTGACGCGAACGCTCCGTACGACGCCCAATAGTTGCCGGGCGCCGAACCCGTGGAAACCAGAGCGATCAGGTATCCGGCCACGGTTCCGGTCACGATGATCATCACGCTGAGCAAAGGAGCCACGAGCGTCATCGCGACCAGACGGGGGGCCACCAGCCTACGGACCGGGTCGATCCCCATTACGCGAAGCGCATCGATTTCCTCTCGAATGGTTCGCGCGCCCAGATCGGCGGCGATGGCTGATGCGCCCGCGCCACCGAGCAGCATTCCGGTTGCCAGCGGTGCGCCTTGACGAAGGATGCCCATCCCGCCCGCTGCTCCGACCAGGGAGGTGGCACCGAGTTGGTTGACCAGACTGCCGACTTGAAGCGACACGATCACCCCGAATGGAATGGCCATCAGAACCGCCGGGACTGCGGTGATCGCGACGAAATGCCACCCCTGAACGGCCGCTTCCTTCCATGAGAACCGCAGGGTCGCGATGTCGCTTGCTGAATATCGGAAGGACTGCGTAGCCAAGTAGATGACACGGCCGAAGGTGCGAAAGGGTGAGCTGATCAGGTCGGATCGTCGATTTACGATCGCTGTCAGTGATTGCAGATACTGGATCGGCGATCGGCTTCGAGTGGCTGTTGTCATATTTCCCTCGTGTCGGAGCTCACATATCACTAGCATGTGTGAAACGTAGAGGCAAAATTATCTCTACATTCCATCGAAGCCATCGAGCAATATTGACCCCATGTGGAGCCAATGTTACGTTCCCTGGTGAGACCTGGGAGGAAAAATGACTGACAAAGTGTTTGTCGGCAAGAACTGGTACCGCTCCGACTCGGAGATTCCCGAACGCGCCACCGACGACAGCGTCGCCCGGCGAGAGCTCGCTCAGTATCCGGTGCCGCCGAATTCGCTGCTGTGGAAATACGTCGGCGACCTACGCGTGCAGTCGGCGCTCGGACTGCGGACGGCCGTCATCGAAAATATGTACCCGCAACTCGGACAAGGTGTTTCGGATCATTCCGTGCTCTTCAGCGGAAAGGGTACGTTCCTCGAACGAGTCCGCCGGTCCGCCAAACCCATTCAGTCGGTGATCTACCGCGAGCCGGACGCGGCGCGGAAATCGGCGCTGCAAGTACGCAACTTCCACAAGTCGATCAAGGGCGATATGCCCGATGGACGCAAGTACCACGCGATCAACGCCGAGACCTACTACTGGGCACATGTGACGTTCTTCGAGGCGATCTACCGGGCCTCGGAACTGGGGGTCCTGCGTAAGCGACTGACCCGCGCGGAACGGGAACAGATCTTCGAGGAATCCAAAGAGTGGTACTCGATGTACGGCGTCGACGACTCGGCGCAGCCCCAGACCTACGCCGAGTTCGAGAAGTACCTCGACCATGTGGTCCACCACGAACTCGTCGCCAATGGCATGTCGGAGACGAGTGTGCGGCTCTCCGAGCGTTCCTTCTCGAATCCGAAAATCGTCAAGGACCTTTCGAATGTCGAGGGGATGAAGCCGTGGGTCGCACGGTACGTCGTCCGCCCCCTCATACCAGTCGCCGGCTGGTACGCCCGCATCACGACACTCGGTTCGATGGGACCCCATCTGCGACAGTTGGGCAATGCACAGTGGTCGGCCAAGGATGACCGGCAATATCGTCTATTGTGCCGGGTGCTCCACCTTGTCACCGTGATCACCGACCGCGTAGTTCCGTACCGCTTCTACTACACGCCCGAAGCCGTTGAAGGGTTCACTCGCGAAGGCTTGCACCCGAAGGACGTCACCCTCGAATCCGCCCGCAGCGCGTTGGCGAAAGCTCGAGCGGAGCGGGCGAGCGCGGTGGTTGAATCGAATTCAGAACCGTCAGCTATCACCGTCGCGAGTGCCGATCCCGCGCTGCTCGACGGCACGCATAGCTGCGTTAAATGCGATCGCTCGCTTGCCGAGTGCTCCGATTGCGGTGGTAGCGGCGCCGTCGACGGAGCGGCGTGCGATGTATGCGCGGGAGCAGGCGCCGGATGTCCGGTCCATCACGCGGCGTGGCGGGCTGACGCCCGGGTTGGTTGAACCCTGAAGGATGGAAATGACTGCAGAAGTGCCCGCCGGGAATGACATCCGGATTGTCGATGTGCTCCGCTCGGCGGTGCGATCGGTTCCCGACGCCGGGGTGATCGC
The DNA here is from genome assembly GCF_000241305.1 of Gordonia effusa NBRC 100432. Lineage (GTDB taxonomy): Bacteria > Actinomycetota > Actinomycetes > Mycobacteriales > Mycobacteriaceae > Gordonia > Gordonia effusa. The sequence goes on from NZ_BAEH01000095.1 coordinate 45,967, forward strand.
ACGCCCGGTCCTGCGGGCCCTTGCCTCGCCTCGATCGTTGCGCGACGTCGGAGCGTTCTTCGAACGAGCGGCTTCGGTGCACTCGCACCGCCCGTTTCTCCGGTTCGATGGTGAGTCCGTGAGTTATGCGGATGCCAACCGTCGGGTCAACCGATATGCGCGGGTGTTGTCGGCGCGAGGTGTGCGGCCGGGCGATACCGTCGCGATTCTCGGTCACAATCATCCGATTAATGTGCTGGCGATGCTGGCGAGCGTGAAAGTCGGCGCGTGTGCGGGACTCGTCAATTACAACGCGCGAGGTGACGCGCTCGACCATGCGCTCGGGCTGCTGCGACCGTCGGTGATCCTGGCAGGCTTCGGCATCGACGCCGGCGTGCTGGATGGACAGTCCGCCGAGGTGATCGACTTCGCGCAGTTGGAGCAGTTGTCGGCTGACGTCGACGATTTCGATCCGCCGCGCGTCGACGTCGATGCGAATGATGCGGCGCTCAAGGTATTCACGTCCGGCACAACGGGGATGCCCAAAGCCAGCAAGATGTCGCATCGACGGTGGATATCTGCTGCCTTCGCGTTCGGATCATTGCTGCGCCTGCGGCCCGATGATGTTCTGTACTGTCCGCTCCCGCTCTATCACAACAACGCGATGACCGCGTCGTTGGCTGCGGCCGTCGGCAGCGGTGCCTGTCTGGCGATCGGTGAGCGATTCAGTGCCTCGCGATTCTGGGACGAGGTCATCGAGAATGACGCCACAGCCTTCACCTATATCGGCGAGACATGTCGATACCTGCTGGCTCAACCGCCGAAGGACACCGACCGGCGACACCGCGTCAGCAAGGTAATGGGCAACGGTCTGCGGCCCGACATATGGGATGAATTCACCGAAAGATTCGGCATCGAGCGTATCGGCGAGTTCTACACCGGGAGCGAATTGCCAGGCGGTGCGTTCAACTTCCTCGGATTGCGGCACACCACCGGATATAGTCCGCCGGCGTTCCGCGCGATAGTCCGGTATGACGAGGACCGGGGCCTGCCAGTGCGCAGTCGCGATGGCCGGGTCATCCGGGTCGGACGCGGTGAGGCTGGGCTTCTTCTCATTCGCAATACCTCGTTGTCGTCATTCGACGGCTACACCGACGACGATGCGACCGAGGCCAAACTGGTTCGTTCCGCGGTTCGCGACGGAGACAGTTGGGTCAACACCGGCGATATCGTCCGAGACCAGGGCTGCGGGCATATCGCCTTTGTCGACCGGATCGGCGACACGTTCCGGTGGAAGGGCGAGAACGTGGCGACGACCGAGGTGGAAGGGGTGCTGGATCAGCATCCGGACATCGCCGAAGCGGTCGTATTCGGCGTCGACATCCCGGGCGCCGACGGCAAGGCCGGGATGGCGGCGGTGGTGCTGTCCGGCGAGACACTCGACCGGGATACGCTGGTGGAATCCCTTCAGAACTCATTACCTGATTACGCGATTCCGTTGTACATCCGCGTCGTCGATGCCATCGAGCACACGTCGACCTTCAAGAGCAGCAAGGTCGCCCTGCGCGAACTCGGTTACACCGTTAATGGTGATCCGCTCTACGAACTGACTGGCAAATCGCCATACCGATACAGCCCGTATTCGGGCGACACAGTTACCCAGGTCACATCGCGGTAGCTACACTCGGGGACGAGATCTTCGGCGGCGCAAGGCCGAGGTCTGATCCAACGGAGGCAGTATGGGCGACGCGGCATCTGCTATCCGCTCTGCCTACGAATTAGTGCGGTCCGGGGGCAATCCCACCGAGTCAGATGTGCGCACCATCGTCCGCGAATCGTGGAGCCGTTCGGTGCTACGCGGTGTCGATCCCTCCGGATTACGTCCGGGCGGGTCAGCGATGTCGGCGAGTGAGTTCGCGCTGTACCGACAAGCGCACCCGATGTCGGCCGCGCGTTCCCTGGTCCAATCGCTCATGCTCGACGACATCGCCGATACGGGTGTGGTCGTCGCGTTGACCGATGAGCACGGCCGGCTGCTGTGGGTAGAAGGTGATAGCTCCGCGCGTGACGACGCGGCACGCATCGACTTTGTCGAAGGTGCGGTGTGGAGTGAAGACGTCGTCGGGACAAATGCCCCGGGCGTCGCGCTGGCGGTCGACCGTGGCGTGCAGATCGTCGGCGCCGAACACTTCACCGAGTCCGTGCAGGAGTTCAACTGTGCCGCCGCGCCGGTACACGATCCAATCACCGGACATGTCATCGGAGTCGTCGACGTCACCGGTGGGCGTGCTGCGGCCGCACCGTTCGCGTTAGCCGCGGTGCGTTCGGTTGTCGCAGCCGTGGAGCGCGAATTGCGTTCTCCCAGTGTTGATCTCGCGGACCCTCGGGTGTTCGCCACGAGTGTGGCGCGGCTGACGGTTCTGACCGGCGACCAATATCGATGGACGCGGCCCGATGGCTCAGCCACGCAACTATCCCGACGTCACGCGGAAATTCTGACCCTGCTGCAGGCGCATCCGGAGGGAATGAATACCGAGCAAATGGCGATGGCCCTGGCCGAAGATGGCGTGGATTCGGTGACTGTGCGCGCCGAGATATCGCGGCTGCGACGCGACCTCGGCGCCGACATCATCGCGTCACGGCCGTATCGACTCGGCGTCGACGTCGAATCCGATTGGCATTCGTTGCGTGCCCGGGCGCGGACGGGTGAGGGATTGGCTTCGGCGATCACCGCGTTGGGTCGCGGCGGCTTGTTGGCGGATTCGCTCGCTCCCGGCATCGTCGACCTGTTCGAAGAACTGCGCGAGGACATCCGGTCCCGGGCGATTGCCGACCAGGATGTAGCAGCGCTGACTCGATGGACCGAGTCGGTGCACGGCCGCGAGGATCTGGAGGCGTGGCAGGCGTTGGCCCGACGCCTCGGCGCGGATCACCCGGACCGCGCCCTGGTCACCGGCCGTATTCGGGTACTGGACAGGCGGCTAAGCAGGTAGCCGGCGGGATGCAACGTCGCTGCAACGTTGCCGCTCCTAGGCTGTGAATCAGTTCACATTGGTTCCCCCATGAGAAGGAGCGCACAGATGACTGTTTACGCAAAGCCGGGTTCGGCCGACGCCGTGATGAGCTACGAAACCCGCTACGACAATTGGATCGGCGGCGAGTGGGTCCCGCCGGTGAAGGGGCAGTATTTCGAGAATCCGTCGCCGGTCGACGGCAAGACCTTCTGCGAGGTCGCGCGCTCGACCGCCGAGGATATCGACCTGGCTCTCGATGCCGCCCACAAGGCAGCTCCTGCCTGGGGTAAGACATCGGTTGCCGAGCGTTCGCTGATCCTCCTGCGTATCGCCGACCGCATCGAAGAGAACCTCGAGAAGATCGCCGTCGCCGAGACCTGGGACAACGGCAAGGCGGTCCGCGAGACCCTGGCCGCCGACATCCCGTTGGCCGTCGATCACTTCCGCTACTTCGCCGGCGCGCTGCGTGCTCAGCAGGGCGGGATCTCCGAAATCGACGAGGACACCGTGGCGTATCACTTCCACGAGCCGCTCGGCGTCGTCGGACAGATCATCCCGTGGAATTTTCCGATTCTGATGGCGGTGTGGAAGCTGGCTCCGGCACTGGCCGCGGGTAACGCGGTGGTGCTCAAGCCGGCCGAGCAGACGCCGGCGTCGATTCTCTATCTGACATCGCTCATCTCCGATCTACTTCCCGCCGGTGTGCTCAACATCGTCAACGGCTTCGGTGTCGAGGCTGGCAAGCCGCTCGCGTCGAGCAACCGCATCCGCAAGATCGCGTTCACGGGTGAGACCACAACCGGTCGCCTGATCAGTCAGTACGCATCGGAGAACTTGATTCCGGTGACACTGGAACTGGGCGGCAAGAGCCCGAATATCTTCTTCAACGACGTCACCGCGTCCGATGACGGTTTCCTCGATCGGGCCCTCGAAGGTTTCGCGATGTTCGCGCTCAACCAGGGTGAGGTTTGCACCTGCCCGAGCCGCGCGCTGATCCAGGCCGATATCTACGACGACTTCATCGGTCGCGCGGTGGAGCGGGTAAAGGCGATCAAGCAGGGCAACCCCCTCGACACCGACACGATGATGGGTGCCCAGGCGTCGAATGACCAGTTCGAGAAGATCAGTTCCTACCTAAGCATCGGTAAGCAGGAAGGCGCGAAGGTCCTCATCGGCGGCGAGCCCGCGGATCTGGGTGGCGATCTATCGGGTGGCTTCTACATCCAGCCGACGGTGTTCGGCGGCGACAATAAGATGCGCATCTTCCAGGAGGAGATTTTCGGCCCGGTTCTCGCCGTGACCACGTTCTCCGACTACGAGAACGCGATGTCGATCGCCAACGACACGTTGTACGGTCTGGGTGCAGGAGTTTGGACCCGCGACGGCGCGACGGCATACCGTGCCGGACGGGAGATTCAAGCCGGACGGGTGTGGACCAATACGTATCACGACTACCCGGCACACGCCGCGTTCGGTGGCTATAAGCAGTCGGGTATCGGCCGCGAGAATCACTTGATGATGCTCGAGCATTATCAGCAGACCAAGAACCTGTTGGTTGGATATGCCCAGAGCGCCAAGGGATTCTTCTAGAGATTGGAAAGGAAGGCGATGACCACGCAGGCAGGGACACCCGACCGCGTTGTCGCGCAAGACTCCGCCGTGCAACTTCTGACAAAACTGTCGGAGTTGCACGGCGGGCTCATGATTCATCAATCCGGCGGCTGCTGCGACGGATCCGCACCGATGTGTTACCCGGTCGGCGAGTATCGCATCGGCCAGCGCGATGTACTCGTTGGTGAAGTTGAGTTACCCGATCCTCTTCCAGCAGTACGGGTTTGGATCAACGGCGACCAATTCGAGTTGTGGAAGCACACTCAGCTGATCCTCGACGTCGTGCCGGGGCGGGGCGCGGGCTTCAGCCTGGAAGCGCCTGAGGGAGTTCGCTTTCTATCCCGCTCGCGAACCTTTACCGACGCCGAAAACGATCTGCTGGAACAACATCCACCCCTGGTGGGCGCGCAGCTCGACGACTAGTCAGCTGATCGCCCGCAGGTATCGTTCGCCGACGATCCGCAGGTGTTCGATGAGTCCGGGCGGTTCGGTCACCGAGAAGTCCAGCCCCAGCATGCCGATATAGACGGCGACGGTTTCGAGGGTGTCCGCGCCGGTGACTAGGACGCAGGTGCCGTCATCGACGGACTCGACGATGCCCACCGCTGCGTGAATCCGGGAGAGCACCTCCTGGGCGCTGGCATGAACAGTGATGCGCGCGTGGACTTTCCAGCCCGTCGATGCGACGTCGCGCAGGACGAAGTCGGTGTATGCGTCGTCGGGCATTGGTTCGGATTTGAAGCTGCGACCGGTCGGCATTCGTAGGTCGATCCAATCGACGCGGTAGGTGCGCCAGTCTCGATTCTCTTCTCGCGCAACGAGATACCAGAATCGCTGCCAGCTCACCAGGCGATAGGGTTCGACGACGATCGGCCATCCGTCCGGACGCCCGTCGGTTCGCGGCAACGTCACGTCGGGAGGTGTTTCGTAAGCGAACCGCACGTAGTGCCGGTCGCGGATCGCCGCGGCGAGTGTCGTTAGGACCTCGGGTGCGATCATCGGCGCGACGACGTTGCTATCGGTGTTGTCCGGCCCCGATGACATCGACGAATCGATCGCATTCACTTGGCGCCGTAAATGATTCGGCAGCACCTGCTCCAGTTTTGCCAGTGCGCGTGCGCTGCTATCTTCCATCCCGGCAACGCCGGTTGCCGAGCGCAAGCCGACGGCGACGGCGACGGCCTCGGTGTCGTCGAGCAACAGTGGCGGCAGTTTGGCGCCAACGCCGAGTCGGTAGTGCCCACTTCTGCCCCGCGCTGCGTCGACGGGATAGCCCAATTCGCGTAGCCGGTCGATGTCGTTACGGATCGTGCGAGTGGTGACGTCGAGACGTTCGGCAAGGTCGGCGCCTGTCCATTCCGGTTTGGTTTGCATCAGGGACAGCAGGGACAGCAGCCGTGACGTCGTTTCGCGCATAGTTCAGATAGTCCCATAAAATAGGAAACTACCGTTCCTGTATGAGTAATACCTTCGGGTCATGACAACAAACACAGCAATCACACCGTTCACCATCGCTATCGACCAGGCCGACCTCGACGACCTTCAGTCGCGGCTCGCGCGCACTCGCCTACCGCAGTCGGCTCCCGGTGATGACTGGGATTATGGGACGCCCAACCACTACCTGAGCGAGATGGTCGATTTGTGGCGCGACGGCTTCGACTGGCGAGCCGTCGAGTCGACGATGAATGCTTTCGATCACTTCCGCACCGACATCGATGGCCAGACAGTGCATTTCCTGCACGTGCAGTCTCCGGTTGCCGACGCGACGCCGCTCCTCTTGATCCACAGCTACCCAGGATCGTTCGCCGACTTCCTGGATATGATCGGACCGCTGACTGATCCAGAAGCCCACGGCGGCAAGGCTTCCGACGCGTTTTCGGTGGTGATTCCGTCGATCCCCGGATTCGGTTTCTCGACGCCGCTCGCCGATCGCGGCTGGACGATGCGTCGAGTGGCAGAGACTTTCGACAAGCTGATGCGTCGCCTTGGCTATGACTCCTACGGCGCGCACGGAAGCGATGCCGGCGCGATGATCGCCCGCGAACTCGGCCTGATCAGCCCACCCGGGTTCCTGGGTCTACATGTGCTGCAACTGTTTTCGTTCCCATCGGGTGACCCGGCGGAATTCGCCGACTTCGGTCCGGACGAGTACGCCGCGCTCGAGCATATGCAGTGGTTCCAGTCCGTTGGCGGATACAACGCCATCAACTCGTCGCGACCACAAACCGTCGCCGTCGGCATCGCGGATTCGCCGGTGGGACAACTCGCCTGGAACGAGTTGTTCAACAGTTTCGGCAACGGCACCAGTCTGGTGACGCGCGAGCAGATCTTGATGCAGGTATCGCTGTATTGGTTCACCAACACCGCGGCCGCGGCGGGCCGATACCACTTCGAAGAGGCGCATGCCGACGCCGAGCCGGCGATCAACAACGCGCCGACCGGAGTCGCCGTGTTCGCCGACGACTTCAAGTCGATTCGCTCACTCGCGCAACGAGATAACTCGAATATCGTACACTGGTCGAACTTTGCCGAAGGCGGGCATTACGCATCGATGGAACGGCCCGACGACGTCGTCGCCGACCTGCGGGTGTTCTTCGCGGCATTGCCGAAATAGCTCGGCGCGACTCGGCCCGATTTGGTTGTGGCGCAACCAGATCGGGCCGATTACTGCGCTCTTGCGGACCGGTTGCGGGGTCTCGATACACCCGGCTCGGCTAACGCCTCGCCGGGCACTCGACCGGCGGTTGGGAGACCTCGGCACGCGATGGGATGGCACTCAACCGGCGGAAAATTCGATGGTCGAGTGCGCTCGACGAGCGCAGCGAGACGCGCGTGTATCGAGACCCGGTGACCCGACGTCGGATGTGACACGCGCCCTTCACTCGCCCGACTTTAGCCCACCGAACCGCCGCCAGGCGAAGCGTTGAATGGCCAGGGTGGCGGTGCCGGCGATGAGCAGACCCGCGAGGTTGACGGCAAGCTGGACGGAGGACGACCACGCTTCATGCCAGGCTCCGACGGCGAGCGTCAGCCCGATACACGCGATAGCGGGAACCGTTGTGACAGAAATGAATACGCCGACCAACGCCGCGGATTTCGACGTAGTCAGCGACAACACGCCAGCACTGCCGGCCAGCAATGCGATGATGAATGACCAGATGTCCGGGGAGACGATGAACTGAGTGGATTCGCCAGTGGTGGCCGCCGTGTAGTCGACCCAGCCGGACAGGTCGGCCAGCGCCCACAGGAGCCAGGTGAGTCCGCCGGCCACGAGGAAACCGAGCGCAAGAGTCGCGATCGCTTGCGGGATCGGGGCGCCGCGTCGACGGATCAACGCGACGCAGATCGCGGCAATGGGAGCGAACTCTGGGCCGACCACCATCGCGCCGACAATCAGGATGGGCTGATCGGTGTACCGACCGATGCTGGCAATGAGCGTGGCCAAGACCAGGAATGCGACGAAAGACCACGAGAGGCGGGCGTTGCCACGAGCCTGCTCCTCGATATGTTCCCAGACCAACGCGTCGTCGGGATGGCCCGGGGCGTGAGCCTCCGCACGGTCGGCGGCCACCGAGATGGTGGTCAGCGGCTCAGAGAGCGTGATCGAACCGTTCTGTTCGATGCCGAGGTCGCGCAGCGCCGCGACGATCGGGTTGGCGTTCTCCCGCGCGACGTCGAAGAACAGGATGTCGGTCGGCCCCGACGAGGTGAGACTGACGATATTCGCCACGGTGGGATCGTTGGCGACGAGTTCGTGTGCCGCGGTAACGGTTTCGCGATCCGTGGTCACCCGGATATTGAGCATGGAGGCTATTGTGCCTCCTACGTCCACCGTCCGAGCAGGGTTGCGGCGTGCTCGGCGAGCGCGGCCTGGAAGAACGGGCCGAAACTGATTCGTCCGACGCCGAGCGGTCCGAACGACGCGGGGTCGTCGGCGCCCGGCAGCGCGATCGCGTTGACCGGCAGACGTAGCTCGCTGGTCAGGCGGCGCTGGGTATCAGGATCGTGCCGACCGACCGGGTAGAGCGAATCCGCTCCGGCATCGGCGGCCTCGTTCAGGCGGGCGATGACGCGTTCGACTCGGTCGGATTCGTCACCGTCGGCACGCAGAAAAAGGTCGGTTCGAGCGTTGACCACCACGTGAACACCAGCGTCATCGGCGGATTTGCGAAGTGCGCCAACAAGTTCGGCGTGCTCGGTCGATGTGCGCAGACGACCGCCCTCGCTGTGTACGGTGTCCTCGATATTTAAGCCGACCGCGCCCGCGGCGAGTAGCCCACCGATAAGACGCTCGGCGCTTTCGCCGTAACCGGATTCGATGTCGACCGAAATCGGGACGTCGACGGCCGCGGTGATCTGGGCGACGCGAGTCAGTAGGTCGTCGAAGGTCAGTCCCTCGTTGTCGGGTTTGCCGACCGAATCGGAGACTGGATGGCTGCCGACGGTGAGGGCGGCGAAGCCGGCGTCGACGGCGAGTTTTGCCGACCAGGCATCCCAGACCGTTGGCAGGACAACGGGATTGCCTGGTTGATGAAGAGCGAGGAGGGTGTCGGCGTGGGCGCTGAGCGTTTCAGTTGAGGTCATGCAACCTGACTACCGCACGCGTTCGTCGGCGTCGAGTCTTTTGCGCAAACACGTCCTTACAATTCCCGAATGAACCGTGCCGCCTCGCTCACCGCGCGCTTTGCTTCCGGCGTCATGAACGGGAATAGCTGGAACACATGGCCTTGATCGGGCCACTGCTGCAGTTCGGCCTCGCCGCCGGCCGCGACGAGTTGGCGGTACATCTCACGTGCGTCATCGCCCATGACTTCACGGCCGCCGAATTGAATTAGGGTGCGCGGCAACGACATTCCCGCCTCGATGGGCACCGTGGCGCGGGGGTCGTCGAGACCGGAATCGCGGGTGTAGAGCGTCAAGATGCGCTGGGCAGCCACCGCGTTGATATACGGGTCGCGCACGCCGGTGGCCTCGTGGGCCACCGCGAGTGCGAACGACGGATCGACCAATGGGGAGAACAGGACCATGCCGCCCGGTTGTGGTGTCCCGGTGCGATGGTTGTCGGCAAGGAGGTCGAGGGCCAGATGTCCGCCCGCGGAGTCTCCCGAGACTACGATGTTCTCCGCCCGATAGCCGAGGTCGAGCAGCCAGTGGTAGCCGCGGATGGCATCATCACCGCCGTCGGGCAGGCGATAGCGCGGGCCAAGTCGGTAGTCGAGGCTGAATACTGGCCGGGCGGTGCGCCGGGATAGACGAGATACCAGCCCACGATGGGTCCGAGGGGAACAGATCACATAGCCGCTGCCGTGTAAGTAGTAGATGATTCGGGTGGAGGCTGGGTCTGATCGCCGGGTGACGCCCGGCCCGAACACCCACTCGCCGCGCACGCGCTCGAAGCCCGCCCCGGTTGATGTTCTGGGCACTGAGACAGATACCGGCCACGAGACGGTTCCCGGCAGAGCGGGACTCATCGCGACCAGAGTCGAATTCAGTGCCGGGCGCATGGCGGTGATGACCCGTGGCGCGAACGGCGACGAACCTAAGTCCATCGCGGTCATCATCCGTGGCGCGACCTTCGACATCGATGTATTGAGCACTCGCGAGCGCAGCGATCCACGTGCGCGTTGCCAGTCGTTGTAACGACGGGGCGGTGGGAGGGCCGGGGCGGCAGCCGTGACCGGTCGGTGCGATTCATCAGGCATTGGCTGCGAGGCGGGTGAAGACACAAAAACACCATAAGATGCCAAAGCCGTTGGGAGGTGGTGAATCGCCGAACTGACACGGTGGAGTTGCCGCAGGTCAGCCCATGGACGTGGATTGAGTTTCGTAACTGATTTCGATAGTTAAGCCCGGACGTGCGAAAATAATGACAATGCTCTCGTGAGCAGTTGGCATCGAGAAACCTGACCACAACGTCGAGGCGATCCGATGCGGAACGGTCAGCAATGACGCTGACCCGGACGTCGCCACCACACTCCCGGGCGACGCCCGCGACATCGAGACGACTGCAGCCCAGTCGTCGATGCGGGCGCACCCAGAAGCATGTGGGTTCGCGCGAGGTTGTCCGGACAATTCTGTCGTTAATTGGTAGCGCAGTGTCGCGCAAAGAGTAGGGGCGATTATGAAGCAGGCTCCCGGCCCACAAGGGCTGTATGACCCGGCAAACGAGCATGACGCGTGCGGCGTCGCGTTCGTTGTGGATATGCACGGACGACGCAGCCGCGACATCGTTGAAAAGGCGATCACCGCGCTGGTCAACCTCGAACACCGTGGTGCCGCGGGTGCCGAGCCGAACACCGGTGACGGCGCGGGCATCCTGATTCAGGTACCGGACCGCTTCTTCCGCGAGGTCGTTGACTTCGCCCTGCCCGCCGAAGGCTCCTACGCCACCGGCATCGCCTTCCTCCCGCAGGGCAGTGAAGACGCGCGACAGGCGGTCGCCGCGGTGGACAAGATCGTCGAGGCCCAAGGACTCAAGGTGCTCGGCTGGCGCGATGTGCCGATCGACGATTCGTCGCTGGGAGCTTTGGCGCGCGACGCGATGCCAACCTTCAAGCAGGTCTTCATCGCCGGTGAGAGTGGCGTCGAGCTGGAGCGCAGCGCCTACGTGATCCGCAAGCGGGTCGAGCACGAACTGGGCAACAAGGGAGCGGGCCAGGGCGCGCAAGCATCGGAAACGGTCTACTTCCCGAGCCTGTCCGGCCGGACCTTTGTCTACAAGGGCATGCTCACCACACCGCAGTTGCGCGGCTTCTACGTCGACCTTCAGGACGATCGCGTGCAGAGCGCCCTCGGCCTTGTGCATTCGCGCTTTTCCACCAATACCTTCCCGAGTTGGCCGCTGGCCCACCCGTATCGTCGGGTTGCGCACAACGGCGAGATCAACACCGTCAACGGCAACGAGAACTGGATGCGCGCTCGTGAGGCGCTGATGGATCTCTCGGTCTTCGGTGAGAGTGCGGGCGAGAAACTGTTCCCGATCGTCACGCCGGGTGCGTCGGACACCGCGCGTTTCGACGAGACCCTGGAACTGCTGCATCTTGCCGGCCGGCCATTGCCGCATGCCGTGTTGATGATGATCCCAGAGGCCTGGGAACGTCATGAGTCGATGAAGCCTGAACACCGCGCGTTCTACGAGTACCACTCCGCGCTGATGGAGGCCTGGGACGGCCCGGCGTCGGTCTGCTTTACCGACGGTGACGTGATCGGCGCGGTGCTCGACCGCAATGGCCTGCGACCGTCGCGTATCTGGGTCACCAAGGACGGTCTGGTGGTACTCGGCTCGGAGGTCGGTGTCCTCGACATCGACCATGCCGACGTCGTGCAGAAGTTGCGTCTGCAGCCGGGCAAGATGTTCCTGGTCGACACCAAGCAGGGACGTATCGTCGACGACGTCGAGATCAAAGACGAGCTCGCCGCCGAACATCCCTACGAGCAGTGGCTCGCCGAACACCAGATCGGCCTCGCAGATCTGCCGTCGCCGCCGCACCGTCATATGCCCCACGACCGAGTCGCGTTGCGCCAGCAGGTTTTCGGCTATACCACCGAAGACCTCAGTCTGCTCGTGACGCCGATGGCCCGAACCGGTGCCGAGGCGATCGGGTCGATGGGTACCGACACGCCGATCGCGGTTCTGTCGGCTCGTCCGCGCATGCTGTTCGACTACTTCCAGCAGATGTTCGCGCAGGTGACCAACCCGCCACTCGACGCCATCCGCGAAGAGGTTGTCACCAGCCTCGGCATTCGCCTTGGCGCAGAACATGATCTGCTCAATCCGCAGGCCGATTCGTGCCGTCAGATCGTCGGTGCCTCGCCGATCATCGGCAACGACGACCTGGCCCGGCTGGTTGAGATCGACGTCGACAAGTACCCGGAATTCCGGCCCGTCATCGTTCGGGGCCTCTACCCGGTCGCCGAAGGTGGTGCGGGACTTCGTAATTCGCTTGACGCGGTGCGCTCGGAAGTATCGGCAGCCATCGCTGACGGTGCGCGCATCATCGTGCTGTCCGACCGAGAGTCCGACGAGACTCTGGCCCCCATTCCGTCGCTGTTGCTGACCGCCGCGGTGCACCATCACCTGGTGCGCGAGAAGACTCGTCGCCACGTCTCGCTCGTCGTGGAAAGCGGTGATGCTCGCGAGGTGCATCACATGGCCACCCTGGTGGGATTCGGCGCTGCCGCGATCAACCCCTACATGGCCTTCGAGTCCATCGAGGACATGGTCGAACGCGATGCGCTGGATCTGGACTTCGAGAAGGCACGTGCGAATTACGTCAAGGCAGCCGGCAAGGGTGTCCTGAAGGTAATGAGCAAGATGGGCATCTCGACCGTCGCCTCGTATACCGGTGCGCAACTGTTCCAGGTCATCGGGCTGTCGCAGGAGATCGTCGACGAATTCTTCTCCGGCCTGCGTAGCCACCTGGGTGGTATCGGGCTCGATGAGATCGCCGCCGACGTTGCTGCCCGCCACCACTTGGCGTTCAGTGATCGACCTACCGAACGCGCGTATCGCGAACTTGAGGTCGGCGGTGAATACCAGTGGCGCCGTGAGGGCGAGTACCACCTATTCAACCCCGATACCGTCTTCAAGCTGCAGCACGCGACCCGCACCGGCCAGTACTCGATTTTCAAGGAGTACACCAAGCTGGTCGACGATCAGTCGGCCCGGATGGCGTCACTTCGTGGCCTATTCGACTTCAACTTCGGTGATCGTGACCCGATTCCGATCGACAAGGTCGAGCCGGCCAGCGAGATCGTCAAGCGATTCTCCACCGGTGCGATGAGTTACGGCTCCATCTCCGCCGAAGCCCACGAGACGCTGGCCATTGCGATGAACCGTCTCGGTGGTCGCTCGAATTCCGGTGAGGGCGGCGAAGATCCACGCCGGTTCCATCACGACGAGAACGGTGACTGGCGTCGCAGCGCGATCAAGCAGGTGGCTTCGGGCCGGTTCGGCGTTACGTCGCACTACCTGTCCAACTGCACCGACATTCAGATCAAGATGGCGCAGGGCGCGAAACCCGGTGAGGGCGGCCAACTTCCGCCGCACAAGGTCTACCCCTGGGTCGCCGAGGTCCGCGGTTCGACGCCGGGTGTTGGCCTGATCTCGCCGCCGCCGCATCACGACATCTATTCGATCGAGGATCTGGCACAGCTGATCCACGACCTGAAGAATGCCAATCCGAAGGCCCGCGTTCACGTGAAGCTGGTCTCCGAGGTCGGCGTGGGCACCGTCGCCGCGGGTGTGTCGAAGGCACACGCCGACGTGGTGCTGATCTCCGGCCACGACGGTGGCACCGGCGCGACGCCGCTGACGTCGCTCAAGCACGCTGGCGCGCCCTGGGAACTCGGTCTCGCCGAGACGCAGCAAACGTTGCTGCTCAACGGTCTTCGCGATCGAATCGTTGTTCAGGTAGACGGTCAGCTCAAGACCGGTCGCGACGTCGTCATCGCCGCACTGCTTGGTGGTGAGGAGTTTGGCTTCGCCACCGCACCGCTGGTGGTGTCGGGCTGCATCATGATGCGCGTGTGTCACCTCGACACCTGCCCGGTGGGTGTGGCGACCCAAAACCCGCTGCTGCGTGAGCGTTTCGCGGGCAAGCCGGAGTTCGTCGAGAACTTCTTCATGTTCATCGCTGAGGAAGTTCGCGAATTGCTGGCCCGATTGGGCTTCCGCACGCTACAGGACGCGGTCGGCCAGGTTGAGGCGCTGGACACCAAAAAGGCGCTGACGCACTGGAATTCGTCGAAGGCGGGCAAACTCGACCTGTCGCCGATTCTGGCGTTCCCCGACTCGCCGTTCATGAACCAGGACCTGTATTGCTCGGGTTCTCAGGATCATGGTCTGGACAAGGCGCTCGACAATCAGTTGATCGCGCAGGCACGTGAGGCGATCGACACGCAGACGCCGATCTCCTTCACGTCGAAGATCACCAACGTCAACCGGACCGTCGGAACCATGCTGGGTCACGAGGTGACCAAAGCCTATGGTGCGCAGGGACTTCCGGACGGATCCATCCGAATCGACTTCACCGGTTCGGCTGGAAACAGCTTCGGTGCGTTCGTGCCCAAGGGCATCACGCTGCGGTTGGAGGGTGACGCCAACGACTTCGTCGGCAAGGGACTCTCCGGTGGCCGCATCGTGGTTCGGCCGGCATCGCATACCGCTGACGGCTTCGTCGCGGAGGACAACATCATCGCCGGCAACGTCATCGGCTTCGGTGCCACCGCGGGACATATCTTCCTGCGCGGCGTCGTCGGCGAACGATTCTGCGTCCGTAACTCCGGTGTGACCGCCGTCGTCGAAGGCGTTGGCGATCACGGTTGCGAGTACATGACCGGTGGTCGGGTAGTGGTGCTCGGTGCGACGGGACGTAACTTCGCGGCCGGCATGTCTGGCGGTGTCGCGTATGTCTACGACCCGCAAAATGCCCTGCCGGACAACCTGAATCGGGAATTGGTCGATGTCGAGGAGTTAGAGGCCGACGATGTCGAGTTCCTGGAGAACATCATCGGCCAGCACCGGAACGAAACCGAATCCCCGGTCGCCGCAGCGATTCTCGCTGATTTCGAGAATACGAAGGCGGCGTTCCGCAAGGTGATGCCGCGGGACTACAAGCGAGTACTTCTGGCGATCGAGGCAGCTGAGCGCAGCGGCCGCGATGTCAACGACGCGATCATGGAGGCTGCAAACAATGGCTGATCCACGTGGATTCCTCAAGCACACCGACCGCGAGACACCGGATCGTCGTCCCGTCGATCTGCGCTTGATGGACTGGAAAGAGGTCTACACCGACTTCGACAAGTCCACCCTCAAGACGCAGGCCAGTCGATGCATGGATTGCGGTATTCCTTTCTGCCACAACGGCTGTCCGCTCGGAAACCTGATTCCCGAGTGGAACGACCTGGTGTACCGGGATCGCTGGAGTGATGGCATCGACCGGCTGCACGCGACAAACAACTTCCCGGAGTTCACCGGTCGGTTGTGCCCGGCTCCCTGTGAGTCGTCATGTGTGCTGGGTATCAACCAGCCGCCGGTGACGATCAAGCAGGTCGAGGTCGAACTCATCGAGAACGCGTACTCCAGCAATTGGGTCACGCCAGTTCCGGCCGCGGAGAAGACTGGCAAGAAGGTGGCGGTTGTCGGCTCGGGACCCGCGGGTCTGGCTGCGGCGCAGCAACTTACGCGCGCGGGGCACGACGTCACCGTCTTCGAGCGGGCCGACCGCATCGGTGGCCTCATGCGGTACGGCATCCCCGAGTTCAAGATGGAGAAGCACTTCATCGACCGCCGGCTGGAGCAGATGGAGGCCGAAGGCACCGTCTTCCGTGCGGGCGTGAACGTCGGCGTCGACGTGACCGTCGAGCAGTTGCGCGGCGACTACGACGCGGTGATCCTAGCCAACGGCTCCACCATCGGCCGTGATCTGCCGATCGCCGGCCGCGAGCTCGACGGCATCCATCAGGCGATGGAATTCCTGCCGCAGGCCAACCGAATCCAGCACGGTGACGAGGTTCCCAACCAGATCACCGCCAAGGGTAAGAAAGTCGTCATCATCGGTGGCGGCGACACCGGCGCTGACTGCCTTGGCACCTCGCTGCGTCAGGGCGCGGAGATCGTGCACCAGTTCGAGATCATGCCGAAGCCGCCGTCAGAGCGTGCCGAGTCGACTCCCTGGCCGACTTATCCGCTGATGTACCGTGTGTCGTCGGCGCATGAAGAGGGCGGCGACCGCGTGTTCTCGGTGAGTACCGAGGAGTTCGTCGGCGAGAACGGCAAGGTGACCGGCCTCAAGGCCTACGAGGTCGTGATGAAAGACGGCCGGTTCGAGAAGGTCGAAGGCAGTGACTTCGAACTCGAGGCCGACCTGGTGCTCTTCGCGATGGGCTTCGTTGGACCCGAGCGGGAAGACCTCCTCGACAAGCTGGGTGTCGAATACGACGCGCGCGGCAACGTCAAGCGTGATGACAAGTTCGAGTCGACAGTTCCCGGCGTGTTCGTCGCGGGTGACGCCGGCCGTGGCCAGTCCCTCATCGTGTGGGCGATTGCCGAAGGTCGTTCGGCTGCTGCCGCTGCCGACGCGTTCCTGACGGGTGCGTCAGATCTTCCTGCTCCGATCGTGCCGACTCAGGTGGCGCAGCGCTAGCTCGTAACATCCCCAACGCCGGTATCGCCATCAACACCGAGCTACCGGCGACGATGAAAGCTGTTGTCGCACTGGCGTGGTAGATGGGTAGCCACAGTAGTGGGGCAAGCGCGGCGCCGGAGAACCGGAATGCCGACAC
>NZ_BAEH01000094.1 GCF_000241305.1 Gordonia effusa NBRC 100432
ATCGTCATCGCCGAATCGGACGACGCCGCGGCCGCCGCGGTCGCCGACCATCTGATCCCGATACCCAAGACGCCAACCCTATTGCAGCCGTTGGTATCTACGGTGCCGCTGCAGATTTTCGCGGCAACCGTTGCCGCGACTCGTGGGTACGACGTCGACAAGCCGCGCAACCTCGCCAAGTCGGTCACCGTCGAGTAGGCAGCTGCCATGTCCGTCGGCTTTTTCTCCGCGTCGGCTGTCCGAGCCGCCGAGGTGGCGACCGGTGACCTGTTGCGTTCCGGTGTACTGATGCAGCGCGCCGCCGCAGGAGTAGCCAATGTCGTTGCGGCACATCTAGTTTCCTCTGGCGGCTGCTATGGCAGTCGGGTGGGGCTGGTGGTTGGCTCTGGGGACAACGGCGGTGACGCGCTATTCGCCGGTGCGCGCCTGTCCCGGCGCGGGGTGATGGTGTATGCCGTACTGCTCAACCCTTCTCGTGTGCATGCCGCCGGACTGGCCGCGCTGCGGCGTAGCGGTGGCCGGGTGGTAGACACGCTGCCTACGCGCCTCGACGCGGTCGTCGACGGTGTGGTGGGAATTGGCGGCACCGGGCCGTTACGGGCCAGTGCCGCAACGATTTTCGCTGAGGTGAGCGCGCCGATATTCGCCGTCGATCTGCCGTCGGGTGTCGATGCCGACACGGGTGTGGTGCATGACCCGGCAGTTGCCGCCGACGTCACCGTTACTTTCGGCATCCGGCGCAGGGCACATCTACTGGCCGCGGCGCAGTGCGGACGTGTCGAGGTGATCGACATCGGGCTCGGCGACATCGGTGGCGCCGAACTGCTGAGTTGGACCGACGACGAGGTCGGCCGCCGCTGGCCGGTTCCCGGCCCAACCGACGACAAGTACACCCAGGGTGTTGTCGGCGTTGTTGCCGGCTCCCCGCATTATCCGGGAGCCGCCGTCTTGTGCACCGGCGCGGCGATCCACGCGACGTCGGGAATGACGCGATACGCGGGATCAGTTGGTGCAGAGGTACTTTCGCGATTCTCCGAAGTGGTTGTCAGTCCGACACCGCAGGAGGCCGGACGGGTGCAAGCCTGGGTGGTCGGGCCAGGCCTCGGCACCGACCACGACGCGCGTGACCGGCTACGCACCGTACTGGCCACCGATGTCCCGGTTCTCATCGACGCCGACGGTCTGACCTTGGTCGCGCAGTCGCCGGATCTGCTGTCTTCGCGCACCGCGCCGACATTGCTCACCCCGCACGCGGGCGAATTCGAGCGACTTGCCGGGCATCCGGTCGGGGACGACCGGGCTAGGGCGGTCCGCGAACTCGCACAGCGCCTCGGGGTCACCGTGTTGTTGAAGGGCCGCACGACGTTGATCGCCGGACCTGACTCAGGGGCACCTGTCGTCGGCAATGACGCGGGCTCGTCCTGGGCGGCGACCGCAGGTTCGGGTGATGTGCTCGCCGGCGTCGCCGGCGCCCTGCTCGCCACCGGTTTGAGCACGGTTGACGCCGCCGCGATGGCGGCTCGCGCACACGCGGTAGCCGCGCGGGTCGGAGCCGAGGATGCGCCCCTCGGTGCATCGCGGCTGCTCGACTCGATTTCCCCGGCGATCGCGCGGCTGCGCCGGTCGGCTGGTGTAGCGGTAGTGAGACAATGCGATTGATGAATTCGCCCGATCTGACCGCCACCATCGACCTCGCCGCGATAGCGCATAACGTCGGTGTGCTTCGCGACACCTCCGGCGCCGACGTACTGGCCGTGGTCAAGGCGGACGCCTACGGCCACGGCGCGGTGCCGGTGGCGCGAACGATGCTCGCGGCCGGTGCGGCCGGACTGGGCGTCGCGCGGTTGCCCGAGGCGCTGGTGCTGCGCGAGTCCGGCATTGACGCCCCGATCACCGCGTGGCTGCATACCGGTTCCACGGACTTCGCCGCGGGCGTCGCGGCCGGGATCGACATCGCGGTGTCGTCACCGCGTCAACTCGACGCCGTGGTGGCCGCCGCCCGCGCGGTGGGGACCACCGCCACCGTGACGATCAAGGTCGACACCGGCCTTCGGCGCAGCGGTGTCGCCGTTGAAGAGTGGTCGGACTTTGTCGACGTGTGTGCGAAGGCCTTGGCGGACAACTCGATCCGCCTGCAGGGGATGATGACTCATCTGGCGTGCGGGGACGAGCCATCTAATCCACTGAACTCGGCACAGGCCGCTGAACTCGACGCCGCGGTCGCTGACCTGGCCCGGTTGGGTATTACGCCACAGGCTGTCCATATTTCGAATTCCCCTGCGGCGCTTAGTCGTAGAGATCTGTCTCGCGATATCGTGCGTCCGGGCATCGCGCTCTACGGTCGTACGCCACTGCCCGCGATCGGCGACTTCGGGCTGATTCCGGCGATGACGCTGTCGGCTGAGGTGGCGTTGGTCAAGAAAGTCCGGACCGGCGAGGGAGTTTCGTACGGTCAGACCTGGATAGCTCAGCGAGACAGCATGATTGCGGTCATTCCGGCCGGCTACGCCGACGGTGTTCCGCGGACGTTGTCCGGCCAACTCCGGGTTTTCATCAACGGGCAGCCGTTCGCCGGGGTCGGACGGGTATGTATGGATCAGTTTGTCGTCGACCTCGGCCCCGACGGCGGGGGCGTTGTCGAGGGGGACCGGGCCGTGCTCTTCGGCACCGGAGCCGATGGCGGGCCGACGGCGCGGGAGTGGGCGGATGCCACCGGCACCATTGACTACGAAATAGTGTCCGGGATCGGCACTCGAGTGGTTCGCCAGTATGTCGGTGGCGCACGATCGGAAGTGATCGACGATGGCCGCGCGTGAACGTAAGAGGATGTGGCGTGCCGGCACCGGCAGCGTGGGATCGCTAGGTGCCGCAACCGCTTCCGGGGTGACACGTCGTGCGTCCAACTGGCGGCGAGCCCGCCGCGATCCCCTTGTTGCCGATCCGCAAGCCGGTGAGAACTTCCGCGCGATATACGACGGAGAGTCGTTGTCGGTGCGTACCGACGACGGTCTGCGACTGGAGGTTCGTCGGATCGGACCGAAAAACCCCGACCTGACCCTGGTGTTCGTGCATGGGTTCAGCTTGCGGATGGCCAGCTGGCATTTCCAACGCTTCGCGCTCGAAAAGCGTTGGGCGCAGGAGGGATTGTCGGTTGCGATGGTCTTCTACGACCATCGTGGCCACGGCAAGAGTGATCCAGCACCCGATGAGACTTGCACGATTTCTCAGTTGGGCGACGACGTCGCGGCGGTCGTCAGACAGATGGTGCCGTCCGGACCGGTTGTGCTGCTAGGTCATTCGATGGGCGGGATGGCCATCATGGGCGCTGCTCGACGACATCCGAAGCTATTCGCCCCCCGCGGCAGGATTGTCGGCGTGGGACTGATCGCAACCGCCGCACGGGGATTGACCGAAGCCGGACTTGGCGAGGGGTTGTCGAATCCGGTTGTCGACGGCTTTCGGCTCGCGGTGCGTCGCGCGCCGCGATTGGTGCAGGCGGGCCGCGGCAGTACTCGCAAACTTCTTGAGCCGGTCCTCTTGGCTGCCAGTTGGGGCTCCGACTTCTACAGTCCGGCAACCGATCGCGCGGTCGAGTCGATGCTGCAGAACACCCCGATTCACACCATCGTCAATTTCTTGCACGCGTTGGAGTCTCACGACGAGTCGGAGGCGCTGGCCGTGCTCGCCAAACTCCCGACCATCGTCGTGTGCGGCGATGAGGATCGGATGACACCGTTCTACAACTCCTACGATCTGTACGGCGAACTTGGCTCCACGACGCGGTTGACGATCGTGCAGGCCGCCGGGCATATGGTTTTGATGGAACAACCCGATTCGGTGACCGAGCCGATCGTCGAACTGGTTCATCGAGTGTTCGCACAGCTACCCGCGACCAAGCGTAAAGTTCGAGTCGGGCGGTGGATGTGATGGGGCAGACTCGCATATTGCCCGATGTGGTCGACACCGAAGCCCTTGGCGCCGAACTGGCTTCGACGCTCGAGGCCGGCGATGTGGTGATCCTCGACGGACCCCTTGGTGCTGGCAAGACGGCGTTGACCCGGGGAATCGCCGCCGGGTTGGGAGTGCAAGGCCGAGTATCCTCGCCGACTTTCATCATCGCGCGCGTTCACCGGCCCGGAGCAGCGGGGCGTCCCGGGCTGGTGCATGTTGACGCGTACCGACTGACGGATTCGGCGGTGCCACTCGATGAAGAACTCGACGCACTGGACCTCGACACCGACCTTGCCGATTCGGTCGTCGTTGTCGAATGGGGTGAGGGTGTTGCCGAACGGCTTGTATCGCGATATCTCCTGGTTCACCTTCGGCGCCAGCCTGATTCGGATGTGCGAGAGGTGTCCTGGGAGTGGCGTGAGGCGCCGCAATGACTAGCAGGGAGTCCCGGTGAGGGTTTTGGCAATCGACACCGCAACCGACGCGGTGGTCACCGGCATTGCCGAGGTGTCGGCCGATGGTCGCGTGGCCATTCTCGCCGATCGCACCATCACCGATCATCGCCGGCACGCGGAAATGCTCACCACCCTGATCGCCGAATCACTAACCGAGGCAGGGGTAGTCGGCGCTGAACTCGACGCGGTCGTTGTTGGCTGCGGCCCCGGTCCCTTCACCGGGTTGCGTGTTGGGCTCGCGACCGCGGCCGCATACGGAGATGCACTCGCCCTACCGGTGTATGGAATATGTTCACTCGATGCCCTGGTGGCCTCCGAACTTTCCGACGGCGCGACCGGGATGTCGAGGGTATTGGCGGTAACTGACGCGCGTCGGCGCGAGGTGTACTGGGCGTTGTACAGCGGGCGCGAGCGTATCGCGGGACCGGATGTACTTGCGCCACAAGCATTAGCCGATGATCTGGCCGAGAAGCCAATCGATCTCGCCGTGGGCGCGAAGGGGTTTGCCGATCGATTCGGCGCTCCGGTCGGCAACACCCAGCGTCCGTCGGTCGCCGGACTCGTCGCAGTGGCCGCCGATGCCATCTTGGCGAGGTCGGTACCCGATCCCCTTGTCCCGCTATATCTTCGGCGGCCCGATGCCGTGGAACTCAAAGATCAGAAGAAGCGTCGATGATTCGTATCGATGCGTTGCGGCTAGCCGACGTCGATCGGTGCGCGGCACTGGAGGAGCAGATCTTCGCCGGGGATTCTCCTTGGCCCGCAGCGGCTTTCCGAGCTGAGCTCAATGCGCCGTATAACCGCTACTTCGCCGCCCGGGAGTCGGCGGGCGGCGAGGTCATCGGCTATGCGGGCGTGTCGATTCTCGGCCCCGAAGGCGCGCAAGAGTGCGAGATCCATACGATCGCGGTCGCGCCCACTCACCGCGGCATCGGATTGGGGTGGGCGTTACTCGCCGAAATGCTGGCGGTAGCCGATCATCTTGCGGCACCGGTGTTTCTGGAGGTTCGGGTCGACAACGACGCGGCTATCGCGCTTTACGAGCGGAACGGGTTTGTGACCTCCGGGCTGCGGAAGGGGTACTACCAGCCGTCGGGAGCCGACGCGTACACAATGATCCGCCAGGCTGCTGGGATGGCCGCGGTGGTAGTCGGCGGTGAGGAGTCATCATGATCGTATTGGGAATCGAAAGCTCTTGTGACGAAACCGGAGTCGGCATCGTGCGCTGGAACAGCGACCAGACGACGAGCCTGCTGGCCGACGAGGTGGCGTCGAGTGTCGAGGAACATGCCCGCTATGGAGGTGTAGTTCCCGAAGTGGCGTCCCGCGCGCATCTGGAGGAAATGGTGCCCACGATGCGGCGCGCGCTGGCAGCGGCGGGGATCGACAAACCGGATGCGATCGCTGTAACCATCGGGCCGGGCCTAGCTGGAGCCCTGCTAGTTGGGGTGGCGGCGGCGAAAGCCTATGCACTGGCGTGGGATGTGCCGCTATATGCGGTCAATCATCTTGGCGGACATGTCGCGGTGGACACGCTGGAACACGGTCCGATGCCCGAATGTGTTGCGCTGCTTGTCTCCGGCGGACATACGCACCTGCTGCATGTCACGGACTTGGCGCAACCGATCGTCGAGCTGGGGACCACCGTCGATGACGCGGCAGGTGAGGCGTTCGACAAGGTCGCGCGACTGCTGGGGCTGGGCTATCCCGGTGGCCCCGTGCTCGATACCCTTGCGCGCGAAGGTGATCCGACGGCGATCGCGTTTCCGCGCGGGATGACGGGCCCGCGCGATGCCCGTTACGATTTCTCGTTTAGCGGGCTGAAGACGGCGGTCGCGCGCTATGTGGAGAGATGCGATCGTGACGGCGTCCCGGTGCCGACTGCCGACGTGGCGGCGTCGTTTCAAGAGGCCGTTGCCGATGTGCTGACTATGAAAGCCGTCCGCGCGTGCACCGATCTCGACGTCGACACCTTGGTACTTGGCGGTGGCGCGACGGCGAACTCGCGGCTCCGCAGCCTCGCCGAAGAACGTTGTGCCGCAAAGGGAATCACATTGCGCGTGCCTAAACCGCGGCTGTGTACCGACAACGGGGTGATGATCGCCACGCTCGGTGCGCATGTGATCGCGGGTGGTGCTCGGCCATCGGCGCTGACGGTGCCGACCGACCCGGGGATGTCGGTTCAGGTGAGCGTGGCTTAGGCAACTGCTGACGGGGAGAATTCCAGGGAGACTAGAGCTTTGCCGTCACCAATAGTTGCTGGCAGCCAACGGACTGTTCGTTCAGCACTCGACGTTGCGTAGGCCGTGCTTCGGAATATCGCCGCACGCCCGCATCGGTCAGCGCGGCGAAGACCGACCGGCGGTCCTTGTCGCACATGCTGCGAGTGACCAGGCCGTCGGCTTCCAGTCGGGCGACAACTCGTGACGTCGCGCTTTGGCTCAGGTGAACATGATCGGCCAGATCGCTCATTCGGACGCAGCCGTCTTCGCCGCGAATCAGCAGTTCCAGAACCTCGAACTCGCTAGAGGTGAGCTGGTGATTCGCCTGTAGTTCCCGGTCGAGCGTGCACTGAATGCGGTGGTAGCGGACGGAAAGGTCTTGCCATGCGGCAGCCAGTTCGTCGTCTTTGACTTCGTCCGCCTTGGAACCCATGCCCGCATACTATCACATGCAAGCGCAATATATCCATCGGAATTAAATGTAGACGCATTAGATGCGAACGCATATAGTTGCCGACGTGACTTCAACACAGGTTGTCTCCGCGGAACTGTCCACCGTCGAGACGCAGACGCGTCTCGACCAGAGAATGCACATCACCAGCGGTTCGGGATGGTCGCCGAAGGTCTGGCTCCTGCTGGTCGTGTTGGCCGGCGCGCTATTCCTCGACGGTCTCGACATCTCCATGGTCGGTGTCGCTTTACCGTCGATCGGCGACGACCTCGGCATGACCTCGTCGCAACTGCAGTGGATCGTCAGTGCCTATGTTCTTGGTTACGGCGGCTTGTTGCTGCTGGGCGGGCGCGCCAGTGATCTCTTCGGTCGGCGGCGCGTATTCCTGTCCGCGCTAGGGGTGTTCGGCGTCGCGTCGGTGATCAGTGCGGTCGTCGACATCAACGGACTGATCATCGCCCTGCGTTTCGTTAAAGGCATCGCCGCGGCGTTCACCGTTCCGGCCGGGCTATCGATCATCACTACTACGTTCGCCGAAGGGCCAGCGCGCAACCGGGCCCTAAGTATCTACACGGTCTGCGGCGCGAGTGGTTTCTCGCTCGGCCTTGTCTTCGGCGGTCTGCTTACCGAATTATCCTGGCGCGCAACGCTGTTGTTCCCCGGGCCGGTGGCATTGCTGTTGTTTGTCGTCGGTATGCGCGTGATCCCCGCGGTTGCCGCACCGTCGTTCCGATGGGCGCAGTTCGACGTCGTCGGCGCGCTGACGAGTACCGGATCGCTTCTGCTACTGGTGTTCGGCGTGGTTCGCGCACCCGACATCGGCTGGGGCGC
Organism: Gordonia effusa NBRC 100432; assembly: GCF_000241305.1. Classification (GTDB taxonomy): domain Bacteria; phylum Actinomycetota; class Actinomycetes; order Mycobacteriales; family Mycobacteriaceae; genus Gordonia; species Gordonia effusa. The sequence continues at coordinate 7,911 of NZ_BAEH01000094.1, forward strand.
ACCGGCTTCCATCGTCACCCTGGCCGCCGCCGCGGTCTTGATGGTGGTGTTCATCGTCGTGGAGATGCGGCATCGACATCCGTTGCTGCGCTTGGGGATTCTGCGCTCGGTGTCGCTGGTCCAGGCGAATATCTCGGCCGCGTTGATGTTCGGTGGCTACGTCGCCTTCCAGTTCGTGGTAACGCTATACCTCCAAAAATCGCTTGGCTGGTCACCGTTGGCGATGGCGCTTGGCTTCCTGCCCGCCGGGCTGATCGTCGCATTGAGCGCGACCAAGATGGACAAGGTACTCGACCGAGTTCCCACCCAGCTACTGCTGGTCGTGGGATTCGCGGCCTTCCTCGGTGCGTACGTGTGGTTCGAACAATCACATGAGAGCGGGGATTCGTATGCGAGCTTCCTGCTGCCGACGATAATCCTGCTCGGTATCGGATTCGCGGTGACGTTCCCGTCGGTCATGTCGCAGGGGACCGCTGGCGTCGATGACGACGAGCAAGGGCTTGCCTCCGGGCTGGTCAACACTTTCGCGCAGGTCGGCGGTGCGGTCATGATGGCGGTCGTGACAGCCATTTTGGCGTCGTCACACGAAGCGGTCGTGCCCGGACAACCGTTGCCGGGTATGTCGACGGCGATCTGGGTGGTCAGCGGACTCTCGCTGGTCGGACTCGTCGGTGCGCTCGTAGTCGGCGCGAAGACGCGGGCTCTGCGCGCGCTGAAGCCGTAGGGTTCGTGGCTGTCACCCGTCGCCCTTGAGTGCTGGCACTCTCCTGTATAGAGTGCTAGGTGGCACTGTGAGAAATCCTCGTTCACCCGCGACGACGAGGCGATCACATCAGGGCCGCAAACTTTACTTCTCCAACGAAAGAAGAGGACTCACATCGTGGCGAGCGTGAACATCAAGCCGCTTGAGGACAAGATCCTGGTGCAGGCCGTCGAGGCTGAGACCACCACCGCGTCGGGCCTGGTTATCCCCGATACGGCCAAGGAAAAGCCCCAGGAGGGCAAGGTCATCGCTGTTGGTCCCGGCCGCTGGGACGAGGATGGCGACAAGCGCATCCCGCTCGACGTCGCTGAGGGCGATGTCGTGATCTACAGCAAGTACGGTGGCACCGAGATCAAGTACGGCGGCGAGGATTACCTGATCCTTTCGGCCCGCGACGTGCTCGCTGTCGTCAGCTAGCACCCGCGGTACAACCAAATCCGCCCCGGCCTCCATCAAGGAGGCCGGGGCGGATTTTTGTCTAGCAGCGCTGGGCCGCTCGATGACGTTCGGTGGGTTTACGCTAGCTGACCATTCGGCGACGGCCGCGTTTGATCAGCATCGCGCGCTCTGCTTCGGACAAGCCGCCCCAAATGCCGTAAGGTTCGGCCACGGCCAGGGCGTGTTCCCGGCAAGATGCGAGCACCGGGCATTGGTTGCATAGTTGTTTGGCACGCCGCTCACGCTGCGCGCGGGCGCGACCACGCTCCCCATCGGGATGGAAGAACACCGACGACTCGACGCCGCGGCACATCCCCTGCATCTGCCAATCCCAGATATCGGCATTGGGACCGGGTAGCTCATGTGGCAACGGCATGGCGTGCTCCTCTTCGGAAAGGGCTGCTGTCTCAGCGACTATCGAGTGCAATGCACACATTAGGCAGCGTCGAGAAATAGAGTCAATTCGGCTAATTCGTATCGAAAAATGTGTTTGTTTCCCGATTGTTAACGGTTTTGTCGACTTTCGATCAAATGCCTTCCAGGGGTTTCCTGCTGCTTCCTTAGGTTGATCTGAGCTGCGAAAATAGAGCTGACCAGCGTTGACGGGCGAGTCTAGGCAGACGAATCACGATGGTGTCTACGCGATCTTCGGGTACGTGGATTAACATCAGGGAAATAGTCGTGCCATCCTCTGGTGACTAGTGTGACGAATATCGGCGAGAATTCGGCAGGTTAAATTCATGCAAACTCCAAACCCCGCATTTGTGCACCAGTGGTGGGATGGCCCCGTGTCGCTCGGTGCGCAAGGTTATGTATGCGCAGGTGAGGGGAGATTGCGGCAATTGTCGGATGCGGGCAGTGGTGCCGATTCGACGGCTCTGTCACTGTGCGCCAGCACACGTGCGTCGTGGATTCGGCAGGCTGGCGGACACTCGATTGCCGCGGCCGTCGACGGTGCGGCGGCGACACTGGCGTTCGCGGCCGTGGATGCCGATCCGTCGGAACTGGCCGTCGCAGCGCTCGGGGACGCGCTTACCGGGCTAGCGGCCGACAACCTCGGCGTCGGCAGATTTGACGTCTCTGAGCGGCTTCTCGACCGAGTCGCCATAGAAATACTGCCGGCGGCCCACGTCGAAGCGGGATTCATCCTCGCCGAGCGCATCGGCTTGCGTTGGCACTGGGTCAGCACCGAGCTGGCGCTGTATCGCGGCGATGCGGCGGCGGCAGCCGTCCTTAGTTCGCACGGAATCGAGGCTGCGCGTTCGGTTACATCCGAACGCCATCGGATCAAGACTGACTTAATCGCCGCGGCGGCCGCGGCAGCGGTCGGCGATAGAGATACCGCACACACTTTGGCGTCGGCATGTGCGCGACGCTGTGCGGCCGCGGGGCTATTGCCGCTGCGATGGGCGGCCCTGACCATGTTGTCCGGGCTCGTTCGTGACGCTGACGGGCGACAACGAATCGCTGACGATCTCGCCAATGTCGTGATCGAGTTGCGGCGTCGGGGCATGTATATCTGATGGATTTGCGTTACGGATGTGACCTGCGTTTTCGCTGTGGCGTAATCATTCGACTGAACGGGCGATTCGGGTCGCCTGCACCGACGCCGCTAGAGTAAGTCCCGGGTCGGACCCGGTGGACGACCGTAACCGAGCAGCCGATGGCCGCGACGTGCAGAAGTCCGCCACAGCTAAGCCCTTCGACCTGCTCGTTTGACACCGACCGCAACAGCCGATGTAACACAGGGGTCTTCCTTACCGATGAACTTGACGGGTGCTGAATTGGACGCCGCAGTCCTTGCCGCAGGGCAGGGTGATCGCGCGGCTCTGGAATCAGTGCTCGAAAGTGTGCAGGAACCGATACTTCGGTACTGCCGAGGACGCATTGGAATCGGAGAACGACACCTGTTCTCCGCGGATGACATCGCGCAGGAGGCTTTGATGGCGGTGATGACTGCTCTGCCCCGATATCGGGATCAGGGACGACCGTTCATGGCTTTCGTCTATGGCATTGCCTCCCACAAGGTTGCCGACGCCATGCGTGTGGTGGGCCGGACTAAAGCAGACCCGGTCGATCTGGTGCCCGAGACACCGTCGGTCTCCGGCGGCCCCGAGCAAATGGCTATTGCCGCCGACACCAGTGAGCGGATGAAGCAACTACTGGAGATCCTGCCGGAGAAGCAGCGCGAGGTGCTCATTCTGCGGATGGTTGTCGGGATGTCTGCCGAGGAAACCGCTCAGATGGTGGGCAGTACGCCCGGCGCCGTGCGAGTGGCCCAACATCGCGCCCTCACCAAGTTGAAAGACGAACTAAACAGGTCCGGAGGTATCGATGAGCGACGAGCTTAGCCGCCGCAGGTTGGGGTCAGTACCCAACCAGCCGTCGAATGACGCGGGTGACTCGTCGGGCTGGCAACACCACGGCACCGAAACGCCGCTGGACATGCATGCTGTCCGCGCCGACGACGAGTTTCTTGAAGCGCTCGCGCGGGACATGCCGGTCTCGACCTCCGACGACGCTGAATACCAGCTAGCTGGTCTGCTCGCCGGATGGCGACACGATCTGCTCAGTGAGCCCGCACCAGAGTTCCCCTCGATCGATGAGGTGGAACGCGCGATCATCGCGTCCCAGCCACGTCCGGCGCGCAAAGCGGCGGTCCGCCATCTGCGACTCGCTTCCGGTGCGGCAGCCGTCGTGGTGGTCGCCGCTGCCGGACTCACCGTACTTTCGCAGGGCGCCGCGCCTGGCGATCCGCTGTGGGGCGTGAAGAAGGTTGTCTTCGCCGAACAGGCCAGCCAGACGCAGGCGGCCACCAACGCGCAGCAAAACCTTGAACGTGCTGAAGAAGCGCTATCGCGCGGCGAGACGCAGCAGGCTCAATCGTTGGTCAACCAGGCAGCACAGGACCTCAAGCCCGTTCGCGACGAAAAGACGCGTAAGCAGATGGACGATTGGATCGACCGCCTGCGTTCGAGCGCGCCCAATACGGCCGCGACGTCGAAGTCGACCGCACCAACGGATACCAAGACGCAGTCACCGGAGAGCAGCGATCCGGCGACGATTCCGCCGGATATTCGCAACCAGATGCGTTCGTCGCAGACCACCGAGCCGTCAGAGACCAACGAGACCGTGCCCAGCACGGTGCCGGTAGTGCCGAGTACCACCAATCAGACCACGCTGCCGACGCCGTCTACCAAGACAGGTACTCCGACGACGCGTCCCGGCGGAGGTCCGTTACCGCCGATCAGTATCCGTCCGAACTAGAAATTTCGACGGGGTTCGACACTAAGGTGGCCGGGCTGGAACCGGCTGTTGATCTAGCCTTCTTGCGCGTCCGCGTACCCGCGGCAATAGTCCCAGGTGACATATGCGTCCGGGCGCGGATCGACGGCTGGTTCGTGCGGACGGATGGTCCCATCGATCAACAGCTGAAGTAGATTGGCGCGCAACATATCCCAGTCGTGATAGTGATCGTCGTGGCAGTCTTCGCACACGACGACGAGACCGCGGACACCGCGCCTGGCCAGCAGCGCTTCGTAAACAGCGAGGTCGGCGAGATCTTCTTCCACAGCGAGCCGCTCGGTGGGATCGAGGGGTACGCCCGGCTCGACGGAGTCGAGCGCCATGGCTGGATCGCTCGGGTCGTCGGCAAAGGGGTCCGGCGGAAGGCCGGGTGGAAAATGATCGCGCACATACCCACGGTAGCCGATGACCGCGGCGATGCACCCCTCGGTGAGTTCGCGCTGTGCGTAATTCTGTTGCCTGTTGACGCGTTAGCGGTGACCGCACTTGCGTGATACGCCACAACAGGGAACATGTCGCACCTCGGTGGTGTTGTGCGATTGCACTGGTAGGCGGGTGTATCTCGGGCGGATGCTCCGCATCTTTGACGTGTGACGCGATTCTTCGTTGAAAAGAGCAACTCGATAGGATGATCAGATGACGAACGTACGCACCGGTGGCGACGATCCCGGCAAGGTTGCGATGCTCGGCTTGACCTTCGACGACGTGTTGTTACTACCGTCAGCATCGGACGTTATTCCCAGCGAAGTCGACACTTCGACGCAGGTGACGCGCAATATCAGACTGCGCGTTCCGTTGGTGTCCTCAGCGATGGATACGGTTACCGAATCGCGGATGGCGATCGCGATGGCCCGTGCGGGTGGCATGGGCGTGCTGCACCGCAACCTCTCCATCGAGGATCAGGCCGGGCAGGTCGAAACGGTAAAGAGGTCCGAGGCCGGCATGGTCACCGATCCGGTCACCTGTTCGCCGACGGCGACACTCGCCGAGGTTGACGCGATGTGTGCTCGCTATCGCATCTCCGGACTGCCGGTGGTCGACGAGCGCAATGCCCTCGTCGGCATCATCACCAACCGCGACATGCGTTTCGAGGTCGACACCGATCGTCCGGTCGCCGAGGTGATGACCAAGGCGCCGTTGATCACCGCCCAAGAAGGCGTTTCGGCTGAGGCCGCGCTAGGACTGTTGCGCCGCAACAAGATCGAGAAACTGCCGATCGTCGACGGCAATGGCACACTGACCGGACTCATCACCGTCAAAGACTTCGTCAAAACTGAACAGCACCCGCTGGCGACCAAGGATGCCGACGGACGACTCCTGGTCGGCGCCGCGGTCGGTACCGGTGGGGAGCAGTGGACCCGCTCGATGGCGCTTGCCGATGCGGGAGTCGACGTCATCATCGTCGATACCGCCCACGCTCATAACCGACTCGTCCTCGACATGGTCTCGCGCCTGAAGAAAGAGGTCGGCGATCGGATCGACGTCGTCGGCGGCAATGTCGCCACCCGCGAAGCGGCACAAGCGTTGATCGATGCCGGTGCGGACGCTGTCAAAGTCGGTGTCGGGCCGGGGTCAATCTGCACCACGCGCGTCGTGGCCGGTGTCGGAGCCCCGCAGATCACCGCCATCCTCGAAGCGGTCACCGCTTGCCAGAAGGCTGGCGTTCCGGTCATCGCCGACGGCGGGCTCCAGTACTCCGGCGATATCGCCAAGGCGTTAGCGGCCGGTGCATCGACCGCGATGCTCGGTTCGCTGCTCGCGGGTACCGCCGAATCGCCAGGCGAACTGATCTTCGTCAACGGTAAGCAGTTCAAGAGTTACCGAGGCATGGGATCGCTCGGCGCGATGCAGGGCCGTGGCCAGGGAAAGTCGTATTCGAAGGACCGCTACTTCCAGGACGATGTCCTCAAAGAAGAAAAGCTGGTCCCGGAAGGTATCGAGGGACGCGTGCCGTTCCGTGGGCCGCTGTCGCAGGTGGTTCATCAGCTCGTCGGCGGTCTTCGAGCGGCAATGGGGTACACCGGGTCGTCGTCGATTACTGACCTGCAGCAGGCGCGGTTCGTGCAAATTACCGCGGCGGGACTCAAAGAATCGCATCCACACGACATCACCTTGACCGCAGAGGCCCCGAACTACTACACGCACTAACCGGTATCCTTCCCTGTCGGTGTACCAGCAGCTTCAACGAAAGGCGCAAAGGTGCGTGACCTCGTCGATATCGGGATGGGCCGGACGGCCCGTCGAACCTTCGAATTGGACGATATTTCGATAATCCCGTCCCGGCGGACTCGCTCCTCGAAGGATGTGTCGACCGCATGGCAGATCGATGCCTATCGATTTACCTCGCCGATCCTGTCGCATCCCACCGACGCGTTGGTCTCGCCGGACACGGCGATCGAACTCGGCAAGCTCGGTGCACTCGGCGTGCTCAATGGCGAAGGTCTGTGGGCCCGGCACCGCGACGTCGGGGACAAGTTGGCCGCGCTGGTCGATGTTGCCGAAAACGATCCGGATCCGCGGGCCGCGGTGCGTTTCCTGCAGAAACTGCATTCCGCGCCGCTGGACCCCGAGCTACTCGGTGCTGCCGTCGCTCAGGTTCGCGATGCCGGTGTCACGACCGCGGTCCGCGTCAGCCCTCAGAACGCTCAACTGCTGACACCCGCATTGCTCGCGGCCGGCATTGAACTCCTCGTGGTGCACGGCACCATCATCTCGGCGGAGCATGTTTCGGCCGACGATGATGACGAGACCGACCGCACCCCGCTCAATCTCAAGACTTTTATCGCCGAGCTAGACGTCCCGGTCATCGCCGGCGGCGTACATGATCACCGCACCGCGTTGCATTTGATGCGTACCGGTGCGGCCGGCGTCATCGTCGGCTACGGCTCGGCTGCCGGCGCTACGTCGACGAATGAGGTTCTGGGCATTGGTGTTTCGATGGCAACCGCCATCGCCGACGCCGCTGCCGCACGTCGGGAATACCTTGACGAGACCGGCGGTAGGTACGTGCACGTGCTCGCCGATGGTGATATCCACTCCTCAGGTGACCTGGCGAAGGCGATTGCCTGCGGTGCCGACGCGGCGGTGCTCGGCACGCCGCTCGCGGCGGCCAGTAGCGCTCCAGGGCGCGGCTGGTACTGGTCGTCGGCTGCGGCGCACCCGTCGACGCCGCGCGGCGCGCTGCTACAGGTCGAAGCGGGAACCGACCGCCCGAGCCTGGAGCAGATTCTCAACGGACCGTCGGATGATCCGTACGGCGAGCTGAACATCGTCGGTGCGCTACGTCGGTCGATGGCTAAGGCGGGCTACTCCGACCTCAAGGAATTCCAGAAGGTCGGGCTGAACGTCCGGGCGTGAGGTCGGTAACTGACTGATTTCTGCGCTGTGAGGCGCGGCGAGGGAAGGTCTCCCTCGGCGCGGCTGTTGGCGCAGATTGCAGCCCGGAAGAGTCCACTGCGGCGTGCGAGTGGCGTAGATATTCTCCCGACTATGTTGGCGATCCCGTTATGTCGGAATGTCAGCCGCTGACTTTCTCGGTGACACGTCACTGGCGAGCACCAGGGGAACGATGACCATGCCGAGTATCGGATTGAGAAACATCGAGATTGGGATACCTGGGTCGCTCCACGGGTAGTAAAGCGATACTTCCAGTAGTTGCCACAGCGGCAGTGCGACGACAGCTGGCCACAGGCTCACACCGAGTCGCCACGCCGCGACGGTCAAGATGCTGCCGCCGACCGCATTCAGATACGCCCACGGTGTAAGGCAATTAGTAAACATCCCGGTCAGGGATAGCGTCGCAACAGCGCAGGCAATCCCTCCGCGTATTAGCCATGGGGATAGCGATGGTGTCATGTCATCTAGTAGATAGGTGATGCGAGGCGTGAGTGATCGGTAAGTACCCGTGATCGGGGTAAGTAGAATTACGCCTTAAGTGGGCCGCTTAGCCCCAACCTCGACAACGCTCATTGTCGACTTAGGGTTGCCTGCCTTACCGGGCGACTTGCTCGTCAGTACGATGTCCCCATGTCGAACAGCCACTATGACGTCCTCATTATCGGCAGCGGTTTTGGTGGCAGTGTCACCGCGTTGCGCCTGGTAGAGAAGGGTTACCGGGTTGGCGTCATCGAGGCGGGACGTCGCTTCGAAGACCGGCAGTTCGCAAAGACGAGTTGGCGACTGCGCAAGTTTGTGTGGGCGCCCAAACTCGGACTCCTCGGCATCCAGCGGATCCATCTGCTCAAAGATGTGATGATCCTGGCCGGCGCCGGAGTGGGCGGCGGATCACTAAATTACGCGAACACTCTCTACAAGCCCCCGACGCCGTTCTTCACCGATCCGCAGTGGAACCACATCACCGACTGGGAAGACGAACTCTCCCCGTACTACGACCAGGCGCGGCGGATGCTCGGTGTCGTATCCAACCCGACCTTCACCGAATCCGATCGCGTGATGAAAGAGGTCGCCGACGAAATGGGTGCGGGCGATACCTTCGTCTCGACACCGGTCGGGGTATTTTTCGGCAAGAAGACCGGCGGTCAGGGCGCACCCGGCGAGACCGTATCCGACCCCTATTTCGGCGGCGCGGGTCCGACGCGAACGGCCTGCACCGAGTGCGGCGCGTGTATGACCGGATGCCGAGTGGGCGCCAAGAACACTCTGATGAAGAACTACCTCGGCCTCGCGGAGTCGAAGGGGGCAACCATCCACCCGCGGACCACGGTGACGCAGGTTCGTCAAACATCAAGTGGCGGTTGGGAAGTCGACACCGTTGGGTCATCGGCGTGGGGGCCACTTGGCAAGCGGCCGCAGACGTTCACGGCCGATCATGTCGTGATGGCCGCCGGCACGTTCAATACTCAGAAGCTGATGCACGCGGCAAAGGAATCGACGTTGCCGATGATTTCCGATGCCATGGGAGTGCTGACGCGGACCAATTCCGAATCGATTCTCGGTGCGATGTCACGCAAAGCCGATCCAGCACATGACTTTTCGCGCGGCATCGCGATCACGTCGTCGTTCCATCCCGAACCCAATACCCACATCGAGCCGGTGCGCTACGGCAAGGGGTCCAACGCGATGGCGTATTTGCAGACCGCGCTCACCGACGGTGGATCGCGGCGGGAACGGTTCGGTCAGTTGGTGCGCCAGATCGTCCAGAATCCGTTCCTACTTGTTCGACTGATCCTTGTACGCAAGTGGAGTGAACGGACCGTCATCGCGCTGGTGATGCAGTCGACGAATAATTCGCTGACCACGTTCGTTCGCAAACGAGGTCCGTTCAAATACGTCACATCCAAGCAGGGGCATGGCGAACCGAACCCGACGTGGATTCCGGCTGGCAACGAGGCGACACGTCGTATCGCGGACAAGCTCGACGGCGGGATCGCCGGCGGAACCTGGGGCGACATCTTCAATATCCCGCTTACCGCGCATTACCTGGGCGGCTGCGTGATCTCCGACGATCCGACGTCGGGTGTCATCGATCCGTATCACCGAGTGTGGAACTACCCGACGCTTTACGTCGTCGATGGTGCGTCGATCACCGCGAATCTCGGTGTGAATCCCTCACTTTCGATCTGCGCGCAGGCCGAGCGGGCGGCGGCGATGTGGCCGAACAAGGGTGAGGCCGACACCCGGCCGCAGCAGGGCGTGGAATATCAGCGGATCGCGCCGGTCGAGCCGAAATCGCCAGTGGTACCGGCCGATGCCCCCGGTGCGCTGATTCTGCCGATGCCAACGGTCCCGGCGAAGACCGCGGTCCGTAAGGCAGCATCCGAAGACAAGGCGCAAGAGTCGAAAGACGTTCGCGCCACCGGCTAGCTACGCGACGTCGTCGCGAAACCTGCGGGTCGTCATCGCCGCGCAATCTAGCCCCACTAGACTTGCCACTGTGACAGACACTTTCGCCGCTGACCTGTCCGGCGCGCCCCGTCCAGTCCTGGTCGTCGACTTTGGTGCGCAGTACGCGCAACTCATCGCGCGAAGGGTGCGCGAGGCGCGGATTTTCTCCGAAGTTATCGCGCATGACGCGCCGATCGAGGAGTTCCGGGCTAAGAATCCGGTGGCGCTGGTTTTGTCGGGTGGCCCCGCGTCGGTCTTCGCCGACGACGCCGCGACGCTCAATCCCGCGATCCTCGACCTCGACATCCCCGTTTTCGGTATCTGCTACGGATTCCAGGCGATGGCGCAGGCGCTCGGTGGCACGGTCGCCAACACCGGCGGTCGTGAATTCGGGCGAACGACGTTGACGCCCAACGGTTCTGGCGTCCTACATGAAGGTCTGCCCGACGAACAGCCGGTGTGGATGAGTCACAACGACGCCGTGCAGTCAGCCCCAGAGGGGTTCACCGTCACCGGGTCGACGCCGGGCGCGCCGGTCGCGTCGTTCGAGAATCTGGATCGTCGGATGGCGGGCGTGCAGTATCACCCCGAGGTCTTGCACAGCCCACACGGCCAGCAAGTCCTGACGCGGTTCCTCTACGAGGTGGCTGGGTTGGAGGCGAGTTGGACGCCGGCGAATATCGCCGATGCGCTGATCGACGCGGTGTCCGACCAGGTCGGTAATGGCCGAGCGATCTGCGGTCTGTCCGGCGGTGTGGATTCCGCGGTTGCGGCCGCACTGGTGCAACGAGCTATCGGCGATCGTCTGACCTGTGTATTTGTCGATCACGGTCTGTTGCGGGCGGGGGAGCGCGAGCAAGTGCAGCACGACTTCGTCGGGTCGACCGGTGCGCGGCTGGTGACCGTTGACGCCGAGGAGAAGTTCCTTTCCGAATTGGCCGGAGTCAGCGATCCGGAGGAGAAGCGCAAGATCATCGGTCGCGAATTCATCCGCTCCTTCGAGGGCGCGGTGAGTGATGTACTCGGCGAAAGTGCCGAGTCAGGTGAGAAGATCGACTTCTTGGTGCAGGGCACCCTGTACCCCGACGTCGTGGAGTCCGGCGGCGGGGCGGGTACCGCCAATATCAAGAGCCACCACAATGTGGGCGGGTTGCCCGATGATTTGGAATTCACCCTCGTCGAACCGCTGCGTCTGCTGTTCAAGGATGAAGTGCGGGCGGTGGGACGTGAACTTGGCTTGCCCGAGGAAATCGTTGGGCGCCAACCTTTCCCAGGTCCCGGGTTGGCTATTCGCATCGTTGGTGAGGTCACCGCTGACCGCCTCGCCCTGCTACGCAAGGCCGATCTCATCGCTCGCGAGGAATTGACGGCGGCCGGGCTCGACGGTCAGATCTGGCAGTGCCCGGTGGTGCTACTCGCCGACGTGCGCAGTGTCGGAGTGCAGGGTGACGGTCGTACTTATGGCCACCCGATCGTGCTGCGGCCGGTGTCGTCGGAAGATGCGATGACCGCGGACTGGACTCGGGTCCCCTACGAGACGCTGGAGCGTATTTCGACGCGGATCACCAACGAAGTGCCCGACGTCAACCGCGTGGTACTCGACGTGACGAGCAAGCCGCCAGGCACCATCGAGTGGGAATAACCCGGTCGACGACCCGGTGTCACCTCTCGACGGCGTATCCATCGTCGAGGACAATCGCTCGATCCAGCGCCGCGATCGTCGAATCGCGGTGCGACACAACGAGAACTGTCGTGTCTAAGAACTGATCGGCGATCAGGGCTTCGATGCCGGCGGCCGAGACCGGGTCCATCCCCGCGGTCGGCTCGTCCATCAGTACCAGGCCCGGCGACCCGGCAATGGCCCGGGCGATCCCGATCAGGCGGCGGGCGTTGCCCGGAAGTTCGCGACCGTCGGCCGACACCACGGTGTCGTAACCGGCCGGCAACGCCGCGACATAGACGTCGAGGCCGCATCGGGTACCGACCTCTCGAACGCGTTCGACCGATACGTCCGGGCGCATACATCTGATGTTCTCGGTTACCGTTCCGGTGAATACCCACGGCACCTGTGGCACCACAGCGACCCGCGCCGCGAGACTGTCGCGGTCCACACCGCTGATACTCTGCCCCGATATTTGAATCGTCCCGGTGGTGGGGTGCAGCAGTCCGAGCAGTAGCCGGATCGCCGTGCTCTTGCCCGCACCGCTTGGTCCCACGAGCGCGGTGTGCGATCCGGCGGCGAGACGCATCGAGAATCCCTCGAGTACGGGTGCGTCGTCGCCATAGCTGAAGAAGACCTCGTCGAACGAAACTGGCAGGGCGCCGGGCGTCAATTCGACTGCGCCCGAAGCGATCTCGGTCGGTGCTGAGTCACCGGCGCGCAGGACCGCGAGTACGCGGCGCGCGGAAGTGGCCGCTTGCTGTAGTGAATGGAGCAGGTCGGTGAGGACTCCAACCGGGTTGGTGGCCTGCCGGTAGTACTGAATCGTGGCCTGTACTTCGCCGACGGTCAGGGACCCCGACGCGATCCGGAACGCGCCGATCACCACGACGAACACAAACCCGATGCTTTCGAGTATCGATGATGCGGGACCGGCGGCACCCGCGAGCCGGGTGGAATGGAAAGTACTCGCCGATAGCCCCTCGTCGACGTCGGCGAGTTGGGTGAGCAGCCCCGCCGAGTTGTGTCCGGAGCGATAGACATCCCGCCCGATGTAGGCGTCGAGGACCACGCCTGTGAGGCTTCCGTATTCCTGCATCTGTTGCTCGAAATAGGGTCGCGCCCGCTTCGCCAACAGTCGGCCGACGGCGGCGACCGCGATAAGCGTTCCGATCGCCACGAGTGGGAACCAAACGTCGAACCACAGCATGACGGCCAGCGATCCGAGAATCGAGACGATGGCCGTTGCCGCTGCTGACAACGACATGGATGCGGTACGCGTGAGTGCGTCGAGATCGTTGACGCAGCGCGACAAGAGGTCGCCCGGCACCATCTCGTCGAGGCCACCCGGTGATCGGTTGAGGATCGCGACAATTCGTGCTCGCACCGAACTGTCCCAATCCTCGGTCAGCTTAATAAGTTGCCGATCGCGCGTGTAGCTGATGGCGGCACTGATAAGCGCTACCACCGCAACTCCGCTGAGCGGGACGGCGAGGTCGCGACCCCTCAGCTCGCCCGTCGAGAGACTACGAATGACCGCGTCAGTGGCGGTGCCGAGTAGATACGGAACGACGACCGAGGAGCCGACGAGACTCACCGACAGTGTGAGGACCAGCGTGACACGCCATCGAAAGCCGCGGACACCGGGACCGGTGATGGCGAGCAGCGTTCTGATGCCAGCGTCGTCCGGCTTCTCGGCTGGAGTACTCATCCGGGTGTCACCCCTTCGGCGTTGTCGGTTTCGTGGTCGTCGGCCACCAAAAGGCGATAGTCGTAGTGCCTTTCCATCAGCGCTCGGTGTGGGCCGACGTCGATGAGCAGGCCGTACCGCAAATACACGACGTGGTCGCATCGCGAGAGGATGTCGGTGTCGGTCGTGGTGATAATGACCGTGCCGTGGTCCTCGGTGAACAGTCCGTCAAGAATCTGTGTGCGGGTAGTGGGATCGACAGCCGAGATGGGATCGTCGAGCACCACCAGACCTCGCGAATGCAACAACGCCACGGCCAGGGCGAGACGTTGGCGTTCACCAACCGAGAACTCCTCGCCACCGCCGGTGACCGGTGAGTCGAGTCCGCGTCGACGAACCAGGCCGTCGATCGCGGCGACACGCAGTGCCTTCGCCATTCCCCCGAACGTCTGCTCGGCATCACCATCGCGAAATAGATTCGATCGGATCGTTCCGGTCGCGAGGTATGGATCTTGTCCTTGATAACCGCAGACGGACAGCGGCTCTATGGATTCGGTTGCGGCACTTTGTGTTATGGCGATCCGTCCGTCGTCAGGTGAGATAAGTCCGGCGATTGCCCGCGCCAACACAGACTTTCCAGCGCCGGTCGGACCGGTAACTCCCACGCGGCTGCCCGCCTCGACCCGCAGGGTGGGAATGTCGAGGACCCGCCGGCCACTAGCGCGGTCGATGACAGCGAGGTTTTTGACAGACAATGAACAGTCGTGCCCTTGGCCCAGGGGCCGGGCTTCGGTTGGTGGCCCGGCGGTGGCGGCGCCCAGCACGTCGTGAAGACGGTCGACGCTTGCCAGGTTCAGGGGCAATGACAGTGCGCTCAGAAGCAGTAGCGTGAGGCCGACAGCGGCCTGGAAGAAGATGGTGAGTGCCGCCGACAGTTGACCAATCTGCATCGCGCCGCTGTCGACGGAGATGGCTCCGACCGAGACGATGGCGATAGCGCCGGTCGTGGTGATGATGGTCGTCGTCGGTGCCATCATCGCCATCGTCTTACCCAGGTTCACTTCGATGTCGCGCAGCGAGCGGTTGGTTCCGGTGAACGGGTCGGTGACGGCCTTGACATGAGGCATCGCCCGGAGACTCTCACTACCGCGGATCCGGTCGGAATAGATGGTGTTTATCCGGTCCTTCAACGCCATAATCCGCACGACACCAGGGCCGAGTCGCCGCACGTAGACGAATCCGAGAACTGCGTATCCGACCAGGATGGCGAGGGCATACGGTGCTGCCGCCGGCGCGATGACGAATAGTGTCGACAGGCCGAAAACGGTGATCGCGATGGATAGGTACCAGGGGCCAAGAGCAGTCGACAGTAACGCCTGGATCTGCATAACGTCGCGGGTCGTTCGCGTCACTATTCCACCGGCTTCGATATCGGCGACGTCCTCGCTGCCCGCGACGACCACTTCGATCAGTCTGCGCCGCAGAGTAGTGCCGATTGCGATGGTGACTTGCGCGATGAGCCGGATGGCAAGATAGGCGAGTAGCGCCTGAGCGCCTACCGCGCAAACCATTTCGAGACCGATGATCAGGGCGTGCGATGCGTCGCCGGTGAGTAGGCCACCGTCAATTAGGCGGCCATACATGATGGGCAGAATCAGTTCGAACGCGATTCCGGCCGATTGCAGCATGATGATCGCGAGTGCCAGTGCCGACAAACGACGGTCGAAACACAACCTGCCGATAGCGATGAGGCTGCGGTGCAACGCGGGACGGGTGCGACCGGAGCGGCTCACCGTTGGTTCAGCCTCACGCCTCGAAACAACTTCTGCCCGTCGATGGTGAATGGCACCCCTCTGCCGTCGATTTCACAGTGCAGGTGCAGATGAGGCTCCGAGGTGCGGCCGGAGTTGCCGACCCGGGCCACCACTTGGCCGGCGGTTACTTGATCGCCAGTATTTACGGCAACGGAACCGCGTCTGAGATGAGCCATCAGGACTGTTACATCGTCGGTAGCGATAGAGATGAAGTTTCCGCGACCGTCGGAATAGCGGGGCGAGGTGGTTAAGTCGATATTGTCCGAGCGACCGTCGGCACAGTCGACGACGACGCCGTTACATGGCGCATAGACGGCGAGATCGAAGATGACGCATTGTTCGGCGCGGGTCGCGACGATCGTCGATGCTCGTCGGCCGCCCGGGCCTAACGCCGATAGGTCCGCCGCCCATCGCTGGGCGATCACCGACTTGTGATGATTACCGAATCGGCCCGCTTGATTCGCGAATAACGTGGCCGGCACTGGATGGCGCAAGTCCACTACCGCCGTTCCCGTCGACTGGGTGACAAAGCGGACAATCACCACCAAGATGCCTATACCGATGGCGAAGGACAGCAACGTGAGGCGATCTGAGTGGTCACTCCACACTCGAATCACCGATACCGATAGCGCGAGAATAACCCCACATCGCAGTGTGACCACGAGGCGCTCTCCGTAGACCCACCCTGGTGGAATCGAGATGACCGCGAGAATCAGAATGCTTCCCACGCCCACTGTCACAACCTGCGTCCAGCTATTGAATGAGTCCGCTGTCCACGCCTTGACCAGCCAGAAGCATACGACGATGGTCCAGGGTGCGATACCCATTACCGCTATCAGCAGTGGACCGCGGAACTCCTTTCCGTTCATTCGGACACCGGCCTTGTCTCGAATCGATTAGGTGTCGTCGCCGCGCGGGGCGTGAGTTCGAAGCTATCGGAGATAAATATCGGTACCGCCGACGGTGTATCGATGCTGGAATGGGCTTCGACGATCATAAACTCCCTTATCTCTGACGTATGGGACAATGGGGAAAGGTTCCGCAGATAGTGAACGGTGAGCGCGTATATAGGCATTTCCCGGATGGCCGGAACGGCATTATCGAGTTCGGTGCACACCGTGCGGAGTTCCTGCGCGAGATCGACATAAGCTTTACGGTCGCGCCCGGGCGGTGGCCATACGATGTCGCTTCCGCGATCACGATGAATATCGACGGCTTTCCATTCCGTGGCGTCGTCGCGAGCGCGACTCAGATCGCGGTACATGATAATTAGGTCGGTCGTCGCAGGTGTCGGCGCGAAGAACTTCCAGGTGGGCAGCGATAAACCGACACGTTTGAAGGAGCGTTGCAGTTTATTTTGATCGCCCGGCATATTGAAAATCAGCGTGCCCGCGATCCACACCCACTGGACTATCCGCGACCCGATTGCGACGATTTCTTTATTCATGAAGATCCTGTCGCCCGTGGGAAGGATTGGTGAATTCGACGATGGAAGACACAACATTGCTGAGCGCGCTCATCGATGTCAGAGTTGCTTTGAGACGTGCGGCCTCCAGTCTCACTATCGCCGATCCCTCGATCTCAAGACTTTCCGCGAACCGCCGCTGCTGGTCGGCGTAACCAGCGGAATTGGGAAATGCGAACTCGGAATGGATTAGGAGCGCTGACATCGGCGGACGGATCGGCTCGATCAGCAAATCGTGTTTGACGACGAAATTGAATTCACGCCGTGCGTTCAGCGCGTTGCGCAGGTTGTGGCGAAATGCCTTACAACGCTGCCGAACCTGGTTTGGGTACCACAGGTAGGCGCGTTCGATCGGGTCGGCGAAACGGCTCATCCCCAAACCCACTGACAGCACCGAAATATCTAGAGCACGACGCATCCTGCCCAATTCGAATTCGTTGGATCGGAGTTCGGAGATCATCTGCGGCGTGACCGGGTCGAGCAGGATGACGGCGTCGGCTACGCGGCCCAGCTGCCGGAATGTGCCATTGAGCATCGCCATCGGCGCGCCGAGCGAATGTGCCAGGTAGATCAGGCGTTCGGTTTCGATCGCCAACCGTGCGGCAACCTCTAGTTCAACTACGTTGGCATCGCCGGTGGGCCGCCACATATATCCGGAACGGATGTGCACGAGGCAAAAGATGCCTTCTTCAGTCAATTGATCAACTAGAAGTTGCCAGTACTCGGGTGCTTCGCCTATGTCGGATTCCAGTACTAATACCGCGATAGGCTTCTCGGCTGGCATAGGTGTGAGCCGGCAATACGATGCTCGACTTGGTGAGGATACCGCAATCGGCGTCATCGAAGGACCGATCGTTTAGCGTTGTGGCGTCGCGATATTGCCCAGAACACTGCGGGGTATGCGGCCCCGAAGGCATAGACGAACTGGGGCAACGACATCTTGGCCGCCGCGAACAAATGAAACCCCATACCGCCGATAGCGAGAGTCCGTGCGGCATGCCGATTGGGGACTAGGTAGATTAACGGGTAGAGGAGCTCGGCGACGGCGACCGCCCGCGTGATGAATTTTCCGGCCTCGCGATGATCGGTTAGCCATGAATATAGCTTGGGATCGCCGAAGGACTCGGTACTCATGACCATCCGAATGGCTTCGCCGCTATTCCACTCATATGACACAATCTTTGCCAGTCCGGCCATCACATATGCGAGAGTGAGTTGAACGTTGACGGCCTTCAAATAGGCTGTATGTGCCGACTCGGCGTCGCGCTCCCCGGCGCTGAGTAATGCCAGCATCGACAGCGTATCCATCATGTCGTCGGCACCCTCGCGACCGAAATTCGACCGGGCGGTGAGCATGCGGCCCACCCCGATATCGACCGCGGCGAGCAGGCCTTGCCGACGGTAATCCTGCGCGTTGATACACATTCCGATGCCGACCAGTGTCCGCAGAGCCTCGGCAGTGATAGCTGTAGCCGGAGCGTCAATGGTCGCGGTGAGCCGCGGCCATCGGTCGCTGATGTCGGGGTGACTATCGGCGTACCGTCCTGCGAGGAGTCCGGTACGCCGATAGGCCTTATGTGCTCGCAGACCTGCGCAGCCATCGACTATGCGAGCCACGCCCGCTAGTAGTCGCGAAGTCGAGTAGCTATTTGTCATGCCTGCTTCCCGTAGTCGAGTCGGTCTACTCAGTAGCCGCCGACGCTTCGACTGTTGCGGTTGAACGACATGCAGGAGGCCATCATGCTGGCCAGCGAACATGACATCGACAGTGTCGCCGCCGCATCGGACAGCGCGGTTCGCTGCGGAATCGCGTTGGCGAGCGAACCGGCATTGCTGAACGACGGCGCGACGGGCTGGACACCCCGGCCGTTGATCTGGTCTTCGATTTCCCACATCTTCATGTGATTCGTTTCCTTTTTTTGTTGGGGTACAAAAACGCTGGTGCGTTTTGTATTTCCGCGAGGGGAGTCCTCGAGGTTTCGGTGAGCGGCTCTGAGTTATCGACCGCGGTTATCGGCGAATCGGAATTTCAGAGTCGGGCGACACGCCCGTAGACGGCGTTCTGATCGTCGACCTCCGTGGTTCTAATCGATAGAACCGAGAAGCTGCGGATATTCGCCGTGCCGATGCAGCCATCGACGGTGATATGTCCCGAGCGGACGGTCACGCTGGTCTTGGCCGATTCGAGCGGCTTCTTGCCAAGAGACACGATGATTGACTTGCCGGGCGAAAGTGAGACCGAAATTCCCGGCTGGACCAATGCCTGGGGGTTGAAGAGCACGACGGGCAGTCCCTGCGAGCCACCCGTTCCGCTCAACCCAAAACTTCCACCGAGGCTCGGCGTTACCTCGTTCATCGAGGCCATACAGCCGATTTGGTAGCCGGACTCCAACGTCGCGGTGATCTTCGCGCCAGGTTTCGGGGCGGTGGCCCGCGCGATCCCCGCCCGGGCTCGAAGGGTGACATATGCCTCCCGCGTGAACCCCGAGGCCGTTAAGGGCTGCACTCGCAAGATCTGCTCTTTATCGGCAGAGACGGTGGCTCGCCATCCATCATCTGTCGTCCAGACCCGTTGGTGCCCCGGTAATTTGATCGTGTCCGCCGCCGCGTGTGTAGCCACGCACGTCGCAGCGACCGCTGCCGTACTGGCCGCTACGAGAACTTTCTTGCCCCACGCCATGTGTTTGCCTCCCTGCACAACAAGTTGTGAAACATGTATACCTGTGCAAGGCATTGTCCGCAAGTGATACGAGATCGACGATTGTCGGTGGCCTTTACGAGGCACGGAAGATCGAGTGGAGACTTCCGTCATTCGGGTAGTGGATCACCCGTGTTCTTGCGGACTATCAGGGGTCACACTTAGACCATGTTCGCAGCCGTAACCTGACGAAAGGTGGCCCGCCATGACCGATCGACGCTTCTGTTCTGCTCGATGTCGTTGGCGTGCAAGGCTATTGCCGATTGTCGGGCGCACGGACGTGGGCGCGCGTGGGACGCCATGGCGACCCGGCTACGCGATCCGCTGTCCGCACTGCGCACAACCGTTGTCGACGCTCGAGCAGCTTTTCGCGGACTTGGACAACGCCCGACGGGCGCGGTCGGCGGCGGGTTAGTCGCCGGAGGATCCAGAGCGCGCGCCGAGCACGATCAACCCGACGCCGACAACCACGGCGAGCCCGACGAGCACCCACACCGGACTAATCGAGTCGGGTAGTGATGTGCCGCCGGAGAGTCCCCAGCCGGAAACTCCCAAGGCAATCAAGCCGATGAGGATCAGCGCAGGTGCGCGTCGTGGCCGCTGCTCGGTCTCGTGCTCACTCACGGATCATCCTCACTTGTCCCATGCCGGTATGTGCGTTCAGCTGCAGTACGGGTCTATTGGCCGGACCACTCAATCCGGTTGGGCACTGCACGCTCCCGACGCCGGCTTCGCAGGTGGACTTGACCGACATCGCTGTGGGCACACGGATAATGATCTCCCCAATTCCGGTGTGCACATTCACCTTTCGGTCCTTGGTCAACGTGACCGAGCGCAGGTCGAGCGTTTGGCTGCCCACGCTCAGGGTGTACGACTCATCGAGGCCGTTCTCCGACGTTGGCGCCCACACCCGCTCACCAACGCCTCCCGATGGCACCGAGATACCGGCCGACGAACTGAGCCCGATGACAGCAGCCATCGCGAGGATCGCCAACGGCACCAAGCCGGGCGCGTGTTTGCCGGTCGTGCGGCGCAGACCGCCGATGACCAGGCCGATACCCAGGACCGCGAGCGTCAGCGATGCGATGCGCGCTGGGGTAAACCACTCGACGTCGGCCAATGCGGCCGCGCTCGCACCGGTGGCGGTTAGTACCGCTACTCCGACGGTCACCAGGGTCACCGGTGAACGTTGTTTGGTTTGCGTGGCGAGCTCGGCCCGGGGCGCCGGTTCGGGCAGATCCCACGCGAATCGCGCCGTTCCCAGTGGATCCCACGCCGGTGGAACTGCTTGCGCGACAGGCGGAATGGCCGCCGGCGTTGATGCCGGCGCGGCTCCACCGGATTTGCTCAAGTCGATGTGTTCGGTGGAGTCGGTGGTAGGAGCGTTCGGGGCGGTGGCATCGGTTGGCGGCTGGGCAGCCGACGTTCCGGCGATGAACTCGGTGCCAGGTATTGGAGTACTCGGGTCAGCCGTCGGCGGGGTGAGCGCACGCTGATACGTGTCGACACTGGTCCCCGCCGGTGGAATCGGCGTCCGTCGATGCAATAGCCACCACCCGATCGCCAACAGTGCGACGCCGACTAGGCCGCTTGAACTCCATGTTGAATTGGGGCCGAACGAACTGGCCGCAATGACGGCGAGCACTATTAGGCCGATGACGTGTCCGCGCCGTAGGCCGTGACGCGCCAGCCCGTTGAGGGCCGGCATCTGCAAATGTGCGTGGTCGCGACGCCACTGGTCGTAGTGCAGGTGCGCATGGTCGGCGTACCATTGCGCCGTCGCTGCTTGCGCGGACGCACCGGTCAGGCGACGTTGCGACGGTAGTACCAGCCAGGCCGCGATGTAGACCAGAATGCCGCTGCCGCCGAACATGGCGGCGACGACGAAGGCGACCTTGACCAGCGTCGGATCGACTCGATAACGGTTTCCGATGCCGACGCAGACGCCGGCGACTGTCCGGCCGGTGGCCGGCCGGATGGGTCGTGTCGACCACAATCCTTCGACGGTTTCCCGTAGCTCCGCACGCCCTGCCTGCTTGGTGTCCATGTCAACAATCCTGCTGCGGCGGGTGCGGCGGGCCAATCGGGTATCACCCTGAGTTTTGCCTGGAGATCTCCGCGATCGCGCAGGTGTGTTCCCCGATGGGAAGTACGGGCCGGACGTGCCAGTATCGATAGTGTGAGTCGTTCCCTGCCCGTGCTGCCTGAGCAGCCGTCGCCGCCGAAGGTATATCGGCGCGACGGCGGTCGAGTCGTCGCCGGCGTCGCCGGCGGTATCGCCGACTATTTCGGTATCGACGTGTTCCGCGTGCGGGTGGTCTTCGTGGTATTCGCGGCACTTGCTGGTGCGGGCGTGATGGCATATGCGTTGTTGTGGTTCTTCTGTCCCCAGGGCAATGACACCGCGCCGCCATCGCAACGTGAACGTCAGCAGGCATACGGCCTAGCGGTGCTCGGGTTGGTTGCCGCGTTCCTCGTCGGGTTCGTCGCGTCGGGTACCCCTGCCGCGCAACTGGTTCCGTTGGTGGTCATCGCTATCGGTGCCAGCTTGGTGTGGCGTGAATTCGACAAATCCCGCACGGCGCCGCGGAGTTTGCTGCTCACGTGGAGCCGACTGGTCGGCGGCGCTGTCTTGGTGATCGGGGGCCTGGCTGTTGTCGTGTGGGCCGGTGATATTTCGTTCGGTGGCCTCAACTCAACGATCGTTGCCGTCATCGCAACCTTGATAGGTGTTGTGCTGCTTACGGTTCCACTCTGGATGAGGTTGTGGCGGGCGCTCAATGAGGAGCGCGCGGCAGCGATTCGCATCGCCGAACGCGAGGAGATCGCGTCACATCTACACGATTCGGTGCTGCAGACCCTTGCCCTTATTCAGAAGCGGTCGGACCGTCCGGACGAGGTAGCACGTCTTGCCCGGCGTCAAGAACGCGAGTTGCGCGGTTGGTTGCTCGGTGACACCCGCGGTCGGGTGGATTCACTGTCCGGAGCGCTGAAATCCATTGCGGCAGAGGTCGAAGACACCTACGACATCGACGTCGACGTGGTGAGCGTCGGTGACTTGGATCCGGCAGGTGATCGGCGGTGGAACGCGTTGGTCGCGGCCAGTCGAGAAGCGTTGGTCAACGCTGCCAAGCATTCCGGGCAACGTAAAGTCGATATGTACTGTGAAATCGAAGACGAGCAAGTGGAAGTCTTTGTGCGCGACCGCGGTACCGGATTCGACGTTGACGCTGTCGCCGAAGACCGGCAAGGCATAGCTGGTTCGATCAAGGGCCGGATCGACCGCGCGGGGGGTGTCGTGACGATCACGTCGTCGCCAGAGCGTGGCACCAACATCGGGATGCGGATGCCGCGCGACGCGGATAATCGAGTTGACAAGAGCACCAAAAAGAATGCGGTCCACGAACCGCAGAAATCTACTGAGCGAGGATGACTTTCACGTGACTAGTGAATCGGAAGCATCGGCGGCACGTGGGTATCGTGTCTTCCTGGTTGACGACCATGGTGTGTTCCGCTCCGGTGTGCGAGCCGAATTATCCGGTGAGCCAGGGCTTCTCGTCGTTGGCGAGGCGGGGACCGTCGCGCAGGCGGTGGAGGGGATCAACGCGACTCGCCCTGACGTCGTTCTACTCGACGTCCATATGCCCGATGGCGGCGGGGTGTCGGTGCTGCGTGGCGTAACTGACCGACTTGGTGGGGATGCACCGGTCTTCCTTGCGTTGTCAGTATCCGATGCCGCCGAAGACGTCATCGCGACGATCCGGGCCGGGGCACGCGGTTATGTCACCAAGACCATCGACGGTCATGGCCTGGCCGATGCGGTGCGCCGCGTCGCCGAGGGAGACGCGGTTTTCAGCCCACGGCTCGCCGGATTTGTGTTGGATTCGTTCACCGGCAAGTCAGCGGTTGGAGAGCCGCCCTTAGATCCTGAACTGGATTCGCTGACCCGCCGCGAGTTGGAGGTGTTGCGGCTGTTGGCGCGCGGCTACACCTATCGTGAGATCGCCGAAGAACTGTTCATCTCCATCAAAACCGTTGAGACACATGCGTCGAACGTCCTCCGTAAGACGCAGCAGTCCAATCGGAACGCATTGACGAGGTGGGCGGCTACGCGGCATATCGGCTGAGTCGTCGACCCCGCTCCCGAAAGCCGCACGGATAGCCGCTACCGAGGGCGAGCTGCCCTCGGTAGGTCTTTTGTGTGCTGTTTTCGGGGGCTACCGCACCATCAACACGACCAGCACCCCGATAGCGGCCAGCACGGCGAAGAACAGCAGTACGGTTATCGCCAGCGCGGCTGGGGATGTTTGTCGCGACGATGGTTGCGGCTGATAGGGATTCGACGTCGGCGGTGAGCTGTACAGGTGTGACTGACCGCTGGCCTGAGGGTAAGACTTTCCCGAAAATGACTGTGCACCAGCGGAATACGGCTGCGGAGTTGCTGTTGGAGCAAAGCTTGGACTCGACGGCAGCGGTGGTGTTGGCGGTGTTGTCCGGCTCGACGACTGTCGGACCGGCGGGTAGTTGCCGGTCGCTCCGCCGCGTGTTGCCGGGGGAGTTCGCAAGACCCACAATGGAACTCCGCCATCGGGTTTCGACAGCGGACGGGTCAAAATCTGCTCGGTGGTGGCATGTGAACCTGCGGCGACGGCGGCGAGTTCGTCCCTGGCCTGCGCCATCGTCGGGCGGTTGGCCGGGCTCGGTTCGAGTAGATGCAATAGTACCGATTCGAGAACGCCGGCCCGGCGCATCGGATTGATCTGCGCACGAGCGACCTTGTGCAGCAAGACTAATGCGTTGTCGTCGACACCGAACGGTGGTTGCCCCTCGACCATCGTGTACACCGTCGCGCCGAGCGAGTACACATCCGACGCCTCGGTCGGTTCGGCGCCACGGGCCACCTCGGGTGCGAAGTAGGCGGGAGTTCCGGTGATCATCCCGGTCTGGGTGAGGTTGACATCGTCCTTGGCGCGGGAGATGCCGAAATCGGTGATTTTCACCAGCCCCGCGCTGCGCGGAGCACTGGAGATCAAGATATTTCCGGGCTTGATATCGCGGTGCACAATGCCTGACTCGTGAGCCTCGGTCATCGCGTCGGCAACCTGTGCACCAATCTGCGCGGCCTGGGCGATGTCGAGGGTGCCGACGGCGTGCAAGATCTGCGCGACACTACGTGAGGGTAGATACTCCATCACGAGCCACGGAGAGCCACCGTCGAGCGCGACGTCGTGCATGGCAATCGCGTTGCGGTGAGCCAGTTTTGCCGCGATACGTCCTTCGCGCATAGCGCGCTGACGCATATTGTCGGCGGTCTCGTCGCTCATGCCTTCGGTCGAGATGACCTGTTTGACGGCGACTTCGCGGTCGAGGAGTTGATCTTTGGCCAGCCATACGGTGCCCATGCCGCCGCCACCGATGCGGGATCGGAGGCGGTAACGACCGGCGACCAGGTAATCCGGGCCTGCAGCGGGGCGCTGCGCGGTTGGGGGCATATGCCGATGATAGCGGGTGGAAGCGGGGTAGATATTGACAAGTATGTCGAACATGTGTTCGCATACAGGCGTGCGATGGTCCGAACAGATGATCGAAGCATCCGATGGTGCCCTTCCGGGGCTGGATCGAGCGGGTTTGGTGCGCTCGGTGCAGACACCGGAATTCGAAGGAGTCACGTTCCACGAGGTGGCGTGCAAATCTATCCTGAACAAAGTTCCGGAGAACGCGGCGCTTCCGTTTCGCTTCACCGTCAACACTTTTCGCGGCTGTACTCATGCGTGCCGGTATTGTTTCGCGCGACCGACCCACGAATATCTCGACCTCGATGCCGGGGCGGATTTTGACTCGCAGGTAGTGGTGAAGCTCAACGCCGCCGCGGTATTGCGTAAGGAACTTCGGCGCCGCTCGTGGCAGCGCGACGTCGTCGCGCTGGGTACCAACACCGACCCTTATCAGCGGGCGGAAGGGCGCTATCGCCTGATGCCGGGCGTAATCGGGGCGCTGACCCAGGCGTATACGCCGATGTCGATCCTCACCAAGGGCACGTTATTGCACCGGGATCTGCCGCTTCTTCGTCAGGCCGCGAGTCAGGTGCGGGTGGATATTTCCGTGTCGCTCGCATTCACGGCAGCCGATGAGGGGGCGCGGTTACTGCAGAAGCAGATCGAGCCGGGCACGCCGAGTTCGGCGGCCCGGTTGAATTTGATCCGCGCCATCGCCGATTCCGGGTTCGCTCCGCATGTCATGGTGGCACCGGTGATTCCGTTCTTGACCGACGGCATCCCGGTGCTCGATTCGCTACTCGGCGAGCTCGCCGATGCCGGAGCCGTCGGGGTGACGGCGTTTCCGATGCATCTGCGCGGCGCGACTAAAGACTGGTTTCTGTCGTGGGTGGCACAGGAGCATCCGGCGCTGATCAAGCGCTATCGGAGCCTCTATGGCCGAGGCGCGTATGTGAACCCCGAGTATTCGCGCTGGTTGCGCGAGCGGATGGGCCCGTTGGTGGCTAAACACGGGCTCGCGGGGGCGAATCGGGACCGCGCGGTGCCAGCCAAGCCGGTAGTCGCCGAGCCGGAGCTAGCGCGAGCGCTGACGCTGTTTTAGTCGGTGTAGGTATGCGGTTATCGGAAGTCAGGTTTCGCGCGAAGTATGCCATTGCGAGTATTGCCGGCCCCAGTCGGTCATGGATTGTAGGAGGGTCTGGGCGGACTTTCCGACATCGGTGAGTTGGTATTCGACGCGGGGTGGAACTTCGGGGTAGACGGTCCGGGATATTAATCCATCGTGTTCCAGTTCGCGTAGCTGCTTGGTAAGTACGCGAGGCGAGGGCCCGCCGACCATTCGACTGAGTTCTCCGAATCGGAGAACAGCGTGTTGTTCGAGTTCGTGGAGGATGGTTGGTTTCCAGGCGCCTCCGAGTATCGCGACTGTTATTTCAGCTGTGCACGACGTTGACCAGTCTTGGACAACTTTGTCGGTTCTTGGGCGCGCACCTTTCTTACCTGCATTGCTATCCATATAGTTAGTATGTCACCAAAGATTCAGTACTTGTTGTACATGTAGATAGCGCTCATGCTCGGAGCGTGGCTATTGAATGTGAGTCAGGCGAGCGAATCTATACGCGGCGCCGCTGGGGCGCGATGATGCCGCTTTTAGTGGCGATCCTGGCTGGCAGCTTGGCGGTGAGCATGGTCAACACTGCTCTGCCGCGCATCGTTGCCGATCTGGGTGTCGGGCAAGCGGCACGCGCGTCGATCGTTCACGTGTACCCACTTGCGCTGGCGGTGAGTATCGTCGTCGCGGCACGAGCGGGTGATCGTTTCGGGCGAAAGGCCATGTTGCTCAATGGATTGGGTGGGTATGCGGTGATGAACGTCGTGGCCGCGGTGTCGCCGAATCCGTTGGTATTGATCGGCGCAAGGGCTCTGCTCGGTATTGGTGGCGCGCTGATCGTGGCAAATGTCGTATCGACCATTGCCGTCCTGTATCGCGGGCGTGCTCGAACCGTGGCGAACGGTCTGTGGGTGGCGACATTCGGGGTCGCGAATGCGGTCGGACCGGGATTAGGCGGGGTGCTCACTCAGCGCGTCGGTTGGCAGGCGATCTTTTTAGTTTGTGTGCCCATCGCCGCTGTGGGGTTTGGTTTGACCTTGTGGTTGGTGCCAGAAACGCGGGAATCACGAAGCGAGAGTTGGGATCTAGCGAGTGTTCTCACCTCAGCTGTCGCGTTGGGGGCGATCGTGTTCGGTGTTCAACGCACTACCACGCAGGCAATTGCTGGCATTGCGATAACTGGGGTAGGGGTCGTCCTGCTCGTGGGGTTCGTCCGAAAGCAAAGAAGGATGCCCCATCCGTTGGTGGCTGTCGATCTGTTCGCTAGGCCGGGGTTCGGCGTGGCGTTTGTTCAACTGCTCGTATCGGCGGGCGCGTCGGCGGCGAGTATCTACTTGGTTAGTGTCCATCTCCAGGACTCAGTCGGAATGAGTCCCGCCAGTGTCGGCGTGACGTTGATATCGCAGGCGGCGGCTATTGCTGTGGGAGGTGGTGTGGCGCCGATTCTGTCTCGCGTACTTTCTCGCGGCCGTACGACGGCTCTGTCACTTATGGCTCAAGCCGCAGGCCTCGGTATTGTCGCCAGCCTGAACTACTACGTATTGGGCTTGGCGCTAATTGGGCTAGGTTTCGGTATAGTCGGGACACTCTGTGCGGCAATGCTTTTCGATGCCACTCCCACCTCGCAACTTTCGCATGTCGGCGCATTGCAAGAGATCGCTTTCGCCGTGGGTAGCGGCGTGGGGGTCGCGGTGCTGGGCGCGGTGGCCAGCGCATTTGGCAACTCCGGTTTCGTGTGGGCAGTCGCCGTCGCCTCGGGTGTTGTCTTCACTGCCGCGCTTCTACCTGTGCGCTCTGACCTGCCCGGTTGACCGATGTCATACCCCAGCCCTACGCTTGCGTTATCGAACAAAAGTTCGATTATCGATGTGGGCAACTTCCCGGCCCCCGAGGTGGAGGATACGCCGTGGGTGACCGGGCCGATGTTGATCTTAGTGTCTTGCGTAAGCAGATGGCAGCGTTGTCCGGGCGGGCCGGGCAACGTAATGCGGGTAGTGCCGATGAGCGGCCGGTCGAATTGCTCGCCGTGCCGCGAGCTTTAGCTGAACTGTTGCCGCACAATGGGATTGCGCGCGGGTCGGTGGTGACAGTCGAGGGTGCTCGGTCGATGGTCGTCGCACTAATCGCCGCGGTCAGCGGTGCGGGCGGACAGGTCGCGGTGGTTGGCATGCCGCAGTTGAGCATGTTGTCGGCGGTCCAAATGGGTGCTGACCTGTCAGGTATTGCGGTAGTTGACGATCCTGGGCCAGATCCCGTGGAGATCGGTGGCATTCTGCTCGATGGTATGGACCTCGTGGTGCTTGGACTCGGTGGTGTGGCGGTGCCGCCGGCGCGGGCGAAAGTGCTTGCTGGACGAGCGCGGAAGCAGTCGGCGGTGCTGATAGTGACCGGCGGGCGCTGGCCGGGCGCGCAACTGCGACTGAGTACTCGGGTGGTGGCTTATCAGCAAACCCCGGCAGTGCGGCAAGAAGGACTACGAGTGACCGGCTACGGCAGGATTCTCGGGTGGCGATTACAGGTCTGTGTCGAAGGTCGGGGACAACGTCCGATGATCTCTGAAATCGATTGCCGCCCAGGCGATGGCGGCGACGGCTCGGTTCGGCTCAGTGTGGTCGAGCAGTCTTTGGCGATGTCGCTGGCGGTGGCGAACTGATGGCCGGCTCAGCTCAGGTGCAGGCATCGCCTGCTGGCCCGATCACCGAACCGAGCCGTCGGATCCTGGCGCTATGGGCACCGGATTGGCCGGCTGCCGCGGCTGGCGCCGAATCCGATCTGGCTCCCCATGAACCGATCGCGGTGTTGCGAGCCAATCGGGTGGCCGCGTGTTCGGCATCGGCCCGACGCCAGGGGGTGCGGCGCGGCATGAGTAAGAGGCAGGCCCAGGCCAATTGCCCGCAACTGCATGTCGCCACCGACGACGTGCACCGTGACGGCCGACTCTTCGAGCCGGTGGTCGCGGCGGTGGCTCAGCTCGTGCCGAATGTCGAGGTGCTGCGGCCCGGACTGTGTGTGCTGCCGATTTCGGCCGGCGTGCGCTACTTCGGCTCGGTTGAGGTGCTCGCCGAAGCGCTCGTCGATGCGGTGTCGGCGCTGGGGGTTGAATCGTCGGTCGGCGTGGCCGACGAGATGTTCACCGCGGTGCTGGCCGCCCGGCAGGGGATCTTTGTGCCAGCCGACGGCGACGCGGACTTTCTCGCCGGGCGGCCGATTGGCGAGCTGATGATCGAACCGAGTCTGTGCGGGGAGCGGCGCGGTGAATTGGTAGAGTTACTGTGGCACTTGGGAATTCGCACCATCGGTGCTTTCGCGGCGTTGACATCGACCGATGTGGCTACTCGATTCGACGACGATGCGGTGCTCGCGCATCGGCAAGCGCGGGCCAACCCGTCAAGGCCGCCGTCGGGTCAGTCATTGCCAGCCGATCTGACCGTCGAGCACAGTTGCGATCCGCCGATTGAGCGGATCGATGTCGCGGCTTTTCTCGGGCGTCGATTGGCCGATGAACTCCATCGGGGATTGTCGGCGGCGGCGGTTGCCTGTACCCGCCTTGCGGTGCACGCGGTAACTGAACGCGGACAGGAACATTCGAGAATATGGCGATGTGCGCAACCGTTGACCGCCGATGCCACCGCGGATCGGATCCGGTGGCAGTTGGAGGGTTGGTTGACCGCAGCGGCGGGGCGCGGCGGAGGTATCGAAAGACCCGATTCGCCGATCGCGACAATCATCTTGGAGCCGGTTGAGGTGGTATCTGCCGGCGCGCTGCAATACGAGTTCACCGGAGATCGAGAAGTGGTCGAGCGGGCCAGGCGCGCGCTGGCGCGGGTGCAGGGGCTACTCGGTGGAGATTCGGTGCGGCTCCCGGTCCGTAGTGGTGGCCGTGGTCCAGCGGAGCAGGTGACCATGATTTCGCTCGGCGACGAGCTGCGTCCTACGTTCGACCCCGCGGCTCCGTGGCCCGGACAGTTGCCGCAGCCGGCGCCAGCTGTGACTCTCACCGACGTTCAGGTGTATCTCGTTGACGCCGAAGCTGATTCGGTTACGGTCACCCCGCGTGGTGCGTTCAGTGCCGAACCGACGCAACTTCGACTGAACAAACACACCTACGAGGTGAGTTGGTGGGCTGGGCCGTGGCCATCGGGGCTAGATTCCGACGATGCCGTACAAGCGAGAGCCCAAGTGCTGCTGGATGATTCGCGGGCATTGTTGCTGTTGTACCGGTCGGGGCGCTGGTGGGTGGAGGGGGTCTACGAGTGATCCGCGCGCACCGCAAACCCCACACCATCGGTCATTCCCAACACCTAAAAGTGTTGGAAATGACCGGAAGTGTGGGGTTTGCGAGCGGTCAGCCTTTCGCTGCCTGTGATTCGCCGACCAAGAGATATTCCTGATGGAGTAGCCGGTTCGTCAACCGAGGTGTGAAGTGATGGCCGAAGTCGACCAGATGTCCCAAGGACGAACTGATTCGACGCGGTCGTTTCACGATGCCGCGCAGTACGCGGCTCGCGGCCTTGTCCGCACTCCATACGCCCGGGGCAGCACCGTATGCCTCGGTCGGGGCGATCATCCTGGTTCGGGTCAGTGGAAGTCGCACATTGGTGAAAGTGACGTGGCTGGAAAGGGTTTCGGCTGCGGTCGAGTCGCTGAAGGCTTCCAGCGCGGCCTTCGACGCCGCGTATGCACCGAATCGCGGACCATGTGTCTGCACGGCGATCGAGGTGACGTTGACGACATGCCCACTCTGGCGCGCGATCATATGCGGCAGTAAGGCGAGCGTCAGATACACCGCGCCGAAGTAGTTGACCGCCATCGTGCGCTGGTAGTCGTGTGGCCGGTCGACCGAGTGAATAGTGGATCGCCGAATGGAACGGCCAGCGTTGTTGACCAGTACGTCGACATGGCCGTGTTCAGCGAGAACGGTCTTCACCAGTGCCGTGACATCGTGTTCGTCGGTGATGTCGCAGCGGTAGGACGACACCCGACCCGGCGGAATTCCCGCCTTGGTTTCGGTCGAATTCAATTTGGCGGTGGCCGCGGCAAGATCATCGTCGTTGCGCGCGACGATGATGACATTGGCACCGCGCTGCACGCACATCCGTGCCGTTGCTTTGCCGATGCCGGAGGAGCCGCCGGTAATCAGAACATTCTTACCGACCAATTCACCGCGCCGATCGATCCGCCGATGCCGAGCGGGATCAAGATTGGCGGCCCAGTAGGTCCACAGCCGGTGGCCGTACTCGGTGAGATCAGGCAGCTCGACACCCAGTCCGCGCAATACGGCGACACTGGCGTCGGCGATAAAGTCGACACGAAATGCCAAGGTGTCCAACACAATCGGCGGAATGCCCTGCTGCTTGGCGACCAAATTCCGTCCAATCCCCAGCGGTCCCACCCGCGACAGAGTCATCGCCGCATCGGTGACGCGATAAGGGATCACGTTGCGCCCGCGCGGGCCATTGAATGCCGGAGCCAGGGCGTTGTACATCCCGGTGATCGAACGTCGCTTGGGGTCGCTGAGATGAAAAGTCAGACCCGATTTATCGGGCTGGTAACCGAGCAACGCGACGATGGCGTCGGAGACGTAGTCGACCGGCACCATATTCGTC
Organism: Gordonia effusa NBRC 100432; assembly: GCF_000241305.1. Lineage (GTDB taxonomy): Bacteria > Actinomycetota > Actinomycetes > Mycobacteriales > Mycobacteriaceae > Gordonia > Gordonia effusa. The sequence goes on from NZ_BAEH01000094.1 coordinate 39,801, forward strand.
CGGCCCAGGTCGGCCATCGGCAACGGCAGCCACGACGGCACGTAGCGGAGTAATCCCAACTGGCCGAAGAAGTAATACGGGCCGTCGACCTTGTCCATCTCACCGGTACGTGAATCACCTACGACAACCGACGGTCGGTATACCCGCCACGACAGACCAGGCTGTTCCCGGACGAGTCGCTCGGACTCGAATTTCGTCCGGTGATACGGCGACGGGAACCCCTGTCCTTTCGCGAAATCGTCTTCGGTGAATACTCCGGCGAAGTCACCGGCCACTGCGATAGACGAAATGTGATGCAACATCGCGCCGCGGGCCAGTGCGAAGTCGATGACGCGTTGCGTTCCCTCGACGTTGGCGCGCTGCTGGGAATCGGCGTCCGCGGTCATGTCGTAGATGGCGGCGAGGTGGATGACATGGTCGATGGGGCTGTCGAAGTCATCGAGCCCGAGCCGTGGCGCCGTCAAATCTCCGACCACCGGGATGACTCGATCAGAGTTGATCAGCTCACTGAATCGGCTTACCGATGATTCGCGGACCAAAGCGAAAATCTGGGCGTCGGGGTCGGTGTTGAGGATACGAGCTATGACGCGGCGGCCGATGAATCCGCTGCCACCGGTGATGAAATAGCTGGTCATAAGGGTTTCTCCAGGTTTGTCACGGGCAAGTCGGCGCGAAGGCGCAAACATCTGTTACTCAGAGTGACACTTACATCGCCGCATAGCAACGCTTTGCGGGGAGGAAAATATTCGGCGGGTCGCGGTTACCGGGACCCGATAGCCACGGTCGCGCCCAGCTCATAGTCGTCGACGATGCGCGCCCGGAAGCCGGTCGAGCCCAGAATCGCGGCAGCCGTCTCCGCTTGCTGGTCGCTGACCTCAAAGAGGATGTGGCCGTCGGGATGGAGCCAGCCGCGCGCGGCGTCGACGACCCGCGCCGCGACCCGCAACCCGTCGGGGCCGCCGTCGAGAGTGGTGATCGGCTCGTAATCGCGGGCCTCGGCCGGCAGGAGTTCGATCTCGCCATGCGGCACGTAGGGCACATTGGCGACGACGACGTCGACACGTCCCCGCAATACCGCCGGCAGCGGAGTGAATAGGTCGCCGACGTAGACCGACGCGGCGGCGTGTGCCAGATTGCGTCGTGCACATGCCGTTGCTCGCGGGTCGATGTCGACCGCGTAGATATGTGCGCCTGGCTTAGCCGCGGCCACGGCCGCGCCGATGGCGCCGGCTCCGCAACACATATCCACCACAGCGGCGTCGTCGGGGGTGAGCGAGATGGCTTGGTCGGCAAGGAATTCGGTGCGACGGCGCGGAATGAAGACTCCGGGAGTGACTTCGATTCGCAGTCCGTGAAACTCAGCCCGTTCGACGATGTACTCCAAAGGCTCACCGGCGCAACGACGTTCGAGCATCCTTGCCAACTCGCCGTCGGAGCGGGCGTGGGCGCGCAGGATGGTTGCCTCTTCTTCGGCGAAGATACATCCCGCGGCGCGCAGGGTGGCGACAAGTGAGTCGTCAGACTGTGAGGGGAAGGCCACGGTTAGACGTTAGTTGGATCGAGGGCGCTTGTCTTGTAACCAGACTTGTTCGACGGAGAAGGGGATTGCCCGAAGGGGCGTCAGGCCGATTGCTTGCGGCCGACGATGTGAAACGCGCGACTGAGTTGGCGATAAGGGTCTCGCTTGCTCGCTTCCAGCTCGACCGCCGCTGTCTTGGCGACGCGGGCCGAGTCGGCTGGGTCCAACTCCACACCGGTGAAATCTAGCCAATCGACGAAAAGCCATGTCCCATACCAACGTACGGGCGGAACCCCGCGGGCCCGCAGAAGTTCACCGAGCTCTTCTGGGGTGTCGGTGTGGCCGGGCAGGCCCAAGACGCCGAGTCCAGATCGAGTATCGAATGCGGAAAGTGCGTCGTCCCACTGCTGCTTGAGTGCGGGAAGTACAGCCGTGGCATGCGCATTGCTTGTCATGATCGATACGACGCCACCATCGGCAGCGCACGCGCAGAGCTGATCGATAAAAGGTTCGGGTTGATCGAGATATCCAAGAACGCCATGACATAGGACGCCGTCGAATTGCCGGTTCTGGACGACTTGGCTGGCGCGCGCGCCGTCGCCGTGGAGGAGAGTGATTCGTCGGCGGGCTTCGTCCGGCAGGGAATCGAGCCGTTGCTGCGCCTTTTCCAGCATCGCCGCCGATGAATCCAACAGGGTCACGTCATACCCGGCTTGTGCCAATGGGAACGATTGATGACCGGCGCCACCGCCAACATCGAGCAAAGAAGCTGGCGGGGGAGGTAGATGTTCTAGCAGATGTTGATGGATCACATAGGTGCGCACTAGGCCCTTCACGGTGGCGTAAGCCTCGTCGGCGAAGCGGTTAACCAGGCTGGCCCATATGTCGTCGCTCATTGCTCGACCCTAGCAGTTACTAGTTACTAACTACTAACAAATAACTGATAGGCTGATCACTATGTCGGCACGGATGAGCGGTTCGCAGCGACGCGCGCAAGTCTTGGAGATTGCTGGGCGCGAATTCGCGAAACATGGACTACATGGTGCGTCGACCGACGCGATCGCGCGTGAAGCGGGAATCACTCAGGCATACATTTTCCGTATGTTCGGCACCAAGAAGGCGCTGTTCCTGGAGGTCGTTGGTAGCGCGTTCGACTACTTCAGCGAGGGGATGCGGCAGGCCGCCGGGGATGCCAAAGGTCTTGCGGCACTGGAGATGATGGGATCGCGTTACCATGCGTCGCTGGTGAAGCGCACGACGCTCTTGCTGCAACTGCAAGGTTTCGCGGCCTGTTCGGATCCGGATGTTCGTGAACTCGTGCGAGCGCGGATGGCTCATATGTGGGACGTGGTCGCTGATGCGACTGGTTTGGAACCTGTCACTGTGAAATCGTTTCTCGCGTTTGGGATGCTGCTCAACAACGTCGCGGCGTTGGATGTTGACGACGTCGATGAACCCTGGACGCGCGGCGTGCGAACTCGCATACAGCCTGGGCTGTTCGAACACATCACTCCGGCAACTAATCAACGCCGAACTTGAACCGGCTGATGGCGCCCCGAGGTGCTGATAGTTCTGACCAGCACGCCGGCGGGCGGTGGCGGGGCGTGGCGGGTTGAAAGCTGAACGGCAAACGCATCGCCGAGAGCTGGTCCGGATCTGTGATCACAGTGCATGTTCGTTCGTCGGTGACCTGTCGGGACAACCAACTCGTGCGATCCGCCAGCTCTTACACCCGCGGCGGTCATGACGCGGGGCCGAAAAGTCGGTCGAGATGCCGGTCAATGGCTGCCCAGGCTGCTGGCGGTTCGATAACGTTGAGTTCGAGAAGGGGGGCTAGGCCGGTCAACGCGAGCACGAGGTCTGTTTCGATGACCGGATCGCAGTCGTTACGAATGTGTCCCTGGCTCATCGCCTCCCGGATGAGGCTTTCGACCATCGCGCGGCCATCTCGCAGCCCGAGGCTCACCTGGTGACGCAATGATGGGTCGTGCATGGCTTCGAGCACGTACGCCGCGTTCATACGGCTGGTGGCACGGGAGTCGGGTTGCAGAGGAAGCATCTCGGTGAGGACTACTCGCAATACGTCACGAGGATGCGGGGGTTGATCGAGCGAGGTCAGGCGGCGCGCGATTCGGCGAGATGTCTGGTTCGAGGCGAACTCCATCGCGAAGGCCAACATCTCGGCGCGTGAGGAAAAATAATGCTGCAGCTGGCCCAGGGAAACTTTCGCCTCGCGGGCGACCTCGCGCATGGTCGCTCGCTCCCAACCGTGCTGGTCAACGACGCACCACAGGGCATGAGCGATCGATTCACGTCGCTGGTGGTGATCAACCTGCTTCGGCACCCTATCGCCTTTCCAATACACGTGACATAATACATATGACCTAAGAAATATCTCCGAGTTGGAGTGCCGATGATGCCTGAGCACCAACTGCCCCTCAGGTTCTGCAACCCTGCCGCCTTCGCATTCGGCGCCGAAACGGCGATCGCGCTGCTTGCCGACATGCATATCCGCAAAGCGATCGAACGCGGTGATTTCGACGACCTGCCCGGCAGCGGCAAGCCACTGGACCTGTCTGATGCCGATGACCCAGATTGGTGGCTCAAGAGGTTCATGAAACGTGAGGGGATCGTCTTCCTCCCGCCGTCGATTCAGTTACGCAAGGACGACGCCGCCCTAGACCAGCAGCTCGATCAGTTGCCGAACGAGAAGGCTGTTCGACACGAAATTGAGCAGTTCAACGAGCGGGTGAGACACGCTCGCCTCCAACTGCCATCAGGGCCGCCACTGATCACCATGCCACGGGACATCGAAGCAACGGTGGCAGCGTGGGCCGACCGCAAGGCTGCGCGAACAGACCGAGCGCGCACCCCGGCGCGTGAAGAAGCCACGCACAAGCGTTTTCGCAAACCCTTTGTGCGCAGACTAAGCCGGCGACAGTCGCGACGAACCAGCGTAAGCAAGGCTTGAACTCGTGGCCGCGTGATGCGATTGCCTGTGCAACCTCAGCGGTCGATGAGAGTGTCGCCCATTGCGCGCTCGGCGGCGTGGGAGATGACTTGAGCCGGATGTATCACTCACACATCCATCCGAATGTATGTTCGATACACTTGCCATGTGGGCTGGCATAACGGACCTCCGACCTGGTCGGAGATGGAGCGGGTGCTCTCCGGTCGCGCGCCAGCGGGCGGGCGGCCCGGGGAGACGTTCGCGCCGCCTTATCCGCAGCCCAAAGAGGGTGAGCCTGGCAGGTTAGCCGACGACGGCGTTCCCGACGGCGGCGACGGCCCCGCCTGGTCTCGTAAGCGCGAGGCGTATCACGCAGATGAGTCGATCAAGCGCGTTACCTCGACGGTGCCGTATGCGGAACTGCACGCACATAGTGCCTATAGTTTCCTCGACGGGGCGTCGATGCCCGAAGCGATGGTCGAAGAGGCACAGCGCCTGGATCTCAAAGCCCTCGCGCTGACCGACCACGACGGCTTCTATGGCATCGTCCGGTTCGCCGAGGCTGCCCGGGAACTCGGTATGCCGACGGTGTTCGGAGCGGAACTATCGTTAGAACGTGATGCGGTCCGGACTGGGGTGAATGATCCGTCCGGCGAACATTTACTGGTGCTGGCCCGCGGGGATGAAGGCTATCGGCGGTTGTCGCGCACTATCGCCGACGCGCATATGGTCGGCGGCGAGAAGGGGATTCTGCGCTACGACGTCGACGGTCTGTCAGATGCCGCGGCCGGGCAATGGCTGATTCTCACTGGCTGCCGTAAAGGGGCAGTGCGTCGGGCGTTGGATCGCGGCGGACCGCTCGCGGCCGGTAAAGCGTTGGGGGAGTTGGTTGATCGCTTTGGTCCCGACAACGTCGTCGTCGAGCTAACCGCTTATGGCCAACCCGACGACGATGAACGCAACGCGGCGCTGGCGACACTCGCCGCGGCGTCGAGAGTATCGACGGTCGCCACCACCGGAGCGCATTTCTCCGGTCCGCATTGTCGCAGGTTGGCGATGGCGATGGCGGCGGTACGTGCGCGAACCGATGTGGACACCATCGCCGGCTGGCTGCCCGCGGTAGGTGGTGCGCATCTGCGTAGTGGCGACGAGATGGCTCGGTTGCTCGCCGCGCACCCCGAAGCTATCGCCAACGCTGTTGACCTAGCCGATGACTGTTCCTTCGAATTGGGTTTGATCGCACCGCAATTGCCACCCTTCGACGTCCCCGAGGGGTATACCGAGGCCACTTGGCTGCGGGAGTTGACGATGGAAGGTGCGGTGCGCCGGTACGGGGCTCAGCCGTCGAATCCCAAGGCGTACAAGCAGATCGAACATGAATTGGCGATCATCGAGTCGCTGAATTTTCCCGGTTACTTCCTGGTGGTGCACGATATCGTCAGTTTTTGCCGCCGCAACGACATCCTGTGCCAGGGGCGGGGCAGTGCGGCCAACTCGGCGGTCTGTTACGCCTTGGGTATTACGTCAATAGATCCGGTAGGCAACAACCTGTTGTTCGAGCGATTCCTGTCGCCCGAGCGTGATGGTCCGCCCGACATCGACGTCGACATCGAGTCCGATCGTCGTGAGGAAGCCATTCAGTTCGTCTACCAGAAATACGGTCGGCGCTACAGCGCGCAGGTGGCCAATGTGATCACCTATCGCCGACGCTCCTGCATCCGGGATATGGCTCGTGCGTTGGGATATGCCACCGGACAACAGGATGCGTGGAGCAAGGCTCCCGAGCAGGCGCCCGACGACGTCAAACGGCTTGCCGATGAAATAGCCGGGTTGCCAAGGCATTTGGGTATCCATTCCGGCGGTATGGTGATCTGCGATCGACCGATCGCCGACGTCTGTCCGACCGAGTGGGCGCGCATGCCGAATCGGAGCGTGCTGCAGTGGGATAAAGATGACTGTGCCGCAATAGGTTTGGTGAAATTCGATTTGCTCGGCCTCGGTATGCTTTCGGCATTGCATTACGCGATCGACCTGCTCGCCGAATATAAAGGGATCGAGGTGGATCTAGCGAAGATCGACCTCACCGAAGAAGCCGTCTACGACATGTTGTGCAAAGCGGACTCGGTCGGCGTGTTCCAGGTGGAATCGCGGGCACAGATGGCGACGCTGCCCCGGCTGAAGCCGCGCAGCTTCTATGACCTAGTCGTCGAAGTGGCGCTGATCCGTCCCGGCCCGATTCAGGGCGGGTCGGTGCATCCATATATCCGGCGGCGTAACGGTGATGAAAAGGCGAACTGCGATCACCCGTCGATGGAAAACGCGCTGGGACGAACACTCGGGGTGCCGTTGTTCCAGGAACAGTTGATGCAGCTGGCTGTCGACGTCGCAGGATTCAATCCGGCCGAAGCTGATCAACTGCGTCGGGCGATGGGATCCAAACGATCGCCGGAGAAGATGGAGCGGCTTCGGGAACGCTTCTACGAAGGAATGGCGCAACTGCACGGCATTACCGGAGAACTCGCCGACCGCATTTTCGAGAAGCTATCCGCATTCGCGAATTTCGGTTTCCCGGAAAGCCATTCGCAAAGTTTCGCCTCACTGGTGTTCTACTCGTCGTGGTTCAAGTTGCATCATCCGGCGGCGTTCTGCGCGGCTTTGCTGCGTGCGCAGCCGATGGGCTTCTATTCGCCGCAGTCGTTGGTCGCCGATGCGCGGCGGCACGGGGTGACGGTGCACCGGCCCGACATCAACAAGTCATTGTCTTGGGCGACACTGGAATCCGATGGAACCGAGGTGCGGCTGGGATTGGCGAGTGTGCGCAGCATCGGCGACGAGGTGGCACAGCAGATCGTCGATGAACGTGACGTCGGAGGCGAATATGTCAGTGCCGCAGACCTTTCCCATCGCGCGGGGTTGACCAAACGGCAATTGGAGGCACTGGCCACCGCTGGGGCGTTCACCCGGTTCGGCGGAACTCGGCGCCAAGCGCTGTGGGCGGCGGGCGCGGCGGCGGCGGACCGTCCCGACCAATTGCCGTTGGCTGCGGCAACCGACACCACGCCGCCGATGCTGCCCGGCATGTCCGACATCGAGTTGGCCGGTGCGGATGTCTGGGCGATCGGAGTGACGCCGTCGAGCTATCCGACACAATTCCTGCGACCCCGGCTCGATGCTCTTGGTGTGGTCGCCGCGGATCGGCTGCTGTCGGTGCCCGATGGAGCGAGGATCATCGTCGGGGGAGCGGTCACGCATCGACAGCGGCCGGCTACGGCATCGGGGGTGACATTCATCAATCTCGAAGACGAAACGGGCATGGTGAACGTGGTCTGTTCGGTAGGGCTGTGGTCGCGCTATTCCGAACTCGCGCGCTCGGCGTCGGCGTTGTTGGTGCGTGGCAAGGTCCAGAATGCCGAAGGGGCGGTGACGGTGGTGGCCGATCGCTTACAGCGATTGGATCTGAAAGTGGGCTCGCGGTCGCGGGATTGGCATTGAGCCGTACGACTGCTGGTGAATCAGCCCAGGAGTTTTGCGCCCGTTTGGTCCAGGATCATCGACGCATCCTGTGCCGAGAGATTCTCCTCGATATACGTCGCCGATCGCACATATCGAGCGCCGCCCTGATAGGGGAAATCTGAACCGAACAGCAGCCGGTCAGCGCCGAGTGTCGAGACAGCGGCGTGCAATGCGGGTGCGTGGTCGTGCCCGACGGTGTCGAACCAGATACGTCGGGCAGCATCTTTCGGCGCTTCTGGGCACTCCGGTGCCTCCCACTCCATGATCTGCCGGTTTGCCCGCTCCAAGACCATCGGCAACGCACCGCCCAGGTGGCAGGTCACAATCTTCATATTCGGATACCGAGATGGGATACCCGCCAAGATCAGGTGCATGATCGCGACGGTGTCCTCGATCGGCGCGCCGATCGACCATGTCAACGAGTGATCGGTGATCAGTGGGGATAGGGCGCCGCAACCGGCGGGATGTACGAAAAGTATTGCGCCCCTTCGATCCAACTCCGCGTACAGCGGGTCGAAGGTAGGGTCTGCGATGGATTGCCCGAGCACCGAGGTGGTAATCGCCACGCCGTGCATGCCCAGATCGTCGAGCGCCCGATTCAGTTCGACCAACGCTGCCGAAATATGAGGTAGCGGCAACGACGCCAGTGCCCCGAATCGTCCGGGATGCTCCTCGGTGAGTTTCGCGTACTCGTCGTTGACGAACCGCGCGCTCGTCACGGCAGCGGCTTCGCTCTCGAAATGCGGGGAAGCCGGTGTGGCAGAAAGGATTTGTAGATCAACGCCCGCCTCGTCCATAAGTCCGAAGCGGCCCGCTAGATCGGAGGCCGAGGCCGTAGCCCCAAGGCCCCGATGGACATCGGTGCCGGTTCGCCCGTGCTGATCAAGTAGAGATAGGTAATCCTCTGACCACAAATGGGCGTGAATATCGATTCGCACAACCCCCATGCTAGGAATCGGCCTGTTCTTCAGTCACCAGTATGTCGGACGATCGACGGACATCGACTGGAAATGTCCCCGTACGAGGCGCAGGCGCTATATCGCCGGCCGCCTCGCTCACGGGGACATTTCCAGCGGTGCCAATCCCCAGATATTAAACGGCGCCGTCGAATTCGTTCTGCCGCCAGGCTTCGTAGATCGCGATGCTGGCCGAATTGGCGAGGTTATGTGAGCGTCGGTCGGGCAGCATTGGGATGCGTATTTGCGCGGTGATGTGCTCATCGCTCAAGACGTCGTCGGGTAGCCCGGTGGGTTCTGGCCCGAACAGCAATACGTCGCCGGGGCGATAGGAAACGTCGGTGTGGAAGCGTGTCGCGTGCGCGGTGAATGCGTAAACCCGTTGCGGTGCAAGCTTTTCCCACGCGGCACCCAGATCTGGATGGACAGTGACGGCGGCCATCTCGTGATAGTCGAGTCCCGCGCGTTTCACCTGAGTGTCGTTGATCTGAAAGCCAAGTGGCTCGATGAGATGCAGTTCGCATCCAGTATTGGCGGCCAACCGGATCGCGTTACCCGTGTTGGGCGGGATGCAGGGCTGGTAGAACATGATGCGGAACATGGAAATGCAGGCTAGCAGGGGGAGTCACGATGGAAGGCGAAGCCAACTCGTGAATGGGATCAGACGCCTCATGCATCGCACAACAAGACGCTGCCTAGCGGTCCCAAAGCTATTTGCCCGTTCGATCGATTCGACCACTGACTGAACCAGCGGCCGTCTAATGAAACAATGGAGCCGTGACGGCGATACGACTTGACGGCAAAGCAACCCGCGACGACATCTTCACCGACCTCTCGGCTCGCGTCGACAAACTCCGCGAGCACGGCATCGTGCCTGGTCTGGGAACTATTCTCGTCGGCGACGATCCGGGATCGCAGTCGTATGTCAAGGGGAAGCATGCCGACTGCGCCAAGATCGGCGTCGAGTCGATTCGCAAGGATCTGCCCGCCGACATCACCCAGGAACAGCTCGAGGAAGCGATCGACGAGCTCAACGCGGACCCTGCCTGCACCGGCTACATCGTCCAACTGCCCCTCCCCAAACACCTGGACGAGAATGCGGCGCTTGAACGCATCGCGCCGGAAAAAGACGCCGACGGTCTGCATCCGATCAACCTCGGCCGGCTGGTACTCGGCAAGGAGTCGACGCTCCCATGTACGCCGCGCGGTGTGATTCACCTGCTGCGCCGCTACGACATTCCGATCGACGGCGCGCATGTCACCGTCATCGGGCGCGGCGTCACTATCGGCCGCCCCATCGGCCTGCTCTTGACCCGCCGTAGCGAGAATGCGACAGTCACCTTGTGCCACACCGGGACTCGTGACCTGGCTGCCGAGGTGCGTCGCGCGGATATCGTCATCGCGGCTGCCGGTGTCGGACATCTCATCACCGCCGACATGGTTAAACCCGGCGCCGCCGTGATCGACGTTGGCGTAAGCCGCACCGATGCCGGTCTTGTTGGCGACGTGGCCCCCGATGTGTGGGACGTCGCCGGGTATGTCTCGCCGAACCCCGGCGGTGTCGGCCCGTTGACTCGGGCGTTCTTACTAGTCAATGTCGTCGAAGCCGCGCAAGCTCAGCTCGCCGAGGCATAGAGGCTTTCGATCATGGCCGAGCAACCCACACTTGACGATCGCACCGATCGGATCCGCCGCGCCCGGCAGTTGCGCAGATACATCATTCAGATCCCGTATTTCATCGTCCTGGGCGTCATCGGCGTTGCCGCGATCTTGGTTATGTTTGGGTTCTGGCGCAAAGGCGCGTTGGTATTCAGCGGAGCGCTCCTGCTTGGGGCGACGTTTCGTGCCCTTCTCCCAGTGGGCCGGATTGGGTTGCTGCAGGTGCGGGGCCGCCTATTCGACGTCTCAGCGATGGCAACGATGGGTCTGTTGATGCTTTGGTTGGCCTCGTCGATCGCGGCGCTTGGTACTGATTGATCCGATGGCCTATGCCACACTCACTGTCGTAAAGATAACGTTTTGGTATACAGTGGGTGCGAATAGTTTTTAGCCAAGCAAAGCGATGGGTTAATCGACATCAGTTCACCCGAGTTGCGTACCGATAACGCCGACGTGAGTGCGACGTTGGGCGTGTCAGCAGGTCGCGGCATGATCCACGTGGCCAAAGTCGGATTTGATCCGGCAGGTCGGAGTGTCATCGACAGCAGGGTCCTCGACGTCGATCCTGAAGATGGTCTGAACCAGGCGAGCAGGGTTAACTCCGCCATCGACGTGATGCAGGCGGCGAGCGCAGACGCCGCGGACACCCCGGCGACCTGTGTCGCGGTGCGGCGCAGCGACGAGTCCACGGAATTGCACCGGGGGACCGGCCGCCGACGACGAGTGCGTGTTGTCGATGAAAATCTCGCCGTTATTAGTTACCTGTCCAGCACGGGGCTGCTGGGTTCCTACGAGTCAGTAATGGTCATCGACTGTGGTGACTCGGGTATGACGATGTTCACCACCTCCCCGCGGGCTGAGGACGCAACCGATGTGGTGCGTACGGGAGCGCTCTCCGGTCAGGAACTCGACAAGCGAATCGCGGCAACTGTCGCCGATGAACACGGATGGCTCAGACGGCCTACCGACGAGCAGGTCGCGGCGTGCCGGACCGCCAAGGAAGAACTTTTCAGTACCGAGGAACGTCCATCCGTAGGGCATGTCCGAGTGCGTATAGATGACGTGTCTAATGCGGCGCAGCCGCTGATTGCCGCAGCGGCACAAGAGGTTTCGCGATATGTGGGGCGTGGCGGAGCCGAGCCGCAGTTGATAATAGTCGTCGGCGGTCTCGCCAATATTCCACAGGTTGTCGAGGGGCTGGGTGAAGCGGCTGGCATTCCCGCCGTGGCCGCGCCGTCGCCGGAATTGGCCGCAGCTATCGGCGCGGCACTGACTGCTCGCGAAGCCGATTCTGGCATAACGAAATTGACGATGATCGGCGGTCGTCGCAACCGTGACTGGTTGTCGACTGCCCCGCTGATAGTGGTCGGGGTATCCATTGGAGTGATCGCGATGTCGATCTACGCCAGTGGTTCATTGACCAGCAGTGAAAGTCCGTTCGTGCCATCCAACCCCAGTCCGCCAGTTGTCAGCGACGCGTCGAATCTGACGACACGGACCACCGCGGCCGGTGACTTTGGTCCGCAGGGCGAGGCAACGCTGACCCCCGACGCTCCCAACACAGGGGCGGGACCAGGTTGGGCCACAACGCAATTGAATCCGACGACGTCGGTGCGGACGCGGACTCTGGTGCCAACGACGCTGCCCACCGGACCGTCGTCGAGTAGTTCGGGACAGTCGTCGTCCAAACCGTCGACCAGTGGTCCATCTACGTCAACTACGACATCGCCGTCGTTGCCATTTGTGCCGCCGGGAGTTCCGTTGCCGCCCTATCTGATTCCGTCGGGGCTATTTCCGTCACCGTCACCCGCGCCGCGGCCGCAGAATGCGCCCGCAGACAGCGACCAGCCGCAGTACGCGCCTCGCACCCCGCCGCCAGCGGTGGTTCCGCAGCGTTAGCTGTCGGTCTAACTCTCAAAGTCGGGCGAGTTCCATTGTCCGCTTGAGTAATTCGGCGATTGAGTCGAATTCGGTGAGAAACCCGTCGTGTCCTTTGTCGGACTCGATGGTCTGCAGGCCGCCGACGCAGTTGCCCAACTTTTCGGCGAGTTCTTGCGGTAGTCGAATCGGGTAGAGACGATCGGATTCGATCCCACCGACGATTACCGGTACCTTGCAGCGGGCGAGGGCGGCGTCGATACCACCATTGTTTCGTCCGACGTCGTGGTGGTTGAGCACTTCGGACAGGATCACGTAACTGCCGGGATCGAACCGGTTCACCAGTTTGGCGGCCTGATGTTCCAGGTAGCTCTGGGCGGCATAGCGTCCGCCCGTCAGGGGCTGTTCGTCGCCTTGGGGACGATTGCCGAACCGTTCGTCGAGTTCGGATTCCGCGCGGTAGGACAGATGTGCGATACGCCGGGCGATACCTAAACCTGCTCTGGGTATATCTGAAGTACCGTAGTAATCACCGCCTTGCCACGCGGGATCGGCCTTGATCGCGGCGATTTGTGTTGTCTGCGTACCGATTTGGTCGGCGGTCGCCCGCGCGCCGACGGCGAGTACCAACGCTGAGCGCACTCGGCCGGGATAGGCGACGGCCCACTCGAGGGATCGTGCGCCGCCCATCGACCCGCCGAGAACGGCTGCGACCGAAGGGATGTCAAGTGTGTCCATCAGCGCGACCTCCGCTCGCACTTGGTCGGCGACGGTGAGTTGAGGAAACCGGGAACCATAGGCAAGCCCGTCGGCGGGATGACTGCTGCCGGGGCCCGTTGACCCGTCACAACCGCCGAGGACGTTCGCCGCGATGACACACCATTCGTCGGTGTCCACAGCGCAACCCGGACCGATCAGGCCATCCCACCAGCCGGCCATCGGGAAAGCGTCGTTGGCCGGACCGGTGACGTGGGAATTGCCAGTCAGTGCGTGCAGTGCCAGCACCACATTGTCCCGTGTCGGCGACAACGTGCCCCAGCGCTGGAACGCCAGGGTCACGTCGTCGATTTTCGACCCGTTGTCGAGCGGTATCGTCCCAACATTGACGCTATGTAACACGGCGTCGTCGGACGTTTCCCAATCGTCGAATATGTTGTGCCCCAATGGGGCAGCGGGCAGGTCGATACTCACTGACAGCGGTGGTCTTTCTCGGTAGAGCCGTGGTGGCCGGGGCCTACTGGGTCGCGGCGAAGCCCTGTTCGAGGTCGGCGATGATGTCATCAATGCCCTCGATCCCGACCGCGAGTCGCACCAAACCGGGGGTGACACCGGCGGCCAGTTGCTCCTCGGGAGTGAGCTGGCTGTGCGTGGTTGACGCCGGGTGAATCACCAGCGAGCGGACGTCGCCGATGTTGGCGACGTGGCTGTGCAGAGTCAGGGCGTCGACGAACTTCTTGCCGGCATCCACGCCGCCGGATAGTTCGAAGCTGATCACCGCGCCAATCCCTTTGGGGGCCAGCCGTTTTGCGAGTTCGTAGTACTTCGACGATTCGAGACCGGCGTAGTTGACGGTGACGACCTGGTCGTGGCCAGTGAGGAAGGCCGCGACCTTCTCGGTGTTCGCGACGTGGCGCTCGACGCGCAGGCTCAACGTCTCCAAGCCTTGGGCAAGGAGGAAGGCGTTGAACGGCGAGATGGCCGCACCGGTGTCACGCAACAGTTGGACGCGTGCCTTGAGTGCATAGGCGGGAGCGCCGAGATCGGCGAAGACCACACCGTGGTAGCTCGGGTCCGGCGTGGTGAAGCCGGGGAACAAATCGACGCCGTCGCGCTGGCCACGCCAGTCGAAGGTGCCACCGTCGATGATGACACCACCGATGGCCGTACCGTGGCCGCCGATGTACTTGGTCGCCGAATGCACGACGATGTCGGCGCCGTGGGCCAGTGGGTTGAGCAGGTACGGCGTGGCGACGGTGTTGTCGATGATCAGTGGTACACCGTTGCGATGTGCGACGTCGGCGACGGCCGCGATGTCGAGGACCTCGATATTCGGGTTAGAGATCGATTCTCCGTAGAAGGCACGCGTATTTGGGCGGACCGCGGCCTGCCATGACACCGGATCGTCGGGGTCGTCAACGAATGACACCTCGATGCCGAACTTGGGCAGGGTGTAGTGGAAGAGGTTGTATGTACCGCCGTATAGCCGCGGACTGGAGACGACGTGACCACCGTTCTCGACGATGTTCTGGATCGCGTAGGTCTCGGCGGCTTGGCCGGAAGCTACGAGCAGCGCCGCGACACCTCCTTCGAGGGCGGCCAGGCGCTGCTCGACGGCGTCCTGTGTCGGGTTCATGATGCGGGTGTAAATATTTCCCGGCTCGGCGAGTCCGAAAAGGTTCGCGGCGTGCTGAGTGTCGTTGAAGACATACGAGGTGGTCTGATAGATCGGCAGCGCGCGGGCGTTGGTGGTGGCATCGGCCGACTGTCCGACGTGGATCTGCTTCGTTTCGAAGCTCCAGTTGGCGGTTTCGTCCACAGTGGTGTCAGGGGTGTCAGACATTTTCGGTGACGTCTCTTTCTCGGTCGGTGGGGATTGCCCCGTTGTGAGGGTCCGACCTTCGGACCCGCGCTTGCCGTAAGCCGCACATCGTCTCGATGCGTGGCGCACAACCCGGTCATCACCCGGAGCACCCCACCGCGGAGGAGGGTTGCTGATCAGCTAGCCGGGGCTTGTCGCTGATGCTCATGACCTGGCGTCAAGGGTATAACACCGATCGCCCGTGAACTGAACCCTCTGGATCATCGAGAGAAAAAACTTCGGTGACCTCCGGTGGCCAGGTAGGCACGCGGCGGCGGGTCTCGGCGGGTAGGGTGGCTCGATGAAGTAGCTGCCGTTCTGGTTCTGACGAGTATCCCGGTGGCGCAGATGTGCCCGGGAGGCTTGATGAATGTAGAAGGCTGTTGGTCAACGGTCATCTGTAATGCGTCCGAGCGTGCCGCGGTGGGGTATCTCGGCAGAGACTGGGCGTTGCAGTGCCGGCTCTCGTCTGGGCATGACGGCAACCATGCGACTGACGGTGATAGCGGCGCTGCACCAAGCCGCCGTCGCTGGCTGGAATGGACCGACTTCAGCGAGTATCCGCACTCACTTCTCGAGCGTGATCCGTGCCCGGTGTATGGGCGTACCGGCGCCGCGTGCGAATTGTTCTCTGGGCACGGCGGCCTGCACTTCTACGCGCCGGCTCCGTCGCGAACAGCGGACCAACAGTCCGAGCCCGCATCGCAACCGCCTGCGATGCCGTCAACTCCGGCCACGACGACGGTGCCCCGCAGTCCCGACTATCGCGGTGGGCATCGGATGACCGACACATCGCAGCCACAACCCGCGCGGGTGCAGACGCCAGAACTCAACGGGGTGGAGTTACGCCGCGCGGACACATTCGATCGGATCGACGCGACAATCCGGGAGAGCATGGAGTTGCTTGCTTCCGAGCGGCGCGCTGTCATCCCCGATGCTTCCACCGAGGTCGACTCGGCCGGTGCCGCGCTGATCAGCGACGCATTGACCGACGTCGCGGCGGCGTTCGAACGATTGGCACAGGCGTACCGCTCCGTCGGTAGGTAGGGCTCGGCCTACACCGATACCAGGCTGTGTAGTGGACGGCGGGGAAGTTTCGCGCGGAGGGCGACGAGGTCACGTGCGTGCCTTTCGAGAGCGATGTCCTCGTCGGTGACCGGAACCCAACGTCGGACCGCGGTGGCGTCGCCGTCGGCGTCGACGGCCGCGACGATCGTGAGTGAATGCGCGCAGTCGCGCAGTACGCCGGTATGCGGATCGCCGGCCCGCACATGCACCGAGATATGCATCGTTTGCTTCCCGGTGTGAATCAGCCTGGCGTCAAGCTCCACGACGTCGCCGATGTGGATGGGTGCGTAGAACCGGATGCCGCCGACATACGCGGACACACAGCGGCCACCACACCAGCGCGCCGCGGTGAGATAGGCGGACTCGTCCATCCATTCCATGACTCGTCCGCCGTGGGCGTTGCCGCCCCAGTTGACGTCGGTCGGTGCGGCGAGAAAGCGTGTCTGAGATCGGGGAGCGGTGCCGGCATCGGAATAGGTCATTGTCGACATCGCGGATTCGATCCGCTTACGTACCGGAATTCGCGATGTCGCGTACGCTTCGGTCGCGCGGTCGGTGTCGTTGTCGGGCACCCACTGCCGCACCGGACGTGGACGCTTGTCCTCACCCATCGCCACGAAGATAACCAGGCAATCGCTGGCAACCGTGAACACGCCCGTGTAGGGATCGGCCGATCGCACCGTGCAGGCGATGTGCATGCTCGACGTTCCGGTGTGCACCAGCGATGCGGTGACTTCGACGATGTCGCCGGGCTCGATTCCACGGGTGAAGGTGATGTTGCCGACGTAGACGGTCACCGAATAGCCGCCCGACCACGCGGCGGCGCAGGCGTAGGCGGCTTTGTCGATCCACGACAGCAGGCGCCCGCCGCGGACCGCGCCGCCCAATGTCGTGGCATCGGTCGGTGCGGCGAGGAAACGAAGTGTGATCTCGCGCGGCGGAGTGGCTGACATGATGTCTCCTGACGTGGGGTAATGATTCAGCGATCATGGACTGACCGTGAATCTCGCAACCGCTCGGTATGTCGTTGTGAGAATGTCGCCACACCGCGTTTACATCCTGGCGGCCTCACCTGCGCGTCAGTCGACCGCGGATAGGTCGATGACGGTCCATCGCACGGCACTTACCGCGGGTGCGACGATCACATCGGCGATCGCTGCTTCGATCTCGCGGTCATTGCGTTCGTCGGCGAGCGCGGTGACCGTGATCCGGACGCCCTCGTCGTCGGGGAGGTCGATCGCGGCGATCGACTGAACGGTGAGGTCGGGCCGTGAGATGGCGTCGAATACCAACCGTCGGATCGCGGCTTCGGCGTCGGTCGGGCAGCGGACCTCGAATTGGTACTCGGCCGGGCTATCCTCACGACTGTCTCGATGCTGCCGGTCCATCGCTCGTCCGAGGGGCCGCAGAACCATATTCGCCGCGATGATTGCGAGCGCGCCGGCCAACGACACCCAGAACATGCCGCCGCCGGCGAGGGCGCCTACGGCAGCCGATGCCCACAGCGTAGCGGCGGTGTTGAGGCCCGACACGGTCGAGCCCTGTTTCATGATTACGCCCGCGCCGAGGAAGCCGATACCCGAAACAACCTGTGCCGCAACGCGAGTGGGGTCGGCGTCGGGGCCGGTGAACGAGTACGCGCCCATCACGACGAAGAGGGCTGCGCCGAGGCTGACGAGTGCGTTGGTGCGCAGACCGGCCGACCTGGACCGCCATTGACGCTCGAATCCTATTGCCGCGCCGAACAATAGGCCGCTGCCGACACGTAGCGCGATATCCCATGTGGTCATTGGTCGTTACCTCCCGAGGTCGAGGTGTGCTGGGGCTGAGGAATGTGAGCCGTGTCCGCCGAGGTATCGATTGAATGTTGTTGGGGCATAACGAAACAACGCACGGCAGATGAGCCCGCCTACGCGTAGACGCGTCCGGGCATTGGTGACTGAACGTCGAAGTTAGCGCGGCACTGGGTCGGCGATGTCAGGGCGGAGTGGACCCGCCGTCCTACTTCGAACGTCGTCCATACCGGTCACCTCCTCGCAAATGCGTCCGGCTGTTGTCGGGCGCGTGTAAACTGTTGCGGCGCAGGTGAATTGAATCAGCTCTCGCTGGGAAGTCGCCTCCACGTTGAGCTTTGGCACTGCACGACGTAGTTCGTACCGCGGACGGCCGACAGCCACTTTGGGTCAACCCTTAATCCGGGAGGACCTGTCCTAACCTTGGGCGTCTCTCGACGTCGTGAGATCAGTGGCCTGTATTCGTGCAGGAGCCTCGCCTAACGAAGCGCTGCGCAGACGACGATAGCCGCACTCGGCTTTGGTTGCCAAGCGCGGCTATCAAGTCGTGGGCTAACTCACCCGTTGGACGGGGGAGTGGCGACGGTCTTGGACAGGTACAGCTGTTCGCCGAGGCGATCGAGCAACTCGAGCTGCGTTTCGAGGTAGTCGATGTGATGTTCCTCGTCTTCGAGAATTTTTTCGAAGAGCTTGGCTGAGGTGATGTCGCCCTTCTCGCGGCAGAGTTTCACCCCGGGCCGCAGCCGTTCGACGACCTCGACTTCGATCTTGAGGTCAGCCTCGAACTGCTCACGTAAGGTCTGGCCGATTCTAAGGGGCAGCAACTTCTGGTAGTTGGGCAAACCTTCGAGGAAGAGGATGCGGTCGGTCAGGATTTCCGCGTGGGTCATCTCTTCGATGGATTCGGCGCGGGTCTTCGCGGCGATCTCGGTCAGACCCCAATTGGCCTGCATCTTGGCGTGTAGAAAGTACTGGTTGATAGCCGTCAGCTCACTGGTGAGCTGCTCGTTCAGAAGGGCAATGACCTCATCGTCCCCGCGCATGATCTCTCCGTTCAGTACTAAAGTTCTCGGGCTGACGTCCCGCGTTCACGGGACGTACCGAACTGAACGTAACACGCGAAAAGACCGCGCGTCGGGTGAATCAAATCGACGTGCGGTGTGTATTTAGTGAGGTCAGGCTGCCGTTACTGCCCTCCTGAGGCCACAGGTGGCTGCGCGTTCGCAGACCATTTCATCGAGTCTGTCCAGGCATGTGCCGCATCCTTCGCCTGCTCCGCACCGGTCGCCGATCGCATCGACGGTGATCGCACCCTCATCGAGGTAACCGTTGACTTCGTCTTCGGTGACGCCGCGGCAAATACAAACGAACATGTAGCAACTCCTGGTCCAGATTAGGTAAGGATTACATACAGAGCCGCGAATAACAAGGCATGCCTAACCTCGCCGTTGGGTTGGACGCGAGTCGGCGTCGCTGGAAATGTCCCCGTCACGGGGGCAGGCGGCGATAGCGGTTGCTCGCGTGACGGGGACAGTTTCAGTGGATACGACGAGTGCGTGGTGCTTCCCGAACTCGTGCGATGGCTTCCCCGTACTGCCCGACTGTGAACGATTTCACCCACCGATCAGGGATGACCGCTGACCACAACGGAGTTACGCAAAGGTGCCGGTTTCCATTGACTCCTCGACCAAACCTGTCGATGCCGTAGGCGTCCCGATCACCGATCGGGCCCGCCGCGCCGCGATGATCGCGATGGCTTTGGGTGGATTCGGTATCGGCACAACCGAATTCGTCGCGATGGGCCTGCTGCCCGACATCGCCGAGTCGCTGCGGATCTCCGAGCCAACGGCTGGACACGTGATCTCCGCATACGCGCTCGGTGTGGTTGTCGGCGCGCCGCTGATCGCCGCTCTGACCGCACGCATGTCCAGGCGCACCCTGCTCGTCGGTTTGATGGTCGCGTTCGTCGTCGGCAACGCAGCGTCGGTGATCGCCCCCAACTACGCGACCTTGATGATCGCGCGATTCGTCGCCGGACTGCCGCACGGCGCGTACTTCGGCGTCGCAGCGCTAGTCGCGGCGCATCTGGCCAAGCCGGGCAATCGAGCCAAAGCCGTCGGCCAGGTGATGTTAGGACTATCGGTCGCCAACGTCGCGGGTGTGCCGATCGCGGCGTGGCTTGGCGGACAATTCGGTTGGCGGGTCGCGTTGATCCTGGTCGTGGGCATCGGAGTTGCGACCGTGCTGGCGCTGCGACGCAGTCTGCCGGCATTAGATGACATGAAGGTCACCAACCCGATGACCGAACTCGGCGCGCTGCGCCGCGGTCAGGTGTGGTTGACGCTGCTCATCGGCACGGTTGGGTTCGGCGGCATGTTCGCGTTCTACACCTATCTCCACACGACTCTGACATCGCTTTCCGGCGTGGCCGAGGGTCTTATTCCGCTCGCCCTCGCGCTGTTCGGTCTCGGCATGGTCGCCGGCAATATCGTGGGCGGAATCGCAGCCGACCGCAGCGTGGGATGGAGCATGTTCGCGGGTCTGACGGCGGTTGCGGTGACACTCGCGGTCTTCGTCGCGGTAGTCGATGTCGCGTGGCTGGCCTTCGTCCTGACCTTCTTCGTCGGCGCATCCGGGTCATCGCTGGTGCCCGCACTGCAGACGCGGTTGATGGACGTCGCTCAAGACGCGCAGACACTGGCCGCCGCGCTCAACCATTCCGCGCTCAACGTCGCCAACGCACTTGGCGCGTGGCTCGGCGGCGTCGTGATCGCGGCCGGGATGAGTTACCGCGCACCGTCGGAGGTCGGCGTGTTGCTGGCGTTGGCCGGTCTGGTGGTGCTCGGTGTCGCGCTGCTCACCGGTCGACGGCCAGCGAGCGTCCCGACGTCGTCGAAAATCGTCTGAATAATCCCTCGGCGAGGGCATATTGCCCTTGCTGACCGACTATTCGGACGATTTTCCCCAGGACGGCAGTCGGAGCGATGTCATATGCCTTGGGTAGCGTGGTCGCGTGCCAACCATCACCACGATCAACGTCAACGGAATTCGCGCGGCGGTCAAACATCGGAACGAGCGCAATCACGGGTTACTGCCGTGGCTGGCCGCTTCCGATTCCGATGTTATTGCGCTGCAAGAGGTTCGAGCGAGCGATGAGGAGGCGCGCGACTCCCTGGCTCCGGCGCTCGACGATGGCTGGCATTTAGTGACGGCGCCGTCGTCGGTGAAGGGACACGCGGGCGTCGCGCTACTGAGCCGCACCGAGCCGACCGCCGTGCGCGTCGGCTTCGGCAGTACTGAGTTCGACGACCTCGGTCGCTATATCGAAGCGGACTACCAGGTGGGAGGCGAGCCGCTGACCGCTGGCAGTCTGTATCTGCCCAAGGGAGCGGTCGATCCCGCTGTGACGAAAACCGCGACCGAGAAGGACACCGCAAAATTCGACGAGAAGAAGCGTTTCCTCGCCGAGTTCGGTGAGTTTCTTGCCCGGCACGCGGCGTCAGGAAACGACGTTGTGGTGGGCGGCGACTGGAATATCGCGGCAACCGAGAACGACATCAAGGCATGGAAAACGAACAAGAAGAGCCCCGGCTTCCTTCCGCATGAACGTGACTGGCTCGCCGGTCTGTTCGCCGACGGCTGGAACGACGTCATGCGGGATCTGGTCGGGAATGAGCCGGGACCGTATTCGTGGTGGTCGTGGCGTGGCAAAGCTTTCGACAATGATTCGGGCTGGCGTATCGACTTCCACGCGGCGACCGCCGGACTGGCTGAGCGAGCGGTCAAGGCATACGTACATCGACCCGACGCCTACGACCTGCGTTGGTCCGACCATGCCCCGGTGACCGCCGTCTTCGGCTGATACCTCGTCTGAAAGACTGGAGCGCATGACCAGAGTTCTCTCCGGTATTCAGCCGACCAGCGACTCGTTCCACCTCGGCAACTACCTCGGTGCGGTACGTCAGTGGGTCTCGCTTCAAGACGAATTCGACGAAGCCTATTACTTCATCCCGGATATGCACGCGATCACCATGCCGCATGATCCCAAGGTGCTCCGGGACCGCACTCGGCGTAGTGTCGCACAGCTACTCGCGGTAGGTATCGACCCGTCTCGCGCGACGATCTACGTCCAATCGCATGTACCCGAGATCGCGCAATTGACCTGGGTCCTGTCGTGTATCACCGGATTCGGCGAAGCCAGTCGTATGACGCAGTTCAAGGATAAATCCGCGAAAGGCGGCACCGACGCCGCGGGTGTCGGTCTATTTACCTATCCAATTCTGATGGCCGCCGACATCCTGGCGTTCCAAGTCAACTCGGTGCCGGTCGGAGAAGACCAGCGTCAGCATTTGGAATTGACGCGAAATCTGGCGCAGCGCTTCAACTCTCGTTTCGGCAAGACGCTTCGGGTGCCGGAGGCGTATATCGTCTCCGACGTCGCCAAGATCTACGACCTCCAGAATCCCACCGCCAAGATGAGCAAATCGGCAGAGTCCGACGCCGGACTTGTCAGTCTGCTCGACGATCCTAAGAAGTCGGCCAAAAAGATCCGGTCCGCGGTCACCGACAATGACCGGGTAATCACGTTCGACCGCGAAAAAAAGCCGGGTGTTTCGAATTTGCTCACCATCCAGTCGGCGTTGACTGGAACGCCGGTCGATGATCTGGTCGTGGGCTATGACGGTAAAGGTTACGGCGATCTCAAGGTCGACACCGCCGACGTTCTCACCGAGTTCGTTACGCCGCTACGGGAAAAGTTCGAAGCGGTGCTCGCCGAACCCGAGTACATCGACAAGATCCTCGCCGACGGCGCGGCCCGCGCTCGTGAAGTAGCATCCAAAACCCTTGCGGCCGTTTATGACAAGGTCGGATTTCTCGCACCGGGAAGTTAGCGATGTTTGACCGAGTCAAGCAGTGGGTAATGCACATCGTGGAGATGTTGAAAGCGCTGGTTGCGCGAATGCGTGCTCGGTTTGGCGTGGTCGACCACGCGATGCGGACCGTCGAGCGCTATAACGACAAAGAGGGCAACGTATTCGCCGCCAGTCTGACCTATCGCACGGTGTTGGCGCTCGTGCCGATAATGATGGTCGCCTTCGCAGCAGCCGGTTTTGTGCTGGCGTCGCGGCCCGACCTGATTCAGACGATGAAGGATGCGATCATCGACGCCGTTCCCGGCGAACTCGGCACGCAACTCAACAAGATCATGGATTCGGCTATCGCCTCCCGAACTACTCTCGGCATCGTCGGCCTGGTGGCCGCCGCGTACACGGGCATCGGGTGGATGACCGCGCTGCGCGGTGCGCTTACCCAGATGTGGGGTGGGAAAGTCGAACGAAACGCGGTGTTGTCGAAGGTCTTCGATCTGGGGAGTTTCGTGCTGCTCGGTCTGACATTTCTGGCGACTATCGGAATTTCCGTGCTCGGCGGTGGCTCGGTTCTACGCGAGGTGCTGTCGTGGCTGGGATTGTCGGATCAGGGCTGGGTGCCAGGTACGTTGAGGATCGTCGCCTTCGTGGTGTCGATTGTCGCAAGCACATTGTTGTTCAGCTTCATCCTGTCTCGGATTCCGTTGGTAGACTTGCCGTTTCGTCGGGCACTGAGCACCGGTCTGGCGACCGCGCTGATCTTCGAAGTGGTCAAACAGGTCGCTGGCATCTACTTCAAGTCCGTGATCGGTAGTCCAGCGGGCGTCGCGTTTGGCCCCCTCCTAGGTCTCATGGTGCTGGCTTATCTCGCCGCGCGGATCATCCTCTATGCGAGCGCCTGGTGTGCGACCGCGACGGTCAACGAGGAGTTTCAGGTTCCCGACGAAGAGCAGCTGCCGCCCGTGCACCTTTCGCCGGTCTACGACGTACACCCGATTCCCGACCCGAAAACGGTGTTGGCCGGCGTCGGCGTTGGGGCAGTGGTCGGTTATCTTGCCGGCGGGCGTCGTCGCAAGTCGCAGCCATAACTCGCGCTGCCCGGACCTGCTGAGCCCTACCGTCGGTTAATACTCATCCCAGCTGCCGCGAGCAACAGCGCCACCAGCGCCGCGACCAGGCCGATGAGCACCCGCTTGGACCAGTTGGTTTGGTCCTCGGTTCCCGACGCCGTGTGATGTGACGCCTTCTCGGGATCTGCCGCGACAGTGGGTTTATCCGACGATGAATTCGCCGGCTCGACCAGGGTTCCGACGGCGTCGCTATCGGGTGCGGTGAAACCGTAGTCAAACATCTGCTTCGCCTGATCCCAATAGTCGTTGGACGTCTTGCTGTTGAGGCCGTACATCTGCACGATGACCACCTTGCGGCCATCGCGCTGGGCCGCGCCGACGAAGGTCTTGCGAGCATCGTCGGTGAATCCGGTCTTCCCGCCCAGCATGCCCGGATAACCGTTGAGCAATAGCGAACACGACGTCTGCATCAGGTAGGACGGATGGTCTTTGTCGCCGTGGATGGCAGGGTTGCGCGGGTAACCGGGGAATCGGAATGTCGGCAGAGCGATCAGTTCGCGGAACGTCTCGTTACGCATCGCGGCGCGGAAGATCAGGGCCAGATCATACGGTGATGTCGACATGCCGGGTGCGTCCAGACCCGACGGGGATGCGGCCCGAGTATCGTACGCCTGCAACGACTTTGCCTTGGTATTCATCTTCGTCAAGGTAGCTTCGGTACCACCGAGTTCGCGCGCCAGCGCACTCGCGCAGTCATTGCCCGACACCATTACCAAGCCGGTGAGCAGTTCTCGGTTAGTGTAACGCCCGCCGGGGCCGGTGCCGCACGAGTCGCCTTCGATACTGTAATCCTCCGCAGTCACCGAAACCGTCTTGTCGAGGTCGAGTTCATCAAGGGCGACCAGCGCGAGCAACACCTTGATTGTTGATGCCGGACGATAGCGTCCGTGAGCATCCTTGGCGGCGAGCACCTTTCCAGAATCAAGATCGGCGATTAGCCATCCGGCCGGCGCCATCGCTGCGAGGTCTGAT
>NZ_BAEH01000093.1 GCF_000241305.1 Gordonia effusa NBRC 100432
TAGGTAGCGATCGCCGCGATAACGCCGTTCTTCTGGCCCAATCTTTCGGCGACGCGTGGTGCGAGGAACACGCCCGATAGCGCCGTCAGCAGACCCCAACCGAAGAAGATCAGGCCCGCGTAGATGGGACGCAGGTTCATCGCGAACGGTGACCACGCGATGACTGTAAACAGCGCGCCGGTGTAGAAGGCCGAACCGATCGAGGTCATCAGAAGGGTGTGATTGCGCAGCGCCTTCAATGGATCGGTGATCTTCACCGGTACCCGGGTATAGCGCGGCTCGTCCTTGGGAAGCATTGCGGCACAAAGGATTGCGCCGATGAGCATCAGGATGGCGGTACCCGCGAACGGTGCGCGCCAGGTCCACTCGCCCAGAATCGCACCCAGCAATGGGCCGATCGCGAGGCCGGCGCCGAGCGCGGCTTCATAGAGCAGGATCGCGCCGGACTGGTGCCCCTTGGCGGCGCCGACGATGAACGCCAGCGCGGTCGCCATGAACAATGCGTTACCCAATCCCCACAGCACACGCAGCGCGATGAGGGTGTTGATATCGCCGGCCAGCGCGCTGATGCCCGCGGCGACAACAATCAGGACCAGGCCGGTGGTCAGCGTGCGTTTCGGTCCGAACCGCGCCGCGGCCCACCCGGTAAGCAGCATCGCCACCACCTGCACACCCATATACACGCCGAACAACAGGGTCAGCTTGCTCGGCGGTGCATGAAGCGCTTCGGCGATCGATTTGAGGATCGGGTCAACCAGCCCGATGCCCATGAACGCGATGACCGCTGCGAACGCGGTGATCCACACCGTGCGGGGTTGTTCGCGCATAACTGTTAGGAGCGACGGATGTTCCTGATGATTCGACGTCGAACCGGACGCGGACGCCACTGTGTTATCGCCGTTGAGCACGACTACCTACTTTCAAACCTCGATGATCGGCTCGTTCAGAGCTCTTCGACCATTTTGTGCAATTCCTTTAGGGCCTGCGTCGCGTTGGCGAGGGCGGCTCGGTGGTCATCACTGAGTCCCGACAGTGCTTCGGACACGGCGTCGTCGCGCTGGGCGCGCACCCGTCGCAGCACCTCATGCCCGCGAGCGGTGAGGTCGATGACGACCGCCCGACGGTCAGTGGGATCGGCACAACGAGTGACCAGCTCGGATCGGATCAGTCCGTCGACCAGACTCGTGGCCGTTGGCATCCGAATCGACTCGCGTTCGGCCAACTCGCCCATACGCATTGGGCCGTGGTCTACCAGCGTCGCCAGTGCGGATGCCTGCGCAGCGGTGTACTCGGTGATTGGGGTGTGCCGGCGCAATGACAGATACAGCCGCGTGAGTACGGGGCGCAACTCGGCGGCTAGTTTGGCATTATCGGAGGACACCTAGCTAACCTAATACTTAGGGACCCGAAGTATCAACCAGATGTGAGGCACTTAACCTTGGATGCGCCTGGAAATGTCCCCGTGGTGAGCGCAGGCGCTATATCGCCGCCTGCTCCCGCGACGGGGACATTTCCAGGACTCTTCCAGGAGCTTGGCGTGCTAGAACCGACCGCCGGTGCCAATCCGACCGGCCGTGCCGCTGCCCCCGAACGACCCGGGGGAACGACCGCCACTGCTGAAGCCGCCGCCATAACTATTCGACGCCCCGCGAAGGAAACTGTCCACGAGCACGCCAGCGAGTACAGCTCCGGCCGTCGACGAACTGGACGAGAGATTTGTCGACTCGGCTTGTTGCCATGACACGACATCGGCCTGCGCCGCCATCAGTGCCTGGTCGGCGAGACTGCCCGATTGCCGGGCCAGGTCGATGGCTCGCGTCACGCCATCGGGGGTGCCGGCGGCTGAACTCTGTTGCGCTTGATCGAGCAACCGCTGAGCCTCCGACAGTCGGGTGCGGCTGGTGGCCTGTACCGCGCCGCGACGGGTGGAGAGAAAATCGCTTGCCGCCGAAACCTTCGCCGACGCCGCCGTTAGGGAGGCGGTCAGCAACTCGGCGCGGCGTACACGTTCAGCTGACCGTTGGCTGGCCGACGCCAGCGCCGAATCGAGGGCAGCATCTGCTTGGACGAGGGTGGTGAAAGAGCCGAGAAGGTCGTTGACGGCGTCGGTGCGCGCCGACGTCACCGCTGCCTGGGCGCCGGCCATTGCCTCGGCTAGGTCGGCCGAACCATCGCCGCTCGCGGTCAGTGCCTGTGCTTGCGCGATCTCGTCATCGACTTCGGAAATCAGCGCTGGGAGTTGGGTGCGTGCCGCACGAAGGTTGCTCTCCGCGTTGGTAATCGCGTCGAGCAACCGGTTGGCTTGGGCGAGGGCCCCTTCGGTGGAACGGATCGCGGCAACGGCCGGGCCTTGTTGCCCCGCGGGTTGGGCGATGGCCTCGCGTCCCTGGTCGGCGCTGTCGTCGGCGAATGCGAGCTGTTCGGTGGCCAGGTCGATATTGTGTGCGATCGACGAGAGGGCGTCGGCGCCATATTTGGCGGTGAGGTCGGCAAGTAGCGGACCGGCTTGCTCCAATCGGGCGCGAACCGCCACCAGTTCGCGGGTGAGCTCGTCGAACCGAGTATCGGCATTGATCAGTAGGTTGCGCATCTCATCGAAGTTGGCCGCTTGTTCATCGAGAGCGGAGTCCACATCGGTGCAGGTGGTAATGATCTGCACCAGCATCGTACGCCGCTCGTCGTCGGATTCGTCGATAGCGTCGTCGAGTCGCTGACGCAGCGCGAAACACGTGGCGAGACCGGCGCGTGCTTGTTCGACGGCCTGTCGGAAAGGTGTGGTCTCGGCGGTACCGAACTCGCCTTCGGCGAGTGCGAGTTCCTCGGCGCTGGTGGCCACCGCGTTGTCGGTGTCGGTGAGGACTTCCTTCGACCACGGGTCGAGAACTGATAGCGGCTGCGCGGAAAGCTGGTCGACGGTCAGCTCCTCGTCGGCCTCACGCAGCGCTTCGATGACGTCGTCGTTCTTGCGCCGCCGATTGCGTCGCGCGTACAGCACCGCGCCGCCGCCGCCGAGAACGGCGATGCCCCCGATGGCGCCCCCGACGATCAAGCCGGTGTGCGACGGCTGCAATTGTGCGCTGATGCCATTGGTGGCCGCGATGCCGGCCTGAGCCCAATTGCCTTGGCGCAGTTGGGGTTGCACGTAGTCGGTACTGATCTTTTGTAGAGCCTTGGCATCGAGCCCGGTGATCTTTCCGGGCGCATTGAGATAGTACGAGCGGGCATCGGTCGCAACCGCGAGCAGTACGTCGCTGTCGCCAAGGTCGCTGACCGAAGCTGTCTGTTCTGCCCACTGTTGCGCCGACAGCGACCCAAAGTCGTGAACATAGACCACCCAGAGCTGTACTTGCTCGTTGTTGTACAGATTGTCGATTGCCGACTGGAGGCTGCCGCGTTGCTCGGTGGTCAGGGCATTGGCGGTATCGAGGATCTGGGTAGGTAGTCGCGCGGGTTGTTCGGCGTGTGCGGGGCCTGCGGCGAGGGCGGCCAGGCCGGTCGCCACCAGCGTTATTCCGGTCGCGAGAATCGCGAGAAGGGTCGCGGCGAGCAACCGCCGGAGCGGCGTGAGAAACGACAGACCGATGCGCAAACCCATGAGGCCAATCTAGCGGGTGGGCTGGGCGCGTTCATGCGTGCCGCGCTAACGATCGGAACTTTCTCAAGACGGCCCGCGCGGCGTTGTAGCCGCTCATTCCATGTGCGCCACCACCGGGCGGAGTGGCCGACGAACACAGGTATACACCCTCCACCGGCGTTGCGTATGGATTGGGCGAAGCTACCGGCCGACCCAATAGTTGCCGGAAATCACTTGCGCCGCAACCGATATCACCGCCGACGAGGTTGGGGTTGTATCGGCTGAAGTCCGCGGCGGTCCTCACCCGCGAGGCCACCACCGTGTCGCGGAACCCTGGAGCACATCGTTCGATCTCGGCGGTCATCGTCTCGCCCATGTCGACGTCGGAGCCGTGTGGCACGTGGCAGTATGCCCAGGCAACCCGACGGCCGACGGACGCGCGCGACGGATCGATACGCGTTGGTTCGCCGCCCAGCAGCCATGGTCTAGTGGGGTGGCGCCCCGCGGCGACATCGGCTTCGACGCTGGAGATCGCTTCGTACGACGGCGCCAGATGGAAGGTCGCGGTGCGCCCGAGATCGTCCGAGCGCCACGGTATTGGTTCGGAGAGCAGATAGTCGATTTTGCAGACGCCCGGACCGTACCGATACTTGGCGAGGCGTCGACGGTATCGGGCCGGCAAGCGGTCGGCGAGAATCGATGCCAGGGCCGTGGGGGAGGTGTCGAAAAGAACCGCTGTCGCCGCCGGAAGTTCCGCGAATGTACTTACCTGCCAACCAGTTTCGATCTGACCGCCCAGGCTGATCAACTGCTTCGCCAACGCGTCGGCGATGGCCCGGGACCCGCCGCGGGCCACCGGCCATCCGGTCGTCGACGCCGCGGCGGTGAGCAGCAAGCCAGGTGCCGCCGACGCCGCCGAATCGGTTGGCCGTATGCCGTGTGCCGCGACGGCGGCGAACAGGGTCCGCGTGCGGGGGTCGGTGAAAGCGCGGGTGATCAGGTCGGTCGAACACAGTGCGCGAGGGCCGAATGACAACCACGCGCTCGGGTGGTTGGGTATCCGCAGCGGCTGCAGTATCTCGGTGACCAGTCGTTCGGGATCGCGGCTCAGTGATCCCATCACCCGACGCCAGCGGGCGGCGTCGTCGCCGAGATTGCGCAGCGTCTGCTCCCACGAGCGGTCGACGCTGAGCACCTGGCGCTCGTCGAAGACATGGGCGAACGAGACCTCGGGGGTGATCCACCGCAGTCCCCACTCGTGCAGATCCGACCACGCCGGCGACAGCCGGCCGAGCGGATGGACAGCGGCGCAGACGTCGTGAGTGGTTCCGGATTCGAACAATTCGGCCGATCGCAGACCGCCACCGATCTCCTCGGCGCCTTCGATAACCAACACCGACCAGCCGGCCTTCGCCAGTGTGACCGCAGCGGTCAGTCCGTTCGGTCCAGATCCGACGACAACCGCGGAACTCTGCCCCGTCACGAGATCAGATGGCATATAGACACCTCAACTCGCGACGGGACATATTTCAGCGCTGATCGCGCCACTTACAGAGCGCCTCGAGCAAAGTCAGGTCGTAGTCGGGACCGCCGACGCCGACCGTCAGCAGGGTCACGCCCTCGTCGGCCAGCGCATCGGCGCGGCGCAACACGTCATCGACGCTGTCGGTGTGAACGCCGGCACCTGTCGAGCGTTCGATGGTTGCCGGATCACGCTCGATCGCGGCGCAGTGTTCGGCCAGAATCGCCGACTTGCGCCGGTACTCGTCGACGTCGAGGAAGGAGTGCCAGATGTTGGCGTGTTTGGCGACCAACTTGAGGGTCTTCTTCTCACCGGCGCCGCCGATCAGCACCGGGATGTCGCGCGTTGGAGCTGGATTGAGTTTTGCCAACCGGTTCTCGATCCGCGGCAATGCCTCGGCGAGTTCGTTCAATCGTGAACCGGCAGTACCGAATTCGTACCCGTATTGGTCGTAGTCCTTCTCGAACCAGCCCGACCCGATGCCAAGAATCAGTCGCCCGTCACTGATGTGGTCGACCGTGCGGGCCATATCGGCCAGCAACTCCGGATTTCGATACGAGTTGCACGTCACCAGGGCGCCGATCTCAACCCGCGTAGTTTGCTCGGCCCACGCACCGAGCATCGTCCAGCATTCGTAGTGCGCACCGTCGGGATCGCCGTACAGGGGATAGAAGTGATCCCAGTTGAACGCGACATCGACGCCGACATCCTCGGCGCGGCGAACCGCGTCGCGAATCAACGAGTACTGAGGGGAATGTTGAGGTTGAAGTTGCACACCGATTCGAATGGGGAAGGCCATGACAGCCAGTGTGCCGGGAAAAGTTGGCCTTTGCGACATCAATTGGTTGTCACACCCTGATGCGAACATATGTTCGTGAGGATTTCCCGCGAGGAACGTAGTGAAGCGTCGATAATGCATGCCGACCTCGACTCGTTCTACGCCTCGGTCGAACAGCGCGACAATCCCGCGTGGCGCGGTAAGCCGGTCCTCGTTGGCGGTGGAGTGGTGGTAGCGGCGAGTTATGAGGCCAAGGCATTCGGCGTACGTTGTCCGATGTCGGGTCGCGAGGCAGTGGCGCTATGTCCGGGGGCGGTGATGGCCCGACCGCGTTTCGATGCGTATATGGAAGCCAGCAACCAGGTTTTCGAGATCTTCCGGGATATCACGCCCATAGTCGAGGGCATCTCGGTCGATGAGGCATTTCTCGACGTCGGCGGGCTGCGCAGAATTTCCGGGTCGCCCGTGGAGATCGCGACGGCGCTGCGGGCCAGGGTCCGCGCCGACGTCGGGTTGCCGATTACCGTCGGCGTAGCGCGTAGCAAATTCCTTGCCAAGGTAGCGAGCGCGGTCGGCAAACCCGATGGGCTGCTTGAGGTTTCACCCGACGCCGAGTTGGAGTTCTTACATCCGTTGCCGGTTCGCCGCCTCTGGGGCGTCGGAGCCATCACCGACGCCAAACTCGCCGACGCGGGAGTGCATACCGTTGGCGATCTGGCCGCGCTCGGTGAGCGCAATCTGTCCGGTCTGCTCGGCCGGGCGTCGGGTCGACACCTGTATTCCCTTGCGATGGACCAAGATCCACGCCGAGTGGAGACCGGGCGTCGGCGCAGTTCTATCGGCTCACAGCGCGCGCTTGGTCGCCGACCGAAATCACCTGCCGAGCTTGAAGCGACGCTCATCGCCATCGTGGAGCGTCTCGCCAAACGCCTTCGCAAGGCGGATCGACTTACCCGAACTGTGGTGCTGCGCTTACGATTTGACGACTTCGGGCGAGCCACGAGGTCACGATCCATGCTGGTATCAACCGATCGAACCGACGTCATTATGAAACTCGCCCGCGGCCTGTTCGCCGACGCCTTGCCGCTGATCGCCGAACGTGGCTGCACGCTGATCGGGTTGTCGCTGATCAATCTCGACGACGCCGACAACTGCCAGCTGACTCTGCCCTTCGGCGATGATCACCAACCTGCCCTGGATCGAACGATGGATGATTTGCGAACCAGATTCGGTGTCGACGCCGTGACACGTGCGGTTCTGGTCGGGCGTAATCACGGCGCGGACGCGCCGATGCTGCCGGACTGAAGAACCCCACGTACGCGGACACTCGATTCGCCAAAACTAGACAGACATGTCTAAGATTGCCGATGATGTAACCGTGGTCACTCCTGGCTAGTCGGGATCCGCACCTCGCTGGTCAAGTCAATACGTTTGCGTACTCAATACATACTGGTATTAAATACGGCCATGCATCACAATGCGGAACTGCAATGGGGCAGATCACAGACAGAGGGAGACGCTTTGCGAACACTAGTGCGCAGCTTCGCCACTACGGCACTGGCGCTGGCAAGTTGTGTCGGAGTCGTATTCGTTGGCAGCGGACCAGCGCCCGCCGGGCCGGTAGCCGCGGCGAATGAGTGTGCGAACCCTGCCTTGCGGCCTCTGAGTACTACATTTCCCCAATCGCCGTGTGCGCGCAGCGGCATCGACATCGGTGGGGTCTCCTCATGAGCGGATCGAGCGAAACGATGGTGCAGCGATCACGAGTGCTACGGGTACTCCTGGCGGTCGCGGTGACAATTCCGCTGGCCTTTTCGGCGATCTATATGTGGTGGATGTGGGATCCCACGAAAAGTGTTGACAAGATGCCGGTGGCTATTGTTAACGCCGACAAGCCTTTTGGTGAGGGATCAGCACGCATCAGCGCGGGCGCGCAGGTGACCAAGAATCTCCTCGACTCGCACGCGCTCGGCTTCAACGCTGTCGATCAGGCAACCGCGACCAGCGGCCTCAAGAGCGGCGATTACTACTTCGTTATCCGTATCCCGGAGGACTTCAGCGAAACATTGGCCAAGATCGGTTCGGTGACCAAGGCGCCGGCGCTGATCACAGTCACCTACAACGACAACAACACGGTCAAAGCGTCGAGTATCGGCGCCGCGGCGATGAGTAAGGTTCAGGCTGCGGTTCTGCGTGGTGTGTCCAGCACGACGGTCGGCAAGGTGGTCAGCGGGGTCGACGAGTTGGGAACAGGTCTCAAGAAGGCCGCTGCTGGATCAGAGCAATTAGCCGATGGCACGGGGCAACTCAGCGATGGCGCCGATTCTCTTTCGACGGCACTGGTCACCAAATTGCAACCGGGAGTTCGAACTGCCACCGCCGGCAGTGCGCAAGTCGCTACCGGAGCAGCCAAACTATCCACGGGAGCGACTCAGCTACAGGCGGGGACTGCGCGGCTCGGCGACGGAGCCACGAAGGTGGCCGACGGTATCGACAAACTGGTCGGCACGGTAGATATCGCGAACTTGCAAGCTGAACTGACACGCCTACAGAAAGTCTTGCCGCCGGGGGTAGGTGTGGAGAAAGTGACCACGCTGCTGACTGGTCTCCAACAATTGCAGGCCGGGAGCCGTCGTGTTGCCACCGAGTTGACCGACCCAACCGCCGCGTACCGTAGCGGAGTCGATCGGCTGGCCACTGGGAGCGCACAGTTGTCTACCGGCGCGACCAAACTCTCAACCGGTATGCGGCAAATCGAGGTCGGAACAACGCAGCTCACCGAGGGTGCGGTAAAGCTGCAACACGGTGCCGAACGAGTTGACTCGGGTGCGACCCAACTCTCCACCGGGTTGACCGCCGGTGCCCGGAAAGCGCCCGACATGGGCGATAAGACTCAGCAGGAGTCCTTGGCGAAACTGATTAGCACTCCGGTAAGTAGCCAGAATGAATACGTGGCTCGCGCGCAATTCGGCGGTCCGGGTGCCGCGCCAACCCTGCTGATCTTCGCCTCGGCGCTGATAGTGATCGCGGTCATGCTGTCATTTCGGGGCCGCCGGTACATATCGGGTACCGATGAGCCACCTACGATCGCGACGGTATTGCGACGTGCGTTGGCAGTATGCGCGGTCAGTCTTGCTGGCGTCGGATTGGTCGGTGTCGGCTTGTGGGCATTCTTGGACCCCGCACCCGATCCAGCCTCGACGTGGCAGGTGGCAATCATCCTCGGCGCGGCGACGATTATGAACGTCACGGTATTCTCAGTCCTCTTCACACTGTTCGGCTACGGCGCCGGTGCTCTGACGTCGCTTGCCTGGTTGATGCTCCAACTCTTCGCCTACGGCGGAATTTGGATGGTCGAGACACTGCCCGCACCATTGCGGTTGCTTCACACGATCACACCGTTGACCTATGTGCGCGAGGGTTTGATCGGCGCCTTCAATGGAGCGCCCGGCGTTGGATCCGGATTGGCAATGATAGTGCTGATCGCTGTTGTCGCCGCAGCCGTCAACCTGGGAGCGGTACATCTCTACCGCCAGCGGTACTCCAAACAAGATGCCGATGCGGACATGGGAACAGGATTGGCAACCGTCGGCTGACGGGAGCCGGCCGGCGCTGTCGTCCCAGAACCATCTCCATGATGTGGCGCTCGGAGCAGCCGGGGCGGGCTTGCTCGAACCGTAGAGCAAAATGATCAAAACGCGAGTTACGCGCGCAAGCGTGACTGTGACCTGCATTACTTCGACACTCATTTCAACCCGAAGGCACAACCGGTGGCCTTGGAACTTTTCAGAGTGAATCGAGTAATCCGATGTTGGTAGCGCTGGGCCTCGCGATGGTGGCCACGTTCATGTTCCTGATCATGACAAAACGTGCGACCCCGGTCGTCGCGCTAATTCTGATACCGACCGCGTTCGGCCTCTTCGCCGGCGCGGGCCTGGGTATCAGCGACATGATCTCCGGCGGCATCAAAGAATTGGCGCCGACGGCCGCGATGCTGTTCTTCGCGATCATCTTCTTCGGCATCATGATCGACGTCGGCTTGTTCGATCCGGTCGTTCGCGCCGTGGTGCGGCTCGTCCGTAATGACCCCGCCCGGCTTGTCGTCGGTACCGCCGTGCTCGCCGCGATCGTTTCCCTCGACGGTGACGGCTCAACCACGTTCATCATCGTTACTTCGGCGCTGTTGCCTCTCTATCTGAAGCTCGGCGTCAGTCCGGTTGTCCTTACCGTGACCGCGGGCCTGGCCAACGGCACGATGAATATTCTGCCGTGGGGCGGTCCGACGGCTCGCGCGGCCTCCGCACTCAAGATCGACACTTCCGACGTATTCGTGCCGATGGTCCCGTCGTTGATCGCCGCGATGCTCGTGGTGCTCGCCTTCTCGTACCACCTCGGGGTGCTGGAGCGTCGACGCATCGGACGGATCGAGATCCGCGACTCGGTGCTCGCGTCGGTGGGGTCACCGAATATTCCACTCGTTCGCAGCGGTGGGTCAGCCGGCAGTGGCGGCGATGCCGGCGAGTCGAATGAGCTCAACGAGTCCAGTGCATTTAGCGGCGTCCTCGATCCCAATCGGCCTACGCTGCGCCCAAAACTGTTGTGGGCCAACGCCGCTCTGACGATCACGCTGCTCGCGGTGCTCGGCGCCGATATCATCGCGATTCCGGTCCTGTTCATGATCGCCACCGGGCTGGCGCTGGTGATCAACTTTCCGCAGGTCAAAGATCAGCAGGCAGCGATCACTCGGCACTCCTCGTCGATCGTGTCGGTGGTCGCGATGGTGCTCGCCGCCGCGGTACTGACCGGCGTGTTCACCGGCACCGGAATGGTTGACGCACTTGCTCATTGGCTGACCGGCGCCATCCCGGATTGGATGGGTCCGCATTTGGCGATCGTCGCGGGCCTGTTGTCCATCCCGATGACCTTCTTGATGAGCAATGACGCCTTCTACTACGGCGTGCTGCCCGTGCTGAGCGAGACGGCGTCGAAGTATGGCATCGACCCGGCCGAGATGGCGCGGGCGTCGATCACCGGCCAACCGGTTCATATGCAGAGCCCGCTGGTGCCGGCCATCCTGTTGCTGGTTGCGCTGGCGGCCGTACCGCTGGCCGACCACCACAAGAAGGTCCTCTGGCGCGCGGCGGTGGTGTCTATCGTGATGTTGGTGGTGGGTTGCGTCGTCGGCGCCATTCCGTTCTGATCCGCGATCGCAAGCCCTTAGGCTCAGACCATGCCCGGTCGTCTGTCATTGGTCGCGCAGGTTCTCATCCTGCAGGTGGTGGTGATCGCGCTGAGTCTGGCTGTCGGATTCGGTTGGCATATCAGCAAAGTCGACGAAAACATGCGTGACGAGTATGCGCAGCGCGCAGTCGCGGTGGTGCACGCAGTTGCCGGCGACCCCGACGTCGCGCGGCTCGTCGCCGCGAATCAGGGCGTCAATCTCGATGCCGCGGCTCTTGCTAATGGCGAACTCCAACACGAGGCGGTTGACGTCGCCCGCCGCGCCGGAGTGTTGTTCGTGGTCATCGCCAACCGCAACGGAATCCGCGTCGCGCATCCCGAGACGGCCGAACTGGGCCGACACGTGTCCACCGATCCAAGCTCCGTGCTCGCGGGCAACGACGTCGCCGACACCGATCGGGGCACCCTCGGCGAGTCGGTGCGAGGAAAGGTCGCCATCCGCGACGCCGACGGAGCGGTGATCGGTTTCGTCAGCGTCGGTATTTCCACCGAGAAGGTCGCCGAGGCTACCAAGCGTGACATCGCGGTCACGATCGGTCTGGCGGCGGCCGCATTAGCGGTTGGTGTGGTGGGCGCGTCGCTGCTGGCCCGACGTTGGCGGCGCCTCACGTTGGGATTACAGCCGGATGAGCTTGTCGCGCTGGTTGGCGAACAACGTGCCGTGCTGCACGCACTCGCCGACGGCGTGTTGGCCGTCGACGCTCACGGAAGTCTGAGCGTTGTCAATGATAAAGCGCGACAGCTACTTTCGATCGATTCACCGATCGGAACGGCGAGTGACGACATCGGCCTTACCCCACGACTGCGCGGCCTGCTCGTCACGCCGCAGGCAGAGCCGGTCGCCGCGACGGTCGGCGAACGCATAGTACTGGTGAGTTCGCATCGGGTGAATGCCGACGGGCGGGATCTGGGAATGGTCATGTCGGTAATCGACCGCACCGACATTGAGAAACTCACCCGCGAACTTGATGCCATTCGTTCGATGAGTGAGGCATTGCGGGCACAACGCCACGAAACGGCGAATCGGCTGCATGTGCTGGCGGGACTGCTTCGCCACGACAACGTCGGCGAGGCTGTTGAGTATCTGACGGAGATCACCGGATCAGGTTCGCGCGGAGAGCAACTGGACGGAATCGACAATGTCGACGAACCGCACCTCGCCGCCTTTGTCGACGCCAAGGCGACGATCGCGCGGGAACGCGGAGTCACGTTGAGTCTCGGCCCGCAGACCTGGGTAGCTGGCACTCTGGCGGACCCTGTTGCGGCAACGACTGTCGTCGGGAATCTTGTTGACAACGCGATAGATGCTGCGGCTCAGTCAGATTCGAAGCAGAAGCGAGTCGAGGTGGAACTCTTAACCGACGCCGACACCCTGTGGGTCACTGTCGCGGACTCGGGCGGCGGTGTGACATTCGCAGATCCGGAAGCGATTTTCACCGAGGGAGTGACATCCAAAGATGACCACTTGGTACCAGGTGGGCGTGGGATGGGATTGGCACTGGTGCGGCAGATCTGTCGGCGGCACGGCGGCGACGTATGGCTGGCGGAGCGGGACGCCACGAGCACTGACGCTCTTGGCGGGGCAGTCTTCGTGGCGAAATTTCCCGGGGCACTTGATGACCCAGGCGAATTAGGAGGCAGGGATGGATGAGCGGCCCGGCGAACTCGGGGTGTTGATTTGCGACGACGACTTTCGCGTAGCCCGGCTACACGCCGCGATCGTCGGGGCGGTGCGCGGATTTCGGGTCAGCGCGCAGGTCGGCTCTATCTCCCAGGCACGTGCTGTTCTCGGCGATCCGTCCGTGCCCCGGATCGATCTGGCACTACTCGACGTCTATCTTCCGGACGGCTCCGGAATAGATCTGGTGGCCGAATTGCCTTGTGACTGTTTCATTCTCGGAGCCGAG
The DNA here is from genome assembly GCF_000241305.1 of Gordonia effusa NBRC 100432. GTDB lineage: Bacteria > Actinomycetota > Actinomycetes > Mycobacteriales > Mycobacteriaceae > Gordonia > Gordonia effusa. Next base: position 13,023 of record NZ_BAEH01000093.1, read on the forward strand.
TCCGATGGCGAGGCGATTCGCCGGGCTACCCGCTCGGGTGCCCTCACCTACTTGATCAAACCATTCGACGACACCGAACTGGCTCGTCGGCTGGCGGGATACGCGCACTACCGGAGGCTCCTGGCGAGCAGCGAGGTGGATCAGCGCGGAGTTGACGAAGCGTTGTCCGCCATGCGATTTGGGGGGCGCAGCCGTGAGCGCGATGTGCCCGCCTCGCCGACCGAAGAGAGGATCCTTGCTCTGTTCGACGATCCCGGTACGGTGCTATTCGCCGACGAGGTGTCCGCACGGATCGGTATCGCGGCCCCGACTGCCCGACGCCACCTCGCGAATCTCGTCGCGTCGGGACGGTTGCGGATGAGCCTTCGATACGGCGGCACCGGTCGACCGCGACAGGAATATCACGTTAGTCCGCCTGCGTGATCGCGCGGCTCCGCGTGCCAACCTGGGCGGGCAACTGCTCGTAACCGTGCAGGTTGACGAGCCCGCGGTGCACCGGTGGCCCGGTCAACCGCAGGTCGGGATAGCGTTCGGTCAACGATTGCAACGCGATGATCCCTTCCATCCGCGCAAGAGAAGCACCCAAACACACGTGAACGCCACTGCTGAAGGCCAGATGATCACGCGCGTTATCGCGTGCGACGTCGAACTTGTCAGGATTGGCGAAGACCGCGGGATCGCGGTTGGCGCCGCCGAGTAATGTCACAACCACCTCGCCCTTCTCAATTATCTTCTGCGACAATTCGATTCGATCTTTCGCCACCCGTCCCGTCAACTGCACGGGGCTGTCGAAGCGAAGAATCTCCTCAATCGCGTTGGGCCACAACGACGGATCCGATCTCAGGGCATCCAATTGATCCGGATGGCGCTGCAGCGCAACGATTCCGTTGCCAATCAGATTGACAGTTGTCTCAAAACCGGCACCAAGCAATAGCGCAGCGGTCACTTTGAGTTCGCGTGGATTCAGGTCACCCTCGGCGATAACAGTCCCCAGAATCCCGTCATTTCGCGACGCCCGGAGCGAAGCGATGTGCTCGTCGAGAAAGTGATCGAATGCCACCAAACTGTCCGACGCCTGACGATAGGCACCCCAACTGATCCCGACGTCGAGGAGCACCGATCCGTGCCCGCCCCACTTCAGTAATTTCGGCGCATGCTCCAGTGGCACGCCTAGCATCTCCGCGATGATCGCGACGGGAAGCTTGGCTGCGTAGTCCGCTACCAGGTCGACCTGCGGCTTCCCCGCCAGATCGTCGAGGAGTTGTTCGGTCACCTCGCGTATCCGCGTATCGAGCGCGGCGAGCGCTCGCGGTGTGAACGCGCGCGAAACGAGTTTGCGGTAACGGGTATGCACTGGCGGATCAACGGCCAACATCGCTGGCGATTCGACCGGATTCGGCAATCCCGGCTCGGTGGCCCGGAAAATCCATTTGATTGTCTTCGGCAGTGGCAGGTTCCCGATGGCTAGAGTGACAAAGCGCTTGTCTCGCAACACTTCCCGGGAAATCTCATGGTCCGCGGTTATCAGTCCGGCCAGCCCTGAGGCCAGCGGTCCGTTGGCCCTGATCCGTTCTATTGCCGGATATGGGTCACCGGAACCGCCAGCGTCGGTCATTAATTGAGCGTATGGATCGCCACGCTTCGACAGCGCGCGGAACCCAATGCGAGCCACCCCGTGTTTCGCGACCCACCGCACCCAATGTTTACCGACGCCCCAAGCGTTCAGCCGGTCACCGCCGCCCATGAGACCTCACTCCCTAGATCTTCTTCGACGCAGGCCCCTCCTGGTCACTTAAAGTGAGGCTACTCCGGCCCGATTGACCGCCGCGCGCATCAATCGCAAAACGTCGGTCGCCGCGAGGGCTGATGTGGCCGACCGAGCATGTACCGGCCGCTGTACACCCCATCGATTGGCCACGACCGCCCGCAGATCTCGTCGCGACGCGGCCGATTCGCCAATCTCGCCGGCGAGTATCGCGATAGCGGTTTCCGCTTCCCAGTAGAGCCTGCCGTCGATACGCAGGTTCGGATCGGAGCCGATATAGCCGATCGCCGTCTTGATCGTCCGTCGCGCCGGTCCCTCGTCAGGTGCGGTGAGTTCGTCGACGCGATCGTCGGCTCGCACACCATCATCGTCGGCGGCAACGAATCGAGCCTCCCTGTCTTTCCTACGTACCTCACGTCGCCATTCGTCGATGCGCACGGCCGTCAGTCGCATCAGGAAGTAGTCTTCGGTGCCTTCCAGCGAAAGTCCCCGCCGCAGCCGATTGAGGTAAGTGATCAGCACTCGCTCGTACGCCTGCGCGACATGCCGCTCGTCATAGCTCCGACCGCGCAACGCTGTGAATACCACGTCGGCTAGGAATTCAGTCGCAATTGCCAAATTATCCGATTCTTTGTCCTCAGAAAGGGGGACAATGGGCACCGCGCCTAACTCGTTTATGAGCACATTCGTCAAGTCGACTAAGAGTGCTCGCTCGGCGTCGGTTAGTCGCTTCCTCGATGTATCCGCGGCGCTAATAATGTCACTCACTTTGGCCAGGTACGCATCGAGTGCTGTCTGCCGGTCTCGCTGGTGCCGGTGTGCTGGATCAGCCAGAAAGCCCATCGCCCGCTCGTGGGTGTTCTGCACCGGCTCCACGGTCGTCATATCCCGCCGGACCAAGCGCGCACCGTAGCGCTGAGCCTCACGGATCGCGACGAGTACCGCGTTGCGCAGATTTTTTGGCCGCAGCACGGCGAGGCTGGTACTCCAGCCTGCGGAATATCGCGCAAAAGGGTCGATGAGCTCGCCCGATGCTCGAACGATGGCGTCAAGTGTCTCTGCGTCGGACACCCGTACGTTTCGCCCTTTGAGCATCAAAGCCGCCGTCGAGGTGTACTGAGTCGCGAACCACTTGGTTCGAGCGAACACCCCGGACCACGAACGCAACTCCCCCGTGAGGACCTTCGATTCCGGGGTGGGTCGGGTCATCTGTCGCTGATACTGCAGCAGCAATTCGTCTCGAGCGATGCCGTCGGGTGGAATGTCGAATTTCGCTAGATCGATTGTCGAAGCGGCGATAGGAATGGCGGGTGGCACCAAGCGTCTCACATATCTTCCTTTCTCGATCCGTGCGCGTCTCCAGTAATTCTCATCGATTGATTTCGGCGTTGCCGGGCTCTGCGAGAAAGTGGGGAAACGGAAGACCACTCTGCATCCCATTCAGACAAGGAGCAGTAATGTCACCGTCATTCGCAGTAGTCGGTTCCGGTGGAATCGACCACGCAATCGCAATTGCCGATCGTGCTATTCGCAACGTCCCCGCCTATGCCGCACATATTCGTGCGGCGTCGCCCTCGTGTGGTTCGGTACGCACTGTCGACGACTTCCGGTCACTTCCGCCGATGACCAAATCCAATTACCTCGCTGTGCATCCGCGGACGCATATGCTGTGGCATTCGGATGCGGCATCGGCTGGAATCTGGACGACGTCATCTGGCTCGACCGGCGTCTGCACCTACTTTCCCGGCGACGACGTCGCGACCAACGACGGCGCCGGGTTCTTCGACTCGATCTTCACCGCGAACTTCGGCTCGCGTTCACGCACCACCTTGGTCATCAACGCGTTCGCGATGGGAACCTGGATTGGCGGGACCTATACCCTGCTCGGTCTGCTGGAACTGCGCAGACGGGGCCATCGACTGTCCTTGATAACACCCGGCATGAACATCGATACGATCCTTACCGCGTTGACTGATTTGGCACCCTGCTATGACCAGGTGGTCATTGCCGGGTATCCGCCGTTCATCAAAGACACCCTCGACGCCGCACCCTCACATCTGCTGACCAACGACATCAAAATCCTGCTCGCTGGTGAGGCGATCACTGAGACGTGGCGCGACCATCTACTCGCTAAGCTCGGTAAACCACAAGAGCCAGAACGGATTTGCTTGATGTATGGCACCGCAGACGCTGGCGTCATCGCATTTGAAACACCGGTCACGACGGCCGTTCGGCGGGCAGCCGATAGCGACTCCACGCTGCGGAATGCGCTCTTCGGCGACACCACGATCTTGCCGACCTTCACCGAAGTAGACCCAATGCTGCGGTTCGTCGAAGTCGATGACGACGGCTATCTGCTGTTCACCATCGACGCCGCGCTCCCGCTGATCCGCTATCGGATCAACGACCGCGGAGCCGTGCACAGCGGCGCGCGATTGCGCGAGATTGTCGCTGCACATGGCGACGGCGAGCTGAGCCAGCACATCGACTCGAGCGCTGTGTTCCTGTCGCTGACCGGGCGGCCCGACGTCGCGGCTACGTTCTACTCGCTCAACATTTACGACGGCAACCTGCGAGCGGCGTTCGAGCATCCGGCAATGTCCTCGGCACTTACCGGCAAATTTGTCATCGATACCGGCGTCGACCATGAGCAGAACCAGACGCTGCGCATCCATGCCGAACTGTCCGCGCAGACCAGACCCGACGACGGGCTGTGCCGCGACCTCACGGCACTCTGCCTGGAAGCGCTGCGCGACACCAACGCCGAATATCACGAACTTCACCGCACCCGCGGGCAATCCGCCGTGCCAGTGATAGAGCTGCACGGATTCGGGACGCACCATTTCGAGCGAACCGGCCCCAAGCACAAATCCACGATCCGTACCGGAGGGGAGTAGTTGCGATGATCGACATTATTTCCCCTGAGTACGCCGAACGAATCGACGAATTACGCTGTGCCGGTTATGCATTCGTCGACGGATGGCTCACCGCCGGACCAGAGCTGGCCGCCCTCTCTCAGCTAGCCTCCGGTCCCGACCCTATTGCCGAAAAGGACTTCGACGCTCTGAGCCGATACATCGTGTACCCGTGGCGGCGCACCGTGGTGCGGTTACCCGACGAGCGCGTGTGGCACCTGTTGCGAACGTCGCGAAATCGCTACCTCATCACCGATGACGAACAGGCCGAGTGGGGGAGGGCGGTTGTGGCTATCGCCGGGCTGTCGGTCGGCGCATCCGCGCTGCACGCGTGTGCGCTAACCGGCGCTCGACACTTTCACATCGCCGACCCCGACGCGCTCGGACCGACGAACCTCAACCGGCTGGCGGGGTCGGTATGCGACCTCGGCGCACCGAAGAGGGTGATCGCACAACGCAGGTTGCTCGAAGCAGATCCGTACACACAGGTGACGGCGTTCGGCGGCTATTCCCCGGAAAACGCCGCCGAGTTCTTCGGTTTCGGCGACACGCGGGCTCGGGTGATCGTCGAGGAGATGGACGACCTGGCAATGAAAGTCGATCTCCGTCGTCGCGCACGGGATGCGGGGATTCCGGTCATCATGGTCACTGACGTCGGTGACGACGTCATCGCCGACGTAGAGCGTTACGACCTCGACCCAACCTATCCACTGTTCCACGGTCGTGCGCCGGACATCGCCGACCTGACCGTCGAGCAACTGCGCGATCCGAAGCATCGAGTTGCCATCGCCGGAGCGATTGTCGGCGACGACATCGGACCACGCTTGAGAACTGCCCTGACCGAAGTCGGCCGCAGCATCGTCACGTGGCCGCAATTAGGTTCTGCCGCAACGCTTGCCGGGGCGGTAGCTAGCGTGCTCGCGCGCAAGATCGTCTGTGGCGATGACATTCCGTCGGGCCGCGGTCATCTACGCGTGGATCAGATGTCGTTGTCCGCCAAGTAATTTGGTCAGCGCGGCATGGGCCCAAGCACGTCGGAGTGCCCATGCCGCCTGCACCAGCTGACGATGTAACGCGCATGCAGTCCGCACCAGCGGTATACCGACGCTTGCGTCAACGGCAACGACTCGTCATGTTCGTCCCGGCGCGTAATAATCGGTCCCAAATAGGTACTCGCAACCTTATTCGCGGTATTCGGCGACACTTTGGCCGCACGTGCGAGCGACGCGCTATCGCATGCCGCGCCCGAGGCGATAGCACCCGCGAGACGTCCGGCGGTGTGTCCGCGCTGACCGACGAACATTTCGTAGAGAGGCGGTCGTGAGCGAACCGGCGGCCGTGACGGCAGACGACGGCCGAGCGCGACGGTGCGGATCGCCGACACCAGCGGCGCGAGTCCCTCTGACTTGGCGATGACCCCGGAAACCTCTGGGCGCAATCGAGCCTCGTCGATGTGGTCCTGTTCCATGCTGTGCCCTTGGCAGGCGAGCAACACGGGGGCAAGCCGATTGGCGTTGCGAAGATTGTCAATCACGTCTAGGCCGTCGAAGATCCACTCGACCTCGGGGCGATTCCAGATCAGGTCGGCGACGACCGTGTCGAACCGAACTCGGCCGGTCACACTCCTGATGAATTCGTCTTGAGTCGCGGCAACCTCTACCGGGGCGCCGCCGAACGCGGACTCAAGTGGCCCGGCAACAACATGTCCCAACGGGGACGCGACGAGAATTCGCATATCTGACACGGTTCGATCTTTGCACGATTCTTAGTAATCGTGCGTGATCAGGCATGGCGCCTTGGACTTCGGGGCGCCAAATGCATAATTCCGGACCCGACGAGTGGTTAGGAGTGCTGACAGTCAATTCTCGGCGTCGGAATCTGGTTAGGCCCTGAAACAGACCAGCCCGAGGACAGGCGATGCAATCCGACTCAGATACCTCCCCCACGCATGGTGACGTGGCGGCGACGACACCCGTGGTGGCCGTCATCGCTGAACACGACATTCTCGACGCGGCGATCGTGGCTCTGGTGGAGAAGCTCGGATATGTGGCCGTTATCCACGACATCGACACGCCCGGCGCGCGCCTAGCCGGGTATGCCGTCGTCGTGGTGACCAGGTCTCCGCAGCGATACGGCCTACTGGCCACCCTGCTGCGATACCGTCTCGCCACGATTGTCGGTATCACCGTGTCCGGCGGCAAAGCGCCGACCGCGGATGGAATCGCAACGGCCACCGGCGCAGCACAACTGGCCGCCGTGTTATCCGACGTTGCGAACCGGCACCAGCGCCTTATCTACTGCGAAACACCCGACGAGACGGCGAATCCTCGAGTGCATCTGACCGAGCGAGAACTCCAAGTCCTCAAAACCTATGTGTCTGGTGAGACTATCGCTGCCACCGCGATCAACTACGGCATCACCGAGAGCACGGTTCGCGAGCACTATCGGCGCGTAAAGATTCGCTACGCGCGGGCCGGGCGGACGGTCAGTAACAAGGCTCATATGCTCCTCGCGTTGGTCGACGACGGCTGGCTCACCACCAACATCGCCGCGAAGACTCAACAAATCGCGGAGTCGGCCGAACCGCCGTCGACAGTCACCGAAGTGAACAACGCCTGAGCTCGCTGGAAATGTCCCCGTGACGCGTGCGGGCGGCGATATAGCGCCTGTGCCCACCCCGGGGACATTTCCAGTTAGGCCGCGCCCGATTTTTCCGCTCTGGGCGAAGGCGTGCCATTCACTTGTACGATGGCCTGGTGTCATGCGTCTCACCTAGGGTGGGATTATTGCGCGAAAATACATCCGCAACCGTGGATCGACAATTGGAGGAACGACTCATGGGCGTGAGCCTGAGCAAGGGCGGGAATGTCTCGCTGACCAAGGAAGCCCCCGGACTGACCGCGGTTTCGGTCGGCCTGGGCTGGGATGTCCGCACCACGACCGGCACTGACTTCGACCTTGATGCCAGCGCGATCGGACTCACCACCGATAAGAAGATCGTCAACGACGGCTTCTTCGTGTTCTTCAATAACCTCAAGTCTCCCGAGGGCTCGATCGAGCACACCGGCGACAACCTGACCGGCGAGGGCGAAGGCGACGACGAGGTCATCAAGGTCAACCTGGCTGCCGTTCCGGCCGAGGTCGACTCGATCACCTTCCCGGTTTCGATCTACGAAGGCTCCGCTCGCAGCCAGTCCTTCGGCCAAGTCCGCAACGCCTTCATCCGCGTTGTCAACCAGGCCGACGGCAACGAGCTCGCCCGCTACGACCTCTCTGAGGACGCCTCGACCGAGACCGCCATGATCTTCGGTGAGCTCTACCGCAACGGTGCGGAGTGGAAGTTCCGCGCCATCGGCCAGGGCTACGCCTCGGGACTCTCCGGCATCGCGCGCGACTTCGGCGTGAATGTCTAAGCGCAACAACTGATTTCGCCGAACCGCCGACGCTGATCGAGTATCGCCGCAGCGTCGGCGGTTTTGCGCACACCGGGGCCTGATTTGTGGCAATTGCACATCGGCCCGGCTTTACCCCCTGACCATTGCACGAAAGGCCATCGTGGTACTACGCATTTTCGGCTTGTCGTTTCTCATCACCGCGATCTCCCTGGTGGTTGCCGTCCTCTACGGCGGCTGGGAAGCTCTCGCCCTCGTCGCCATCCTCGGCATCCTCGAGGTCTCGCTCTCCTTCGACAACGCGGTTATCAACGCAACCGTGCTGCGCCGAATGAGTGAGTTCTGGCAGAAGATCTTCCTTACTATCGGTATCGTGATCGCCGTCTTCGGCATGCGGTTGGTATTCCCGCTGGCGATTGTGTGGATTACCGCCGGCCTCAATCCCGTTGAGGCACTTGACCTCGCGCTCAACCCGCCGACTGACCCCAACGCCGACACCTATGAGTCGCTGATCACCGCGGCTCATCCGCAGATCGCGTCCTTCGGCGGCATGTTCCTGTTGATGCTCTTCCTCGGATTCGTTCTGGAAGAGAAGGAACTCACCTGGCTGTCCTGGATCGAACGGCCGCTCGAGCGCATTGGCAAACTCGACTCGCTCGAGGTGGTCATCGCCACCGTATTGCTGGTGTGCACCGCATCCTTCCTCGTCGACGACGACCACCGCGCGACGGTGATGATCGCCGGTTCCCTCGGCATGATCACCTATATGTTGGTCAACGGGCTCGGCGAATTGTTCAACGTCGAAGAAGAGGACATCGAACACGAACTTGACGAAAAGGCCGCTGCGACAAAGAAATCCGGCGGACCATCGGAGCTCGCAAAGGCCACCGGCAAAGCCGGCTTCTTCCTCTTCCTGTACCTCGAAGTCCTCGACGCCTCATTCTCGTTCGATGGGGTCATCGGCGCGTTCGCGATTACCGCGGACCCGATTCTTATCGCGCTCGGCCTCGGTTTCATCGGTGCGATGTTCGTCCGGTCGCTCACCGTGTACCTGGTTCGCAAGGGCACACTCAGCGAATACGTCTACCTGGAGCATGGCGCCCATTGGGCGATCGGTGCGCTGGCGTTCATCCTGCTGTACTCGCTGGGCGGCACGCATATCCCCGAGGTCGTCACCGGCCTCATCGGTGTCGTGTTGATCCTGGCGGCACTGACGTCGAGCATCATCCGACGTCGTCGCGAAGAATCGTTGGAGGCGGCGGCTTCCTAACTCAATCCCCCCAAACTGGGAGGATCCCCCCTCGCGGAGGGGGATCCTCCCAGTTTGGGGGGATTTTGCAGGCCTCTGGCCTCGACTACTGCTGCTGGCCCAATTGCTGCTGAATCTGCGAGTTGATCTGCTGTAGCCCCGATGTCGAGATCCCGGGCAATTGCCCGGTGATATTGCGGATCACGTGCTGATCGTTGATGACCTTCTCACTCGATTGCACCAAAACCGTTCCGGCACCGGTGAAGTCGAACTGTCGTTCCTCGCCGGAACGCACACCTAAGCCGTGTCCCGCGGCGGCGATGAAACTCGATACCCACGCCTGGTCGTAGTGGTGACTCGGTGACGGGCAATCTGCCCAGCCGACCATCGCCTCCGGATCAACGCGCACCGGCGGCTCGACGAACATCACCGGACCATTCGACGACGCCAAGAACTTGCCCGTGCCCACGAGCGTTACGAAACCCGGCACGATCGACTGGTTCAACGACAGATTCGGTTCGAACGCAAGGAGATTCGACGCACGGATGGTGAGGTTGCCGTTGTCTTCGAGGTCGTAGGAATTGATGTCATAGCCGCGATCGCCGATGATCAGTTTGCCGTGGCCCTCCGCGACGACATAGTCGCCCAAATAGAGCGGCGCGGAGAACTGCTGCGACACCATCTGAAGGAGCTGTCCCTGCAAACCGTGCTGCAGCGACGTGAAGTTCATCTGCCCGTAATAGGCGATCATCGCGCCTTTGGACAGAAACCACGGCTTAGCCAGGTCGATGCAGAACGAGTATTGATTGTCCGGGATGTTGTCGTCCACCGGGAGGTTGTTGGGGCTCCAGACGGTATTGAGCTGGCTCATAGTCGATGCTCCGATGCTTGCACGAACACCACACCCTGCCCGGTGCAGTCGAGTTGAAAGGCTTCGCCGCCGGTGCGGCCCATATTGCGGAAGCTCACCGTCGAACGCAGGTTGGTCTGAATCTGTCCGACCGACGCCGCGAACGCCTGCGGGTCCACAGTCAGCGGACTATTCGGAGTCACCTGCAACTGAATGAAGCCGCCGTGACCCAGAATGACCGCGGTGCCGACGCCGGTGAGTTGCGTCGTGAACATGCCTTGCCCAGTCGCGACTCCGCTTGCGGCCGAACGCAATGCGCCCATAAGACCGCCGCCGCCTCCGCCCCCGCCGCCCGACGACGTCGTCGACACCACCGACGCCTGCAGTCCCTGGGTGTAGGCCAGGAGCCTCGACGCTTCGACGCGCATCTCGCCGCCCTGGCTCATATCAACGACTTCCAATTCGAGCCCGCGATACCCGTAGTGCACGACGCCGTTGCCCTGCGCGATCATCGTGGCCTCGTGTTCGCCCTGCATCATTCGACCGGCCATCCCCGCGAGGCCACCCATTCCACCGCCACCGCCCATGCCGGGAATCTGATGGGGCTGGAAGAAGACCTGACCGGTGTAGAACAACATCGCTCCACGCCGCGCGACGATCTGCCCCGCCTGGGCCAGATTGACCGATACCACCTTGCTGTTGACCTTGGTAAACATCTGCGTCCTCCCTATCGCTCGGCCGGCTGAATGGATACGACGCCGGTGCCGTCCCAGCGAAGCGAGAACGCCTCGCCGCCACCCTGCCCGATTGCGCTACGCCAGGACACGTCGGTGACGAAAGACTGCGACAACTGCCCACGGGCGCAGACGAACGCATCCGGGTCGACGACGAGCGGGAACTGCGGCGACACTTCGAGGTGGATCAGCGGACCGCCTTTGGACAACAGCGCGACTTGTCCCTGCCCGGTGACCGTCGTGGTGAACAGTCCCTGCCCCGACATACCACCGCGGACGCCCGCGAAGGTGATATTGGTCGACAGATTTGGCGTCAACGCCAAAAGTTGTTGCGATTCGACTTGCAAGGTCTCGCCGGTCAGGTCGACGACGGTTACATTGGCCGCATCTTGCGCGAGGTAGACAATGCCGCTGCCGGTGCATTCCATCAGCGATAGTCCTTCGCCGGTGGCCTTCTGTTTTATCCCGGCAAGCAGACCGTCCCCGCCGCCGAATCCCGCGGACTTGAACGACACTTGACCCTCGAACGCGATCATCGAACCACTCAACGCCCGGATAGAACTGTTGTTGAGATGAGCTTCGACGACCCGCTTCGTCTTCGAAACGAGTTGCATGAAATGGAACCCTTCGCAGGAGTAATTACTGGTGGGTCGCCATTTCACACCGAACACGGCAACCAGCGATTACGACAATAGCGCCACCGACCCGCGGTGGGGCACCCTCTGCGGGCTTTTCACGTCAAGGTCATTTGGCTGGCGCACACGCGTCCGATTTCGCCGGTACCATCACGGATGTCGCTTTCCGGGGGCCTGCAGCGAGAGGAGTCGCCCCATGAGTATTTCCGCGGAGCCAGTCCGTACCTCCCTGCGCTATTTCAATCATCTGACGCCGGCCATCACCGAACGGCTCTTCCTGCAGCCACCACAACCCTTTTCCGACGACGACGAGCGGGAGCGCCTCGCCTATGCGCTCGGCGCCACGCTCTACGTCCCCGGTACCCGGCCCGATCTGTCGGCCACCATCGGCCGGCGCTGCGCCGATGGCGTGCGCTCGATGGTGATCGACCTCGAAGATGCCGTCGCCGACGACGAACTCGAAGTCGGCCTCACGCAGACGGTCAGCACCCTCGACGCGCTCGCCGGCACGTCCGCCGCGGGGATGCTGCTCTTCGTCCGTACCCGTACCGCTGGTGACATCACCCGATTGGTCGAACGCCTTGGCCAGGGCGTCGATGCCCTGACTGGATTCGTGGTGCCAAAGTTCACCACCGCGTCCGAGTCCGCCCTGATCGCCGTTGCCGAGGCAGCGGCCTATCTGGGCAAACATCTCTACGTGATGCCCGTGCTCGAATCACCCGAGCTGGTCTACCGCGAGAGCCGCGACCTACAGTTGCAGGGCATTTCCGAACTACTCGGTCGCTATCGAAACCATGTCCTGGCGGCTCGGATCGGCGCGACCGATATGTGTGGCGTGTATGGCATCCGGCGCGACCGAGATCTGACTATCTACGACGTCTCGGTTATCGCCGAAGCCATCACCGGTGTCGTGAATTACCTTGGCCGCCAAGACCAATCCGGTTTCATTATTACCGGCCCGGTCTGGGAGTACTTCGCCGATCACGAACGGATGTTCCGGCCAATGCTGCGCACCACGCCGTTCGCCGAGAACGATGCCGTCCGGTTCCGTCAACAGTTGGTGAGCCGTGACCTCGACGGTCTGCTCCGCGAGATCGCGCTCGACCGCGCTAACGGCATTCACGGCAAGACCGTCATCCATCCGTCGCATGTGGCGCCGGTCAATGCGCTGTCGGCCGTGACTCACGAGGAATATCTCGACGCACTCGACATCACCGCGTCGAAAGCGGGCGGCGTCCGCGCGTCGACCTATGGGAATAAAATGAATGAAGCTAAGCCGCACCGGATTTGGGCACAGCAGGTCCTCACCCGCGCTTCGGTCTTCGGGGTGACTAACCCTGGGATCACGTTCGTCGACCTGCTCACCGAGTTGGTGACATCGAACTGATGGATAGTTCGTCACCGCAGTGGACCGCACGTCACCTCGACCTATCCGTAGCCGATGGCTTGACTAATTCATCTTGGCAGGCAACCGATCTCGTCATTCCCGGCCTTCGCCGCAATCCGCGCCGCGCGCACCTGCTGGTCTCGACAGTGCTGGGCAAACATATCCCAACCGATCCACTCCGCGTCCGCGCGGCAGCCGAATCCCTCGGTGACTTGGTGGCCGAGGCGTTACGCCGACTCGCGCCCGACACCCAGACCGATGCCGCAACGGTATTCGGATTCGCCGAGACGGCAACGGGATTGGGCCACGGCGTGGCCGCTCATCTGCGAAGCCATTGCTACTTGCAATCGACGCGTCGTACCGGCCCCGACGTTGTGGTACTCGGCGAGTTCACCGAGGGGCACTCGCACGCCACCCGCCATCTGATCCAGCCGACGTCGGCCGACCTATTTTCCGACAACCGCGCGCCACTCGTTCTCGTCGACGACGAGATCTCAACCGGCGCAACCGCGATCGATGCCATTCGCTCCCTGCACTCGATCGCTCCGCATCCGGCCTATGTGGTGGCATCGCTCGTTGACATGCGGACACCGGCACATCGCGCCGAGAACGCTTCCGCCGCAGCCGAACTCGGTGTTGACATCGAGTTCGTCGCGCTAGCAGACGGCGCCGTGGCGTTGCCGCCCGAGTTGCCGGCCGCGGTTGCTGAACTAGTTACTACACCGCTGAATCCGATTGCCGCACAGGCAGGTTCCGCCGATTTCCTCGTCATCGACTGGCCGTCCGACGTTCCCGACGGCGGACGCTTCGGCTTCCTCGCCGACGACTACGACCGGTTCACCGCGGCGGCCTGCGACGCGGCGACATTGATCGGCACTCGGCTCCCGCAGGACCACATTGTCGTTGTCGGGCACGAGGAATTGATGTATCTGCCACAACGCATCGCTGAGGAGATATCCGCCGACGGACGCGACGTCGGGTACCAGACCACCACTCGATCACCGGCCATTGTGATCGACGCGGATGGATACCCGTTACGTCGCGGCTTTGAATTTATTGCGCCCGAAGCTGATTCGACGGCGCGCCGCTACCTGTACAACGCGAGCCGATCGGCGGCACAGCCCAGTGCGATCGTGTTGGTGATCGACACTCCGGCCGACTCCCACGAATTGCGCGCGCCGGGCGGTTTGCTCGACGTCGTCACTCGAGCGGGTCACGACGTTCTCGTCGTGGTGGTACCCGCGCCAACTCAGGCGGGTCTTCGTGATGGCCGCGCACATGTGAAGGCAGCCCGATGACCACCGGAGTGACCACTGAACCGTTGACCGGCCCCGCCTTCGGCTCCTATGCCGCCGACGAGGTGACCTGGTTGCTCAAGGACCTGTCCGATGTCGAGTTGGAAGCCGATATCTCGTTACGCGAGAAGCGCATTCAAGAAGGCACCGCACATTATGCCGAGTCACTACCGATCGAGTACCAGCCAACTGACTCTTACCGGCTGCTCTTCGACGAGACCCTGACCGCGTCGGCACCGAGGTTAGCCGAGGCAGTCGGTGCCGTCACCGATCTCCTGATCAACGATCGGGGACAGGATCTGGTGCTGGTTTCGCTAGCCCGGGCCGGGACGCCGGTCGGCATCCTCATGCGCCGCTGGGCCGCATACCGGCACGGCGTCGACTGGGCGCATTATGCGGTATCGATCGTGCGTGATCGCGGCATCGACATGGTCGCGCTTGATTACCTTGTGGCGCATCATGATCCGTCATCCATCGTGTTTGTCGACGGATGGACCGGAAAAGGTGCGATAGCCAAAGAATTGTCGGAGGCATTGCGCGACTACGAACAAGCTGGTGGGCCGGCGCTCAACGACGATCTCGCGGTCCTCGCCGACCCCGGGTCGTGCGTACGAACCTTCGGCACTCGCAGCGACTTTCTCATCGCGTCGGCATGCCTTAACTCGACGGTCTCGGGGCTGGTATCGCGCACCGTCCTGAACGACGAGCTGATCGGACCGGGCGAGTTCCACGGCGCCAAGTTCTACCGCGATCTGACACCATTCGACGTCTCGAATACCTTGCTAGACACAGTGTCCGAGCAATTTTCCACCGTCGAGGCAGCGGCGGCACACCGGGCCGAACAGATCGCCGCATCGGACCGTACCCCGACATGGTCCGGGTGGGCTTCAGTCGAGAAGGTTCGCGAGCAGTACGGCATCTCGTCGGTGAACTTCGTGAAACCCGGCGTTGGGGAAACGACACGCGTCTTGCTCCGCCGGGTGCCGTGGAAGATCCTTGTGCGCGACGTCGACGCTCCCGAGCATGCTCACATCCGGCTGCTCGCCGCCGATCGCGGTGTTCCGGTTGAGGTTGTCGATGATCTGGCGTACTCCTGTATGGGTTTGATCGCCCCCGTCGACAGTGACGCCCAATGACCGAGGCAACCGCGGTGGCAGATCACACACTGGTCGCGACGGACCTCGACCGTACGATGATCTACTCGCGAAACGCTATGGGCGAGAATCAATTTCACTCCACGTCGCCACAGTGCGTCGAAATCTACGAGGGCGCTCCGTTGTCATATATGACGCTGCGGGCGACCGAGCAGTTGACAGCGCTGGCGGCGACGACGGTCGTGGTGCCCACCACCACCCGCACCCCGGAGCAGTACCAGCGAATATCGCTGCCGGGCGGCCCGTACCGCTGCGCGGTGACCAGTAACGGTGGTGCCATCTTGGTCGATGGTGTGCGAGATCCTCAGTGGCACAGCCATATCGCTCGACGCGTCGCCGCCGACGGGACATCGCTCGACGATATTCTCGTGGCGCTAACCCAACGAGTCCCGGCCGCTCACCAGGTCGATGGTTGGGTCCGCAAGGTACGCGTCGCCGACGATTTGTTCTGCTACCTCGTCGTCGAGCCCAGTTTGCAGCCGCCCGATTTTCTGCCCGCCTGGCAAGAATTCTGCACCGCGAACGGATGGAGTGCGTCGCAACAAGGCCGCAAGATCTACACGATGCCGCTGGCCGTGACGAAGAGTGGGGCAATCGCCGAAGTGCGACGGCGCCTCGTCGAGGAAGGCACATTGTCACCGTCGCACACCATGCTCGCCGCGGGAGACGGCTGGCTCGACCACGACCTGCTCCTTGCCGCCGACACCGCGATCCGACCCTGTCACGGGGAATTGGAGTTGTTGAACTGGCAAGCCGCTAATGTAACTGTTACCGCCGGGCGTGGGGCGTTGGCCGGCGAGGAAATTCTTTCCTGGATGCAATACCGCACCGCCCTGGATACCGACCGAATAGGAATGACGTGACTCCTTTAGTCAAGGGCCAGAATGGGCCGTTAACGACCACCGACCTCGTGGTGTCGGTGACGCTCACCGCTCCAGCGGACGTCTCCGCGCTGTTGGTTACCGATACCGGTAAGGTGCGTTCCGACGCCGACTTCGTGTTCTTCAACCAGCCGACTGGGCCGGGCGTCAATCTCGTAACCGGACCGTCGGGCGCCTCGCTGCATATCAACAGCCGCAACGTGCCAGCCGACATCGATCAGATTCGAGCGGTCATCACGCTCGACGATGCGTCGAGCAACTTCGGCCGTTACCCCGCGCCAACCGCTCACGTCGCCGATGCAAACGGCACCGAGTTGTACTCCTATCAGATCGACGGATTGAATACCGAATCTGTGGTTATCGCGCTGGAAGTGTATCGGCGCCAAGGCGATTGGAAGGTTCGCGCCGTCGGGCAGGGCTATGCCGGCGGATTCGCCGACCTGGTGCGCGATCACGGTGTCACCGTCGATGACGCCCCCGCGCCGCCGAGCACACCGGTAGCTCCGCCGAGCACACCGGCGGCGCCCGCGGCTCCGACCGCGCCGGTGGGTGCTCCGCCGGCATCGGCTCCGCCCACCTTGGACTACCCGGCGCCAAGCTACGGCACCCCGGCGCAGCCACCGAGCTATCCGGCTCCCAATTTCGGCGCGCCGGCCACCCCACCGCCGCCGTCGTACCAACCGCAGCCCTCGTATCCGCCGGCGCCAGCTCCAGCCGGTGGCGAGATCAGCCTGACCAAAGCGCGACCAGTCAGTCTGACCAAAGGGCAGAAAGTCACGCTGCGCAAAGACGGCGGCGTAGCTCTGACTCAGATCCGGATGGGCTTAGGTTGGGACCCAATTCGCAAGAGTGGCGGCCGGTTTGGCGGCGGCGGACGCAGTGCGAACATCGACCTCGACGCGTCGGTGATCCTGTTCTCCGGCCAACAGTCAGTCGACACAATCTATTTCGGCAACCTCCGTTCGCCGGATGGTTCAATCGTGCACTCGGGCGACAACCTCACCGGCGAGGGGCAAGGCGACGACGAAGTCATCAATGTCAACCTGCCGCAGATTCCACCGCATGTTGACACGTTGCTCTTCATCGTGACGTCATACCGGGGGCAGACCTTCGAGCAGGTCGACAACGCATTCTGTCGTCTCGTCGATTCGACCACGAATGCCGAGCTGGCTCGCTACACGCTGAAAGGTGGAATGCCGTTCACCGCAATGGTTATGGCGACCATCGTCCGCGTCGGCAGTGACTGGAAACTACACGCGATCGGCGACGGCCTGAACGCGAAGACACCGGCCAAGGCGTTGCCGTTCCTGGGACCGTTCCTCGGACGATAGTGACCGCGGCTCAGCTTCCGTCCTAGTCGCAAACCCGACTGAAACGGTCAAACCCAACACGAAAACGTGTTGGGTTTGACCGTTAGTGCGGGGTTTGCGGGCTAGCCGCGGCGGATTATTCCGCGCCGATGATGAAGGTTTCGAGCTGGGCACGCGCAAGGTCGTCGGCGACCTGCACGGGCGGGGACTTCATCAGGTAGGCCGATGCCGGGAGGATCGGGCCACCGAGGCCGCGGTCCTTGGCGATCTTCGCCGCGCGCACGGCGTCGATGATGATGCCGGCCGAGTTGGGGGAGTCCCAGACCTCGAGCTTGTACTCCAGGTTCAGCGGAACGTCACCGAAGGCGCGACCTTCCAGTCGCACGTAGGCCCACTTGCGATCATCGAGCCACTCGACGTGGTCCGACGGTCCGATGTGGACGTTCTTGTCGGAGATCTTGTTGGCCAGCTGACCCTTCAGATTCGAGGTCACCGCCTGCGTCTTCGACACCTTCTTGGACTCAAGGCGCTCACGTTCGAGCATGTTCTTGAAGTCCATGTTGCCGCCGACGTTGAGCTGGTAGGTGCGATCGAGGGCCACGCCGCGATCCTCGAACAGCTTCGCCATCACGCGGTGGGTGATGGTCGCGCCAACCTGGCTCTTGATGTCGTCGCCGACGATCGGTACACCGGCGTCGACGAACTTCTGCGCCCACTCGGGGTCCGAGGCGATGAACACCGGCAGCGCGTTGACGAAGGCGACCTTCGCGTCGATGGCGCACTGCGCGTAGAACTTGTCGGCGTCGTCGGAGCCGACGGGGAGGTAGGAGACCAGGACATCGGCCTTGGAATCCTTGAGGATCTGGACGACGTCGACGCCGTCGCCGTCCGCCTCGGTGATGGTCTCGCGGTAGTACTTGCCGAGGCCGTCGAGGGTGTGACCGCGCTGAACGGTGACGCCGGTCGGCGGCACGTCGGCGATTTTGATGGTGTTGTTCTCGCTGGCACCGATCGCGTCGGAAAGGTCGAAGCCGACCTTCTTGGCGTCGACGTCGAACGCGGCGACGAATTCGACGTCGCGGACGTGGTACTCGCCGAACTTCACGTGCATCAAACCGGGAACGGTCTCGTTCTCGTTGGCGTCCTTGTAGTACTCAACGCCCTGTACCAAGGATGAAGCGCAGTTACCTACGCCCACAATGGCAACGCGCACCTTTTTGGGCTCACCCATGGTCGGGTTCTCCTTTTCTCGGAGGCGTCGCGGCCGACTGCCGCGGCGCCCGGGTTCTTTTCTTGGGAGCATCGGTGACGTCTCCGGTGATTACCGGCGGTCCGTCGACGCCCAAATCTTTGTCGATCGTGGTTTCGGTATGCCGGGGTATCTGCCCCAACGGCATCGGAGCGGTTACCTCGCCGGATGCCTCTTCGGCGATGAGTTCGTTAAGCCAGCGGACCTCACGCTCACTCGACTCGAGGCTGAGCTCGTGGAGCTGCCGGGAGTAGCGATCCGATGATCCGCGCGACCGGCCAACCAACTCGCGCAGACCCTCACGCCGCTCTTCGACCTGACGTCGGCGGCCCTCGAGGATGCGCATCCGCGCGACAGCCGGTGTGCGGCTGAAAAAGGCGAGATGGACCCCGAAACCGTCGTCGGTGTAGTTCTGCGGCCCGGTATCGGCGACGAGTTCGGCAAACCGTTCGCGACCGGTATCGGTCATTTGGTACACGCGACGTCCGCGGCGCACCTTGACTCCCTGCGGCCCGTCATCTTCGACGATGAGCCCGTCGGCTTGCATCCGACGCAGCGTCGGGTAGAGCGAGCCATAGGAGAAGGCACGGAAGGCGCCGAGTAGCCCGGTCAGGCGTTTGCGCAGTTCATAGCCGTGCATTGGCGATTCAAGAAGGAGTCCCAGCACAGCCATTTCGAGCATATGCGTCGCCTCCTCACAGAATCAGTCGGTCGTGCGCTGTCGATGTGACGGCACGCAGTATCACCAAAATCGGTGAACTCGATGCTACACGCGAATGTATCGCGCCGATATAACAGGGGGTAGTTCGGTGACCATCGTCACCGCGAAATGGATAGTTGCGGGATATTGCGGTAGCGGCGCGGACTCTGCGGGCGGCGACTATGGGGGTGGTCGAGGTGTATTAAGGCCACTGCCACGACATGCAACCTAGACACGGTGCAGTGCATACGTTTTCGAGTCGTCGTGCGAGGTCTCGATACACCGGCTCGCGAGCTCGCCGGTACTCGACCATCGAGGATTTCAGCCACGGCCACTCGACCAACGAGATTGCTCGCCGGCACTCGACCACCGAGGTTGGGCAGCCACGGCCACTCGACCACGGCTCGCAAACACTCGTCGACATCGAACCAACGGGTGTTGCGGCGTGCTTCACATCCCGACGTCACGACGCACAGCTAGGCTGGACGCGTGCAACCGCAAGGGCAGGCCTCGGCGCGACGCGAGGTGATCGACTACGCCCTCACCCGTAAGTCGGTGCTGTCTGACGTTTACGCCGGACGAATAGCCGTTGGTGAGGTGTGCGACGCCAACCCGTATCTACTGCGAGCAGCCAAGTTCCACGGTGCGGCGAGCGAGATCACCTGCCCGATCTGCCGCAAAGAGAAGGTCACCCTCGTATCGTGGATTTTCGGTGACAAACTTGGTCAGGCTTCGGGATCGGCGCGCTCGGCCGACGAACTTGACCGGATGGCAGCAGTACACGAGGAGTTCTCGGTGCATGTCGTGGAAGTGTGTCGCACATGTCACTGGAACCATTTGGTTCAGTCTTTCGTTCTTGGTCTGCGGCCAACAAGAACGCGTACACGACGCGTGGCCAAGTAACTCACGTCGCTGCCGACACAAAGTTTCGGTTTCAGATGCGACCATCAGATAAGTACGCTGGTCGTCAGACCGTGCAGGAAAACGAAGGGCACTTGAATGTCAGCCGGAAATGGTTCACCCAGCGAGACTGGGAAAGAGCCGACCAAGACTGAGTCGGTGCGCAAAAGACAGCGGGTCATCTCCTGGGTGGTCGGTCTGGTCGGCGTCGGAATTCCCGCCGTCGCGCTCATCGCGATCGTCGCCTTCATGGCGGTCTACGTCACAGCCGACGTACCACGCCCCGGCGATATCAAGCAGAATCAAGTGGCGTTGATTCTCAACTCGAACGGCAAGACCATCGCCAAGGTCGTGCCGCCGGAGGGTAATCGCACCGACGTCAAGATCGCCGACATCCCCAAGTCGATCCAAGATGCGGTCATTGCCGCGGAGGATCGTGAGTTCCGCAGTAACGGCGGCTTCTCGGTCCGCGGCCTTTCGCGCGCGGTACTCGGCAAATTCACCGGCCGCGACGACGCGGGTGGCGGTTCGACGATCACCCAGCAGTACGTGAAGAACGCGTTGGTCGGCGACGAGCATTCCTACACCCGTAAGTTCAAGGAACTCGCGATCGCTACCAAGATGTCGAGTAAGTGGTCCAAGGACGACATCATGGCCGCCTACCTCAACACCATCTATTTCGGCCGAGGTGCCTATGGTGTCTCCGC
Organism: Gordonia effusa NBRC 100432; assembly: GCF_000241305.1. Lineage (GTDB taxonomy): Bacteria > Actinomycetota > Actinomycetes > Mycobacteriales > Mycobacteriaceae > Gordonia > Gordonia effusa. The sequence goes on from NZ_BAEH01000093.1 coordinate 34,146, forward strand.
CGCGGCACAGGCATATTTCCGTAAAGATCTCAGCAAGATCACGCCGGCCGAAGCAGC
>NZ_BAEH01000092.1 GCF_000241305.1 Gordonia effusa NBRC 100432
ATCGCGTCCGGGCCCATCGTCGGGTAATAGCGGTTCTACAGCGCCTTCAGTTCCTCGATAACCGAACCGACCGACTTCTTGGCGTCGCCGAATAGCATCGACGTCCCGTCCGCGAAGAACAGCGGATTCTCAATACCCGCGTAGCCCGAACTCATCGACCGCTTGAGCACGATCGTCGAGCGCGCCTGATCCACATTGAGGATCGGCATGCCGTGGATGGGCGAACTCGGATCGTTGCGGGCCGCCGGGTTGGTGACGTCGTTGGCGCCGATGACGATGGCGACGTCGGTGCGGCCGAATTCGCCGTTGATGTCGTCCATCTCTTTCATCGCGTCATACTCCACATCCGCCTCGGCGAGCAGCACGTTCATATGCCCGGGCATCCGACCGGCGACCGGGTGGATCGCGTACTTCACTTCGACACCCTTGGCCTCGAGCAGAGCTGCCATCTCCTTGACCGCATGCTGCGCCTGCGCGACGGCCAGGCCGTAACCCGGCACGACGATGACCTGATTGGCATAGGCCATCTGGATCGCCGCATCGGCAGCCGACGTCGCCTTGACCGTGCCGCCGGTGGCGCCCGGAGCGCCGGCAGCGCCGTCGTCGCCGCCACCGAACGAGCCGAAGATGATTGCCGGGATAGACCGGTTCATCGCCTTGGCCATCAGGTTGGTCAGGATCGAACCGGACGCGCCGACGATCATTCCGGCGACGATCATCGCCTGGTTATTCAACGCCAATCCAGCGGCCGCGGCTGACAAACCAGTCATGGCGTTGAGCAGCGAGATGACCACCGGCATATCCGCGCCGCCGATCGGGAACACCACGAACAGGCCCATCAGACCCGCTGCCACCAGCAGTCCGACGATCCAGAACCACGGGGTCGGGCCATCACCGGCGCCGGCCTTGATGCCGATGTAGATAGCGATGCCGATCGCGACCAGTGCCAGCACGATATTGGCCAGCTGGAATGCTTTAGCGCCCGCGACGAGCTTCTTCTCGAGATTCTTGTTCAGCAGTTCCTGCAGCTTGGCGAATGCGACCAGCGAACCCCAGAAGGACACCGAACCGATGATCGCGGCGAACAGCGACCCGACAATCACATGGACATCCGGAGTGTCCGGAACCGTGGTGAAGCCGCGGTATTCGATATATTCGGCCCACGCGATCAACGCGACGGTTCCACCACCGACACCGTTGAACAATGCCACCAACTGCGGCATCGCGGTCATCTTCGTCTTCAACGCCGGCGGAATACCTAGCACAACACCGACGAGAAGACCCGCGACGATGAGTATCCAGTTGATACCCGGCACACCGGCGTCGCCGGCCGAGTTGTACACACCGAGCAGGGTCGCGACGATTGCAATCCCCATGCCGACCGCTGCGATCCAGTTGCCGCGCACCGCGGTCTTCGGGCCGGTCAAGCCCATCAAGCCGTAGATGAATAGCGAGAAGGCGACGATGTACAGAACTGTCACGCCGTAACCGAGAGCTTCGGAGACCACGGCGCCTTCGCTCGCACTTAGGACAGAGGAGCTCATTTGGCGGCCTCCTTCTTACCCTTGAACATGCCGAGCATGCGGTCGGTGACCGCGAAGCCGCCGACCACGTTCAGAGTGCCGAAGACCAGCGCGACGAAGGCGATGATCCGCACACCCCAGTTGGCGTCGGCGGGCAGTTTGCCCAGCACCACGAGCGCGCCCAGCACGACGATGCCGTGAATGGCGTTGGTACCCGACATCAATGGCGTATGCAGTGTGTTCGGGACCTTGGAGATGACCGCGAAACCTACGAATCCGGCTAGCACCAGAATCGCGATATTCGATAGAAGTTCGGTGTACATCAGACCTTCGCCTCCTCAGAGACATCGCGTGTCACACATGCGGCAGCGATGACTTCGTCATCGAAATCCGGTGCGATCGCGCCGTTGTCGTCGAGCATCAACTCGATCAGGGCCAGTAGATTCTTGGCGTACAGCTCGCTGGAATGCTCAGGCATAGTGGCCGGCAGATTCAGCGGCGAGGTGATCGTGACGTCATGTTTGACGACAGTCTCACCGGGCTCGGTCAGCTCACAGTTACCACCGGTTTCACCGGCCAGATCGACGACTACGCTGCCGGGCTTCATCCCCTCGACAGCGGCGGCGGTAACCAATCTTGGCGCCGGGCGGCCGGGCACCAACGCGGTCGTGATGACCACGTCGAAGCCCTTAATCGCGTCTTCGAGTGCCTGCTGCTGCTTCTCGCGTTCCTCCGCGGTCAGCTCGCGGGCGTAGCCGCCTTCGCCGGCGGCGTCGATGCCGAGATCGAGCCACTGCGCACCGACCGAGAGTACTTGCTCGGCAACTTCGGGCCGCACGTCGTAGCCGGTGGTCCGCGCGCCCAGACGTTTAGCCGTAGCCAGTGCCTGCAGTCCGGCGACGCCGACGCCCAGCACCAGCACCGTGGCCGGTTTGACCGTGCCCGCGGCGGTGGTCAGCATCGGGAAGAACCGGGTCGACAGATCTGCCGCGACGATCACCGACTTGTAGCCCGACACATTGCCCTGCGACGACAACGCGTCCATCACCTGCGCGCGGGAAATACGCGGAATCGCTTCCACCGCATAGGCTTCCACGCCAGCAGCCGACAGGGCACCGATCTTGTTGTCCGCATTACGCGGCGCGAGAAAACCGATCAGTTTCTGCCCGCTGCGCAGCTTGCCGATTTCGTCGTCGGACGGAGCCGCGACCCGTACCACGACGTCGGCTCCATAGGGATCGCCAATCGTGGCACCCGCAGCGGTAAACAACTCGTCGGGGATCAGTGCCCCCAACCCGGCACCCGATTCGACGACGACCGGGACACCCTTCTTGACTAGCGCTTCAACCACCTTCGGTACCAACGCCACACGACGTTCTCCCGATGCGGTCTCGCGCACGACACCGACGCTCATAACCTAATCACCTTTTCGGTGCGCGTCGCGCGAAGATCGTGCTGCACAACAGTACTGGCGCGCAGTACTGCGGTGCGGCCCTCAAGCGACTGCGACACGCGGTAGTGCAACCAGTTGGCTGCCACCTTGATCAAAAATGTGCGATGAACATAGCACGGCCTTATCATCCGGTCGTGGCCGGTGTGGTCACAGTCACAGGGCTACCGGCCATTAACACGCCGCTGGGTCACATCGCCATCACATCTCCCTGCCTCGGTAAACCTCGCCATGTCGACCTGTCGGGGGCAGAATGCTCTCGGTAGCCCAGTTTGGCGCGGTTTTCGCGAGTAGCTGTGGCGGGCCACCGGCTTCACCCGGCGCTGCGCCCCAATCTGGTCCGGATCGGTCACCGGCAACTGCCAACCGAATCGCCGGTACAGCTCTTTCTGCAACATGCGCGGCGTGGGAACCTGCTGCCGGTGACGAGTAGCCGCGACGCCGGGCATCGGCACTCGGACCGCCCGCGACACCGCGTCGTCGAACCGTTTGTCAACGGGAACTCCCATGTCGCGCAACATGATTCCGACCGGATTGCCGCCGTCATAGACGTGATATTCGGTGTCACCGTCGCGCCAGGTCTTCACCTGCCGATAACTCCCGACCTTGGGGTACATAAAGGCATGCACGTAATAGCCCGGCGCGAAGTAGAAGGCGGCAGCGATAGGATCGGCCATCGGGTTGGCAAGCCCGCACATAGAGTCACCGCGGATGCAGTACGAAACCACCCGCACCCCAGTCATATCCGACGGCTCGCGCGGACCATCCGTCGTGACCCCGGGCACCATGCTCGGGGCAAGCGCCTCCACGCCGGTGTTGGGAAAACGCGGATCGGCGCCAAGTACGACGGTGAGGTTTCGCGGTGTGATCGCGCCACTTCGCACCAGACGATGGGCGGCGTTCATCGCGATATTCGCCCCTTGCGAGAACCCATTGATAATCACCGGTCGCCCCGCCGCAGCAGCAGCCTTCGCGACTCGAGTCGCGGCGCGCGTACCGATAGCCTCGGAGTCGTCGAAGGTCCCATTTCCGATAAGACCCAACACAATTGGGCCGACTCGAATTCCGAATGCCGCCGGGTAGGGGACAATCGTCACGCGTTGATGCTCCCACCACGCGTCGGTGCGCCCGACCTGATCGCTGCCGGTCGGATCACCGGTCCCCGGGACGAGTATTACCCGCGCCCGCGAGCCACCGAGTTCGGCGACAAACCCGGGCACCGGCCCCGGCTCAGTTTGTCGGCTACCAGCCTGCGCGGCGCCCGCAAGCGCGCTCGACACCACGATTGCGATAGTCAAAGCGATCCCTGCGAACCGACCCATAGGTCATAACGTTAGGCATCCTCACTACCTCCCCGGGTCGGATCGGCTGAGCCAATCGAACAAATTCACCGGATCGAGCTACAACCGTTAGATCGACGCAACCAGAGCGCCAGCGAACCTACTCGACGTCGGCGCCAACTCGCTCCGACGCCGCGGCCAACCGCGCCGCTTCGCGCCCCGCCCGCCGACCGAAATACGATCCTTCGCCGAGTTGAGTGCCGCTCGCGTACCCTTTGCCGTCCTGCGCCAAGTTGGCGGCGCACGCGCCCGCCGCGAAGAGCCCGACAATCGGCTGCGACTGGGCGTCGAGGACTTCGCCGTCGACCGTCGTAGCCAATCCACCAACGGTGAAGCCTGAGTACATTGCTTTCCCAAGGCTCATGTCGAACGCGGCCCATGGTCCATTCGCTTGCGGCGCAAGGAATTCCGCACTCTTATGGAAGTCCGGGTCCTCTCCGACGGCTGCATGGGTGTTGTAGTCGTCGAGTGTCGTCGCCAGGTTTCCGGCCGGAATCCCGAGGTCGGATTCCATCTCCTCGACGGTCTCCCACCCATCGATGAACGGTGCCAACGGGAAGGCCGGCCGCTCCATGTGTTCTTCGTCGACGATGAGGTACGCCCGTTTGTCCGGCTGATCCATCACAAAGCCGGCCGTGCGGGAGTGATAGCTATCTTCGGCGACGAACCGCCGGCCCTCGCTGTTGACGATGATGCCGGTAAGCAATATCGACGGCGGGTAGACGGGCGCGGTGATGAAAGCCTGATCCATATGTTTAACCGCGGCACCGGCCGACTGCCCTAGCCGGATACCCAGGCCGTCGTCGTATGTGGTGCCGAGCGTGTACGACTGGTTGGCCAACTGCGGGACATACTCGTTGACCATGTCCTCGTTGAGGACATAACCGCCTGCCGCGATAACCACGCCCGAGGCCCGAATGAATCCTTCGGCTCCGGGCCGTCGCCATTTCACGCCGACGACGCTGCCGGAGTTGTCGACGATAAGGTTGCGCGCGCCGGTATCAGTCCGCACTTCGACGCCGAGTCGTTCCAGCTCAGCCATCAAGAGATCGATGACCATCGACGCCCCACCGGTATCGCCGGGCACAGGCACTTTGTGTCCGCGGGGCGCTGGCACAGCCATGTTCTTATAGGGCCACACCTTTTCGTTCCCGGTGTACATCAGCCCCTGGGTGCCTGGCTGGATAACGGCTTTTTCCGGGTAGTAGCTGCGCTCGAAGTTCAGCCCCAGCGCCTCGAGCCAGTTGAAATGCTCGACGCTGTCGGTGCAATACGCGTGAATCTTGGCTGGCTCGGGCTCTAGCGAGACGGCGGTGAGGTACTTCTCCATCTCTTCGGCACTGTCGGGCTGCCCGGCTGCCTCTTGCACCGCGGTTCCGCCCCCGAGGTAGAAGTGACCACCGGCCAGCCGCGTGGTACCGCCTGTCTCGGCGGCGCGCTCGATCAGCAACACCTTTGCTCCAGCCCGGGCTGCTTCGACCGCGGCGCATCCACCCGAAATTCCCGATCCGACGACCAGTACATCCACGTCATCGGTGAACGCGCCGACATCACTCAGGCCGATCAGCGGCGGGAACTCGGTATTACTGCTGGCCACAGGCTGGTCGTCACTGCTCATCGGAACAGCGTATCGCAGCACATAGAACATGTTCTAGTTTTGTCGTGCGAAGTGCTATCGCCACATCCAGAAGTTCACCTGGCGGGCATTGTTCAAGAACCCGTAGCCAATCCAGATACCGTTGGGCAACCGGCGCATTTCGTCGTGTCCAAACCCGAGCCCGCTGCGCGCGTAGTCAATCCGCATCACGGCGCGCCCGTCGAGAATCGACCGCGCGTAGAAGACGCTCGCCGGTAGCAGATCGCCACCGAACAGTTGATTGGTAAGCCACCCACCGTGGAAGTTCTTACCGGTCCAGACCGCATGCATAGCGGCGGTGGCAGCGGCGTTGGGCGGGCCGATCGGACGAGCCATTCCACGCAATGGCACATTCCGCGGCAACGGCGCGACCTTCAGTCGGGCGAACAACGCGTCGAACTGGCCTTGACTACACGAATCACGCAGCGCGACAACCGAAGACGATATCGACATTCGAGTGTCAGGTGTCGGACATCGCGGCGCCGCCGCCGCCGGGTTTGGTACCACCATCGCTCCCAATAGAGCAGCCGCGGCTACGACGATCGTCGTATGTCGCCAATCCCACCGAGGTTTCGCCATCCCACTCATCGCCACTCCTCACCTAGAGTTGCCGACCCACTTCTCGGCTTACTCCACTTGGGGAGCCACGACAAGAGCTTTAACGCACGAGCTGATAGCCCGCCTCGGTGACCGCGTTCGCGACCTCGTCGTCATCGAGGGCCGAGGCGCTGGAAATTTCCACCGCGCCCGTCTGGACGTCGACTTCGACGCCGGTCACGCCGTCGATCTCGGCGATCTCTTCACGCACCGACGACGCGCAGTGGCCGCAAGTCATTCCGGTCACCAGGTAGTTCGAAACGGTCATCTTGCGTTCCTTTCGGTTCGGTTGGTGCTACGACTTCACAAGTCGCGCAATGGCTTCCATCGCCTCGTCGATCTTGTCGCGGCCGGCGTCGTCGCCTTCGCGAGCGGCGTCGATGACGCAGTGATTCATATGGTCTTCAAGGAGCCCGAGACTCACTGCCTGCAACGCCTTCGTCATCGCACTCACCTGGGTGAGAATGTCGATGCAATAGGCCTCTTCTTCGACCATGCGTTGCAGTCCGCGCGCCTGACCTTCGATCCGACGTAGCCGACGCAGGTACGCATCCTTTTCGCCCATGTATCCGTGATGCTGGTGTTCAGCCACGATGTCTCCTTGAGTCCGATATACCCCCTACAGGTATACACGACTCAGCCGAAGATTACTACCCCCTGGGGGTATGCTACCCACGCGCACTGATCACCGTGCTATCAAATTCCCGTGCCACAACTGGTGCAACAGCTTCCTCACAGCCATCACACGCAAACCGGATCGACCACGGATCGCACAGCCAGACCGTCGAAGCTAAACACTCGCGATGAGGGCACGGAGTCTGTGTCCGGGAAATCCACCCGCGAATGACATCCGCGCGACTCTGTCCGTGCCAGAGCAGCTGCCACCACCGCGCGGGCAGTGAGCGTTAACGCGGCGTCTTCGAGGTCACCGACCGAGATCATCGCGCGACTCGGGGCCGCGTCCAGGGCAGCGGCGGCCTCTGCCAGTCCGTCGGCCGAGCGAGCAAGCGCGACCCGACCAGACATCAGGTCTTGCAAGGCTTTTCGATCCATCGCTGGACGCGGAACGATGTGGGGCGGGGCAACGTCGTTGACCGAACGTCCACGTCGTTCGATCGCCGCCGCAGCGGCCTTGCGCCCCATGACAAGTCCTTCGAGGAGGCTGTTCGACGCGAGCCGGTTGGCGCCGTGCAGCCCGGTCCGCGCGACCTCCCCAGCAACGTAAAGGCCCGTCATCGACGTCTGCCCCGACGCCGATGCCAACACCCCGCCGCAGAGATAGTGCGCGCCGGGAACAACTGGAATACGTTGCGGCACAGTCCCATCGGCCAGGCCAGCCGCACGCAGCCCTGCGGTGACTGTCGGGAAGCGCCGCTCAAAATCGTCAACGTCGGAGATGTCGAGATAAACGCAATCGTCACCCGTGCGCGCGAGTGTCGCTTGCACCGCTCGGGATACGACATCGCGCGGTGCGAGGTCGCCCATCGGGTGCACGCCGGCGGTGACCGACTCACCACGCTTATCTACCAAACGTCCGCCCTCGCCGCGCACCGCCTCACTGATCAGCGTCCGCCGCCCGCGGGCGCCCGGCAGGTACAACATCGTCGGGTGGAATTGGATGAACTCTAGGTCGGCGACCTGTGCCCCCGCCCGCAATGCCAGCGCGATTCCATCGGCGGTTGCCCCGGCCGGGTTGGTGGTAGCGGCATATAGATGCCCCGCGCCACCGGTCGCGAGTAGCACGGTCGGCGCGTAAACGGCGCGCACATCGGGACTGTCGGGCGTGCGATACGCCGCACCGACGACCGCACCGTCGTCGATGAGCAGGTCGGTGACCACGGCGTCGTCGACACAGGTCAACCGGGGATTCGAGGTGTTCGTGACCGCTTGCCCCAACGCACGCTGTACTTGTGCGCCGGTCGCGTCGCCGCCGGCGTGAATGATGCGACGCACGCTATGGCCGCCCTCACGAGTGCGGCGGAATGAGCCATCGACGTCACGGTCGAAGTCCGCGCCCCGCGCGACCAACTGGGTGATCGCCGACCAGCCATCGGCAATGATCGGTCGAGTCGCGTGCGCGTCGGTTAGGCCCGCCCCGGCGGCAATCGTGTCGGATACATGCAGGTCAATCGAGTCTTCCGGGTTGTCCGGCTCGACAACCGCGATGCCACCTTGAGCGTAGAACGTAGACGTCGACTGCTCGTCTCGATCGGCACGCCACTTCGGCCCCTTGTTCAATACGACGACGCGCAAACCCTCGGCCGCTGCCGACAACGCCGCCGTCAATCCAGCTATCCCCGCCCCGACCACGACCAGGTCAGCATCCTCACGGTCGTGCATGCTAACCACCTCCCGTAGTTTTCGACTATCAATCGAAAACTATGTCAGAGTCGGTAAGCCCGCATCAACCCCTTGGCGATGATCGTCTTCTGAATCTCACTGGTGCCTTCACCGATCAGCAAGAACGGCGCATCGCGCATCAGTCGCTCGATCTCGTATTCCTTCGAGTACCCGTAGCCGCCGTGGATGCGGAAACTCTCCTGAGTGACCTCCGCGCAATACTCGCTGGCCAAATACTTGGCCATACCCGCGGCAACGTCGTTACGTTCACCGGAATCCTTCTGCCTAGCGGCGTTGACCATCATCAAATGTGCGGCCTCCACCTTGGTCGCCATCTCGGCGAGTTTGAACGCGATGGCCTGGTGCTCCGCGATGGGTTTGCCGAAGGTCGACCGTTGCTGCGCGTAGCGGATCGCCAGCTCGAAAGCACGCTGGGCGATACCGCAGGCACGTGCGGACACGTTCACGCGGCCTACCTCGACGCCGTCCATCATCTGCGCGAAACCGCGCCCGGGGACGCCGCCGAGGATGTCTTCCGCTCGGGCGCTATAGCCGTCGAAGATGAGTTCGGTTGTATCGATGCCCTTGTACCCGAGTTTGTCGATCTTGCCGGGGATCGTCAGACCCGGCTTAACCTCGCCGAAGCCAGCCGGCTTCTCGATGAGAAAGGCAGTGAGATTCTTGTGCGGCTTCTCGGCGCCTTCGTCGGTATGGACAAGTGCCGCAACCAAAGTGGAACTACCGCCGTTGGTCAGCCACATCTTCTGGCCGTCGATTCGGTAGTCACCGTCAGATTCGCGACGAGCGCGCGTGCGGATCGCGGCCACGTCGGAGCCCAGCTCAGGCTCAGACATCGAGAATGCCCCGCGCAGCTCTCCGGTTGCCATGCGCGGCAACAGGTTTGCCTTCTGTTCGGCGGTCCCATGCTGCCGAATCATGTAGGCGACGATGAAGTGCGTGTTGATCACACCGGAAATGCTCATCCAGCCGCGCGCCAATTCTTCGACGCACAGAGCGTAGGTGAGCAGCGACTCCCCCGCGCCGCCGTACTCCTCGGGAATCATCAATCCGAACAGGCCCATCTGCTTCATCTGTTCGACGATCACGGTCGGGTACTCGTCGACGTGCTCGAGTCGTTGTGCGTTCGGGATGATCTGCTTGTCGACGAATCCGCGGACGGCGGCGACGATGTCGGTCTGCACATCGGTCAGACCCGGGGTCTGCGCGAGCCGAAGGTTCGATGAGTTCACGGTAGGTGTCCCTCTCTGAGTTCGCCCTTTGAGTAGTACCACTCGGGCGATGACCTCCCTCACCGAGCGCCCCCGACCACTCGGACGCTCCCACGGCGCCAACGACCCCGCCGTCGGGAATTTCGTCCGAATAGTGCTGGTGTAGGGGCAATATGCCCTTGCATCCGCACTATTCGGACGATTTCCCGGCCCGGCCTACAAACGCGCGCGGCGCAACAACTGTGCGTTTGCGGCGACGATGACCGTCGACGCCGACATCAGGATGGCGCCGACCGCCATCGGTAGCACAAAGCCGATCGGAGCGAGCAATCCGGCCGCGAGCGGCACCGATACGATGTTGTACCCGGCCGCCCACCACAGGTTCTGCTTCATCTTGCGGTACGCCGCCTTCGACAGATTGATCGCCGAGACCACCGCCCGCGGATCATCACCCGCCAGAATTACCCCGGCCGATCCGATGGCGACGTCGGTACCCGCGCCGATCGCCACGCCGACGTCGGCGCGCGCCAACGCGGGTGCGTCGTTGACGCCGTCGCCGACCATGACGACAGTCGCACCTTCAGCCTGGAGTTCGGCGACTTTGGATTCCTTGTCCTCCGGTCGCACCCCGGCGTACACGCGTTCGATGCCAAGCTCGGCGGCGACGCGATATGCCACCGGCGCGGCATCGCCAGTGATCATCACCGGCTCAATTCCGTTGGCCCGCAGCGCATCGACCGCCTCCGCGGACTCCCGCCGAATTTCATCGGCGAGCGCCAGCGCTCCAACGACCTGCCCGTCCACGACGACATGCAGCACGGTGTTTCCGTCGTCAGCCCAACGTCGACTGCCTGGCAGAGCCGAAAGGCCCTCGTGGTCAAGTAGTTTCGGTCCGCCGACCGCGACGTCGCGGCCATCGACCTCGGCACGCACACCAACCGCGGCGCTGGCGACGAATCCAGTCGCCGTCGGTCGGGCCAGCTCTCGGGCATCAGCGGCGCCGACGATGGCACGCGCCAGCGGGTGTTCACTATCCCGTTCGGCCGCCGCCGCGATCGCCAGCACCTCGTCGTCGGTCCAGCCCGCCGCCGGAACCACCGCGACGACGCCGGGCTCTCCCTTAGTCAGGGTGCCGGTCTTATCGAACAACACCGTCGTCGCGTTGCGCAACGTCTCCAGCGCCACCCGATCTTTCACCAGAACACCCATTTTCGCCGCACGTTCGGTCGCTATCGCGACGACCAGCGGAATCGCGAGGCCGAGCGCGTGCGGGCAGGCGATGACGAGGACGGTGATCGTCCGGATGATCGCGTTGTCTGGTTCGGCCAGCGCGGACCAGATGATTGCTGTCAACGCAGCCGAGGCCAGCGCGAACCAGAACAGCCAACCGGCTGCCTTGTCGGCCAGCCGCTGAGCGTGCGACGACGAGTTCTGCGCCTGGGCGACCAAGCGCGCGATGCCGGCGAGCGCGGTATCGTCGCCGACCGCGTTGATCCGTACCCGAATCGCCGTGTCAGCGGTGACAGTACCGGCGACCACCTGATCACCGACGTTGCGCCGCACCAACTTTGACTCGCCGGTGATCATCGACTCGTCGAGATCGGCTGTGCCATCGATGATCTCACCGTCAGCGGGCACCCGCGCACCGGGGCGCACGATGACGAGATCGCCGGTCCGGAGGTCGGTCGGGGCAACCAGCACCACCTGGTCACCCTCGATTCGCTCGGCCTCGTCGGGCAAAAGAGCTGCGAGGGAATCAAGCGCCGACGTGGTCATCGCCAGCGAACGCATCTCGATCCAGTGGCCGGCGAGCATGATCACGATCAGCAGAGCCAGCTCCCACCAGAAGTCGAGATCATGGGCGACGACGTGGAGTGCGGCCAGCCAGGATGCGATGAACGCGACAGTGATCGCCAGCGCGATGAGGGTCATCATCCCGGGCTTACGTCCGCGCAACTCACCGACCGCCCCGGTCAGGAATGGTTTGCCGCCCCAGGCGAACATCACCGTTCCTACCGCTGGCGACACCCATTCGAGCCACGACCAGTCGGGAAGCTGGTAGCCGATGATCGACGCGAACATTCCGCTCGCCAGCACCGTCGGCACGGCGAGCACCGCCATTATCGCGAACAGACGTCCGAATGCAGCCGCGTGGCCCGCATGTCCGCCATGTTCGGCGTGTTCATGCGAAGCTGCCGATCCATGCTGATCATGTGCCATGTGATTGAGTGGTCGAAGTATTCACACCACCGTTGTATACCCCCTAGGGGTATTGGTCAAGTGTCGTCGACCACTGCATCGAGCGAACCGAAGTGAGACCTACCCTCGCGACAGAAATGTCGCGGCCAATTCACCCCAGCGTTCGTGCTCCTGCGGCGTCGATGCCACGACCAACTCCGCGTTGGGAAGCGCGCTAGCCAACGCCTCCGCCGACGACACCGGATGGGACGGATCTCCGGTCCACGACAGAATCAGCGTCGGCTTATCAAGGGATTCAAGCGCTTTCGCCGCCGGCAAATCAGTTTGGGCCGAACCCCGCAGCACTGCCGCGTACTGCGCGGCACGCACCCGAACCGGCGTCACGTAGCGTCGCGCGCCGACGAGCGCGGGCGAAGCCGGTTGATCGGCATTGAGTGCTTGCAATGCCGCGAGTCCCTTGTCTTCCAACAACTTCGCCGATGCGAGGCGTGCCAGATTGGCTCCCGGCCGGGTGTCCCAGATCGTGGGAGGCGTGGTCAGCACGAGTCGTCGGAACCGATCGGGTTGTGCGAGTGCGGCATACACGATCGATGCGGTGCCCATCGAAGTGCCGACGGCGTCGACTTGTCCCGAACCGGCGACGACGTCGAGTAATGCCAGCAAATCCGCGCCCAGCTCGGGCCAGGTGTATTCGGTCGGCGTCAGCCCGCCGGAGGAATGGCCATGCCCACGGGCGTCGTAGCGAATAAGCCTGTGCCGCTTGCTAATCGGCCGCCAGTCAAAATGTCCGGCGGCTTCTTGTGTTGTCGCTGCCGACCCGATGCCGTGGGCCCATACCACCGGCGAGCCACTACCCGTGGAATTCCAGGCCAGCCGGGCACCACGAACGTCGGCGTACTGATATCTGGCGGTCACTACCCGAGGGTCGCGGCATCGATGACGAATCGGTAGCGCACATCGCTCGCGATGACCCGCTCATATGCCTCGTTGATCTGATCGGCGGCGATCACCTCGATCTCCGATCCGACGCCGTGTTCGGCGCAGAAGTCGAGCATTTCCTGCGTTTGCGCGATACCGCCGATCATCGATCCGGCGAAGCTGCGTCGATTGCGAGTCAACGAGCCCGCTTGCACCTCAATAGGCTGCTCGGGCAAGCCCAACTCGACCAGGGTGCCGTCAATCGCAAGCAGTCCAAGGTATTTCGACATATCCAGATTCGCCGACACGGTATTGAGGATCAGATCGAATGAGTTGCGCAGGGTCGTAAAGGTTTCCGGATCACTTGTCGCGTAATAGTGGTCGGCGCCCAGGCGCAGGCCGTCCTCCAGCTTCTTCAGAGACTGCGAGAGGACGGTAACTTCGGCACCCATCGCATGTGCGAGCTTCACGCCCATGTGGCCGAGCCCACCCAACCCGATGACCGCGACCCGCTTGCCCGGTCCGGCGTTCCAGTGCCGCAGTGGGGAGAACAGCGTGATACCCGCGCACAACAACGGCGCCGCGACGTCGAGCCCGATACCCGCCGGAATTGAGCACACGTAGTTCTCATCGACGACGATCCCCGCGGAGTATCCACCGTCGGTTAGCCGACCGTCGCGCCCACGTGCCGCGTAGGTTCCGACCATGCCGCGTTCGCAATACTGTTCCTCGCCAGCACGACACGCGTCGCATTCGCGACAGGAATCGACCATGCAGCCGACGCCGACCCGATCGCCGACGGCGAATTTCGTGACGCCGGGCCCCACCGCTTCCACCACTCCGGCGATCTCGTGGCCGGGCACGACCGGGTAGGGCGTCGGCCCCCATTCACCACGGGCGGTGTGGATGTCGGAGTGGCAGATACCGCAATATGCGATGTCAATGCGAACGTCGTGGTCACCGAGCGCCCGACGCTCGATCGTCGTGGGCCCCAACGGCTGGTCGGCTGCGGGAGCAGCATAGGCGGCGACTGTGCGGGCGGCTGTGTCAGATCGTGTTTTCTGCATATATCCACCCTGCCACGGCAGGGTGGGTGGTGCGCCATATATCTAGCAACACTAACGATCTACTGATGTGTCATAAGACACAGGACAACCCGCACGGTTTTGAATGACGACCGGGTACCGGCACTAGACTCACCCTCGGTGAATACACAGCAGTCCACAACCACTGGGCGTTCGACCCTGCCAGCGGTGTCGCCGACTACCGAGGTGACACGGCTGGCCGCCGCTTTGGCTCATGCCGCCGCCGGTGTCGGCCGGTATGCACTGCACACCGTCGACGACGCGCTGCACCTAAAGCGGCCGTCCCGGAAACGTGCAGCTCATGAGGTGGTCTCGACCTTCGAACACCTCGGCCCCACTTATGTGAAGCTCGGCCAACTCATCGCTTCGAGTCCTGGTGTATTCAGCGAAACCTTGTCGAACGAATTCGAAACCCTTCTGGACCGAGTTACCCCGGCCGATCCCAAGGCCATCGGCACACTCTTCGAGGGTGAACTCGGCAAGCGGCCCGACGAAGTATTCGCCACTTTCGATGTCGAGCCGATCGCCTCGGCGTCGATCGCCCAGGTGCACACCGCAACGCTGCACAGCGGCGAAGAAGTGGTGGTGAAGATCCAGCGGCCTGGCATTTCCCGTCGCCTCGCCCCCGACGTCGCGCTGCTCGAACGTATCGCCGGCCTCGTCGAACTGACCGATGCGGGCAAGATGCTCAGCGCGCGCCACGTTGTCGAAGACTTCGCCGACGGCCTCGACGCCGAACTGAACTTCCTCAATGAGGCATCGACCATGCAAGAGTGGTTCGACTGCCTACAACCCGGCCCGTTCGGCGATCGCGTTCGCGTTCCCAAGGTGTACCAAGAATTCTCGACGCCACGCGTGCTGACGATGGAACGGATCTACGCGACGCGGATCGACGATGCCGCGGCAGTCCGCGCAGCCGGACACAATGGCACTGACCTTTGCCGCAATCTCCTTCTCTCACTTCTCGATTCGGCGTTTCACGGTGGCCTGTTCCACGGCGACCTGCACGCGGGAAATGTGCTCGTCGATGCCGACGGCAAACTCGTGCTCCTCGACTTCGGCATCGTCGGACGGTTCACCCCGCGCACGCGTCGGATCCTGCGCCAGCTCGTCGTCGATCTGATCGTCAAGAAGGATTACGACTCGGCCGGCCGCGGTATCTTTCTGCTCGGGGCGGTGCACAAGCCCGGGTCGACCGTCAAGGGCGGGTCTGATCTGGAGAAGGTGACCGCGCCGCTGTCGGGCACCGCACTCAGCGACATGTCCTATACCGATCTGGGTCGGCAGATGGCCGTTATCGCCAAGGCACACGACGCTCGGTCTCCCGCGAGAGTTGGTGCTCGTCGGCAAACAACTGCTCTACGTCGAGAAGTACATGAAGCTCCTGGCTCCGCGCTGGAAGGCAGTCGCCGATAAGGAAATCTTCGGTTACATGGCAGGAATCTTGAAGGAAGCCGAACGCGACAGGCGTCACGCACCGAGTTAACAATTGGCAACAGTGACCACAGGAGTCACAAATGTCACGTGCCTGCCTATAGGCTGGGACGAACTGTGTGCACGCGCACCAGCAACGACTACAAGGAGAACGATGAAACGAGTGTGGTCAGCATTGCCCGCCTTCTTCGGCGTCGCATGCATCATGGCGGCAATCGCAACGGCGTTCTACCTGGTACCACAGCTACGCGTCGTGCCACTCGATCTCGACATCACCTCTGACGCACAGACCGTGGCCGCCGACGGCACCTCAAACAACCGCTACCCAGCGGTGATCTTCGATCGTTGCTCGGTGACCCAACGCAAAGCTCGCCAACTCGACGCCAACCTCGTGCAGCAGCGTCGCTCGGTCATCGTCGACCCATCGGACAAACGCCAAGCAACGGTCCAGTCGGCGCAATCGGTGGTCATTGAGCGGACTCGCGACGCGTCGGGCAAAGAGGCAACACCTACAGTCGGTGCCGCCAACGCCGAACGAACTTGCGACGACGGTCTACTCACCGCGAGTATCGACCGAGTCTCGGTGAACCGCAAAACGTCGGTGCCCAATGGCACCATCGCATCCATTCAGCTTGAGGCGGTCCCCGAAGGAGCCTCGGTCAAGGATGTTTCGGTCGATGCTCCGCGCCAGGGCTTCCAGTACAAGTTCGGCTTCGACGTCAAGAAGCGCGACTACCTCTACTACGACCTCAATACCCGTTCGGACAATGCTGCGAAATTCGTCGGCGAGAAGGTCATCAAAGGCGTGACCACATACGAGTTCGTCAGCGAAGTTCCCGAGACAGATCTATCGGGCCTGGCGAACGCACAGGGCGAGGCAGCACTGGGCACCATGTTGACGATGCCCGCGAGTTGGTGGGGTATCACCGGCCGCGATGTGAAACCCAAGGACTCGGTCACCCTGCACCGCTACGCGAAGGCAACCCGGCACGTCTTCGTCGAGCCCAAAACCGGCACCATCGTCGATGGCCGGGAAGATCAGCATCAGTACTTCATGTCCCCCGATCAGAGCGAGGACACACCCGAGTCGGTCCGGAACTTTCGACTCGACGCCCTCAAAGGCACCTTCCAATGGGACGACGCCACCGTCGCTCGGCAGACCGACAAGGCGTCGGGTTATGTGAACCAGCTCAAGTGGGGTGGGGTCTTCCTGCCGATCATTCTGGCGGTCGTCGGAGTCCTGCTAATCGGTTTGTGGCTCCTACTGTTCCTGCGCGGTCGCCGTAAAGACCGCGGTGACGACGGTCAGGACCAGCCATATAGTCCGGCCCCGGAGGGCGCCGCCTTCGCGGCCGGCGGGGTGTCACTGGACAAACCTGACGAGCAACCGACAACAGTTCTGCCCACCGATCACGGTAGTTCCCCGTATACGTCGTCGGTGACCGAGAGCGGCCGGCACCAACGCATCGACGATGCCGGGTGGGCGCCGTTCGCCGACCAACAGCCGCCGTCGGGCCCGTACCGGACCGATCCCTACGACCCGTATGCCGGCACTCAGGTCCAGGGAACTGAGCCGTGGGCCCGTGAACCCGCGCCGTATCAAGCGCCCGGCGCTCCCTACCCGGTCGATAACCAAGGGACACAACAGGAGTACGGCTCAGACCCATCACGCACCGAGCCGATTGAGCAGGGCAGTAACGTCGCACCGACGAATCGTCACGCGCGCCCCGACGACGATGACACCGCGGCGATACCACCGGCCGACGGCTACCAGGGTCGCCATTCCGGCGACTACGGTTCAACCACCCCAACGTATTTCGGTTCGGATGACGAGTCGAACGGGCCTGCGGTGCGCCGGCACGTCGATCCCGACGACCAGTCTCACTAGACGGCGGTACCTGTATTCGCGTGCGCGGGGTAAGCGTGCACCAGCGCATACTCAAGGTGCGGCACTCGCCGCGCCAACACCGCCTGCGCATCATGCGCGATCGTATGTGCTTGGGCGAGTGAAAGTTTCGCGTCGACATCCAACTCGACGTCGGCACGCAGGCGATGCCCCACCCAGCGCATCTTGAGCGAATGCGGTTGTCCGAGACCGGCTTCGACGAGCGCGTACTCGGCATCGGCGATGATTTGCGGATCGACGCCGTCGAGCAGCCGGCCGAACACCTCCCGCCCCGCCGTCCACAAGACGCCCAGGATGGCAGCCGAAATCAGCAGGCCGACAATAGGATCAGCGAGCGGGAAGCCGAGCCATACGCCTCCCGCGCCGAGCAATACCGCCAGCGAGGTGAGACCGTCGGTGCGGGCGTGCATGCCATCGGCGACCAAGGCTGCCGAGCCGATCCGGCGCCCGACACGGATCCGATAGAGCGCCACCGCTTCGTTTCCGAGGAAGCCGATCACACCCGCCAGCGCAACCCAGCCAAGATGGTGCAGCGGAGCGGGATTCACGAGTCGACGGATCGCCTCAACGAGGGCCACGACCGCGGATAACGCGATCATCGCCACCACGAACAATCCTGCGAGGTCTTCGACGCGACCGAAACCGTACGTGAAACGCCTTGTCGCACTGCGTGTTCCGACCGCGAATGCGATCCACAACGGGACCGACGTCAACGCGTCGGAGAAGTTGTGAATCGTGTCGGCGGCAAGTGCGACCGATCCGGACACCACGACCACCAGCAACTGGGCCACCGCGGTCAGAACGAGGACAACGAGACTCACCTGCACCGCGCGAATGCCAGCCCGATCGCTGGTTAACGCATCATCGAGCCGATCAACCGAATCGTGGCTGTGCGGTACGACGGCGTGCCGGAGCGTCGCGAGCAGGCCATGCCGATGTTCGTGGGCGTGCTCGGTCACGATGCGCCACCACCCTCGTGCAGAGCCCGCAGACCGGCGTCGGAAATGTGATGCGGCGGCACGCCCGGACTCGCATGCTCGGCGTTATGCACGGCGTCGACGACGAGTTGCCGAATATGCTCATTCTCGATGCTGTAGTAGATCGTCGTACCCTCTCTTCTAGTTCTCACGAGCCGTGCCATCCGCAGTTTGGCCAAGTGCTGCGACACCGATGGCGCCGCCTTGCCGACTTCGGCGGCGAGCTCAGTCACCGACATTTCGCGGTCCCGCAACGCCCACAGCAGCCGCACGCGCGTCCCGTCGGCCAACATTCGGAATACCTCGACGACAAGACCGATCTGATCGTCGTCGAGCCGACGTCGACAAGAACTGCTATCTGCATTCATACGCAGATATTAAGCCTTGTGGCTGTCGTCGCACAACTGTCGGCCCGGGGCCCGCATAGAACGCAAAGGGCCGGTGACCTTTTCGGTCACCGGCCCTTGCTAAAGATCCGCTATCAGCGTCCGAAGAACGCGGGACGGAAGGTGGTGTAGTACGACTGGCGGAAACGCTCGTTCCAGTAGTCCCACCAGTGCGCGCCGTCCGGCGTGATGTTGGTGGTGAGATTGACGCCGAGAGTGCGCAGACGAGCCACATACAGCTGGCTGCTGATCGACGCCGCGGTCTCCAGGGGGATCATCTGCGAGAACTTCACCGGGTTGAAGTTTGCCGACGTCGGGTTGAGCGACGAATCGAACTTGCTGGTGATACCGGTCCCCGCCGATACATACACGCGCTTACCGACCAAGTTGCCGGCGCTGAGGAACGGATCGTTCTGGAACCAGGTTCCCGCGGGGTAGAAGCCCCACATGTTCGTCGGGTTGCCACCCATCTCAGCGACCGAGACCTGGATGCCCTGGGTGAAGCCGGGCATCGTGACGGTCGGGTAACCACTGTAGGAAGCGACCGAGTTGTAGAAGCGTGGGTGACGCGAAGCCAGATTCAGCGCCGCGGTACCCGACATCGACAGACCTGCGATGCCGTTACGACGGTTGTCGCTGTTGTGCTTGCGCTTCATGTAGGCGGGCAGTTCCTTGGTGAGGAAGGTTTCCCACATCGGCTTGCCGAGCTTGGGGTCGCGGCTGAGCCAGTCACTGTAGAAAGTGCCGCCGCCACCGAACGGAAGAACAAGGTTGACACCCTTGCCGACCATGAAATTGTCGATGCCGGTGCGGTTCTGCAGCCAGCCGGTGGTGTTATTCGGTGCGCGCAGGCCGTCGAGGACGTACAGCGTCGGCTTGGGGCCGCTGCCACCTGCGCTAACGATGCGGACCGGGATACTGCGGTGCATCGACGCCGAGTACACATACTCGGTGCTGCCGGCGGCTTGAGCCTGCGGAGCGACAGCCACGGCAACACCGGCGGCCGACGCCAACGCGAGTGCGCCGGCCATGATGCGCTTACGGGCGCTCTTCAACATTAATTAAGTCCTTACGATCTGACCAAAAGGCTTCGTTCATATGGGCATGTGGTGATCCGATTGACCATCACTGGCCCAGGGCTCCCCGTCGTTAGGGAGTGTAACGGCTCGATAACACACGAGCAAAGGCAACTAACCACCCACGCCCGCGAAAGACACTCCTGTAACGCTACTACCTGCCGAAACGCCGGCGGAGAACAATTCTTGATCGAGTTGATCACAAGTTGACCTTCGTGACCGAAAGATCAGGTTCCGCTCAGGTCGCCTAGTCTTTGTGACGTGGACCTCTCCGAATACCAGTCCTTCGACGCCACCGCACTCGCCGGCCTCGTCGCCAGCGGCGAGGTTAGCGCATCTGAACTGCTCGAACTCGCCAGGGCGCGTGCCGACATCGCCAATCCGAAACTCAACGCGATCGTCGCGCAGATCGCCGAGGCCGATGTCCAGGCGGGCGGCGCGGCGAGCGGTCCATTCGCCGGAGTGCCCTTCCTGATCAAAGATCTCGCCCAGGAGTACCGCGGCTACCCGACGTCGTGCGGATCGCGGGCGTTAGCCAAACTCCCCGCGACCGAACACGCGAATATCACCCAGCGATTCCTCGACGCCGGGTTTGTCATCTTCGGCAAGACCAATACTCCTGAGTTCGGCGCCAAGGGTGTCACCGAGTCGGAGTTCTGGGGTCCGGCACGTAATCCGTGGAATACCGACCACACACCCGGCGGATCGTCGGGCGGGTCGGGAGCCGCTGTCGCCGCGGGCATCGTGCCCGCCGCCGGCGCCAACGATGGCGGCGGGTCGATCCGAATTCCGGCAGCGTGTAACGGGCTAGTCGGACTCAAACCGAGCCGCGGCATCGCACCCTTCGGTCCCGCAACTGGCGAGTCAATGTTCGGCATGGCCGTGCAGGGCGCCGTCACCCGAACAGTCCGCGACGCGGCGGCCATTTATGACGCGATCGTGGGACCGACCGCTGGTTCGGTGTACCCCACCGCAACTCCCGGTGTCAGCTACCTCGAGCAGATCAAAAACGTGCCAGCGGGTCTGCGGATCGGGTTCTCCGCACGGTCGGCCATCAACGCTAATCCACATCCGGAAGCTGTTGCCGCGGTGGAGAATACCGCGAAACTGCTCACCGACCTCGGCCATCATGTCGAGCCGGTCGAGCCGCCCTATGACGACGGGGCGCTGGCCCGCGACTTTCTCACCATTTGGTTCGCGGTGCTGGCGACCGAAGTGGCCCAGGCTCGCGAACTCACTGGCGCTAGCGATTCCGACTTCGAGGCGGACACGCTCGCCATCGCCGAATTGGGTCGGTCCGGCGGTGTGGTGGCCGCGTTCACGGCGCTCGACAATGTGAACAAGTACGTACTCTCGCTCGAGCGTTTCCACAGCGACTACGACCTTCTTCTTACCCCGACGTTGGCCACCCCACCGCTCACCGTCGGCGAGACCACGACAGCGCCGTTGCTACAACGCGCATCCCGGGTGATCTCGCGCGTGCACGCCGGAAAACTGTTGTCTCTCAGCGGTATTCTCGACGATCTCATCTCGCAGAGCCTCGGCTGGGTGCCCTACACCCAATTGGCCAACCTCACCGGCCGACCAGCGATCAGTGTTCCGTTGCACTGGACCGAGGCCGGGCTCCCCCTTGGCGTGCAGTTCGTCGGCCGACTCGGCGCCGACGGCGGGCTGCTTTCACTCGCAGCACAACTCGAAACCGCGCAACCGTGGTTCCATCGCTATTCGGAAGTGCAGGTCTGACACGTGGACAATCCCGAAGTAATCGTCGTCGGGTCCGGCCTAGCCGGCCTGGTCGCAACCTACGAACTCACCAAAGCCGGCCGACGAGTGCTAGTCGTCGACCAGGAGAATCGTAAAAACCTTGGCGGGCAGGCATTTTGGTCGCTCGGTGGGCTCTTTCTCGTCGATACCCCCGAACAACGCAGACTCGGTATTCACGACTCCGAGGAGCTGGCGCTGCAGGACTGGATGGGGTCGGCTAGCTTCGATCGCGACGTCGAGGACAACTGGCCTCGACAGTGGGCACGCGCGTACGTCCGATTCGCCGCGACCGAGAAGCGTCAGTATTTACACGACCTCGGTCTACGCATTACCCCGGTCATCGGTTGGGCCGAGCGCGGCGGTGGATTCGCCGACGGCCACGGCAACTCGGTGCCCCGCTTCCACCTCACCTGGGGAACCGGGCCCGAGGTGGTCCGAGTCTTCGCCGAACCGGTACTAGAAGCCGAGCGAAAAGGGCTTGTGCACTTCGCGTTTCGCCATCAGGTCGATGAGCTGATTGTCGATGACGGCGCCGTCGTCGGAGTTCGCGGATCTGTGCTGGAGGACTCGGACACCGAACGCGGCGTAGCCTCGTCGCGAACCGTCGTGTCCGACTTCGAGTTTCGCGCCCCGAAAACAATCGTCACCAGTGGCGGTATTGGCCACAATCACGACCTGGTGCGCAAAAACTGGCCGGTCGAGCGCCTAGGCCCCGCTCCGAAAACCATGATCTCGGGTGTGCCCGCCTATGTCGATGGCCGCATGCTCGGCATCGCCGAAGATGCCGGGGCGCACCTGATCAACCGCGACCGGATGTGGCATTACACCGAGGGTATCCACAACTGGGATCCGATCTGGCCCAACCACGCCATTCGCATCATTCCCGGCCCGTCGTCGCTCTGGCTCGACGCCAACGGCAATAGGCTTGCGCCGCCCAACTTTCCGGGCTTCGACACTAACTCGACGATGCGTGAGATCCTGGCGACCGGCTACGACTATTCGTGGTTCATCCTCACCCAGTCGATTATCGAGAAGGAATTCGCACTCTCGGGGTCCGAGCAGAATCCCGATATCACCGGCAAGGACCTGCGGTTCGCCGCCAAGAGTCGTCTCGCCAAAGGCGCACCCGGACCGGTACAGGCCTTCGTCGACAACGGCGTCGACTTCGTCGTCGGAAACAACCTTGCCGAGCTTGTACCCAAGATGAATGCCATCGCGCGTGGCCCACAACTCGATTTGAGTCACATCGAACAGATCGTCGGCGCGCGAGATGCTCAGTTAGACAACAAATACAGCAAAGATGCGCAGCTGATGGCAGTGACGAACGCCCGACAGTACTTGGGGGACAAGATAGTTCGGGTAGCCAAACCACACCGACTACTCGACCCGGCACATGGCCCGCTCATCGCGGTTCGGCTCAACATCTTGACTCGGAAGACGTTGGGTGGCTTGGAAACCAACCTCGATTCGCAGGTGATGCGTGCTGGCGGAACACCATTGGCCGGCCTGTACGCAGCCGGAGAAGTCGCCGGCTTCGGCGGCGGCGGCGTCCACGGATACAACGCACTGGAAGGAACCTTCCTCGGCGGCTGCATCTTCTCCGGTCGGGCGGCGGGGCGACACGCCGCACGCTGAGACGTACTAGAGTGGTCACAGTGAACTCCGGATCAACGACCGGGCAGACCATTCTCACCCGAAAAACCAAGAGCGCAGTCTTCCTTGTCTTGTGCATCAACGACGACGGCGTCGAAACAGTCCGTGACGTGCTGGGTGGCTTCGCAGGCTTAGTGCGATCGGTGTCCTCTCGGGCACCCGAGTCGGCATTGGCCGGGATCGTCGGCATCGGTTCAGATGCCTGGGATCGGCTGTTCACCGGTCCGCGGCCGGCAGCGCTGCACCCATTCATCGAGCTGGTCGGCGAGACGCACACTGCGCCATCCACACCCGGCGACATTCTGTTGCATATCAAGGCCGACCAGTTCGACCTGTGCTACGAGGTCGCAACGAAAGTTGTTGAACAACTGGGGGATTCGGTAACCGTCGTCGACGAAGTGCATGGCTTTCGCTATTTCGACCTGCGCGACCTCATCGGGTTTGTCGACGGTACCGAGAACCCGGTCGGCGCGGCCGCCGTCACCGCGATCACGGTGGGCGACGAAGATGCTGACTTCGCCGGCGGCAGCCATGTCACCATCCAGCGGTATGTAACTGACACCGCCGCGTGGAATGACCTGAGTACCGCTGACCAGGAAGCGGCGATCGGCCGCACCAAACTGGAGAATATCGAGTTCGACGATGAGGTGAAGCCCACGAACTCACATATCGCGCTCAATGTGATCGAGGACGACGACGGCAATCAACTTCAAATCGTCCGCGACAATATGCCCTACGGCGACGCGTCCGGTGAGCGCGGCACGCTGTTCATCGCCTATTCGGCGTCCCCGACGGTCACCGAACGGATGCTGTCGAACATGTTCATCGGCGATCCGCCGGGCAACCACGATCGGCTACTCGACTTCACCACCGCGGTCACTGGCAGCCAGTACTTCGCGCCCAGCGTCGAATTTCTCGACGATCTGCCAGCGGCACCAGAAGAGGTTGTGGCACAACCAGATTCACCTACCAAGCCGAGTGATGGATCGCTCGGCATCGGCTCTTTGCACTGATCACCTGATACATCCACCACAGGAGGCAGCACATGAATAACCTGCATCGCGAACTCGCGCCGATCTCGAGCGCGGCCTGGGAGGCGATCGAAGAAGAGGCATCGAGGTCGTTCAAACGGAATGTCGCAGGTCGGCGACTCGTCGACGTAAAGGGCCCACTCGGCCTCGACGTCGCCTCGGTGACTATCGGACACCGTTCCAAGATCGATTCACCCGGCACCGGC
Organism: Gordonia effusa NBRC 100432; assembly: GCF_000241305.1. Lineage (GTDB taxonomy): Bacteria > Actinomycetota > Actinomycetes > Mycobacteriales > Mycobacteriaceae > Gordonia > Gordonia effusa. Next base: position 24,751 of record NZ_BAEH01000092.1, read on the forward strand.
ATCGTCGCGTCATTGCGCCATACCCAGCCGCTCGTCGAGTTGAAGGTGCCGTTCTCGGTGACGCGCGAAGCCATCGACGACGTCGATCGTGGTGCGCAGGACAGCAATTGGGACCCGGTTGTCGATGCCGCGCGCGAACTCGCGCTCGCCGAAGACCGCGCGATCTTCGACGGATACCAGGCCGCGGGCATCACCGGAATCGCCAGCGCCGACGGAGCATCGAGTATCGCCCTGCCCTCCGACGTTCGCGACTATCCGGAAGCGGTGAGTCAGGCGTTGGCCCGGCTGCGCCTGGCGTCGGTCGACGGACCTTACTCACTCGCCCTCTCCGCCGATGTCTACTCGCTGGTCAACGAGACCTCCAACCACGGCTATCCGATTCTGCAGCACCTGCAACGGGTGGTGACCGGCGACATTGTCTGGGCACCGGCCATCACCGGCGCATTCGCGGTGAGCACCCGCGGCGGCGATTTTGAGCTGACGATCGGCCAGGACGTCTCGATCGGCTACGACTCGCACGACGGCGACGTGGTGAACCTGTACTTCACCGAGTCGTTCACCTTCCTGTCCTACACCGGCGAAGCCGCAGTCGCGCTGACCGCGCAATAGGCACGACTGACTGGTACCTGCGTGTCGGCTCGCCGCGAAGGTAGACACCCATCGCCGATGACGACGCCGCAGATTCCAGTCGGCATCGACGTCCTAAACGTCCGGAATCGGCAGATCCAGATTCGGCGTCAGTAATCCGCCGTCGACCTCCAGGACCTTCCCGGTCACGTAGGCACCTGCCGGCGAGGCCAGGTAGAGCGCGGCTGCCGCGATGTCATCGGGGTCGCCCAGTCGGCGCAGCGGAGTCGCCGATTCGATGGCGCCCCGCATCTCGTCGTTGTCGGCGACTACCTGTAGCGCCGACGTCAGGATCGCCCCGGGGGCAATGGCATTCACTCGTACCCGCGGATTGAGATCTGCCGCGGCAAGTCGGGTGTAATGCGCCAGCGCCGCCTTCGCCGTCCCGTAGGCGGCATACGCACGGCCCGGCAGCCGCCCGACGGCGGAGGTGATGTTGATGATGGATCCGCCTTCTGCCGTCGAAATCATCTGCGGCACAGCGGTACGCACCAACGCGTGCGCGGTAGCGACGTTGAAGTTGAAGGCATCGGCGAGGTGCTTCGGTTTGGTGTCGAGTAGCGGTCTCGGTAGCGCGCCGCCGACATTGTTGACGACGGTGTCGAGCCGCCCGAATTGTTCGACGGCGACGTCGGCGAGTGCCGCGACCGCATCGGGATCAGCGAGGTCAGTCGCGACGATATGCGCGCGTCGACCGGCCGCCGAGACTTGAGCGGCAACGTCGTCGAGATCGGACTGTGTGCGGGCGGCAATGACGACGTCGGCACCGGCCTGCGCGAATCCGACGGCAATCGCGGCACCGAGGCCACGCCCTGCGCCGGTCACAATCGCAACGGTGTCATCGATACGGAATTTGTCGAGAATCATGTCCATCACTGTGCCATGAAACTAGAACAGGTTCTAGGCCAATTCTCGGGCAAACGTCGCGTTCCCGACGTCATGCCGAAAATGGTGCGGCACATGTCGGTACTCGTTGCTACCGTCGATCAAGTGAGTGCCCCATGCTGAGCCGACTCCTCCGCTCCTACCTGGACAATTACCGCCGCGAGATCTCGACAGTCATCGCGTTGCAACTAGTTGCCACCGCGGCAATGCTGTATCTGCCAACCCTCAACGCCGACATCATCGACAACGGCGTAGCGACCGGCGACACCGGCTACATTCTCCGCATCGGCGGGATAATGCTGATTGTCACCCTCGCTCAGGTCATCTGTTCGGTTACCTCGCTGTACTTCGGGTCACGCGCCGCACTCGGTGCCGGCCGGGACATTCGCCACGACCTTCTCCATCGCGTCAACAGCTTCTCGGCACGCGAAGTCGGCCGGTTCGGCGCACCCTCGTTGATAACTCGAACCACCAACGATGTTCAGCAGGTCCAGATGCTGGCCTCGATGTCGATGACGATTCTCGTGATGGCCCCGATCATGTGTATCGGCGGCGTCGCGATGGGTATCCATGTGGCGCCGGGGATGTCGTGGATCATGGCTGTCGCCGTGCCAGTGCTCGGTCTGACGATGGCCGTCATTATCGCTCGGATGATTCCCGGCTTTCGGTCGATGCAGTCGCGAATCGACAACATCAATCGCATTCTGCGCGAACAGATTACCGGCATCCGCGTGGTGCGGGCGTTCGTCCGCGAACGCCATGAGAAGGCCCGCTTCGACGCCGCCAATGTCGAACTCACCGACGCGACATTGCGAGTCGGCCGGATGATGGCATTGATGTTCCCCGCGGTCATGCTGATCACCAACGTCACCATCGTCGGAATCATCTGGATCGGCGGGCATCAAGTCTCTGATGGCTCGGTCGAAATAGGCGCGCTGACCGCGATGATGAGCTACGTCATGCAGATCATGATGGCGGTGATGATGGCATCCTTCCTCGCCATGATGGCTCCCCGCGCCGCCGTCTGTGCCGAACGCATCTCCGAGGTCCTGGCCACCGAGACCTCGGTGAGTCCACCGAGCGCACCGATCGGCTTCGCGACCAAGCCGTCAACGGTCAGCTTCGACGCTGCGCAGTTCCGCTATCCAGGCGCTGACGAACCTGTGCTGCAAGGCATTTCCTTCACCGTCGCGCCCGGCACGACCACCGCGATCGTCGGGTCGACCGGCTCTGGCAAGACAACGCTGCTCAATCTGATTCCACGGCTCATCGATACGACGTCGGGCACAGTCAGCGTCGGCGGCACCGACGTCACCGCACTCGATCCGGAGAGTCTTCGTTCGGTCATCGGGTTGGTACCGCAGAAGCCGTACCTGTTCTCGGGAACCATCGCCGCCAATATGAAGCACGGCAAACCCGACGCCACCGACGACGAGATCTGGGCCGCGCTGCGCGTGGCGCAGGCCGATGACTTTGTCGCGGCGATGCCCGACGGACTCGATACCGCCGTCTCGCAAGGCGGTACCACGGTCTCCGGTGGCCAGCGCCAACGCCTCGCGATCGCCCGGGCGGTGATACGCAAACCTTCGGTCTATCTCTTCGACGACTCATTTTCGGCCCTCGATCTGACGACCGACGCCAAACTGCGTGCCGCGCTGCGGCCGGTCACCAGCGATGCCGCGGTTATCGTTGTCGCGCAACGAATCTCAACGATCATCGATGCCGATCAGATCATTGTTCTGGACAACGGCAAGATCACCGGAATCGGGACGCATGATCAGTTACTGGCTGACTGCGCTACCTACGCGGAGATCGCGGAATCTCAACTGGCGGTGACCTCATGACCGGCCCGATGGGCGGTCCGCCGACCGAAAAGGCACGCTCGTTCGGTCCGTCGGTACGCCGGCTCCTCACATTACTCGGCAAGCGACGCGCGGCAGTGAGCACCGTTCTCGCGTCGATTGTCGCGTCGGTCGTCCTAACCGCATACGCCCCGAAGGTTCTCGGCCATGCCACCGACCTGATCTTCAACGGGGTCATCGGCGGCAGACTGCCCGCCGGGATCACCAAAGATCAAGCGGTGCAGGGTCTTCGCGAAGGCGGCCAGAATACCTTCGCCGATATGGTCTCGTCGATGGATCTCACGCCCGGCGTCGGGGTCGACTTCGGTGCGGTTGGTCAGGTCCTGGTCTGGGTGCTAGTTCTCTATGCCGGTTCGTCATTACTCTCGTGGCTGGCCGCGTATCTGCTGAATATCGTTGTCGCACATTCGATCAAAGAGCTGCGCACGGCCGTCGAGAATAAAGTTCACCGACTGCCGCTGCGCTACTACGACGCCACGGCGCGGGGCGATCTGCTCTCGCGCGTGACCAACGACCTCGACAACCTGTCCCAAACGTTGCAGCAGACCATCAGCCAGTTCCTCAACTCCGTTCTCACCGTCATCGCGATTCTGGTGATGATGCTCTGGATCTCGCCGCTACTATCGGTGATCGCAATACTCACGGTTCCATTGGCTTTCGTGGCGACCGCTCAGATCGCCAAACGCTCCAAGCCGCATTTCATGGCTCAGTGGGCATCGACCGGACAACTCAACGCCCAGGTGGAGGAGGCGTTTACCGGGCACGAACTCGTGAAAGCCTTTGGGCGGCAAGCGCATGTGGAAGCCACCTTCGATGACCGGAACGAGAAACTCTACGAGTCGAGCTGGCGAGCCCAGTTCATCTCCGGCATCATCATGCCGACCATCATGTTTCTCGGGAACGTCAACTACGTGGTGGTCGCCGTCGTCGGCGGGCTGCGAGTCGCATCAGGATCGCTCAGCCTCGGCGAGGTGCAAGCATTCATTCAGTACTCTCGTCAGTTCACCCAGCCACTCACTCAGATCGGTTCGATGTTCAACCTGATGCAGAGTGGCGTGGCGTCGGCCGAGCGGATCTTCGACATCCTCGACGCCGCCGAAGAGAGTCCAGATCCGGCTAAACCTGTTGTCCCCGAGGATGATCGCGGTCTCATCGAGTTCAACGACGTGTCATTCCGCTACGTAGCCGACAAACCGCTCATCGAAAACTTGTCGCTGGTTGCCAAGCCCGGACATATGGTCGCCATTGTCGGGCCAACTGGAGCGGGCAAAACCACCCTGGTCAACCTGATCATGCGGTTCTACGACGTCGACTCCGGGACCATCAAGGTTGACGGCACCGACTCCCGGAGCATGACGCGGGACGATCTGCGCGAGCGAACCGGCATGGTCCTACAAGACTCGTGGTTGTTCGGCGGCAGCATTTTCGACAACATCGCCTACGGTGACCCGAGCGCTTCCTACGAAGAAGTGATCGAAGCCGCCAAGGTCAGCCATGTCGACCACTTCGTGCGTGTGCTGCCCGAGGGCTACGACACCGTCATCGACGACGAGGGCGGCGGCGTCAGTGCCGGCGAGAAGCAACTCATCACGATTGCCCGGGCTTTCCTCGCTAAACCGACGATCCTGATCCTCGATGAGGCGACCAGTTCAGTCGACACACGCACCGAACTGTTGATACAGAAGGCGATGGCCCGTCTGAGGAGAGGTGAGCAAGCCAACGGCGAATCCGGCGGGCGGACCAGTTTTGTTATCGCACACCGCCTTTCGACGATCCGGGATGCGGACACCATCCTGGTGATGGAAGGTGGTCGCATCGTCGAGCAGGGCAACCACGAGGAACTGCTGGCGATGCGGGGCGCGTACTTCCGGCTCTACAACAGTCAGTTCGTGGGTGCGGTGGCCGAGTAGGACGCCTACGCTTGTCACATGAGCAGGCCGGAACTGCCGAGAATCACTCCGCAGAGTAGTGCCGAGTGGCGCGATTGGCTGGCAGCCAACCACGATTCCTCACCTGGAGCGTGGGTTGTATTGGCACGCAATCGTTCTGAACCGGTGTCCTACGAGGATCTAGTATGCGAAGCGCTCTGCTGGGGATGGGTCGACGGCTTGGCGAATCCGCTCGACGACACGCACACCATGCTGCGGTTCACGCCGCGGCGTCCCGGCAGTGCTTGGGCGGCAACCAATAAGCGCCGCGTCGGGCAGTTGCAGGCCGACGGCCGGATGCAACCTGCCGGTCAAGCGCTGGTCGACGGGGCACAGGCGTCGGGAGCATGGACCCTGCTCGATGACGCCGAAGCCCTCATCGAGTCGACCGAACTTGCCGCTGCCCTCGACGCCGTTCCCACCGCCCGCAGGAACTGGGATGCCTTCCCGCCATCGACACGAAAGTTCGCGCTCTCTCAGATCGCTTTCGCGAAGCGGCCGGAAACCAAGACGCGACGAATCACGAAGATCGTCGAGCAAGCATCGCAGAACGTCCGCCCGGGATAGCCGGGTCAGCCAACGGGAACTTTGTCCAGGAAGCCGAGAACCGTTGCGATCCGGCCGACGTCGTCGGTTACGATGACATCGAATCCGATCACTAGTGGCTCACCGCCCGCCGGACCGAGACCCCACCGAAAGCGCGTCTGATTGTGATGCGAATCCGCGTCGCCAATCGGCGAGAACTCAAGGCCGGCAAACTGTTGCCGGACCGCGTCGATGGTCGCCGCTATCTCTGAACGCCCGGCAGCGGCACCGAGTGGATCGGTGTAGGTGGCCGCGGCCGACCAATGCTGTGCGAGATGGCGTTCGCGTTCGGCGGGTTCGGCGTTCCACGTGTTCAGATAGTTGTCGACGGTCGAATGGGACATGGCTGAAATCCTCTCGGGTGCTTACGTTTTCGCATCTCGAAGCGCGTAAACCCATACTCGCGGCACAATCAGCCGACGTCGATTACCTGGCAGGTAATCGACGTCGGCAGAAAATCGCGCGACAAGTTCGATCCTCTCGTGTCACTATGTCTCGGTTAATGCCGAGCCCCGATAAGCAGCGAAGGAGATGATCGACGTGTCCGCCCACCCGCACCGTGGAATGTGGCCGCGACCGCAGCGCGAACGACTGGCCGACACATCGTCGGTCTATCTGCTGCGCCGCAATACTTTTGGCGATATCGCCCCTTGCCGCACCACATGAGCTAACTCTCGACGGGTGCGCTCGGCCGCTAACACCCACGAGAACAGAGAGCTCACCACAATGATCATCTTCATCACCAACCCCGGATTGCAGGTGCTTGCCACCGTGCCGTGGCAACGCGCGGCAACGCTGTTGGTCGCCGGTGACGCGGTTAATCTGCCTAGCGCGCCGATCGCGAAGGTCGTGCACTCGCCGAGTACCACGCTGGCTATTCACCAGGTGATTGCCGTGCGACGCAACGCCTTCCGCCCCTGGACCAACGCGACACCGGAAACCCACGCACCCAATGCCGCGATTCTCGCCCGTGACGCACGCACGTGCGGATACTGCGGCAAGCCGGCGGCAACTGTCGACCACGTCCAACCCTCGAGTCGGGGCGGCGGCTCAACCTGGCGGAACTTGGTCGCATGCTGCTCAAAATGCAACGCGTACAAGGCAGCTCGTACACCACGTGAAGCGGGCATGACCCTGCAGATCGACCCACAGGTATACGACCCGTGGCAGCACCACCAACGTCAGGTGTACGCACTCGTTACCTGAGTCGACAACTATCGAAGGAGGAATAATGGGTCGGCGCCCACGGGACACTCAACTGCTGCGAGCGCTGACGCAGCTGCTCGTTCCGTCCACCGAAATCGAGTGGGACCAGGCACGGTGCAGCGGACATGCGCAGCCCGAGCTGTGGTTCCCGTTTCCGAGCGAAAGTTATGACACCGCTGCGCAGTTGTGCGAAAACTGCCCATTGCGCCAGGACTGCCTCGAGTTCGGCATCGACAATCACCTGGACGGCGTATGGGGCGGAGTCGACCTGGTCTACGGCCGTGCGGTTGCCCGCACGGCCTAGACGCGGCGTGTCAGTAGTCGCGCTCCGCGCTCACTCGCGAGATCAATTCGTCGCCCGCCGCGAACCGTCGCAGGTTTTCGGCGAGCCACGGCGCCATCTCCTCGGTCAGGCGCGACGCCGGATTGGCCACATGCGGCGTGATGATCACATTGGGTAGGTCGAACAGCGGATTATCTGCTGCCGGCGGCTCGGGGTCGGTGACATCGATTGCGGCACCGGCGATTTCACCGGCGATCAAAGCCCGATACAAGGCCGCCTCGTTAACCAGTGGGCCTCGTGCCACGTTGACCACCCACGCATGGGATGGCAACGCGGCCAAGGAGACGTCGTTGATCAGGTGATGGGTCGACGGTGTCGACGGCGCGGCCAACACCACGTGGTCGACGCGACCCCACACCTGTTCCAAACGACTGGCGGGCACCGTTTCGTCCGCTCCCGCCACCTCCCTGCCGGAGTTGTTCACCGCGACAACCGTTGCACCACAAGCTTTCAGTCGCGGAGTCAACTCGCGGCCAATCCCGCCTGCCCCAATAATGCCGACGGTCGCGCCGCGCAATGTGCGCACCGCGGGATCTATCCGATCCTTATCCCAGCCGTAGCGGACAGCGGTGTTAATCTGGCGTAGCCCGGCTAGCAACAGTCCCAGTGCGTGTTCCGCACATCCGGCGGCGTAGAAACCCGAAGCATTGGTCCACAGCCGGCGATCGTCGATCACTCCGGCAGTCACGAACTCTTCGATACCCGCCGTCTTGAGCGCTACCCACTCGATGCTATCGGCTAGTTCTGGAAAACCATCGGCGCCACCGGTCCACACCAGAACCCGCGCCTCGCTGAGTGGAACGATTTGTGCCCCAACCTCTTTGATCGCGCCGGCGAGATGGTCATCGCCATGTGGTGCCAAGGCCACCCGTACCGCGCTCACTCCTGTTCCTCCCGGAGGGCGCGGGCCGCCGACGTCGCCAACGTATCGGCGATCTCGTTATAGTGATCTCCCGCATGGCCTTTCACCCATTTCCAGGTGACTTGATGGCGCTTCTCTTCCTCAACGAGCCGGCGCCACAGATCGGCATTCTTGACCGGCTGCTTGGCCGCGGTCTTCCACCCATTCGCCTGCCACCCGCTGACCCATTTGGTGATGCCGTTGCGAACGTAGGTCGAGTCGGTGTAGATAACGACAGTCGACGGTTTGGTCAGCGCTGCCAAACCTTCGATTGCCGCGGTTAGCTCCATCTTGTTGTTGGTGCTGTCCTCCTCGGCGCCGGAGATCTGCTTCTCATGGCCGCGATACCGCAGTACCGCTCCCCACCCGCCGGGCCCGGGGTTGCCCAGACACGCGCCATCAGTCGAGATCTCCACAATGTCGTCGCTCACGGCAGTCACGGTACCCGGGTCACTCGGTCGACGTAGCGAGCCCGCACGCCCCGCCCGTACCGTGGACTCATGGCATCGTGGGACCCCGCCCAGTACTTACGATTCGGCGACGAACGCACCCGCCCCTTCCTCGATCTGATCGGGCAAATTCCCGAATCCGGTAGTTCCGTCACGTCGATCGCCGATATCGGTTGCGGCCCCGGGCATTTGACGCGGTACCTGCGCCTACGCTGGCCGAGTGCCGCGATTGTCGGTGTCGATTCGTCGGCACCGATGGTCGAGCGCGCGAGAGCGGAGAACACCGACGAGGGAGTCCGGTACGAGCTGGCCGACGCATCATCGTGGCTGCCGACCGACCCCGTGGACATCATGGTCTCCAACGCCACGTTCCAATGGCTGCCGGACCAGTTCGCCACGATCGAGCGTCTACTCACCCGGCTATCGCCAGACGGCACCATCGCCATCGGCGTACCCGACAACGCGGACCGGCCAACGCATCGGCTGCTCGATGAGCTAGCCGCGGAGCCCAGGTTCGCCGGACGCTTCGACGAGATTCGCTCATTCGATCCGATGCCGCCGACCGACTACGCCGACTTCTTCGCACCACGCGGATTCGCGGTCAACGCGTGGTCGACGACCTATCTGCATATTCTGCGGGGCGAGGACCCGGTATACGAGTGGGTTAGCGGCACCCGGCTACGGCCATATCTCGCCGCCCTGGCTGACGCCCCTCAACTACGCGATGAGTTCATCGCCGACTATCGGGCGGCTCTTCGCACTGCCTTCCCACCCCGCGACTGGGGCACGCCGCTGCCGTTCCGGCGCACCTTCGTCGTCGCAACTCGTGACTGAGGCGCACGTTCAATCAGCTCGATATCGCCATTTCCGGCCGATCGGACCGCCGCGGATTGTACGACAATGACATTCGTGGCAGGGTCACACATGTGTGACGATCCGAGCAGAACCATTGACGCCTCACCAGCCTCTGGAGTCTCATCGTTCACAGAAGTTTCTCGACTCGCGCGATCCGAAGCGCACCGTTATTGAGGGGAATGCCGATGCGCATCACGCGTACCGCCGCCGCGGGCCTGGCCACCATAGGGCTCGTTTTGACCACGGCAACCGTCGTGGCGCCGCAGGCAGCCGCCTCACCGTGTAATGCCACCGGGATCGTCGGCAGCGACATCGGAAATACCGGTAGCTCGGGCTCCAGCGAGATCGGGCTGGGCAGTCTTGATTTCGGTAGCTATCGAGCGGGCGGCAAGAAGCCACAGCAACCGCTATTGAAATTGACGTCCGGCCCATCACAGACGGTCTCCTGGGTGACCGGACCGCGCAGCACCGCCAAGACGGACAAACGTTTCTCCATCACCTCGACCGACGTCGGTGTGCCGTGGGATAACGGCTCGGGCCAGGTACTGATGGCCTTCGGCGATACCTGGGGCAAATGCGCGGGTCAGATGGTTTGGCGGCACAACACGATGCTGCGTTCCAACGGCAACAGCGACCTGTCGAAAGGCATCACCTTCAACAACGCTCAGGTCGGGAACATCTTCTCCGGCGCATCGGTGACGTCGGCGCATCCGACCTTCGCCCAGCCGATGGTGAACGCGGTTGGTGTGAAGAATATCGAGATCGGCATGATCCCGACCGCCGGCATCTCGGTTAACGGCGTCCAGTATGTGAGCTTCATGTCGATTCACAACTGGGGTCCGCCCGGACGATGGGTGACCAACTACTCCGCACTAGCCGTCTCCCGAGACAACGGACAGCACTGGGCGATCGACTGGAATACGGCACGTTCCAATTACGAACTCAATATCCCCGGTAATCCGCATTTCCGAACCGGCCAAGGACGCTTCCAAGTGAGCGCGTTCCTACGAGTCGGACCGTGGGTCTACCAATATGGGACGCCCAACGGCCGGTACGGCGCGATGTTCCTCTCGCGCGTCCCGGCGTCGCAACTCACCAATATCAATGCCTACGAGTACTACAGTGGTGGAACCAACGGGCGCTGGTCCCGGGATTCTGCCACGGCCGGACGAGTGATACACGAACCGGTGAGCGAGTTATCGATCGCCTATAACAACTACCTGAAGAAATACGTCATGCTCGCGGCTCGCGGCGGTAGCGTCGTTATCCGCACCTCCCCCAAGCCGACCGGGCCATGGAGCAATCCGCGAGTCATCGTGCCGGCCAGCCAAACTCAGGGGCTATACGCGCCTTATATTCACCCCCGCTCTACCGGCCAGAATCTCTACTTCGTGGCCTCCCGGTGGGAAGACTACAACGTAATGTTGATCAAGACGGATCTATCGAAGATCTGAGTTTCTCGGCATATTGAGGGGGAGTCGATGCCCAATACAACAGTGCACGAAGATGTTTGGCCTGCCGGAGCGTTTACGTTGGATCAGGCCGCAGAAGTCTTACACGATGCTGGCTGGGAAGTAGCCGCACACGATGAGTCGCACCTGGTGGCAACGCGCGGATCTCGGCTGAATCTGCGATTGAAAGGGATCCTGTTCAAATCGGTCCGCGCGAATATGCCGGTGAAATTGGTGGTCAGACGATCCAGCACGGCAATTACAGTGACTGCCAGCGGCGATCCAGGCCGCTATCTATTCACGCTGGACATGAGCGATCTCTATCAAGCCAGCGCTCGATCCGGGATCGACGCACTTGCGGAGCTTGCGCGGGCCAGCAAGCCGTAATGCCCCCGCGCCGGAACGACGACGACGTCGGGAAAATCGTCCGAATAACACCTTACCGAGGGCATATTGCCCTCAGCCGCAATCTATTCGGACGATTTTCGCGGGCGCGACGTTACGGGCGCGAACGCATCCAGTCGAGTAGCGCCGCCACATCGGCCGTTTCCAGTTCGATGCCGAATGTGTCGGTGAGTAACGCCGGAATATCGGCAACATCAACGGTGCGCTCGACCGTCGAACCATCGGGATCTGTTGTTGCCCAATTGGTTCCATCGAGAGTGTACTGCGCCGAAGACGTAAATCGCTGCACGAATGGACGGGTGACAAAGGGCGAGCGTGGGGACGTCGATACAAAGTGGTTGCCGACCGCGTAGTCGATCGGATACTGCGGGTTGAGGGTGAAGACATGCCGGTCAAGCCACCCGACCTCACCATCGACGGTCGAACGCTGCCAGAGGGTCCACTGCGTAGGATGAAATACTTCCGCGTCCCCACCCAGCGGCGTCGACGACAGTTTCAGGCGCCAACCATCCTGATCAACCTCATACCCCTCGATCAACTCGACCGGTTCCAGGGGACCACGCCCAAAGCCGACGTCGCATAACCATTGGCGGCCATCGTCGAATTCCGCGACGATCAGAGCGTGGGTCGCCGGCCGCACCGTGTCCGCGCCCAGCGTGACCCGACCGCTCAGCGCGGTGAAGCGGAATCCGAGCCGCTCAAGAACCGCCGCGAACAACGTCACGTGCTCATAGCAGTAGCCGCCGCGAGCACGCCGAATCATCTTGTCCTGCAATGTTTCTAGGTCCAACGCGATTGGTCGGCCCAGCATTATCTCGAGGTTCTCGAATGGGATCGACGTCGTGTGGGCGCGATGTAATGCCGCAAGCGTCGCCTGCGTCGGCGCCCTACTGCCGTCAAAGCCAGTCCGCGCGAAGTACGCATCGAGATCCAGTTCGTCGCCATGCCAGGTAGTCACACTCCGAGCCTACTAATGTTCCGAAGGCGCATGGCCGCGCTCGATGTCCGTCAAACAGTCGACACATTTGTGTGCCGTCGACCGTTCGGTCGTAACCTCGCCTAAAGAAATAGTTCGCGACCGGGGAGGTTCTGATGCGACACAGCGGTGGAACTGTTCTGTCGCCGACGACGAATGCCAACGACGTCGGGTCACCCCGTACGTTGACTTTGCGACCGATGCGCCTATCGTCCCGACCACTGCTGTGTGCCGTGGGAATTGTCGCGGCGATGATCGCCGGCGCGCTGACGATGATGCCGTGGATCGATTTGTCCGCAGCCGACGGCACCTTCGCCTGGACCGGCCTCGGACGTATGCGTGGGCCGGAAGCTTCGCACTCCAGCGCGATATTGGATGTCAATCCTTTCGGCTGGACGATAGTGGTCGCCGCGGCGCTGACAATCGTCGCCGCGATGGCCGCGATCGCCCCTACTCCCCGAACAACGATCAGCCTGATGAACACCGTCGCGACAGTCTCGTCGATCGTCGCGCTGATAGTCGTCGCCACGATCGTGTGTATCCCCCAGTTGTTCTATACCGACTTCGTCCAACAACTGGGCGTTGAATCATTCACGCCGTTTACGCGCTCAATGCTGTCGATACCTGGGCTCGTCGCGGTCGGTGGCGCACTGATCGTGATGATCGTCTGCTCCGGCAGACTGGCCGTTATCCGCAGGCCGCCACGGGCGAATACGGCAGGCCGCTCGTAAACAAGGTTCCGACGACATAGAATTCAACTCCATGTCCGAGCGCATCGCACTCATTCGCGCAGTCAACGTTGGCGGCGCCAAACTACCGATGGCCCAATTACGGGAAATCGCAAGCGAACTCGGCGCCTCCGAAGTATCTACCTACATCGCCTCGGGGAACCTGCTGTACACCCCGCCGGGCGATTTCGACGACTTCGACCGCAAGCTGGAGAAGGCGATCGAAACCCAATTCGGCTACTTCCGCGAAGTCATCAGCCGCACCCCAACGCAACTCAGTCAAGCGTTAACCGCCCATCCTTTCAAGGTGATCGAGGCCAAGTTCTCCTACCTCTACGCACTGGCTGGAACGCCAGAAGCCAAGGCGGTCAAGGAATTTGAGGCGCGCGAGTTCCCGACGGAAGTGGTGCGTGTCATCGGCGACAATCTTCATATCCGCTACGCCGACGGCGCCGGACAATCGAAACTCACCGCGAGTGTCATCGCGCGCGGCCTCGGTGTCCAGGGAACCGGCCGCAACCTCAACACGGTGGCCAAGCTCATCGAGCTTGCCGAATAACCTGCTGGTAGACATCACTCGCCCGCATGGCCGCCGTAGGTCGCGATCTTGTACTCGGTGGCGACCAATGAGAGCGTCAGCTCTCGAATCTGCCTGCGCAAGGTGTCCCTATGTTCGATCAGCATATCCAGCCGCTCGGGTACTGTTTCGGCCCCCGCGTCGACCAACGCGACGTAATGCTGCAGATCGCGCATCGGCATGCCCGACAACCGCATTCGAGTTAAGAACACCAACCGCCGGACCGCTTCCGGTGAATAGATCCGATGTCCGCGCGAATCACGCTCGACGTCAACCAGATTCGCACGTTCGTAATAGCGCAAGGTATGCGCCGACACCGTCAACAGTTCCGATACTTCCGCGATGGTCATCGGTTCCGCGGAGTCGCCGGTCTCGGTGAGCCGATGAATCGCCTCGACCGAAGCCGGGGCAAGCGAAGCGACCGGAAATGTCACCGGGCCGCCAAGCTCACCAAGCGCCGCCAATGCCCGATTCATCAAGTCAGTGGATGACGACACAGTCCGTTCCGATGCCATATGCGAATCCACCATCTCTTCAGCCTAGGCCGTTCAGAACGGCCGCACAGAGGCCGGAACCCCCGGAAAGTCCGCCGCCACGGCTGTCTCGGCCCAGCGTTCCACATTTGCCAGACCGGCTCGATGGGACCCGTCAATCCGGCGTACCGCTTCGGCTCCCAGCGGTAGTCGCAGTGGAACGTCGGGACCATGCACCACATCGGCGATTATCCGGGCGGCGCGCGCTGGATCACCTTCCTGCACACCGTCTCCCGCAGCCATATTTGCCCGAACGTCATCGAGGAGATCGCCGTAGACCGAGCTCCGCTCGACGACTCGTAATACATCGGGCTCGTTGAATGCCGTGCGAAATCGGCTGGGCTCCACCAGCATCACGCGGATTCCAAACGGCGCGACTTCACCCGCAAGAGCTTCTGACCACCCTTCGAGAGCGAATTTTCCTGCCGAGTAGGCCCCGATACCTGGAAAGGATAGTCGGCCACCCTGGCTGCTCATCTGGACAATAGTGCCCGATCCCTGCGCTCGCATCGTCGGCAACACCGCGCGCACGAGCGCTGCCGGAACATGCAGATGGAGATCCATACCGGCGCGCAGTTCGGCTTCGCTGACTTCCTCTGCCGCGCCGACGATTCCCTGGCCAGCGTTGTTGACCAGCACGTCGACATTTCCGAACCGTTCGCGAGCGATATCAACGACGGTGTCGACACCGTCGGTGGACGCGGCGTCGAATTCACAAACGGCCACGCGCCCTGGCCACTCCGCCACGATTTCGTCAAGTGCTGTCGGACGCCGGACCGCGGCCACCACGTTGTCGCCGCGTCGCAAGGCCTCGAGGGTGAGTGCATAGCCGAAACCGCGAGTCGCGCCGGTGATGATCCAGGTCTGCTGTTGTGTAGTCATACCGCGAACGCTATGTGTTCGAGCGCGCTCAAACACAAGGCCGAGACGAAACTACTTACCCCGCAAGACCTTTGCCACTGAATTGAGGTCCGCGACCGCGGCGTCAGGCCGCGCGTCCCAGATCTTCTTGGGCAGCGCCTCCAACACCAAGATGGTCTGCTCGATGGCACGCAGTTTCCGTGCCTTGGGGCTGTCGATCCCCTCTGCCGCCTTCGCCGCTTGCTCGACACGGTCGGGCTCGTGGTCCTCGTCGTCATCGTCCTTCTCGACGACGCGGGAGTCGATGACGCCGATTGCCCCCTCATCGGCCATCTCGCCGACAGCGATGAGCTGATCGTCGAGTTCGAATACGGCCTTGTCGAGATCATCGCGTGCCGCGATTACCTCCGGCGTCGAATGGGCTCCCGGCGCCTGGTGAACGTCGGCGATAGCGTATCGGATGCGTTGGTGCAGTTGGGCTTCCGCCGCTGTGGAGGTGGCCCATTCGGCTGGCGCGCGACCCGGCTGTCCGGGAATCAGATCGGTCGACCTGGCGAACCGCCGGACTCGGTTGTTGGAATCCATCACAAACCACACAACGCCGGCCAGAACCAGCACGGCGAGGACCAACGCGATGACGACAATGACCAAGGCGCTCATCGTGCACCTCCCGATGGGACGATGCCGGTACGCCGCTGTTCGATGATGAGGCAGCGATCTTCGACGTAGCGCAGTCCAGCCGATTGCGCTATCTCCCGAGCTTGCGCCGAGCGAATGCCCAACTGCAGCCACAGGGCACTCGCGCCGACGGCCACCGCTTGACGTGCGATCTCGACCGCGTCGTCGGACGGCCGGAACACATCCACCAGACCCACTTGTTCGGGAATATCGGCCAGCGTCCGATACACGGGTTCACCGACGATCTCGTCAGCATGTGGGTTGACCGGGATGATCCGCCAACCGCGGTCCTTCATATAGGCGGGAATCTCGTTGGCCGCCTTGGCGGGATTGGCACTCGCTCCGACCACGGTGATCGTGTCGTAGTCGCGCAGGATCGATTCGATGACGTCGTCGGCGCTCACAGTTAGGAGTCTACGTCCGCAAATCCGATGGAACCGAGTTGGCTCCGTGCGCGTCTGTATAGGACGAGGCGACGCACGCCCGCGCGTCGAGGGAGGGACCCAATGACCTTTGCCGATCACGGGAGCGCGGTTGCGCTGGAAACCGAACGCGTCGAATCGTTCGGGAAGATCGCGACGATAGCCGGATCGATTGTCGGCGAACTCGACTTCACCGGCCTGCGCCCGACCTCGACGTCGGGAGACACGTTCACTTCACTAGCAGCATGTATCGCACCGGCGACCACCACAACTGCGGGCGTCGGAATACGGTTCGACGAGTGCGGCCGCTCCGCCGTCGCCGCTGCCGCCCAGTTGAAGCACGTCGACCGGCACGGTGCGGGTGTATTCAGTGCGATTTTCTAGGCGGTGACAATGCGCCCCACAATCTCCGCGCTACGTGGCTGGCGTCTCGATGAACTCATTGCCGCAGCGGCGATCGCGACCGCGAACGCTCAGGCGATCACCAATGCGGCCGGCATGATCGACCGCGCGCTGCTGTCGACGAGCACCTGGTCGGGCCGCGGCCAACAGGCCGCGAAGCGAACCATCGCAGCCAATGCCGATCATGCCGCCGAGGTCTGCGCGGTGCTGCACGCGCTCGCATCCACCGCGGCCAACGCCAATCGCGAACTAGTGCCCGCTCGCGACCTCGTGTTGTCCGAGGTCTCGCGCATCCTCGCCGATGGTTTCGATGTATCCGACACCGGTGAGGTTGGCGTGCCCAACGGTGACGACGCAGACGACGAGACGTGTGCCGACCGCGAAGCTTCCGCGGCTATCTGGCAGAACCGGATATCAACCGCATTGAGCGCGATAGCGACGCTCGATGACACTTATGGGCGAGCGTTCACCGCATACGCGAAGGACCTGGCCGATATGGTCGACGGGCAGCGACCGATCACCTTGCCCGACGGCACCCGCGCCGACCCCGACGCCGTCGTCGCCTCACTCGCGGCGATGACACCTGCTCAACGTCGAGCCTTCCTGGCGACCCTCACGGCTGACGATATCCGGCAGTTGATAATCGCCGATCCGCACACGATGGGCAACCTCGACGGCATTCCGTTCAGCACTCGGATCAGCGCCAATGACGTGAACATCCGGAACGCACTCGCCCAGGAGATCACTGCCGGTCGCGGTGACGGTGCCCGCGCCCGGAAGCTCACCGAGATGCTGACCCCGGTGCAGCGAATCGGTCCGACATTCGGTGACACCACGCCAGTTCGGCGACAATTCGTCGCATTCGCCAACACAAAGGTGGGGCACACCATCGAAATGGTCGGCGACCTCGATAATTCGACGCGCAACGCCGTCGTCTATGTGCCTGGGACCAACTCCAATCTCAACGGAAGTCGCTCCAACTACGAGAGCGCCCTTAATCTCTCCGCGCGAACCGGTGGGCCGGTGTTCATGTATCTCGACGAGCGACTGCCGCAGAAAATGGGACACGAAGGTGTGCTCGCCGGAGCACCGCTGGCGGCCGTACCCGCCGCAGCCCCCATCGGCGCCGTCCGGGCTGTGCTCGGATTGACCGACTCCGCGGCCGACACCGGGCCGGCAAAGGACATAGCGCCTGGCCTGGTGTCATTCGGTCGCGAACTCGACACTGAACTTAACCGCATCGCACCAACTGCCAAGACCACATTCATCGGCCACTCCTACGGCGGGGCGGTCGTTGGAACCGCCGAACAACTGGGTTTGCGGGCCGATCGCGTGATCTACGCGTCGTCGGCGGGTACGGGTGCGTTGAACACGGGCTGGCATAACGCGAACCCGAATGTTGAACGCTATTCGCTTACGGCGCCGGGCGATTGGATTCACACCGCGCAGCAGACCGGGCGATTGGGCACCGATCCTGACACAGCGCCGGGCGTAGCCCGCCTAGACACCGGCTACTACAGTCCTGGCGGGACTCATCACGGCCAACTCATCACCGGACAGAACGGCGGTCACGGCGGATATTGGGATGATCCCGACTCCACCGGGTTTCAGAACATGGTCTCGGTGATCGTTGGCGACACACCAACCGAGTACGTGGCACGAATACCTGACACTCCAGAGGCGCAGACCGCGAGTTTCGACGCTGCACGAATTGCCGCGACGACGGCCGGGTTTGTCCCGCTCCTGGGCGTCGAAACATTACGCCGATGGCTGTCGAGTGATTGATCCGCAGCCCTACATTCCTGTGCCGATTCGCCTTCCCCTCCCGGCCATTCGCGATATGAACGACATATGTCAGCACAACAACACGGTTCTCATCTCCGATTCGCCGGTCGCACCGCGATCGTGACCGGCGCCAGCCGCGGCATCGGTCTTGCCATCGCGCATCGCCTCGTCGATGACGGTGCACGTGTCGTCATCACCGGCCGCAAACCCGAAGCGCTCGACATCGCCGTCGACGAACTCGGTGGCCCCGACGTCGCCCTCGGCGTCGCCGGACATGCCGATGATGCGGCACATCAGCGCGAAACCGTCGGTCGGGCGGTCGACACATTCGGGTCCGTTGACCTTCTGGTCAACAACACCGGAATCAACCCGGTCTTCGGGCCACTGATCGACCTAGACCTCGACGCCGCGCGAAAGATTGTGGAAGTCAACGCCTTTGCCGCACTGTCGTGGACGCAGGAGGCATATCGCAACGGATTGGGTGCGGGTGGCGGCGCGGTTGTGAATGTGTCGTCGCTGGCTGGCATCCGGCCCGCGCCCGGCATCGCCATGTACGGCGCGAGCAAGGCAATGCTGATACATCTCACCGAAGAACTCGCACTGGAACTGGGCCCGGCAATCCGTGTCAACGCGGTGGCCCCAGCAGTGGTGAAGACCAAATTCGCGCGGGCGCTGTACGAGGGAAACGAGGAGCGAGTCGCCGCCGCCTACCCACTCAAGCGACTCGGGGTACCCGACGATGTCGGCAGTGCGGTTGCCTTCCTGCTGTCCGACGACGCCGCGTGGATCACCGGGCAACTCATCGTGATCGACGGCGGGGCAACTTTGGGTATGGCCAGCGGCTAACGTTCACTTGATGGTCGGCTGTCACGAGTGGACAAGCCGGTACCCGAGCAGCTATCGAATAGGTATGCGCCTACCGCGAACGTCAATCGCACGCCTTGCCGTCTGCGCCGCGCTCGCCGCGGTGTCGCTAACCGCGCCGCCGCTTGCCGAAGCCGCCCCGATCAGCGATCGTTGCTCTAATTCTGTTGAAGCCGTTGGCTATTCAGATTCACTCGACAAGGTTAGCGGCGTCGGCGGGCTATCCGCGCTCGCCTATGACCGACACTCGGGCCACTACTTAACCCTTCCTGACCACGGACGCAACGGCGCGGTGGTGTTCACTATCGCCGATCCCGACAATCCGCGGATTCTCGGCAGCCCACTCATCCTCAAAGACTTATCCGGTCGAGCGCTCGGCACGGCGCCCGACAACGAAGGCCTGGCCCTCGGGCGCGACGGCTCCCTGATCATCAGTTCGGAGAACACGCCGTCGATCCAAGTCTTCGGACGTGACGGCCGGCAACGCTTCGAATTGCCAGTGCCGCCGACATTCCGCGTCGCGCCACTGGGTAGAGCCAAGCCCAACGCCACCTTGGAAGGACTCACGGTGACGCCGTCGGGCAATCGACTCATCGCCGCGATGGAGGACGCGCTGCTCGGCGAAAATGATTCGCGCACACATCGATTCCTCGACTACCGGCGATCAGCTTCGGGTCGATATGAGTTGGTTCGTGAACTCGTCTACCACGCAGGGGCGGGCATGCGGATCGCCGATATCGCGGCATACGGTGAGGATCGAATCGTCGTACTCGAGTCGGCGTTTTCGCCGAGCAGCGGCAATACAGTACGGCTGAAAACATCGACGATCGGACCGCTAGCCGGAACTGCCGCTTCGCGCGTCATCGGAAACCGCCTACTGGCCGACCTTACGCACTGCCCGACGTTGGGCGCAAAATCCAAAGAGCCCCAGCGTAATCCACTGATGGACAACTATGAGGGCCTGGTCGTAACACCGAACGGCGACGGGCGGTTCACGCTACGCCTCATTTCCGACGACAACTTCTCGGCGAAGCAGATAACTCGATTGCTGACCCTGACCGCGACGTTGCCGTAAAACCGAGCATCAGAAAATCGGCGACGCACCCCATTGGTGCTCGAACACCAGTGACGTCGTAGTACCCGCAACCTCCGGTCGGCCATTGATGGCCTCGACGAGTTTGCGAAGGCCGTCAGTATCTTGTGAGGCCACGTGCATCAGGAAATCGTCATCACCGGCAAGAAAGAAGACGTCGGAAACCCCCGCCACCGTGCGGATCTCACCGACGAACGACCGAATCTTGCCGCGCGCCTCCGATTGGAGTCGAACGGCGATCAACGCCCGAAGTGGATAGCCGACCGCGGCCGGATCGATATCGGTCATAAAGCCGCGAATCACCCCGATGTCCACGAGCCGGCGGACACGACCATGACACGTGGATGGCGCGATCCCAACCGCCGACGCCAGCGCGTTGTTTGGGATACGCGCATCCGATTGCAAGAACTCCAAGATGCGGCGATCAGTGTCATCCAGCATCGGCCGAACATCCTTCGACGCGGTAGTCATCGCCCTGCTCCTATCCGAATAACCTGTCGCACCAACACCCTCGATAAGAATAGTCTGCGCATCAATTGCGCACATCTCGATGTTACTTCAGGCTTTTAGTACCAGGCCAGAACAAGATGCGGAGAGTCAGATGATCATCGGCGTACCCAAAGAAGTGAAGAACAATGAGTACCGCGTCGCCCTCACACCAGCTGGCGCAACCGAACTGGTTCACCGCGGACACGAGGTAATCGTCGAACACGGCGCAGGTATCGGCTCGGCTATCGACGACACCGACTATAAGGCGGCCGGCGCGCAGATCCTCGGCGGCGCGGCGCAGGTATGGGAACAGGCTGACCTGATCCTAAAGGTCAAAGAGCCGATCGAGCAGGAATTCGAACTTCTGAATCTCGGTGCGCGCGGCACCGACGACCGCAAAGCGGGACAGGTTCTATTCACCTATCTGCACCTCGCGGCCAGCCGTGCGTGTACCGAAGCGTTACTCGCCGCCGGCACGACGTCGATCGCCTACGAGACCGTCCAGAAGGCCGATGGGTCGCTGCCACTACTCGCTCCCATGAGTGAAGTCGCAGGGCGACTCGCTCCGCAGGTCGGCGCGGTGGCACTGATGAAGAGCGCTGGCGGGCGCGGAGTTCTGATGGGCGGTGTACCTGGTACCGCACCGGCCGAGGTCGTCGTAATCGGCGGCGGAGTCAGCGGCGTCAACGCTGCGACTATCGCGCAGGGCATGGGCGCACAAGTCACAGTCTTCGACCTCGATACCGACAAGTTGCGCGCCATCGACGCACGATTCGGTGGGCGCGTCGCCACTCGGTACAGCACGACCCTTGATCTGCACGAGGCAGTGAAAGCCGCCGACCTGGTGATCGGCGCCGTCCTGATACCGGGCGCCAAAGCACCGATGCTGGTGCCCAATTCTCTTGTGGCCCAGATGAAACCGGGGTCGGTGCTCGTCGACATCGCGATCGACCAAGGCGGTTGTTTCGAAGATTCACGCCCGACGACGCACGACGACCCGACATACACCGTGCACGACTCGATCTTCTACTGTGTCGCTAATATGCCTGGTTCGGTTGCCCGGACGTCGACGATGGCCTTGACCAACGCGACCCTGCCGTACGCTCTCAAACTCGCCGAGGGTTGGGAGTCGGCATTGCAATCCGATCCCGCGCTGGCCAAGGGACTGAGCACCCACGCGGGAGCACTCCTGTCGCCAAATGTGTCCCGCGCGTTGGGGATTGAGCTGGGCGGTGCTAGCTGAATCACTGTAAATGTCCCCGTGAGCGACGCAGGCGCTATATCGCCGGCCGCACCGGCCACGGGGACAGTTCCAGCGCCGCCGACTTACGCAACCGTCCCAGCGTCGTGCAACCGCCCCAATTCCGCGTCGGATAACCCAAGCACTTCGGCCAACACTTCGTCGGTGTGCTGACCTAACTCCGCAGCCGGCACCGATCCGCTGTAGTGCGAATCGAATCGGATCGGCGAACTCGACGAGATGACCGTCCCGACATTCGGCTGCTCGACGTCGACGAGAACGGCTTCGTCGGCTCTACCGGCACGGTGATCAGCCACCACCCCTGCCATCGTCCGATATGGTCCCCATAACGCACCCGCATCGGTGAGCGCGGCGCCCGCTTGGTCATAGGTGTGAGCAGCAAACCAGGGACGCAACACCGCCGCGATCACCTCGCGGTGCGCATAGCGTCCCTCATCGGTCGTGAAGTCGGCGGACAGTGAATTCTCCAGTGCTACAAATACATCCGATGTTTCAGTAGCGATGCCGATCGCACTCCACTGGCGCGGCGTCAACGCCACCAGCATCAGTCGGCGACTATCAGCGGTCGCGAAGTCGACACCGAAAGTCCCGTACATGTAGTTACCGTGCCGAGCGCGATCACCGTACTGGGCCGCCTCGGAGAGCCAGCCGAGATTCGCGACCGCCGCGAGCGCCACATCGGCCAGCGCGATCCGCATATACGATCCGACACCGCTCCGGTCTCGTCGACGCACCGCGGCGAGCAAAGCGGTCGTCGCCGTCTGCCCCGCTATCAGATCCCACGCGGGCAGAACATGATTCACCGGCAGCGGACTATCCGCCGGACCGGTCATGTCGGCGATACCCACGGCGGTGTTCACGGTGTAGTCCACCGCTGCTCCACCGCTGGCCGTGCCTTCGACATGGACTCGGATGACGTCGGCCCGCCGTTGCGCGAGTGCCTGATAGGAGAACCATGGCCGCCCGACATTGTTGTCGACGACGATCCCCGCGTCGGGACCGGGGGCAGTTGCCAAGGCCAACAACAACTCTCGCCCGCTCGCACTGCGAACGTCGATCGATACCGAGCGCTTCCCGCGGTTGAGTGAGGTCCAATACAAACTCTCGCCCGACGGCGCCAACGGCCAACGTCGGTAATCGACGTTACCGCCGATCGGGTCAACACGGATTACATCGGCGCCCAACTGCGCCAACGACATTCCGCCCGACGGTCCCGCGACAAAGCTCGCGAACTCGACGATGCGCAGTCCAGACAGAGGCATCACCATCGGGTCATCGACGTCGCTCACGGCATCTCCTTATGCGACTCGTTCGAAGATGGCGGCCAATCCCTGCCCACCGCCGATGCACATCGTCTCCAGTCCGAAACGTACCTGTCGACGGTCCATCTCGCGAGCCAGCGTGGCCAGAATGCGTACGCCGGTCGCACCGACGGGGTGGCCCAGTGAGATGCCGGAACCGTTCACATTGATGCGGTCGAAGTCCTTGTCCCCCAGCCCCATCGCGGTCGTACATGCGAGAACCTGCGCCGCGAATGCTTCGTTCAGTTCGATGAGGTCGATATCAGCGATACTCAGGCCGGCCCGCTCGAGTGCCGTGCGGGTGGCCGGTACCGGACCAATTCCCATCCGCGACGGCTCCACCCCGGCGGCAGCCCAGGTCACCAGTCGGATCAGCGGGCGGAGGCCAAGCTCGTCGGCGCGTTCGCGCGTGGTCACCAAACATGCTGCCGCACCATCATTCTGGCCGCTCGCATTGCCAGCGGTGACGGTGGAGTCAGGATCTATCTTGAGCCGAACCGGTCGCAGCGATGCCAACTTTTCCATCGACACGTCCGGTCGAGGATGTTCGTCGCTATCCACCACCACGTCGCCCTTACGGGTCGATGCCGTGATCGGCACGATCTCGTCGTCGAATAGCCCATTCTGTTGTGCCGCAACGGCACGCTGATGAGATGCGAACGCTAATCGGTCCTGGGCGTCGCGGCTAATCGCATACTCGGCGCGCAGATTCTCCGCGGTTTCCAGCATCCCGCCGGGTACCGGATAGTCGCGGCCACCGGCGGTGATCCGGCCCCGGGCAATCCGATCGCTCAGCGGCGTCTGCTCACCCGGGAAACCAAAACGGAGGCCGAGGGCATAGTGCTCGGCTTGACTCATACTGTCGGCGCCACCGGCAATCACCACGTCGCAGATACCTGTCTGGATTCGCATAG
Organism: Gordonia effusa NBRC 100432; assembly: GCF_000241305.1. Classification (GTDB taxonomy): domain Bacteria; phylum Actinomycetota; class Actinomycetes; order Mycobacteriales; family Mycobacteriaceae; genus Gordonia; species Gordonia effusa. The sequence goes on from NZ_BAEH01000092.1 coordinate 49,132, forward strand.
CGGCGTCGAGCACCGCCTGCAAGCCCGAGCCACAGCGCCGGTCAAGTTGCTGCCCGGGAACCGTTACGGGCAACCCGGCGTCGAGGGCAGCGATGCGGCCGAGCGCCGGCGCCTCCCCGTTGGAATAGCACTGACCGAAGAGCACATCGTCGATAGCCGCTCCGTCTATTCCCGTGCGCGACACCAATTCTCGTACGACATGCGATGCCAAATCAGCGGTCGGCACATCCTTGAGACTTCCGCCGTAGCGGCCAACCGGTGTACGCAGCGGCTCACAGATTACGACTTCTCGCATTACGGTCCTCTCGTCAACTGCCGGTCGCGGCAGGCGCGGTAACGCCTCGATAATATATTATGCGTAATGGTCGGCACCGAGTGCCGTGGCAGTCGCTCGATGCGCTAGAGAACTTTTGAGGAATATGAACAACTGGACCGCTCGCCCGATCACCACCCACGAATTGATCGACCCGGGACCCGTAGCCGCGCTGGCTTCGTTATTCGACGACGGCCTGCCGACGCCAGCGGTGGGCAATATCCTTCCGCCACTGTGGCATTGGGTCGCGCTGCCGCGGTGGAGTCCGTCATCGCAACTAGCCGCCGACGGCCACCCATTCCGCGGTAGCTTCTTACCGCCGGTCGAGCTACCTCGACGGATGTTCGCCGGCGGTGAAGTGTCGTTCATGGCCGACCTACGCGTCGGCGACACGGTGCGGCGTGAGTCGATAGTCGAATCAGTGACCGAAAAGAACGGTCGCAGTGGCCAATTGGTGATCGTCGTGGTGTCGACGACACTGTTCACCGCCGCCGATGAGCCTGCCGTCACCGAAAAGCAGAATCTGATCTATCGGGAAGCCGAGGTGCCAGCAGCGGTGGAACAGTATGTTGGTCCGGCCCTGCCGCCTGCCCGTGGCCCCGTCGGGCCACCTTTGGTCGCCGCTGGCGCGGGCAGATGGGATTTTCGCACCGACCCCACCTTGCTCATGCGATTCTCCGCAGCAACCGCCAACGCTCACCGAATTCACTATGACTGGCCGTACGCAACCGGGGTGGAAGGATATCCCGACCTGGTGGTGCACGGACCACTGATGACTCTCGCTCTAGCCGAAGCACATCGGCTCGCCGGATCGGCGAGCCGGATTACAACGCTTACACATCGCAACCGGGCGCCATTGTTCTGTGGGCAATCGGCACACCTGCGCTCGACCGTGACTTCGGCGGGGCATAACGTCGAACTGTTCGGCCCTGACGCCGGCACCCGAACCGCAATCGAACTGACCCTGAGCAAAGGAGCCCAGCCATGACCCGCGCCTTCACCTCGCTCGACGAGATCCGTGACGCTATCGGCGAAGAGATCGGCCCGAGCGAGCCCCTCACGATCACGCAGGACCGAATCAACGCCTTCGCCGACGCCACCGGCGATCACCAGTGGATTCACATCGACGCCGAACGTGCCGCGGCCGGCCCGTTCGGGACCACCATCGCGCACGGCTACCTGACGCTGTCGTTGATTCCGCTCCTTGGCGCCGGTTTGTTCTCCCTCGGCTTCGGCGGCGCCAAGATCAACTACGGCTCCAACAAGGTCCGCTTCCCCTCGCCGGTCCCGGTCGACAGCGTTCTGCGCGCTACCGCGACATTCACCGATCTGACCGAAAGCTCAGCCGGTGCGGTGCTGACCGTGAAATACGTAGTCACCGCCGACGGTGCCACCAAACCCGCCTGCGTTGCCGAAACACTCGTCGTACTTACTCCCTAGGCTCTTACTCCCTGGGCCCTTCTGCCTGGCCTCTCACTCCCTAGGCGCTTTCGTCCCAGATTCCCTGCTTGCGCAACATCGCGATCACCTCTTGTGCGCCGGACATGATGTGGTCCCGCATCAGCTCGCCGGCGCGCGGTGCGTCGTGTTCCCGCAGTGCGGCAAGGATTTTCGGATGCGCGTCGCAGATGTCTTCGACATGGCCTTCGATGTCGTTGTAGAAGCGATTCGGCAATTGCTTGACGATCATGCCGAGCATCTGCGCGAGGCGACGCGAGTTGCCGGCCAGATTGATGGTCCGGTGAAACTCGTGACCTAACGAGATCGCGGCATCCGACGACGCGTCAACCTCCATCGCCGCGAGGTGACGTGCGTAAAGTTCAGTCAGCTGCGTCAGCTGTTCGTCGGTGATGTTTCGCGCTGCGCGAGAAGCTAATTCGGCGCCAAGTGCGGCCTGTGCCCAGAACAGGTCGTGCACATCCTGTGGGCTGAAGTCAGCGACGACGAAACCCCGGCGGGGCACCAGCTCGACGAACCCCTCCCCCGACAGCAGTAAAAGCCCTTCTCGCACAGGAGTATTACTGACACCGACAGCCGATGCGATTGGCTCTGTGCGCAGAAAATCGCCCGGCCGGACTTGGCCGGAGATGATGAGTTCGCGCACATAGGCCGCGACATCTTCGGATAACTGCGCCCTCATCGGCGACTCTCCTTCCCCACGTTGATCAGATCTTGTTTCGCGCGATCAGTTGTGCCGCAATGACATTGCGCTGGATCTCGTTGGTTCCCTCACCGACGATCATCAGTGGCGCATCCCGGAAGTAGCGCTCGACGTCGTATTCCTTCGAGTAGCCGTATCCGCCGTGGACGCGGATCGAGTCCAACGCGATCTGCATCGCCGTCTCCGAGGCGAACAGCTTTGCCATTCCGGCCTCCAGGTCGGCGCGCTCGCCGCGATCCAGTTTCTGCGCGGCGTCGAGAGTCAGCAGTCGGGCGGCCTGTTGTTTAGTACCCATATCGGCGATCAGATTGCCGACCGATTGATGTTTCCAGATCGGTTTGCCGAATGACTCCCGTTCCTGCGCGTATCGGATCGCGGCGTCGAGCGCGGCCTGTCCGACGCCCAAAGCCCGTGCGGCAACCTGGATTCGGCCGACTTCCAAGCCGCGCATCATCTGACCCCAGCCCAGATGTGGCACACCACCCAACACCGCGGTGCCGGGCACCTCGCGCCCGTCGAAGACGAGTTCGCATGCCTCGACGCCACGGTAGCCGAGCTTCGGTAGCTTCTTAGAGATCGTCAGCCCCTCGCCCGGCTCGACCAGGATTACGCTCATCCCGTTGTGCGCGGGTGAGGCTTCGCGGTCGGTGATACACAGCAGGCCGATAAGCCCGGAATGAGCAGCATTGGAAATCCAGGTCTTTGAGCCGGTGATCGAGTAACCCTCCGACGAGGGAGTCGCGTAGGTCCGCATCGCTTGGAGGTCGCTACCGCCGCTGGGTTCGGTCAGCGCCATGGTGGCCCGAATCGACCCATCCGCCATCTTCGGTAGGTAGTTGTTCTTCTGCTCTTGTGTGCCAAAGGTTTTGATGAGATAGGTGATAACCGAATGGCCTCCGATTGCCCCGGCCAGGCTCATCCAGCCACGCGCCAGCTCTTCGGTGACCCTGGCGAAAGCGGCAGTGCTGATGTCGACGCCGCCGTACTCCGCGGGTGCCAGCAATCCGAAGAAGCCGAGCCGTTTCATTTCGTCGATGAACTCTTCGGGGTAGATGTCGTTCTCGTCGAACTCGCGGACATTTCCCCGAACTCGCTGGTCGACGAAATCGGCGACCAGCGCAACCATGTCCTGCTCGTCAGAGGTCAAACTCATGAAAATCCAATCGCTCGCCGCCACGAACTGTCCGGGCGCGTCGATTAAATATAATATGTAATTCTTCGGAGCCGGCTACACGCAGGGCGACCGGGTCGACCTACTTCGCGAGATTGGTCTTTTCGTGCTCGCCTGTCGACCGATTCGCCCACCGCTGTGTCGTCTTGTAGAGAGCGCCCACTAGCAAGACGAATACAGCGACACCCAATGCCTCGGCCCAGTGGGTGAACCCCTCGCCGATGAACGGCAAGGCCAGCGGCTCGTCATCGCTGGTAGCAGCCACAATGCCCGCGAACACCACGCCAAAGAGACTCTCGCCGACAATCAGGCCGGTCGCCAACAGCACGCCGATCCGCTTCTTCCGCTCGACGTTGTCGCCGGTCCGCTCAGCCCAACGATCGTAGAAGCGGCCGATGATCGCACCGAGCGGAATGATCAGCGTCAATGACATCGGCAGGTACATACCCATGCCGACGGCGAGCGGCGGTAGTCGGAGCTTCTTCGTCGTTTGCCCTAACACCTCGTCGACGAGAATGACGACAACGCCGATCGCGCCGCCGAGGCCGATGAGCCCCCAATCCAGGTCGTCGCCGAGAACTCCTTGTGCCAACGTCGAGATAAGCGCCGCCTGCGGAGCCGCGAGAGCGTTGTCGTCGGCCCCGGGCGCGCCTTGGAAGCCGAATGCCGTCTGCATGAGTTGCAGGATCGGTGGAATGATCGCCGACCCGAACACAACACCAATCACCAACGCCACCTGCTGCTTCCACGGTGTCGCCCCGACGAGCTGGCCGGTCTTCAGATCTTGCAGATTGTCGTTAGATATGGTCGCCACGCCGAACACGATCGCCGATGTGAACAGGGTGAATGCGATGAGCGCGGTGGTTTGGCTGTCCGTCGTTTCACCAAAGGTGAATTTGATGAGAATCGCGGCGATCAGGACCACGAGAATTCCGACGCCGGAGATCGGGCTGTTCGATGAACCGATCAGACCAGCCATATAGCCGCAGACCGATGCGACGAGCAGTCCGATCACCAGCACGAAGCAAATGCTGGTCGCGATAATTCCGACCGCTCCGCCTTCCAGCGGGCTGCCTATTGTGAAGTCCCACAAGAGAAGTCCGATCGGAATCATCGAAACGAGGACGACTCCCACCACGTACTGAATCGGGATGTCCTGCTCGGTGAGCGCTACCAGAGAACCTTGCCGGCGAGCACGCGATGACGCTATCGCCGCTTTGATGCCACGGGCAATGGGTCCGATGATCTTCAGCAGCGTCCAGATCGCGGCCACGGCGATCGCCCCGGCGCCGATCAGCCGAACCTCGTGAGTAAAGATGCCGCTGACCGTATCGGCGAACTCGCTGCTAAGCAGCGGATTGTGCGCACTGCGGATAGGCAGCAGTACAAAGAACGAAATGACAAGTCCCACAAGCATTGCGATGCCGACAGCTAAGCCAACGAGATGCCCGACACCAATCAACGCGAACGACAGACTCGCACCGAACATCGAGCCACCCGCACCGACGCGGAAGGTCGCCGACAGTGAACTCGCGACCACCTTAAGGGCCGCCAACAGCGAAAAGCCAGCCGCGGCAACGCCTCCCAGCGTGATCACCCGCAGACCCAGCCGGTTCTCCTCGACGCCCTGAGTCGTATCGCCCACCTTCAGAACTTCCGCGGCCGCTACCCCTTCCGGATATGGGAGATCCGATCCAGTCACCAGTGCGCGACGTAGCGGGATGGAATACATGACGCCGAGAATCCCGCCGATCGCACAGACCGCGACGGTGATCCAGTAGGGGAAGCCAGCCCACCAGCCGATCATCACCAGGCCGGGTAGGACGAAGATGATCGCCGAAAGAGTGCCCGCGGCCGATGCGATGGTCTGCACGATGTTGTTCTCGATCACGGTGTGATTCGCGAAGTATCGCAGAATGCTCATCGAAATCACCGCCGCGGGGATGGCGGTGGCGAAGGTCAGGCCGACTTTGAGTCCGAGATATACGTTGGCCGCCGTGAAGACCAACGTGATCAAGCCACCAAGGACTATGCCCCGTAGCGTGAGTTCTCGCATGGTCGGTGCGCTCACAGGTTTAGTGGACACGTCGGCTCCTCGGTCTCGGCGTCGATGACAACAGCCAACCTTAGGACTCGACGCCCGCGGCCACATGATGAACACGCACGATCAGTCCGACCAGGCACGCCTTACGTCGGCTATGTGCGTTATGTCGGGACATCGGCGGTCCTGGAAATGTCCCCCTGACGCGCGCAGACGCTATATCGCCGCCTGCTCCCACCACGGGGGCAGTTCCAGTAGGGACAAACAAAACACCCCCGACCCAGTGTGGGTCGGGGGTGTTTTCTAATCCCCGGGGTTCTGTCTTACATCAGTAGCGCGGACGAGTGGTGCACGCCCACACGATGGTGCGTGAGCCGCGGCCGGCCGCGTTCCGCGCCGCGTTGACCGCGCGGTTGCGAGTGGGCCCATATGCCCAGCCCCAGCGGCGGGTGTATGGCTGCTGCGCGGCGGCGCCACAGTTGTTGTGCATCAAGACAACCCACTGGCAGTCACGGGCGCCGCATTTGCGGATAGCGGCGCGCTTCGCCGACGCGGGCGACGGGAAGTCGATCGCGTATGACGCATTCCCGGTACGGACGGAAATAGCGATCGAGCCATAGTAGTTTGGCGCGGCGGACGCCTGCGAAGGCACACTGACCAGGCCGACGATAGCTATAAGTGAAAGCAACGCACCGGTCACAACTCGGCGGATTGACTTCGTCATGGGTGTCCCCTTTATCGGTAGTTGGTAACGGACTTATTGAACTCGACGGCCACTCTTATGCCAATGGGGAGAACTACCCATGTAACTCTCAGGAAGTACACGCAGGCCACTTCACGCAGCCGAACTGTTGCGAACCGATACCCCATAGGGGTATACAAGATGGCACGAGGTATACCCTAGAGGGGTATCCATTGAGGAGTGCGATCACAATGAACACGGCTGGCCGACTCGGGCTATACGGCGCAGGACTGCTGGCGATCTTCGGAATATCATTCGCGGTGGCTAGGCCACTGGTTTCCGACGATGCGGTCTCCCGGTGGACCGCGCCGAGTAATGAACACAGCGATCACGAGTCGATGCCCTCAACCGACATGATGGGGCTGTCGACCGCGAATGGTGGCTACGTCCTGACCACGTTGACCGCTCCACGAGTCACCGACGTCGGCGGAACGCTGTCATTTCGTATCGACGACCCCACCGGAGCACCGTTGACGAAATACGCCACCGCCCACGGCAAACAACTGCATCTGATAGCCGTGCGCACCGACGGTAGCGAATACCGTCATGTGCACCCACACCTCGACACCGCGACCGGCGTCTGGTCGATGCCGTGGACCTGGACCGAAGCCGGTACCTACCGCACATATGTCGACTTCACGCCCGCGACTGGCACCGACTCGGTCACTCTGAGCCGTACCGTCGACGTGGCCGGCGATCTGCGGCCCACCCCGCGCGCCGCCACGGTCACCTCGAGCACGGTCGGCGGCTACACCGCGACGCTATCGGGCAACCTACGAGCCGGGACGTCGAGTGAACTGGCAGTTGACATCTCCCACGACGGTGAGCCGGTCACCTCCTTGCAGCCCTATCTGGGCGCATTCGGTCATTTGGTCGCACTTCGGCAGGGCGATCTCGCCTACCTTCACGTCCACGCGATGGGTAACGCGCCGGCGGCGGCCGACCGATCGGGACCGCGCATCGACTTCATGGCGACGGCGCCCAGTGTCGGACGCTATCTGCTGTACCTCGATTTTCAGGTCGACGGCGTCGTTCGTACCGCATCGTTCGTGCTCGACGCCGACGCCGCGGGCTCACCCGCACCTGAGCAAGATCACGGAGCACATCGATGACCATAGAACTCGAAATCGGCGGCATGACCTGCGCGTCCTGCGCCAATCGCATCGAACGCAAACTCAACAAACTCGACGGCGTAAGCGCATCGGTCAACTACGCAACCGAAAAGGCAAGTGTCGACGCACCTGCCGGTTACGACCCGGCGCTTCTCGTTGACGAAGTGGAGAAAGCCGGCTACTCCGCTGCGCTGCCGGCAGCCACCGACGACACCGAACCGGGTCTCGATGCCGCGGCGCGAGAATTACTTTCGTTGCGGCAGAGGCTCATTGGGGCGGTGGTGTTATCGCTTCCGGTGATCGCACTCGCCATGATTCCCGCTTGGCAGTTCACCAACTGGCAATGGGCGTCGCTGACGTTGGCCGCGCCGGTTGTGCTGTGGGCGGCATGGCCCTTCCATCGGGCGGCGTGGACAAACCTGCGACACGGCGCCGCGACGATGGACACACTCATCTCCTTGGGCACTCTGTCGGCATTCGGCTGGTCGCTCTACGCACTGTTCTTCGGCAGCGCCGGTGAGCCGGGCATGACTCACGGCTTTAGCTTCACCGTCTCGCCGACCGACGGCGCCGCCAATATCTACCTGGAGGTAGCCGCCGGCGTCACTACCTTCATCCTGGCCGGACGATACTTTGAGAAACGGGCCAAGCGAAATGCCGGTTCGGCGTTACGCGCACTACTCGACCTGGGCGCGAAAGATGTTGCGGTAGTGCGCAATGGTAGCGAGACCCGTATTCCGATCGATGACCTGCGCGTCGCCGACGAGTTCGCCGTACGGCCCGGCGAGAAGATCGCGACCGACGGAGTCGTCGTAACCGGCACATCAGCCGTCGACCTGTCATTGCTGACCGGCGAATCGGCCCCGGTTGAGGTTGGCCCGGGTGATTCGGTAACGGGCGCGACGATGAATGCCGGTGGACGCCTGCTGATTCGAGCCTCTCGCGTCGGTTCGGATACACAGCTTGCCCAGATGGCGAAGCTCGTCGAGGACGCGCAGTCCGGCAAAGCTGCCGTGCAGCGTCTCGCCGATCGAATCTCGGGCATCTTCGTGCCGATTGTCATCGCGATCGCGACCGCCACGCTCGGGGCCTGGCTGGGAGCTGGGTTCGGATGGACCGCGGCATTCACCGCAGCCGTCGCGGTGCTCATCATCGCGTGCCCGTGTGCGCTCGGATTAGCCACGCCGACAGCACTTTTGGTCGGCACAGGTCGCGGAGCCCAATTAGGGATCCTCATCAAAGGGCCCGAAGTACTTGAATCAACGCGGACGGTGGACACCGTCGTGCTGGACAAGACGGGCACGGTGACCACCGGAGCGATGGCACTCGTCGAAGTGGCGACCGCGCCCGGCGTACGTCGCGACGAGGTTTTGCGATTGGCCGGTGCGGTCGAGGACTCGTCCGAACACCCGATCGCCGCCGCGATCGCACGGGCAGCGCGCGACGAAGTCGGAAGTCTCCCTGCGCCTTCGGAATTCAGCAATATCGAAGGCAAGGGCGTACAGGGATCAGTTGACGGCCACGCGGTAATCGTCGGACGTGAATCATTATTGGCCGATTGGTCACAGCCGTTGACCGAGGGTCTCGCCGCCGATAAAGCTCGTGCCGAGAGTGCGGGCAAGACAGCCGTCGCGGTTGCCTGGGATGGGTCCGCCCGAGCCGTGCTGATTGTTGCCGACACGGTGAAACCGACTAGTGCGCAGGCGATTTCACAGCTGACCGACCTCGGGCTGGCGCCGATTCTGCTCACCGGAGACAACAAATCCACCGCCACTCGAATCGCCCAAGAGGTCGGCATCGACAACGTTGTCGCGGAGGTTCTGCCCGCCGAAAAGGTCGACGTCATCAAGGAATTGCAGGCCAACGGCAAAGTCGTGGCGATGGTCGGTGATGGCGTGAATGACGCTGCGGCACTTGCTCAAGCCGACCTCGGTATCGCGATGGGAACTGGAACCGATGTGGCTATCGAGGCATCTGACATCACGCTCGTGCGCGGCGACCTACGCGGTGCGGCCGACGCGATCTGTCTGTCGCGGCGCACGTTACGCACCATCAAGACCAACCTGTTCTGGGCATTCGCCTACAACGTCGCCGCCATCCCACTGGCCGCGTTTGGACTGCTCAACCCCATGCTCGCCGGTGCCGCGATGGCCCTATCCAGCGTGTTCGTCGTAGGAAATAGCCTGCGGCTCAAAGGATTTCGCAGCCTAAACTGACTATCGGCCCAAGTTTGGGACAATCAAGTACTTCTCGCCGGTCTTCTGCTGACTATAAGACGCCATCACGGTGGGGTCGAGAACGTCGAGAAGCGAAATCTGTTGGGTGTAGTTGCTGGCGAATGTCGTGGTCAGTGAATTCACGACTCGTTCGCGTAGCCGGTACTGGTCGTTGCCCAGCTTCGCCAGGGTCGGGGCAAGCAGCCAACCGTTTACGCCCCAGGCGAATCCGAATCCGCGAGCAAGTTCGGTCTTCCCGGGATTGAGGGACCCGTAGATATAGACCTGCTTATGGATGTTGGTCCCGTACACACTGAACTCGGTGGCGTCGGCGCTCAGCGCCGCCTCCATCGCGTTGAGAATATCGCTCGCCAGAGTTCCGCCACCGATAGCGTCGAAGGCGACCGTCGCGCCGGTCGCGGCAATCGCCGCGGTGAGATCAGCCCGGAAGGTTTCGGCGGTGGAGTCGACAATATGCTGTGCGCCAATCTCTTCCAGAATCTGCCGCTGAGCCTCACTTCGGACGATATTGACGATCCCGATGCCGTCTTCCAGACAGACTCGGTTAAGCATCTGCCCAAGATTCGACGCCGCCGCGGTGAAGACGATCGCGGTATGGCCGTCACGACGCATCGTCTCAACCATCGCCAGTGCGGTCATCGGGTTGACGAACCAGGACGCACCGTCCGCAGCGGTTGTCCCGGCCGGAAGTTCTTGGCACATGCGGTAATTGAGTGTCCGGTACTCGCCGAACATCGCTCCGCCGATCATGGCGACCGTCTTGCCGAGCAATGCCTGCGCTGCCTCCGACGATCCCGCATCGATCACGATGCCAGCGGCTTCGTTGCCGACCGGCAGCGACTTGTCCAGGCGCGCTGCCAATCTAGGCAGGGCGCGCTCGGGCACACTCGCGGTGACGACGCGATCTGCTCCCACACCGGTCGAGGTTGCGGTCGAGATATCTGCCTGCCCAAACATCAGGCCGAGGTCGGAAGGATTGAGCGGCGCGGCCTGCACTTCGACGACTACCTCGTCGGGCCCGGGTTCACCGATCTCGACTTCGGCGAAAGATAGCGCAAGCTCGCCCGTGGAGGTAATGAGCGACTGCAGTTGACGACCAGATGTCATCGGAGGTTCTCCTTCGTTAGAGCGGTTTCGTCGGCTCCGGTGGCAACCGGACGCGCCTGGTCGGCGGACCATTGAGACCACGAACCGGCGAACAGAGTCCCGCGCAATCCGGCGATCTGCAACGCCGCGATCTGATGTGCGGCGTTGACTCCCGAGCCGCAATACACAACGGGATCGTCCCCGTCGTTGATTCCCAACGTGGCGAAACGCACGCGCAGATCGTCGGGTGATCGAAAGGTGCCGTCGGCCGCGAGGTTCTCCGCCGTCGGCGCACTGATCGCACCCGGAATGTGTCCGGCCCGTGGATCGACCGGTTCGATCTCACCGCGGTACCGCTCGGCCGCTCGCGCATCCAGTAGTTGGGCGTCGGTGTCGCCGCCGATACCGATATTGTCGATCGTCACGCTGGGTAGGTGCCCGGCCGTCAATGTGACTGCGCCGGAACGGGGTTCGGTATCCCCTTGCGATACACGGAAGCCCGCCGATTGCCACGCGCCCAGCCCGCCGTCGAGCATGCGGACATCGGCGATACCTCCCCATCGCAGCAACCACCAGGCACGGGCGGCGGCAAGGTTGCCGGAGTCGTCGTACACGACGACCGGCACGTCGTCATCGATACCCCAACGTCGGGCGGCGCCTTGCAGGTCGGCTAACTCAGGCAGCGGGTGCCGACCCGATTCCGGCGAGGGCGGCCCGGCCAACTCGACGTCAAGGTCGACAAATACGGCACCGGGGATATGCCCTGCACGGTAGTGCTGATGCCCATCCGGGTCGCCTAGCTGCCAACGCACGTCGAGCACGACCGGCGGCGTCGAGGAAAGCATCGCGTCAGCGAGGCCATCGGGATCGATGAGAAGTTCAGCCACCACACCAACCTAGCCCGATGGAGATCAGTTGTGCCCTGCCGGCCGCTGGCAGACTCGAGCCACTGTGGTAACCGTGGAGGAGGACCGACCAAGAGAACGCGGGCGTGTCGACGCCCGCCGACAGGAGGGAGAATCCTTGACCACAACCGCTACCGAAGCCGTAGAAGACCACTATCCGTCGCGCCTCGCGACCGCCGCGCCGATGCTCGAGCGGATCGACCCAACCGTGTGGGGCACGCTGCCCGGGCCGTTTGCCGATACGGAGCTGAATAACTACGGAGACAACGGTTTTCATATCATCGATGGGCTACTGAACCCCTCACAGATCCAGCGCTGCTGGACCGAATTCGAGCGGCTATCCAATGACCCGTCACTTGCCAATAGCGATATGGTGATCCGCGAACGCGTCTCCGGCGCGGTCCGCTCGATATTTCGCGTGCACCGACTGAGCCCGCTGATTGATGCGCTCGCTCGGACGCCGAGGATCCTCGATCGGGCCCGGCAACTTCTCGGGTCAGAGGTCTACATCCATCAGTCGCGTATCAACGCGATGCCGGGAATGGTCGGTACGGGATTCTACTGGCATTCGGATTTCGAAACGTGGCACAGCGAAGACGGTTTACCCGCACCGCGCACGGTAAGCGTGTCGATCGCACTCACCGACAATTACGCCGTCAACGGCGGTTTGATGCTGATGCCCGGCGCGCATCGCATGTTTGTGCCATGTGTCGGACACACCCCGGCTGACAACTATCAGGAATCATTGCAGCGGCAGCGTATTGGCGTACCCGACGAAAAGTCGCTGACCGAACTCGGTTACGAGTTCGGCATCGAGCAGTTCATCGGCTCCGCTGGATCAGCACTGTTCTTCGACGCTAACTCGATGCACGGGTCGGCGAATAACATCACGCCATTCCCTCGCGCGAATATCTTCCTCGTATTCAACAGTGTCGAAAACGCGCCAACCCTCCCTTTCGGTGGCACTGCTCCGCGGCCGCAATACATCGCAGAGCGGGAAATCAACGCACTTACGCCGCTCTTCGACTCGCCGTTCACCTAATGCCTGTCGGCACCTGACCGGCGACGTCGCACGGGCCGGGCGTAGCGTCAGCGTCATCGGCAGATGAGGAGTTCGCAATGACGCAGACCGAGGGCAGACCGTTCGCACTTGATACTCGAGATGTGCGAGTCGCGGGCGATCATTGGGCGGCACGCGATCCGGGTGAGTCGGTGTCGTCGCTTGTCCTCTTGCATGGCGGCGGGCAGACACGTCACTCATGGGATCATAGTGCGGCCGACCTCGCCGCCGGTGGCCACGATGTGTACACCCTCGACGCCCGCGGGCACGGCGACAGCGGATGGGCATCGGATGGCAACTACGAAATCGACGGATTCGCCGACGATCTGCTGGGTGCGATAGACGCTCTTCGACTATCCGAACCCGTATTGATCGGGGCATCGCTAGGTGGCATTACCAGTTTGTGTGTCGTCGGCGAGAACCCCGGCGTCGCATCGGCTTTGGTACTTGTCGATGTCGTCGTGGACGTCGAGCGCAAGGGGATCGATCGGATCAAGAAGTTCATGACCGATCATGTGGCCGGATTCGACTCGCTCGACGACGTCGCCGACGCGATCGCGGCGTACAACCCGGAACGAAAGCGTTCCCGCAATCTTGAGGGCCTGCGGAAGAACGTCCGGCAACGCGACGACGGGCGCTGGTACTGGCATTGGGATCCGGCCTTCATCGCATCGGGTGAGGAGGCTCGACGGCACACCGACCCCGAACGCCTCGGGGCGGCTGCCCGTAAAGTGACGGTCCCGACGCTTATCGTGCGCGGCGGAAAATCCGACGTCGTAAGCGACGCCGGCATCGAAAGTATGCTCAAGTTGGTACCGCATGCCGAAGTCGCCGATGTACGCGCGGCTGGCCATATGGTTGCCGGAGACGACAATCAAGTGTTCGCCGGCGCCATCGAAGAGTTCCTGACCCGAAACCGCTTGTGACACCGCGGTTCTAGAGTCCAGCGCGTTCCAGCGCGTCCTCGAAGAGTTCGGTTGCCTCGTCCGCGGAGGCGCCCGAACTAATCGCGTCGTCGAAGACTTTGCGGAACTCGTCGCCACGTTCTTCGAACCGCCGCGACCATCGCTCAGAATCCTCGCGCCAGTAACCGATGATGTCGTAGCGATCGCGGGTGAGACCGAGTGCCCGCAACTGCTTCTTGGCCGCCCGGGTATCGGACGCTTCGCCCGAGAGCCAGACATAGTCCCGCTCGACGATCGACAGTTTCGCCAGGCGCGACGAAAGTCGGGTTGGCGCAACACCATTGCCCGAGCCGAGCACCTCGATCAACTCGACATTCGGCCGCGTCGAAAGATAGTCGAGTTCGCTGCGATCGAGAACCTCGGCGAGCACGGTGACCGGTATGTGGTCTGGAGTGGCCGCCAGAATCCTGGCTAGCGCGGGCAGCGCCGAGAGGTCCGCGGCCAAGATATGCCGCGTCGCGTCCGGCGGTGGGTCGTACCAAGAACGCGGGCCAGCCATCAGCAGCCGCCACCCCGGCTGCGCCGCTCGGAACCAGTCGATCGCCGGCCCATGTGGGTGAACCGCGACGTCGATGATCATTTCGCGGGTGCGCGCGTCATATTCGCGCACTGTGTAATTGCGGTGTCCGACACCGCGTTCCGGGTCGGCCACTTCCCAACCGCCGAGGGCTTGGGAATCCTCGCTGACGCGGGCCCGCAACTCGACGCCGTTATCGCTCAGATAGAGTGCGACAGCCTCATCTCCGGCGGTCAGCGGCTCGTATCCGTCGGCTAAACCTGAACCGATCTCAAAGCGGGCCCGGAGAAGGTTCGCCGCCACTGGGTCGCAATTCTTCAGTGTTCCAACGAAATTGGGCCACTTCACTATCTGGGTATCCTTCCGTATTTGCGTCTACACCCGAGGCTACCCGCCGTGTTCGGCAACCCTCACAGGATTCTTCCAGCGCCGCAGCAGATCCAGCCCAGACACCGACCATAGTTTGGATTATGCAAGAGATCGAAAATCCAAGCCGGACAACATAGTTCGCACAATTTATAGGAGATCACCATGCCGCAACGTCCTCAGATCGCCGGTAAGCACAACCGCAAGCCCAAGCCCAAGCGTCGCCAGTGGGACGCTCGGCGACGCCAGTGGATCTGGAAGTAAGATACAGCGCTTCGCACTGTCCGAACCGCCTCGCGTCCATCTCCCTGGACGCGGGGCGGTTCTCGTGTTGCCATCGGACTGCGCTCGCGCGGATCACACCCAGTAGATAATATCAGGTTATGCTTACCTCACTTGATCGATACGCGCCTTGGGCGATTGCCGCTTTCCGCGTCGTCGTGGGCTTTCTGTTCTTCTGTCATGGCACGACGACACTGCTGGGTTGGCCGACCGAGTCGCATGGCGGTGGCAGCCCATCGTTCGGGGCGTGGCCGTCGTGGTGGTCTGGAACGATCGAATTGATCGTCGGAGCGCTGCTCATCGTCGGCCTCGGGACGCGAATTGCCGCGTTCGTCGGCTCCGGCGCGATGGCGGTCGCCTACTTCTGGAAACACCAGGGTGACGGTCTGTTCCCAGCAGAGAACGGCGGTGATTCCGCGGCGTTGTACTGCTGGGCACTGTTCTTGCTGGTCTTCATCGGCCCGGGAAAACTGGCGCTGGACTCAATGATCGGCAGCGGGACGACCGCCGATCAACCCGCCACGGCCGCGGCAGACCGTCCGCTGGAAAAATCGTCCAAATAGTGCGCTGCCAAGGGCATACTGCCCTCGGCATCGGATTATTCGGACGATTTTCCCAGGTGGGTCAACCGCGCCCGACGTCGCGTATCGCTCTCGTGTCGTCGGGCGTGCTGAGCACCGTAATCTCATCGCCGGATTTGATCTCCCCGCGTTTGATCACTCGCAGATACGGACCGGGCCGCCGGGCGTCCGCGAACCGCTTGATCCAGGCGTCTTCGTCATCCATCCACCGCGCGAAGGTTTTGCAGGGAATACGCGGCGACGTCACTTCGACGATGACCCGCTCGCCGATCTGCCAGCGTTCGCCAATATGAGCGGCGTTGACCTCTATACCGACGGTTCGTAGGTTCTCGCCGAAGAAGCCGGGCGGGATTTCTCGTCCGAGTTCGGCGGCCCAGAAGTCCGCATCCTCCTGGGCGTAGGCATAAAGCGCCTTGTCCAGTCCACCGTGATGTTTGCGATCGGCTTGAACGTCCGCATATGCCCCGTATGGTCCGATGCGAACCGGACCGTCGACAGGCACTTTGTCGATCGCGGTTATCCCCACTTGACCAGGGTCGGGATGCAGGGTGCGTACCACGCAGATCGCGACCAATTCCGGCATGGGGCAATGATACGTGGTGCGGTAGTGCGGGTTTCGTCATGCGTCCGTGTCGTCGACTACCTCACCGCGAAGGCCGATCCGGTTAGACGCCGAGCGTGCGACGGTCCGCATACCGCAGGTTGTGATCTGATGTGTGATGTGGCAGCACGCAACTCCCCCGCCCCACAGGCGGCCGGCTCACTCTCGACCGACGACTGGCTGGCCGTCGGATACCGCCTTCTCGCCGAAGATGGCATCGCCGCTCTCAAAATCGACCGGCTCTGCGAGCGTGCCGGGGTGACCCGGGGCAGCTTCTATTGGCACTTCGCCACGATCGCCAGTTTTCGCACGGCGCTGGTGGAGTCGTGGACTCGGGCGCTGAGTACCGAACGGGACTACGTCGATAGCATCGCCCACCTACAACCACGACCGCGCCTGGCCGCGATGATCGACTGGCTGATGGGCGACCAGAAATGGCTACTCGAGCGCGCGATGCGCGAGTGGGCACGCCACGACGAGACACTCGCTAAGGCGGTCGGGCAGTCCGATCTACGTGTATGGAAGGCAGTCATCCGGATATTCGTCGATCACGGATTCGACGATGAACAGGCGTCGTTGCGCGCAGACCTCATCTTCTCCGCGGGAATCGGATCGATGCATCTCGCCGGCCCACGCCGCATCCGGTCGTCGGACCGGCGCGACGACCTACTGGATCTGTTGCTACGGAACGATTGACGCCCGTCATACCATCGACATCGGCGGCAATTTCTGGCCGATCGCTAGGGTGCCGGCCAGCAGGCGACTGATATCGAAATCGAACACGGCATGACCCGAAACGATGTCGACATCACGCTTACATCGCTGCAGCGGATTGTTCAGAAAGTGTGCACCAGCCCCGGCCGACTCCAACAATTCCGTTATCAGCGATCGTGATTCATGTACGACGTGGGCAGCCGCCATTCTGGCCTGGACACGGAGGTCCAGCGGCACCCTCGCGTCGGCGTTAACTGTGTCGTCGATGGTCGATGCGACGTCGTCGATGAGGGCACGCATGGCTCGCAGCCGGATGGTCGCAGAACCGATCCGCATCTTGGCGGTGGGCTGATCCTTTTGCGCTACACCGGAATAGGCGAGGACACGCTCGCTCACTCGCTTGGTGTAGAGCTCGAGTACACGTTCGGCCGTGCCAAGCACCGGCATCGCCGCGGTCAGCGCCAATCCCGCCACCAGCGGCCAACGGTATGTCCCGGCGTCGTATAACAATGCGCCGGGCGCGCAGCCTCGATAGAGATCCACCAGGTCAACGGTACGGTGCATCGGCACCCAGACATCGTCGACGACAATATCGTTGGATCCGGTGGCGCGCATGCCGGCGGTCTGCCACACATCCTCGACCCGCACCTGCTCTACCGGCATGACGACCATCTTCGGCGTGATCGAATCCCCTTCGGTGACAATCACATTCACGCCGACCCAATTGGCATCCATGACACCGGTAGCCCACGACCACCGGCCGGACACTCGGATACCTTCGCCATCGACGACACCAGTTCCGGTCGGCGCCAAGGTAACCGGCGAATAGGACGGGCCGTCGGCAAAGAACTCGTCCTGCGCCCGCTCGGAAAACTGCGAAAACATCCAGACGTGCAGCGCGTAGAACGACATCGTCCAGGCCGTCGACGTGCAACCGTGCGCTATACGGCGAGTGGGTTGGAGCAATTCGGCGATCGATCCCTGTTCCCCGCCATAGCGTTTGGGCAACAGCAGCTTGGTGAAATCACTGGCTTTGAGTTCGGCGACGGTGTCGTCGGGTAGACGACGGAGACGTTCTCCCTCGGCCGCGCGGTCAGCGAGCCGCCCGATCAATGCGTCGTCGACAAATGCGGTGGCACGGGTTTCTGTCTCGGTCATACTCCGACGCTAACATACTTTAAAGTATGGCCGATACAATTTCTGAGTGCTGTTCCATCCAATGGTGTTGGCTTGGTCGTGGAACCGGTCAATGAGATAACTTTGGGAGGTACGCATGCTGATCTTCAGCGAGCCATATGAAGCGCCGAACGGAACCGTGGTGGTCACGGTGACGCGTAACGGCTGGCGGTCCGGCGTCGAACACCCAGTCGGCGTCTACTCGGTCTCTGCGACTGGCACCCAGTGGCTTCCCGCCGTTGACGCGAACCGGCACGCACTCGTTGGTGTTTGCACGGGTTTCGTCGCGGCATTACTCGGCACCATTGCGGTTGTACGACGCCCGCCCTGGCCAAATCTGACGCCCGAGGTGATGCGAGCGATTGCCGCGGCCAAAGCCGCCGAATCGCGCGACTGACATGCCCCACAGTCGACTCACAGCGCATATCGCCGATACCGCAAGAATGAGTTCCTATCGTTGGTGAAGTCAGAGAAGACGGGGACAATGAAATATTCTCTGTCGCAACGGAATTCACTATCAGTAGGAGGCAATTATGCCACGTCCGAACAATACCCCCAACAACCGCGACCAGCCGCGCGGCGGAGCTCGCCGACAGCGCCGGCAGAATCGGCCGCGGCCGCGTCGGGGATTCCTGGGCTTCTTCGGAAGCTGACCCTCTCTCGGTACCGCCAACCGGTCGGGTGGTCGTCGCGAACACGCGGCGACCACCCTTACGTCGATCATCGGCTAGGTAGTCAACAAGTTCACTAGACTCACCGCATGGCGTTACGACACGCGATCCTCGCGACCTTGCTCAACGAAGGTCCGGCATCGGGTTACGACCTGGCGAAGAGTTTCGACATATCCATCGCGAAGTTCTGGGTCGCGACACCTCAACAGCTTTACCGGGAGTTGGACAAACTAGAGTCCGACGGCTGCGTCGTAGCGCAGGTTGTGGAACAGGAGAAGCGGCCGAACAAGCGGCTATTCAGCCTGACCGAAGTGGGTCGCGCGATGCTCGCGGAGTACACCACCATAGCCCCGAAACCAACTGCCATTCGCGACGACCTCCTCGTTCAGCTCCAAGCCATCGACGCCGGTGACGGGTCCGCGGTCTTGGCCAACGTCGGCGAACGACTACGAGGCGCACGGGAAAAGCTAACTGGATATCGCAAGCTGCGGGATCGGATCCTCAACGGCCGCAACGAATCGGACTTCTTCACAACCGCGGCACACGTCGGTCCCTACCTCACATTGCTGCGCGGCATCTCCTTCGAGGAAGAGAATATTCGCTGGTGCGAGATGGCAATCGCCGTATTGCGCGAGCGCGCGGCGGATACCGATTCGTCCCCCGCCGAGTAGATAATTCAACTTCCCGGGGATTTCCCAACACGGTATCCTTGGTGAGTCGCTCGAACGACCGAGCGCGCTCCACCCGCCGCGGCTCTGCCGGGGCACCCATGTGAAAGACGAGTTCGATGTCGCGGTCCATACATGGTTCCCTGTCGACGGAGCCCTGGGTTACCTTGCTGCCTTGGCTCGAAGACTATCGCGGCGGGCCTCCTATCCTCGCCAGTGATGAACTCATCGTCAACGCCTGGATTGATTCGACGCCGCAGCAAACCCTCACTAAGACGAATATCGACGCGTGCTGTTCGCGAATCGCCGAACGTTTCGTTGCCGACCGCCGCGCCCAAACCCTTGCGCTCGCCTTTCCCGCCAGCGTGAAAGTTGGTACCCTTCTCGACCTCGAGGTCTCTGCTGGCACGGTTAATGCGCTGACACACAACGGAATTCACGACATATCTACACTGACCGAGTATACGGTTGCCAGCCTCCTTGCCCTGCCGCGGATCGGTCATGGTGTAGTTCAGAATGTTCTCGTGGCCTTGGTCGCACTGAGCGCACAAGGCACGGCGGTTGAAAAGCCGGCCACCGCGCCGGAGCCGATTGCCGACTTTGTGCGGGGCCTGTCCAGTCGCGACCAGTTGGTCTTGCGTGAGCGCATATTGGCTGAGCGTCCCAGAACTCAGACTGAGCTGGCCACCCAGATCGGCAGTTCCCGCGAACGAGTGACACAGCTTGATCGGGTTATCCGAAGCAAGTTGGAAAGCCTTGTCACACAGGTTCATTCGCTGAGTACATTGCGATCCGACATACTCAGCCGCGCGCACCCGTTGCTCGCCGTCGACGCGCTCATCGCCGACCATCCGGATGCGGGCAAACCTGTTGCGGCACTTGACGTCGCGACCTGGCGGGTTGCCTGCGCCGGCACAGCTGGCATCACCACCAGTGAGGGATGGATCCTGCGGGGAAGCTTCCGGGACGTGACCGCGCAAACTCACGCCGCGGTCACCGCAGCCGCGACACCCGAGGGGACCGCCCCTGTTTTCCACGTCGCCACGTCGTTGGGACTACAAGCCGACGAGGCGGTCAGATGGCTGTCCCACAGCGGGTTTGCCATCCTTGGAGAACATGCGATATCGACGACGGCCTCCACGGGCGACCTGGTTGCCGCGGCATTGGGGATCGCGGGGACCGCACTCACTTTCGGCGAGATCGTCGCCGCACTGAGGGATTTCCCCCGCGCCGACTCGAGTATTCGCAATGCGCTTGTCTCCGACGACCGGATCATCAAGACCGACCGCAACCATTACGGGCTGGCCCGCTGGGGCGGCGAGCGCTACCTTCCCGTACATCGTCAGATCGGCGCTCTGCTCGACGCCGCGGGCGGTACCGCAACCATTGACGAGATAGCCGATGTGATCCAGGCCAAATATGCGGTGAGCGAAGCCAGTATCCGCGCCTATGCGAGTTCTGGTGAGTTCGAGACACGCGGACATACGGTCGCCAGACGCGCCCGACCGTACCGACCACGGAAGTCACCGAGCAGCACCCGCGCCCTCTATCGTGAGGGCGACACGGTCCATTGGCAGACGATGATCACCGCAGCACATATCAAAGGCGCGGCGTTCAATATTCCGAGTGCGCTCGCCGGGATCATCGGTGTTGGTCCAGGCTCACCGGTTACGTTGGAATCGCCCTTCGGCCCCCAGCACTTCACGTGGGCATCGGTGCAGGCACGCTGCGGATCCATCAAGCGATTCGTCACCAGAATGCCACTGGCACAAGGAAGTTCGGTCTTCATCGACTTCGGGCCGGGAACCTTTGACATCCGATCCGCGCCCCAACTGGCCGGCCGTTCAGCGACCTCGCAGATACTCGGGCACCTTGGTCGAACGCCCGCGCGACTGCGTAATGGCGACCTGATCGTGGTTCTCCGCGAAGCGCTCTGGTTGCCAGCCGACGCTACCGTCGACGCTGTGATCGCGACCCTCGAGCAACGCAAGGAATCCGCTCTGGCACAACTAGTTCGGTCCACTCTGGATTGACGACGCGTCGAGATTAAGACACGCGCCCGAAGCGGCACTCGCAAGGGTCGTCACGATGCGTGAGCGAATGCTGAGGTCCTCGTCGAATTCGATACGCGCCCCGGGCCAGTAATCGCGACTGCAGGCAACGGCGCATGCCTCCGCGAGCAAACTTTCCGCCGTCTCGCCCGATGAAGCCACGGTGGAGACGCGAGGGCCCTCGTCGTGGTCATGTTCGGTACCACCAGTTACGTCGAGGACCGTGAATTCATCGCCGATACAAAAGAGCGGACACGGAGAGTCCTGTGCGCCAATATATTCGGCGAGATCTTCGAGGATCTCGTCATATCTCGCCGGAGCCAATACACAATCGATTCGATCACCGTGTAGTTCGTCCACCTGTCGACCATCGCAGAGATCCACCGGAATAATGACCGAACCGAGATATACGAGCGCGTGCCAGGTAAGTACCGCTTCGATGCCGTCACACATGACCACCGCCACCCGGCTACCGCGGCTCACTCCACAGGCCGTCAACTCGTCGCACATGCAGTCGACCGATTCGGCAAAGCGCTCGAAATCGATTGCGGTGTCGCCCATCTGTACCGCGCACGCAAACGGATATTCGTCTTGCGCAGCAGCGAGCGGCGAACCCGCCACACTCATGCCACCCTCCTAGTACAACGCAAGAAGAGGCCCAACACGGGCGCCCGACTCGCTCGTCAACAAGCCATCGGAACGCGACGACTCCCAACGAAGTTAGGTTAGCTTTGCTTCAGTTGTAAATAGGGCTGCGGTAGATGTCCGAATCACGCCGACGTTCGACCAGGTCAGCGTCGGCTCCGTTGCGTCATCGTTACAGAAGTGCGTGACATATCACCAAGGGGAACCTTACTTTTTATTAGACTTTCCTAAGATTGCCGGTTACGGTACAACCGCTACTTCGACATCGTCGAACCGAGACGCCGGCCGCTCACGCGCGGCATATGATCACTGACCCTGGAGGAACTCGCTGAAGATGAGGCATCCGATCTCACGCCTTTCCGGCCTTGCACCAATCGCCGCCGTAGTAGTGGTGGCGGCTATTCTCACCGGCACCGGCACCGGCACTGCCGGTGCCGATACTTTCGTCCGCCTTCCGGCCGGCACCGCGTCGGGCGACGGCATCACCCTGACTCGCACCAACGAACATGCCCGGGTCTCGCCGTCATTGGCCGCCAATGGCGCATCACGCACCACCTGGGTGAGCGGCAGCATCAAACTCCGCGCACCAAAGCTCCATTCCGCCAAGGCTGGACCAAGCAACGGCCCAGCTGGGGAGAGCGAAATACCAGGCTCCAACGGAACGGCAACCAACGGCGCTGCCGCAACCTTGTCTACCGGCTACATCATCGGCTGCCAGGTCGATATCTCCGGCCTTGCGGCTGGCTTGTCGGGAACCCTATCCACCACTGCGCCAAGCCTTTCCGGAACTCTAACCGTGCCAATGGCAGCAGGCAAAGTAGTGTTCCTGCAGATCGAGGTCAAAGATATCGAAGGGCCGGGTACGTATTACATCGGCTACGACCACGCGCAGGTGAATATTCAGAATTGCGGTGGCTACGCGCAAGCGCGTGCCTTCACAACTGTTGAGACCACGGGCAATCCGCATCAGAAGATCAACCTTTACGGCAAGCCCTTCTCCATCGGATGAAGCTCTCCAACAACCACTTTCACCCCGACCACGACAGCAACCGAAGGCTCGACGTGACTACACAGAATCGACTCAGCACAATCCTCAGGCGGGCCGCCATCACCGGCGTCGCCCTCGCCGCCGCCATCCCCTTCGCCAATCTCGCAGTGGCACAAGCTGATACCAATATGCGCCTGCCATCACAGACCTTAGGCAAGACATTGCCGGATGGCACCCGGGTGCTGATAAAGCGCTCCAATGAGTCAGCGCGAATCAGTCCGTCGATGGGCTCGACTCCCTTGCACCGCAATGCCTGGGTGTCCGGCCGCTACGATGTCACCGTCTCTGACAAGTCGGCGAAATTCGGCATCGGGTCCGGCTATATCGTGGCATGCCAACTCACCCTCGGTGGCAGTGCCAATGGTGGGATGAGCGGAACGGCGTCGAACTACACCCCGGAGAACGCGACGGTCACCGCTCAGACTGGCGCAGGCGTGACAATTGGCCCAGGTCAGGCCGCGAACTATTTCATCAACGACATCGAATACCAGGACCCCTTCGGGGCCCGCGCACACGAGAGCGCGGTGAAGTTCCGAGGTGGCAACGGCGCGGTGGTCTACCGGAATGAAACGATGATGATCAACGGGTGCGCGGGGTATGCGCAGGCACGGGCCTATGTGAAAGTTCGGGTGATCACCGCAAAGGTGTCACAGTCGGTCTTCCTCTACGGCAAGCCGTTCAGCCTCGGGTAGCACAAGCGCGGAACAAATATGTCCCCTCGCTGACCCAAGCGCCTATATAACGTCTGGTCTTGCGAGGGGACATAATTCTCGGCCGGCTCGGGTCGGGTCAGTACGCCGCGTTGACGTTGTCCATCGATCCGTAATTGTGGGCGGCGTAATTGCAGGCCGCGACGATGTTGCTGACCGGATTCCAGATGTCGAATGCGGTGCCCTTCACGTGATAGGCAGCGAATGTCGGGTCTATCACCTGAAGTAGCCCTTTGGAGGGGATGCCCGCGGCAGCGTTGGAGTCGTACAGGTTGATGGCGCGGGGATTGCCGGTCGACTCGCGCATGATGTTGCGATGAATGCCATCGTAGCTCGCTGGAATGTTGTTCTTACGCAACACATCCAACGACTCGCGGATCCATCCGTCGAGGTTGTTCTGATACTTCGAGAGTCGCCGGGTTTGCGACACCTCTTCGATGACCGGCCCAACCTTGGCGGAAGTGACCCCGGTCGTACGAACCGGCGCGGGCGCCTTGAACGACGCTGCTTCTTGCTTGGTCTGTTCGGCGTGTGCGGGTTCGCTCGCAGCGACCGAGCCGACCGAAACACCAGCAGCAACAGCAAGAGTGAGTGCACCGGCGACATAGCGCGAGTGCTTGGGTGACTTACGTGGACGAGACAGCAGGTTTGAGACAACAGACATCAGATAATTCCTAAAGACTTACGGCCCTAACAACTTTCAGGCCGGGGGCGAAGTAGCGAGCAGACCCAGGCGATGGCGCGACTAGACGCCACGACGGCATCGTCGCGGTATGCATGAACTTTTGGGCGGAGGGGTGTCGGCACCACCTCGACGCATGACGCAACCGACCCAAACGGGCGAGGTCCAGACGAGAATCGCTCAGGCGACCATAGCGGGGGCTGTTGCCCCGTAAGCCGCGACGAAACCGCGGATTGCGCATGCGGGGAGAATCCGCATAGCTACTCGACTTTCTGGTGGGGTACGGGTTGTTGGCCCGTTTCCTGTCAGATAACAGATTGATATACCTGGCTGAGAAAAGCCAATGGAGCGAGCGCGATTTGCGACAAGTCGGCCAGGTAAACAACCACACCGCCAACCCCGCTATTACCCCTGACCTGTACTTATACCGCCGTTACCGGTTTGTGTCCGGACTCACAATATTCGTTCACTCTCCGGCTACCGCCTTGGGGAGCGTGTAGTCAACTGTGGCGAATGGGGTTCGCCGTGACATCGTGAAGATGCGCATAACGCCTGCGAAAGGTTCCACCATGCATGCCCTCGTCGCTCCCGACAAGTTCAAAGGTTGCCTGACCGCGGCTGAGGTTGGTGCGCGCCTGGCTCACGGCGCGCGACGCGCCGGTGCGACCACGACGGTGCTGCCGCTGGCCGACGGCGGCGACGGCAGTGTCGACGCGGCGGTCGCGGCGGGTTTCGCTCGGGAGATCGTCACGGTGGCCTCCGCACTGGGCGAACAGCATGATGCCTCGATTGCCGTCGGGCCGGACACCGTCGTCGCCGAATTGGCCAACACCTGCGGAATGGCAACTCTGCCAACCGGAGTGCTCGCGCCGATAGATTCGAGCACCGTCGGATTGGGGCAGGCCGTGCGAGCCGCATTGCGCCACCGGCCGCGGCGGTTGGTGCTCGCACTTGGTGGAAGCGCGAGCACCGACGGTGGGATCGGAATGCTGACGGCTCTCGGTTACACCTTCTCCAACGTTGACGGCGACGAGTTATCCCCCAGCGCCGCATCGCTTTCAGCCGTTGACCGCGTCGAGATAGAGTCGCCCGTTCTACTGAACGACGTCGAGATTGTTATCGCGGGCGATGTGACGAACCCACTAGTTGGCCCAAATGGCGCCGCGCATGTTTTCGGGCCACAGAAGGGCGCGGATCCGGCTATGGTCAGTCGGCTGGACAAGTCACTGGCAGATTTCGTGAATACTTTGGTACGCAACGGTTTTGACAACGCTACGGAGATCGCGCGATTGCCTGGAGCCGGAGCCGCCGGTGGCGCCGGATTCGCAGCCATGTTGCTAGGTGGGCAAATGGTGTCCGGTGCGGAATTCTTCCTCGATCTGCTCGGCTTCGACGATCACGTCTCACGGGCCGACGTCGTGCTCACCGGCGAGGGCAGTGTCGATACACAGACCATGGCGGGCAAGCTCCTCTCGGTGCTGACGCGAAGGGCCGCTTGCACACCGGTCGTCGTCGTCGCGGGACGAAACCTGTTGGATCACAAGGACTGGACGCGAGCGGGCTTTCGGCAGACATACGCGCTCGACGAATGGACGGATGTCGACACCGCATCGGACCCGCTACTCACCGGGGACCTGTTGGAGCACATCGCCGAACATGCCGTCCGAAATCTTCGCTAACTGCCGAACCCTCAGCGACCCAGTAGGCCCTTGGCCACGTGTGTCACCTGGGTCTCGCTGCTGCCGGAATCGGCGCAGCGAACCGGATCACCGTAAGTCGGTGCGTAACAATAGATTTGATCGTCCACATGCTGTTCGATGACGCGCCAGTTGCGTGGTGACTCGTTCGCCGTGGAAACTCAACCGAAGATCTCGATCGGGGCAACATCGACCGCCGCACGGCATTCAAGCAGTCAACTAAGTCTCCGACGACCCCGAGCGAGCGCGCAACTGCGGCTCGGTGCCGGGGAATTCCTCGACGAATGAAAAGTGTTAACGCACAATAGTTCTCATGCCGGCGGCAACGACTACTGATCGACTTCGATTCGTGCCGGAATGTACTTATGCCACGGAGAGCCGAAGAACTTATCGCGCCGGGCCGCTGAGGTCAACGTGTTGAGGGGGACTCCGACGGTCTCCACACCGTCCTCGGTGGGATAAGAAACGCCCATTCCGTTGGGAAGCGAGATATGCCCGGCTTGCATCATCTCACTGACCTCGACGGTGGCCTCGGCAGAGCCAGCTTCGGTCACGACTCGAACCGATGCACCTGTTTCGATGCCGAGAGTCGCTGCGTCATCGGGATTGATCCGCAGCGCCCCGGCCGCATCACGCCTGCGCCAGTGCGGATTTCGGATGATGACATTGGCCGTGAAAGCACGTCGTTCACCGGCCGACAAGATGAACGGGTACTGGGTCGGTCGGCATGGTGGCTCGGTGTCACGCAGGCGGGCGAACTCATCGAGTAATTCTGGAATCGCCATATGGATCCGTCGGTCGTCGTGCTGAATGTAGCCCCACGCGTCGCTGTACCGATCGTCGGTGAACTGAACTCCGGAATATGTCGCCCGAATGGCTTCAAACAACGCCTCGCCCCTCGCAAAACCGTTGCCGCCGAAGCCCGCCCGGGCAACGGCGTCCGGCTGCGCGATCGCGGCCAACTGCGCCATCCCCCAGATCAGCGCGAGCGCTTGCTCCCCGTCGTCGAATGTCTCGCCGAGGGTGCGGTACAGAAGGTAGGGCACCAGACCGGCAAGTTCCGGCCGCGCCTCGACGCTGCTGAAGAATGCCAAGGCGAATGCTGAGCGTCCGCAGCGGGCGGCCAAGGTGAGATCGTCAACCACCGAATCGTCCACGACTCCGAGACGATCGATGATCTGGGCATAGATCCACGGTTCGTCACGAGTTCCAGCTAGTGGCTCGATAAGTGGCCGCCGGACCTGAAAAGCGTTGTGCGGAAAGTGAAGAGTGAACAGCGATGCCTCACACTTCTCGAACTGGCTGGCTGCCGGCAGCACGTAGTCCGCATGACGAGCGGTCTCGGTCATAGCCACATCAATCACCACTGTGAGGTCGAGGGCACGCATCGCGTCACGAAAGCGCGCCGACTCGGCCAACGAATGTGCGGGATTGGAGGCATCGATCCACATCGCGTGCAGCCGGTCCGGATGGTCGGTGAGGATTTCGTCGGCGATGGCGTTGCACGGGGTGAGGCCGTATTGAATGCGAGCCCCGCTGACCGGTGTGACACCATCCTCGTCCGGACGCCCAATCGAGTCGGCGATACGTCGCGCCGCGTCCACCGCCACCGCGTCGAAGAAGACATCGAGGCCGATCGTCGCCACTCGCTCGGCGAGCGATCCGAACGTGGACGTTCTTGCCGCAGAGGCGATTCCGCGGCGAATCAGGGCCGAACCATTGCTCATCGCGAACTGACCGACAGTCTTGCGCGCTCGACGCGCCCGAATCGGTTTCTCGGACGGAACCGGATGCCATCGGCCAGTTATCGGCACCATCCATGAATGGATATGGACCCCGCCGGGTTTGCCGAAGTTGCCGGTGAGCATCCACATCATTTTGTTGAGATACGCGACCAGCGTGCTGTTGGGTGACTGTTGCACGCCGAGATCTTCATAAGTGGCCGCACTCTTGGCGTTAGCGATCCGGCGGGCGACCGTACGGAGGAGCTCCTCATCGACACCACAACGCCGGGCGTGGGCTGGGATGTCAACGAGCCGCAGATGACGCAGCACCTCGTCACTACCGGTGGTGCGCTCGGTCAGAAATGCCTTATCGTACAAGTCTTCCTGCACGAGAGTTGCCACGATCGCCGACACGCACCAGACATCGGTACCTGGACGGATCTGCAAATGAAAGTCCGCGATGTCAGCAGTCTCCGACCGACGCGGGTCGATGACAACTATCGCGCGATCCGGATCTCGTGAGATCTCGCGGAGAACCGGCCGGGCGCGAGCAACGCCATGAGACTGCCACGGATTCTTACCGATGAAGATGGCCACTTCGGTATTCTCGAAGTCACCGCTGGTGTGGTTTCCATAGAGCTGTTGATCCACCCATGCCTCGCCGGTTTTCTCCTGCGCCAAAGCATTTGACATGTAACGTGCGCCGAGCGCGGCGAACAGTGAGCGGCCATAGGCTCCACCGAGGTGATTTCCCTGTCCACCGCCGCCGTAGAAGAAGATCGACTCGCCACCATGCTCGTCCATGACCCGACGTAGTCGGCCTGCTATCTCGTCAAGCGCTGTGCCCCAATCGATTTCCTCATAGTCGCCAGTCGCGGTGCGGCGCATCGGCGACGTGAGGCGATGCGGTCCGTTCTGGTAGTAGTCGAGCCGCAGCGGCTTCTCACAGGTGTAGCCAGCCGAGCCCGGATGCTCTTTGTCGCCCCGAATCTTCTTCAGTTGCCGATCATCGAGGAGTACCTCGAGGCCGCAGTTACATTCGCAGAGAATGCACGCCGTCTTGAGCCAGGCATCTTCGCTGCTACGCTTCGAGTCTTTCGGGCTAGGCATCGCGATCTCCTCACTGTCGCCGGTGGGTTCAGCGACCGGTAAAGACCGCGTCGCGGCGCTCTATGAAGGACTGGACACCTTCCGCCGCGTCTGCGGTGGCGAATAGTTCTGCGACCTTCGAGCGCAACTCATCAGCCACCGGGATGCCTTGTCCCAGTCCATCCTGCGCTGCTTCGAGAGTGGCCCGAACTCCCAGTGGCGCAGCGCTATTCGCGATCTCCTGTGCGATGGTGACTGCGCGTTCGCGGGCGGTGATCGCATTGTCGGCCACCTCCTGAACAAGACCCAGCCGCAGCGCTTCTGGCGCATCGAACTCCGCGCCGGTCAACATCCAGCGCATGGCATTGCCCCAACCGGCTTCGCGGGGAAATCTCGAGGTCGCACCGCCGAAGGGGAAGATTCCGCGTCGCACTTCGTATTGAGTGAAGCGCGCGTCATCGGCCGCGATGCGAATGTCGGCGGCGAGCAGCAGTTCGATGCCTAGCGTCATCACCCATCCCTGGGCAGCTGCGACGAGCGGCGTGGCCCAGGGGCCGTCGAGACGCCAGGGGTCCCGACCGTTCTCGGGAATCGACATCGAATTGGCCGCGATATCGCCGACGACATCGGCAAGGTCGAGGCCACCGGTGAAATGGTCACCGTGCGCGAAGAGCACTCCGCTGCGAATCTCGTCGTCGTTTTCCAGGACGCCATACGCTTCGGCAAGCTCACCGAGCATCTGCCGATCGAAGGCGTTGCGCTTGGCCGGCCGGTTCAGACCGATGAGCAGAACATGTCCGTCGCGCTCGAGCGTTACTGTCTCACCCACGGATAACCTCCTGAGTTCGGAATCAAGACTCACTCGGACCTTAACTGCCCGACCGTCACTTCCACAAGTGCGTCTGTAAAACAGACTGATATCCTGGCCAGGTGAAACGCGAATCCTTCGAACGCTGGCCGTGCTCAGTCGCCCGGACCGTCGGCCTAGTCGGCGACGGTTGGACGCTGCTGATCCTGCGCGAACTCTTCTACGGCGAGACTCGGTTCGATGGATTGGTGACAACCCTGGGCATCGCTCGATCAACCCTGACCGACCGGCTACGGACTCTCACCGACAGCGGCATCGTCTCGCGGGAGATCTATCAGAGCGATCCGGTCCGTCACGAATATCTACTCACCGAGAAGGGCAGCGACCTCTTCGGCGTCGTCGCTGCCTTAAATTCGTGGGGTGATCGCTGGATGAGCGGCGACGAAGGTGCCCCGATGATCTTGCACCACGACAGCTGCGGTCACGATCTTGACGCCGCGGTAGTCTGCCGGGAATGCGGCACGCAGGTCCGTCACCGTGACATCAGCGTGCGGGTCGGGCCGGGATTTCCCCAGCGACTCAAGAAGCTTCCGGCTTTTGCGGGGCGGTTCGGGGAGCCGGAGAAGTGAAACTTGGTTGGATCCGCTATTTGTGAATAGCCCCCAAACCGCACCTGAAGGACTTTCAAGACTCTCCGTAGAATCCGCTGAGAATCGGTGTGCAGCGGCCTGATGCATAGATTTCGCGGGTAGCGTGGTGAAAAATATGTGCGTGGAGAAAGTTGACGATCATTCCGAGTATACGGGCGATACCTGGCAAACTGGCAAGATCCAAGAAACCTTCGATACCGCTGTCCGCAACCGGATTTCTCGCGATATTTTTGGGAACCTTAATCGTTGGTAGCGGGGCCTATTTGATCTTCCCTCCGCCAGAACAGAAGTCAGCCGAACCTGATCCCCGGCCACCGGCTGAACATATTGATTCGGCAGCCGAGTCGATATCGTCAGCCAAGATGCTTCTGCAATTGATGTCGAGTGCGGTTAACGGCGCCACTGGGAGCATCACGACTGTTACCGGCGGTGCTCGTGACTTATTCGATGCCGTTGATACCGCGACCAGCGCGTCGAATCAGCTGGTGACGTCGCTGCAAAACGCGCCGAATCTATCGGGAGCGGCAAAGCAGATCAATGACGGTTCACTTGCAATCTCCGGTGCGCTCACCCAGGCCAAATCACTGTCCGGGTCGGTAAAGCAGCTCGATTCGTTGGTCACACCGCTGATCGACTACTTGGAGACTGCGCAGACGCCCGGCTCCAAAGATGCCCTGCAGCGTCTTCGGACCTTGCAACAATCTAGCCGCGCAATCGCCTCGCAATTGGGGTCGCTGGGTCAGCTTCAGACTGAACTCGGAACTATGCGCGGCGCTCTCAACCGATCGGCAAGCAGCGCGGACGCGGCCATTTCCCAAGCCCGGACCGCGGCCGTACAGTTGCGGTCGGGCTTGACGAAACTGTCGTCGGCCAGGGCCGACACTCTGTCGGCCGCCAAAAAGGTCAACTCCGGCGTGAAACAATTGGACGGAACCCTGAGCTCCATCACTAGCAGTCTGGACAGTGCACAGGCGAATCTGGCGCCGCCGGATGAGGAGAGTGGCCCCACGCCGCCCGCCCAGCAATCTGCGGCCCCCTCGCCCGCAGCTGTCGCCGAACATGTCAGTTGGTCCGTCGCCGCCGGGGCAATGTTCGGTGTTCTCCTGCTGATCGGGCTCGCCGCCGTCAACTCACGGCGGCGGCCCGACCGGAACGAAGACGGACACGACGACGACGATTCGCACAGCGACGACTCGTCGCATGACGAAGTCGGGTCCGACACGCTCGAATTGGTATAACCAGTCGTTTGATTAGCGTCAGCTAGTGCACAGCGGTGTCGGCGCGCCCTTCCCCCGAACCGGTGTGACCAGGAAGAAGCATGTGTTGTAGCCGCGCGCGGAGATGACCTTCTTTATCGAGTCCCATTGCTTCTTGGAGACGTCGGAAGTTCTCTTCAAGACGAAGCCGGACAGCCGGTTCGGGTCACCGACGAGCGCCCACGAATAATCCGGTGCTATATAGGTCACCACGTAGTTCGTTGGTCCGGATTTGCTGCTCTGGAACGGTACGCCCGGGAAACTTACGTGCAGCTGCGCGAGTGTCTTGAGATCGTTTACCCGCGCATTTCCGACAATTCGATTCCGGCTCCCATTGTTCCTGATACAGGAATTTTCGACGCGGATGTTTCGATCATCGATCTTCGAGTACTTCGCCTGGGTGCTGCTTAGACAGTCGAGGTTGAACGGTTGCGGTACCGCGGCCACCTGATTCCACACTCCGAGGTAGCGGGGTACATCCAGTTTGCTTATCGGCGGCAGTTGTCCCGGCGCTGCCGAACTTATACCAGCTGCCATCGAACTCGATAGTGCTACGACGATAGCGAGTGTCGCGATGATTGATGCCCTGATGCGCAGGGAGGGTGCGAAATTCATGTCAGACCTGCTAATCCTTAGATTGTTTCTTGCTACGTCTTTGGAACCAGTGATTCGCTGTGCGACTCCTTCCTCGCTGTGGATTTCGACGCTGCCGACGGCCACCAGATTCGCTCGCCCGCTATCGTGAACAGCGCGGGAACAAGGACCGTGCGGACCAAGAAGGTATCGAGGAGAATTCCCAAGCCGACGATAATTCCCAGCTGAGTGAGTGTGATGAGCGGAAGGATGCCAAGCACGCAAAAGACCGCTGCCAGTACGATTCCAGCACTTGTAATCACCGCGCCCGTCGCCGACACCGCGCGAATCATCGCCGTATCGATCGGATGCTCCGAATTCTCCTCCTTCGCACGCGTGACGAGGAATATCGTGTAATCCACACCTAATGCAACGAGGAATAGGAACGAGAAGAGCACGACATTATTGTCGAGTGCCGGGAAGCCGAATACATATTTGCTGACCCAACTGCCGAGCCCGATCGCGCCGATCGAACTCGCGACGGTCGCACAAATCAGCACGACCGGGGCGGCGACGGCACGGAGCAATAGGAACAGTACTGCCATCACCACGCACAGAATCAACGGAATTATGAGCAGTCGATCTCGTGCGGCCGCATCGCGTTCGTCGAGCGCCTGTGCATCGCTACCGCCAACGAGCGCACCGGATCCATCGACTTCGCCAACCGAATCACGAATCGCCTCAATGGTTTTGAACGACTCCGCTGATGCCGGCGCGGAATCCAGCACAACCCGCCATCGAGTCTGACCAGTGTCGGAGGTACCAGACTGTCGCACCGATTCCACCCCGTCGGCAATCTTGAGGCGTTCCTCGACGAGGGGGGCCGCCGACGTCCGCGCGGTAACTACCGTCGGATCTGATTCGCCCGCTGGAAAATGTTGGCCCAGTACGTCAAATCCGGTCACCGAATCGGCGGTAACCCGGAATTGCTCAGTCTGGGACAGGCCGATAGACGCGGTGAGAAGACCACTCGCGCATATCCCCAAAATCACCACCGACCCAACTGCCGCTCGCCACGGATTGGCTACCACCGCCGTGGCGACGCGATGCCACATCCCGGTGTCGACCGATGAATTCTCACCGGCCTGGGGCGAATACTCGGGAATGAAGGGCCAGAACAACTTTCGCCCGAATAGCGCCAAGGCGGCGGGCAACACCAGCAGCACGAACACCGCGGCGATCACGAGACCTGCCGCCCCGAAGACCCCCAGACTTCGAGTATTCGGCAGGGTCGCCAAGAGCAGGACCAGCAGGGCCAGGACCACGGTCAGATTGCTCGCGAGAATAGCCGGCCCGGCGCGTCGCACAGCTACCCGAAGCGCCTCTCTGTGGTCGGGGAAGTTATGCAATTCTTCCCGATAGCGCGAGATCAGCAAGAGCGCATAATTGGTGCCGGCTCCGAATACGAGGACGCTGGTGATCCCCGACGTCGAACCGTCGAAACTCAATCCGGTGACATTCGCCAGCGCCGTGCCGGCACTGCTCGCGACGCGATCGGCTATTCCAACGACGATCAAAGGCACCAGCCAGAGCACCGGCGATCGATAGGTGACGATCAGCAGCAGCGCGACAACCAGCGCGGTGACCATTAGCAGCGTGACATTCGCGCCGGAGAAGGAGTTTGCGATGTCGGCGGCAAAGGCCGGTCCGCCTGTTACGTGACTAACCAAGGTCGGCGGCAAGCCGGACGCGGCGGCGGCGCGGAGTTCGTCGACGGTATCCCGCAGACCGAACCCGCTGAGTTCGGAAGACACCGGGATAGCTACGACGGCAGCCTTCTTATCCTCCGACAGCACGACCGGCGATTGTGCACTGCCGCTCGCCGTTGACCGGTCGACCGCCAGCATTCGGTCGCTCGACGCGGCGATCGCGGTCCGGTCGGAATCGGTCAGTGCACCGTCGTCGGCACGCGTCACCACCAGGATGGCCGACGCAACACCGCTGTCGGGAAATGACGCCTCAACCTTCTTGATCTGGGATGACTGCGCCGACGTCGGAAGTGAGTCGGGCGCGTCGTCTCCGGCGTCGTTGTCGCCGACCAGGAACATGAACCCGAGTCCGAGTACCAGAATGATCAGACCCACGGCCCACGAACGTTTTCCGGTGACAACTGACGCGACGCGATCCCAAGCAGAGGTAGCCACCTAGCAACCGTCTCAAATTATGAACTATTAAGCAACTTAATCAATTTGGCATCGTACACTTCAGGGATGTCCGAGCGCGCACAGTTGGAGACGTCACTGTCGTCGGCGATACGTGCATTGACGGCTGAGTCGGAACAAATCGGACGCATCTTTGCCAGACAGCATAGTTTGGGCGCCAACGACTTTCAGGCTTTACTGCGGATCATGGTCGCCGATTCGGCAGGTGAGCCGACGACCGCTGGACGGCTCGCGGCATCACTCGGCCTTACCTCTGCCGCGATGACATACCTGGTTGACCGGATGGTCGCCTCAGGTCACATTCGGCGAGAACCCGATCCTCACGATCGACGTCGGCTGACTCTCCACTACGACGCCCGTGGCATGGAGCTGGCCCGGGAGTTCTTCGGCCCGCTGGGTGAGCTGACCCACGAGACGCTGTCGGGGTTCAGTGACGAGGATTTGGCAACGACGGGCAATGTGCTCGATGCGTTGATCGAAGCAATGGTGAGATATTCGGCCGAGTTCGAGGGGTAGCGATATCGCCGACAGTCCCCTAGAGCGTGGATTCTCGTCTCCCTCAATGGCTTCCGAGGGCAATATGCCCTCTGATCATGCTGACGGGGACGAAATTTCGCCTGGGGCCATCGCTGCCGGTTAGTCAGGCGACGTCGGAGCCAGCAGGGCCTGGGCACGGATTCATGGGATTTCAAAAATCTGGAGATTAGCTCCACACCCAGGGCAAGATGCCCCCGGCGCAGCACTGATCTCCAGAATTCCGGGTCGCGCAAGCCCCGAAACGCCGACGAGTTCAAGTCCGAAGAGGTTTTTCTGTGAATTACGGTTACGCGTACTTCGATTCACAGCTACCATCGGTACGCCTGTGACTGTCTCAGTCACTTCGAACGACACCTCGTACCGACAAAAGGGAAGTCCAATGAACAAATTCGTCCTCGTCATCGCCATCGGTGCCGCACTCGTTTTTCTATGTGTGCTCGGCCTCGTCATCCTCGCGATCTTGGCAAGTGGGTCGAAGGGACCACGTCGGTTCTCCTTGACCACGCCGACAGACATTGAAGACTTCGTCAAGACAGCACCATGGTCGGCCACCGTCGCCCTTAGTGTTCCCGGCTCGCCGTCGGAGGTTCAGCAGCGACTTCTATCGGGCCCCACGGTGCGCGTACAACCGCTGTTCTCCGGGCCCGCTGTCGAGAACGGAACTCGTACTTATCGAGGGCTGATAGCAACAACGTCGCAAGTGGTGGACGAGCAACCCAACGGCGTCACCGCCGCGGGAACCGGCATATCTGTGCCTCTATTCGTCAAGTCATATGTCGAACGCTGGACGGTTGAGCCAACTTCGTCAGGCAGCAACGTGACGTGCACCTTGGCGTTCAGCCTAAAACTCTTCGGGTTTCTGCCAATCGGTTGGACGGCAGCGTTCGCCGAACCGTTTATCAAACTCGGTATTCGTCGGGCCTTCTGACAAGGGTGGGCGGCCGTCGACCGCCTACCCCCGGGCCATATCGACGAACCGCGACAGATGCAACTGATGCGCGACGGTGATCGTCGCGGTCGGACCGTTACGGTGTTTGCCGACGATGATGTCGGCTTCACCGGCACGCGGATCATCGCGCTCGATCGAGTCGGGCCGGTGGAGCAGGATCACCATGTCGGCATCCTGCTCCAGCGAACCCGACTCACGAAGGTCCGAGACCTGAGGCCGCTTGTCGGTTCGCTGTTCCGGACCACGGTTGAGCTGCGAGATCGCCACCACAGGAACCTCAAGTTCCTTGGCTAGCAACTTAATTGAGCGCGAGAACTCGGAGACTTCCTGCTGGCGAGACTCGACCTTTTTGCCCGACGTCATCAGCTGCATATAGTCGATGACGACCAGCGACAGGTCGTGCCGCTGTTTCAATCGCCGAGCCTTCGCGCGGATCTCCATCATGGTGAGGTTGGGCGAATCGTCGATAAACAGTGGCGCTTCGGAGATCTCACCCATGCGCCGGGCCAGTCGTGACCAGTCGTCGTCGGTCATCGACCCCGAACGCATGTCGGCCAGTTTGATTTTCGCTTCTGCCGAGAGCAGTCGCATGACGATCTCGGTCTTGCTCATCTCAAGGGAAAACATCGCGCTGGTCTTACCGTTATGAATCGAGCACGACCGCAAGAAGTCCATCGCCAGCGTCGAATTGTGGGTCGGCACCATCGATTCGCCCGCGAGATACATCGCATCCGCGTTGTCCACCTGCACACAGCGCACCGGCACAGAATCAACCTGGCGGATCGCCACTATGCGCCGCACCCCGGACGCGCGACGCAACTCCTTGTGTCGAATCGCCTTGTGGTGCAACGTAAATACATCATCGTCGGCGTCTACGCGAACCCAACCGGTCGCCGACACTCGATATGTATAGCCAAGTCCCGCAGCGAGATCCGCTACCACGTCGGTCATGTGTCGCGTGGCCGCGGGTACCGTAATCCACCCGTCGTCCTCAACAATCGCCCGCGCGTCAAGCAAGCCGGCAAGTAGCGCCCGACGTTGCGCGATCGATCCGCGGAGATATTCAAACGGGATCCGACCGCCCAGGTCGGCCATCAACGTCATCACGTCGACCGGGCCCTCGGCGTCGATCCGCATCCCGATCTCCGGGTCGTCGAAGGCCATACCGGCAAGTGCCGCAACGGT
Source organism: Gordonia effusa NBRC 100432 (assembly GCF_000241305.1). Lineage (GTDB taxonomy): Bacteria > Actinomycetota > Actinomycetes > Mycobacteriales > Mycobacteriaceae > Gordonia > Gordonia effusa. The sequence goes on from NZ_BAEH01000092.1 coordinate 86,327, forward strand.
ATACGGGCCGTAGACATAGCGGCGATTCGGCAACTCCAAAGGTGCGGTATTGCGTACGACAGCCTTGCCGACCTTCGAGCGCAACGCCGCGGTAGTCATCACGTCACGCTCGCCGTCAATCTCCGCGACCCACTGATGCTCCTCGTCTGCGATCAGAACTGCACCGTCGGAGAACTCCACCTCGTAGCAGGGCCGCTCGGTCATGACTTCGGTTGCCGCGACCACGGTCGTGGGGCGCCCCCGGGCGTCGAGCAACTGTTCCCCGACCGCGATGGTGCCCATCGTGGTCCACCCGGTGGGCGTAGGCAGCGGTGTATCAAGTGCGAGTGCCTTACCCACACCCGGCCGGGCCGCGACAATGATCATCTGTCCGGCATGCAACCCGTTGGTCAGCCGATCAAGGTCGGCGAAGCCGGTCGGCACGCCAAGCGAGATTCCGCCCCGCGAAGCGATGGAGTCGATCTCGTCCATCGTCGGCTGAAGCAATTCCTCGAGTGCGACGTAGTCCTCAGAGGTGTTGCGCTCGGTGACCTCGTAAACCTCCGCCTGCGCGCGATCGACCACCTCGGCGACGTCCTGCCCGTCGCTGCCGGCGTAGCCGAACTGCACGATGCGGGTGCCTGCTTCGACCAGGCGTCGCAGGATCGATTTCTCGGCGACGATCTCGGCGTAATACCCGGCGTTGGCCGCGGTCGGCACCGTCGAAATGAGCGTGTGCAGATACGGCGCACCGCCGACCCGTTTCAGTTCGCCCGCGCGTTCCAACTCGGCCGCCACCGTGACGGCGTCGGCCGGCTCGCCCTTTCCGTAGAGCTCCAAGATCGCGTCGTATACAGCCTGATGAGCGGGGCGATAGAAGTCGCCGGGCCGAAGTTTCTCCAAGACGTCTGCGATCGCGTCTTTGGACAGCATCATTCCGCCGAGCACCGATTGCTCAGCTGCCATGTCTTGCGGCGGCTGCCGGCCGAATTCTTCAGCTGGCATCTCCGCTGGAGCCTCGTCATGGCCCCGGTCGTCGACTACTGCCAAGTCCGTCTTACCTCTCACGCGAAATGTCCACCCGATGCCGCGTTCACGTCGGACTCCTTTGTCATACCTTCGACCTATGACAGGCGAGCCCCGACGTCTGCACCTACCGCGACCCCGAACGATAAAGCTCCGATACAGATCACTCAAACCCCGGTGTGGATAACTTTGTGAACAAGATGTGGAGTGTTTGGGCACAGCGCAGGAGCGCTTGTTGACCACCTGTGGGTAACTTGGGAACTTCTGTGGAATGTTGTTTCAAAGCCGCAGGTAAAGCGGCTATTTTCTATACACAGGAGAGAATTTTCGGTTCTCTCGGCGTGTCGGACGATTGCGAAGGTCGGGCGTGTCGAATTGCACATGCAACTGACTTAACTCAACGACTGGGTGAACATCGCGTTACCGGCGAATCGGACGCGTCCGAGCATCGCCGATTCACTATTTCACGCACTCGAACGGGCGGCGGCGTGGTGCAATGGTTCGGTATGTGCCAAAAGTCGGGCGGATCGGAAGGATCACTAATGACAACCCGCTTGATGAGCGTTCTGCGCCGTACCGCGGCGGCGTTTCTAGTCGCGGCGTCGTTCACGACGCTCGGCGTCGGCGCGGCGACCGCGGCACCTTCCGGACCGAGTCTGCCCGTAGAATTCGACCTCGCTCGCTATCAGCCGGTGAATCCGACGAAGTACCGCTCGCTGGCTTACTCCGACAACGGCCGCAGCTTCTTCACGGCCGGACAATGGCTCTGTTCGTTCGGGCCGTCGTATCGGTATGTCAGCTGCAAGGGCACCCCCGCGACGGCGCCGCCCGGCACCCAGGGCGCCATCATCACCGGCGATCAACAGGGCCCGTGGTGGGTGACTCCAAAGGGAATCTTCGGCCCGGACACCCAGCTCACTCCGACGTCGGGATTCCGACCCCCCACGTTGGGCGTCGGCAAACGGCTCACCGTCGGTGGGACGACATGTACCGTCCCGCGACCCAACGTCGTCGCCTGCACCACCGGCGCCCGCGCCATCATCTTTACCCGCGCCTGGCACAAATTCTTCTACCCATCGGGCGATACCGCACACAACGCCAACCCGGCACCGCGTTATCTACCACCGCGACTGCGGTACTGGAACCAACTGCCGCTGAGTTTTTCGCCGCCAAAGTAGCGGCATCATGACGTCACCGCGACGTCAGCATGAATTGATCGACCCTCGGATTCGCACCTCAAGCACCCGTGCCGACCTGCTAAAACATCGAGTTTCTTGACAATGACGTCACCATGACGCCACACTGACGTCATGCAACTTTCCGGATATGTCGATGACCTTCGCAACCAACTCTCCGTCGCCGCGGCGGCGGGCGGAGACGAAGCCCGTGATCTCGGCGAGCGACTGACCGCCTCGCTCGACTCCGCTGTTCGCCTCGTCCTGCTCGACGCCCTGTCCACCGCGGCCGGTGAGATCACAAGTGAGCTCGCGCCTGGCTCGGTCGAGGTCCGACTGCACGGACGCGATCCCGAGTTCGTTGTCACCGCGCCACCCACACCGACAGCGCCAAGCGACGACGTCATCACCACCGCGAAATCCGTGAGCCCCGATGTCGCAGACGACGGCACCACCGCGCGCGTCACCCTTCGCTTGCCCGATCACCTCAAGCAACGTGCCGAAGCCGCCGCCGCAAACGAGGGCGTATCAGTGAACAACTGGCTCGTCCGAGCCGTCGCTACCGCACTCGACACCGCGACCACCATCACACCAGCCCCCCGTCGCGACTCCGGTTCAAACTTCACCGGCTGGGTGCGCTGACCTCCCACTACCCCCAAATCCTCTCTACGCCAAGGAATTACGATGACTACTTATCCACTAACCGGGCCGCTTACCGTCGAGCTCGACCTGACCATCGGCGACGTACGCATCATTGCCTCTGATCGCGACGACGCCGATGTCACCATCCGTCCGCAGCTTCCGGGCAAGGCGTCGTCGACGCGTGCGGCCGAACAAACCACCGCGACTCTCACCGGCAACAGGCTGCGCATTCACAGCACCCGCTCGTGGCGGACCTTCACCCCATTCGGCTCGCCCGACGCCGTCGACATCATCATTGAGATCCCTTCCGGCACAAGCATTACCGGCTCTCTCGGAGTTGGCAGCATCCGTTCCGAAGGCACACTGGGCTCGTGCGTCCTCGATATTTCTCACGCCGACCTCGACGCTGAGTCGACCGCCACGCTCACGGTGAAATCGAATTCGGGATCAGTCACAGCCGGATCGGTTGCCGGCGACGCGACGGTGACTGCTAGTTACGGAGCGGTCCGGCTACGCGAAGTCGCGGGCACACTGGCCGTGAAGGCCAGTTATGGTGACATCTCCCTCGGTACCGTGCGCGGCGCACTGCAGATCCGCGGCGCATACGGCGCTATCGACGTCGACCACGCGCTGGACTCCGTCGGAGTCAAGACCGCACACGGGCGTACCGCGATACGCGAGGTTCGGCGGGGCGCGGTTACCGCTGAAAGTTCCTACGGTGCAATCGAAATAGGCATTCACGACGGAACGGCCGCCTGGCTCGACGTCAACTCCGACTACGGACAGTTCCACAACGAACTAACTCCGTCCACCACCCCCGGCTCCGATGACGACACCGTGGAGGTACGCGCCCACACCAGTTTCGGCAACATCACCGTCACCCGCACTCGTTCCAACTTCACAAAGGAAGCATCATGACAACGGCTATTCAGATAGATCAATTGCGAAAGTCCTTCGGCGACAAGACCGTTCTCGACGGAATCGACCTCAGCGTCGACGCCGGCACCGTCTTCGCACTACTCGGCCCCAATGGTGCCGGTAAGACCACGCTGGTTCACATTTGCTCCACACTCCTGCGCCCCGACGCCGGAACCGTCCGAGTCGCTGGCTACGACGTTGTCACACAAGCTGATTCGGTCCGCGATTCAATCGGTCTCACCGGACAGTTCGCCGCTGTCGACAGCTTGCTTACGGGCCGCGAGAACCTTCAACTGATGGCCGATCTCCGCCACCTACCTAAGAAGCTCGGGCGAGCTCGGGTCGAGGAACTACTCGAACGGTTCGACCTCGCTGACGCGGCCAGCAAACCGCTGGCCAGTTACTCCGGCGGCATGCGCCGTCGGCTCGATCTTGCGATGACATTGGTCGGCGGCGGCGCGTCCGGCGAAAACCCCAGTGGCACAAGCATTATCTTTCTCGACGAGCCGACAACCGGGCTTGATCCACGTAGCCGCGCCACCATGTGGGAGATCGTGCGATCTCTGGTCGACGACGGTATGACCATCTTCCTCACCACGCAGTACCTGGAAGAGGCCGACCAATTGGCCGATCGTATCGCGGTCCTCAACGACGGCCGGGTCGCCGCCCAAGGATCTCCCGCCGATTTGAAACGGCTGGTGCCGGGAGGCCATGTACGACTTCGCTTTTCGGACTCTGACGCACGAGACTCCGCACGCCGGCAACTCGCGGGCCTGGGTCCTCGGCCCGGCGAGATCGGTCACGACGACTCGGACGCACTGACCCTCACCATCGACAGCGACGGCAGCTTCGCTTCGGTCAAAGCCATCGTCGACCGGCTCGACGCGACGGCCCGCGTCGACGATTTGTCCATCGGCACCCCGAATCTCGACGATGTGTTCTTCGCTCTTACCGGTTCCACTTCGACTGCGACCCAGGAGGTTTCGCGATGACAACCTTTACCCACACCGTGACCGACTCGAACACGATGCTGCGCCGCAACTTGCGTCATATGCTTCGCTATCCAGTCCTCACCGTCTTGACCATCGGCACTCCGGTTATCTTGCTGCTGATCTTCGTGTATGTGTTCGGCGGCACTCTAGGAAACGGATTGCCAACGGGCGCAACAGGTTCTGCTCCCAGTGCGGATACGGGAACTGCCGCCTACCTACGCTATGTGGTACCGGGCATCCTGCTGATCGCGATCGTCATGAGCGCACAGGGAACGGCCATCAGTGTGGCGATGGATATGCGCGAAGGAATCGTCGCGCGGTTTCGCACGATGGCGATCTCGCGGGCTTCGGTTTTGACCGGACATGTCATCGGAGCGGTGGCGCAGACACTTATTTCGGTTGTCGTGGTTTTCGTAGTTGCGGTGGCTCTCGGATTCCGGACGTCGACCGACATCGGCAGCCTCATCGCCGCGCTCGGCACCCTCGCGCTCGTCGCCCTGGCGATCACGTGGCTCGCCGTCGGAATGGGCATCGCGGCGAAGAGCGTCGAGTCGGCCAGTAACACTCCGATGATCCTGCTCCTCCTCCCGTTCCTATCCAGCGGCTTTGTCCCGACCGATTCGATGCCGTCAGCAATCGCGTGGTTCGCACAACATCAGCCTTTTACCCCGTTCATCGAAACCGTGCGCGCCCTACTGCTGGGCACACCGATGGGCAACAACGCACTTGAAACGGTCCTGTGGTGCGTCGGGCTCAGCGTCGTCGGGTATGTGTGGTCGATGCGGCTGTACAACAAGAGCTCGCTGGCGTGATCGGAGATTCCCCGAAGTCTCCTGGGCAAGCTGGCCATTCGTTGACACGAATGGTCAGCTTGCCTTGGTGTCGTCGGGGGATGTTGGCTGCAAACTGCACTGTGGCCGGCGTCGAGGGAACATCTCCCTCACCTGGCTTCACGACGCAGACTTCAACCCCGCCCAAACGAAAACCGCCGCCCGATATTGCCGGGCGGCGGTTCTCCACTAACAAACAGACTTACTCCGCGACGACAGCCAGGTTCAGCTTGGCCGAGACGCCAGTGTGCAGGTCGATGACGACCGGGTAGGTACCGGTGGCCTTGATATGCCCCTTGGGCAGATCAACCGTGCGCTTGTCGACGGACGGGCCGCCGGCCTTCTTGATGGCACCGGCAACGTCGGCTGCGGTAACCGAGCCGAACAGCTTGCCCGAGTCGTGGGTCTTCACACCGAGCGAGACGTTTTCCAGACCCTCGAGGGCCTGCTTCAGCTCATTGGCGTGCTCGACACCGCGAACTTCGCGGGCTTCCTGCGCGCGGCGGATGCCTTCAACCTGCTTCTGGGCGCCACGGGTGGCTTTGATGGCCAGACCGCGGGGCAGCAGGTAGTTACGGCCGTAACCGTCTTTGACCTCGACGGTGTCGCCAGCGACACCGAGCTTCTCGATAGCGGCGGTGAGGATGAGTTTCATTATTCTGATCCCTTCCGCTTATCGACCGGTCGAGGTGAAGGGCAGCAAAGCCACCTCACGCGAGTTCTTGACGGCAACCGCTACGTCACGCTGGTGCTGCACGCAGTTACCAGTCACGCGACGCGAACGGATCTTGCCGCGGTCCGACAGGAACCGACGCAGCAGCGCGGTGTCCTTGTAGTCGATGTCGTTCTTCTTGTCCTTGCAGAAGGTGCACGCCTTGGTCTTGGTGACCTTTTCGACGCGGACCTTCCGTCCTTTTTGCTTTGCCATGTAATGCTCCAGTTAGGGCCCGGACACCGCGGCGGGTGATCCGGAAATCTCTTTAGAAGGGTGGTTCGTCGTTGTTCGCGCCGAATGATCCCGACGATGCCGGGGCGCTGCCCCAGGGATCTTCAGCCGCGGCCGGTTGACCCGATCCGCCGCCACCGCGGTTCGCACCGCCGCCGCTTGGCGCACCGAATCCGCCGCCGCCATTACCGCCTCCGCGCGAAGCTCGATTGACCTTCGCGGTGGCGTAACGCAACGAGGGACCGATCTCGTCGACTTCGAGTTCCACAACCGTGCGCTTCTCACCCTCGCGGGTTTCGAACGAACGCTGACGCAGCCGGCCGGAGACAATCACGCGCGAGCCCTTGGTGAGGCTTTCGGTGACATTCTCGGCGGCGTCGCGCCAGATATTGCAACGCATGAACAGTGCTTCGCCGTCTTTCCATTCATTGGTCTGACGATCGAAGGTGCGTGGCGTCGATGCAACCGTGAAGTTGGCGACTGCTGCTCCGGACGGTGTGAACCGCAATTCCGGGTCGGCGGTCAGGTTGCCAACAACGGTGATGACTGTTTCGCCTGCCATGTGTTTCCCCTCGCTCTAGCGGGTTGTGAAGTGGGCACTCGATATCTCGACTGCACCGATTGGGTTGGAGTCGAACTCCAGCCTAAGCATCGGCACCGACATCCGCTGCGAACTTGGACGCAGCAGGGCTGCGTTTGGTTCCCGGCGGACGCAAGATCACTTACGCAGGACCTTGGTGCGCAGCACCGATTCGTTCAGTTTGAGCTGACGATCGAGCTCGCTGACCGTTGCGGGTTCCGCGTTCAGGTCGATGACCGCGTAGATGCCTTCGCTGTGCTTGGCAATCTCGTAGGCAAGACGGCGCTTGCCCCAGATATCGACTCCATCAACTTTGCCGCCATCTGTGCGGACAACATTGAGAAAAGTATCGAGTGAGGGTGCGACGGTACGTTCGTCCAAGCTTGGATCGAGGATGACCATCAATTCGTAGTGACGCATAAGACCACATCACCTCCTATGGGCTAGGTCGGCCGCGGACTGTCCGCGGCAGGAGGGTCGCCTGCGTCGGCAACCGCTCCAAGATACACGACGCACCCGTGACCTGGGAAATCGGCGATACAACGAGTAACCGGCCGCAGCGTCGCCGACTCGATCGGCCAATGGCATGAAGATGCGTTCGGACACTCGGCCTAGCGAGCGGAATGCCTCAGGCGATTGGCTCACAGCACCCGCCACCACCTAATCTGTAGGCCATGTCTGAGCTGCGTCCACAACTGGCCCCGACCAGGCCCGGTGCCCGAATGAGCGCATACCTCGCGGGCCGCGGCGCCGAGGCGCTTGTACTCCTGAACTCGCTGCTCATCACCGGTTACGCACTCGTGTGGAGTTACTATGCGAAGGTCGCTTGCGGCGGCCCGCCATTCGGTGCCGATGGCCGCAGTCACCATTGGCCGGTTGGCAATCCCGATTCCGCGATCCCCTGCTACTCCGACATCATGTTCCTCTGGGTTGGACGCGACATCAATAACCACGTCTTCCCCTACGTCAACGGCGGCATTGACGCGAGCGGCCATCTCTTCGGCGGCTCGGTCGAATACCCGGTGCTGTCCGGGATGATGATGTGGCTGGGTGCGATTGGCGCGCATACCGATACCGCGTTCTTCACCCACACCGTGTGGCTCCTAGTGCCGTTCGCCCTCGCGATCACCATCATGCTCGCCCTCATGACCCGCTGGTGGGTGCTGCTGTGGGCGGCGACCGGACCGTTAGTGCTCTACGCGTTCCACAACTGGGAACTGCCGGTCGTATTCACCTCGGTCGCCGCCGTCGCGGTCATGGTGTGGGGTTCAACCATTTCGCCGACGTCGGGTGAACGACGAATGTCGTTGCGCACCAGCGCGATACTGGCATCAATCCTCCTCGCGCTAGGGTTCTGCCTCAAGCTCTATCCCGGATTCTTTGTGCTGCCGCTTGCCGCCTACGTCCTCACCGCTGGCTCGTCGCCGGCGCGCAGGGCCCTCGATTGGGTAGGTGCGGCATGGGTGATGGCGACCGCCGCGATCACCGTAATACTGGTCCAACTCCCATTCATGATCGCCGGTTTCGACGGCTGGAAAGCCGCGATGACATTCCAGGGCAAGCGTCGCGCCGAAGTGGACACCAACTCCATTTGGCATTGGGGTTTTCGATTCATTGTGGGCCGCAACAACATCGACACCTACAACACCCTGGTCGGCATCTTGTCTCCGCTGCTGATCCTCGGCGCCTGGTGCGTCGCGATGTACCTGGGTTGGCGCGTTTATCAGCGTCGCGGAATCTTCCCGTGGGTCGGCGTCGCAGCCGCGATGCTCGCCGGGTTCATGGTCTTCCACAAGGTCAACTCACCGCAGTACGTCCTCTGGCTCCTGCCCTTCTTCGTATTGCTGCAGATCCGCTGGCAGGTTGTCGCGGCCTACATCATCGCCAATGGCATTCTCGATATGACCATCTTCCGCCTGTTCGGCATTATGAACTCCGGCGCCGAAATGAAGTGGTGGGTCATCGGCGGCGTCAACTTCGGCGTATGGGTGCAGTCAATCCTATTGGTGTACTTGATCTATGCGTTCGTAGTTGCCGGCTTCCGCGAACCGCTGGCGTCGATGATCTTGCGCCCCAAACCTATTGAGCTTGCCGACGCCGACCTCACCGACGACGCATTGGCTCGCGCATGACGTGGCTCGGCTCGCCGACATTTTCCCGTGTCGGGGTTACGTTGCGTCCCTTGGCAATTGGCGACGCCGATGCACTGGGGTCCTTGGTCAGCAATCCTGAGCTCTTCAAATGGTCACCGGGGGTGCCCCTCAACCGGGCCGATGCGCTCGGCTATATCGAGGCCGCGTTGGCCGACGAACGCAGACAAGCATTCGCCGTCATCGACGAGTCGACCGGCACCATCGTGGGATCAACGAGCTACTACGACATCGACCAACAGAATCTGTCGCTGGCGATCGGCTACACCTTCTACACCGAGTCAGCTCAAGGAACCATGGTTAATCCGGCGTCGAAATACCTTCTGCTGCACCATGTTTTCGAGACATGCGGCGCCGTCCGAGTGGTGTGGCATACCCACGAGAACAATGCGCAGTCGCGAGCGGCGATCGCCAAACTCGGCGCATCATTTGAAGGGTTGCTCCGCAAACACCGACGATTCGGCGACGGCTGGCGCACGACCGCGCTGTACGCGATGACCGACGACGACTGGCCAGCGGCGAAGGCTCGGTTGTCGACGCGCCTGGGCTGATTCGGGCCCTACTGCCGCGCTCTGGCGAGATCCAGTTTTCCGGCGTCGGGAACCCATTTCGCCAATCGCCTGGTGTCGAGCTGCAATACGTCGGAGATCACCACCACGCATAGCGCGATCACCATGCCGGTGCGGATCAGTACCGCGAGGGTGAACCACTGCGATGTCAGCCACATCCGGTCGGGATCGAGATACTGCGACATCCGGGGTATCCAAATGAGGGCGTCGATGACCATCCAGGCGATGAGCAAGCGGGTCCGCGGAATCGCGAGTACGGCAAGGGGCACCAGCCACAGGGAGTACTGCGGGCTCCACACCTTGTTGGTGAGCAGATAGGCGGCTACCAACAGGAACATCAATTGGGCCAGCGACGGCGGTCGCGGCGCGACCACCCCGACGATCACCACTCCGACGATCGCCATCAGCAATAGGAACAGCGACAGCGCGTTGAGTACACCGGTGTTCCACGTGAAACCACCGAGGTCACGGGCCACTCCGAACAGAGAGTCCGACTCGGCGGCCCGGGTCAGGTCATAGCGGAAGTATTCCGACCATCCGGTCGGATACAGAATCAGTACGGCCGCGTTCACCGCGATCCACGCCGCTACCGCCGCGGCAAAAGCAGCCAATACCGGACGCACCTGACGGCTACGGCCACCGAGAACACCGATGGCTACCAGCAGTAGCACCGGATACCAATTCGATGACGCCCCGAGCCCGACACACGCTCCGGCTACCCATGGCGCCCACGGACTCTGATCGCGCTCGAAACGCGTCCAAGCCAGCATCGCGAGTGCGACCAGCGCGATCGGAATGGCGTCGAAATTGGTGAATACATGCACGAATACCAGCGGGGAGAGCGCCGCCAGCCATGGCGCCCATATTCGAGTTCGCGCTGTGCGGCCAGTCGCCCAAATGGTGACCAGCCAAAACAGGGCCAAGCCGAGCGCCGCGAAATTGAAGAACATCACCGCGCTCAGCGCCGACGGCAATCCCCACTTCTCATGCCCGATCTGCCACCAGTGGGTCAGTTTCGCGACGCCATACATGAAGGCACCGGTGAGCACCGGGTACTCCATGTACTGCTTGACCTCTTTGCCGGTGGCGTCCTTACCCATCCAATAGGTGCGGTAGGGAAAAGCGCCGGTGTCGAGCCGTTCGTTTCCGTAGAGCGGGACCACGTCCGAATAACAAAGGGCGAAGAATTGCCGCTGATTCTTCCAATCGAGGTCTAATCCGCCCTCGGCGGTACGTGACTGAGCCGACGATGTCGTATCGACCGGCGCCTGCTGAAGACACCCCGCTTTACCGAACCAGCCGAATGCCAGGCCAACCAATGCGAGCGCGAAGAGCACGCGAATAGGTGTCAGGTACTTCGCCCGGCCGACGATCGCGTGCCGGCCCACCGGGCCACCGATGACCGAGCTGGCCGGCGCGACAACGGGATCGATCGTCGAGGGTAATTCCCGGTCGCCGTTGACCCGCCGATCAGCAGCAAGCGGCCCCGGCGACTCGATGTCGTCGGGGCTCGCCTGCTCGCCGGTATCGATCACCAATCGGTACCCGAATTATCACCGTTTCCACCGGTATCTCCACTGTCCCCGCTGGAATCTCCTCCCGAGTTTCCGCCGGAGTTCCCACCGGAGTTCCCGCCCCGCCGGGGGTTGCCGCCGGGGAACGGAATCGTCACGCCGGGCGCGAGCGTCAGGTTTCCGCCGCTGCCACCGTCGTTATTGTTGTTGTTATTGCCCCCCCGACCATTCCGGTCGTTCTGGCGACTCTTGGGCGGAGTGTAGGTCACCGGCGGCGGCTCATAGGGGACACCTGCCTGACCGCCGACGGCCGCCGGCTCGGGGAATTGCTTGATCGGCTTTCCCTGCAACGCCTCATCCATCGCGGCTTTCCAGATCTGCGCGGGCAAACCGCTGCCGTACATCGGGCCGCCCCATGCGTTCTTGAGTGCGATGCCCTTGTCGGTACCGACCCACACCGCGGTGGACAACTGCGGCGTGTAGCCGACCATCCACGCATCCTTGTTCTGCCCGGTGTCGCCCAGCTGCGCCGTTCCGGTTTTAGCGGCCGACGGACGCGTGCCGTAGGTGTCGTCGGACAGCCCGTTGCCATTGGAGTACGCCGCGACCGGACCCAGTGCAGCGGTCACGTTGTCGGCGACCTTGGCGGGGAACACTCGCTTGCCCGGATCTTTCTGCCGGTCGAAGAGCACGTCGCCCTTCGACGTCTCGACCTTCTGCACGAAATGCGGTGCGCGGTAAATACCCGATGCGGCGAGCGTCGCATACGCCGACGCCATATCGATCACGCGCGACGGATACTGGCCCAGCACGACACCACCCTCGGGCACACCGTTCTTCTCCTGCAACGTGTGCTGGATGTTGCCGAAGCTCTCCGCGACGCCAGCCTTATGAGCGGCGTCGGCGACTGCCTGTGCCTTACCGTCGAGGTCCATCATTAGCCGGTAGTAGACGGTGTTGAGCGACATCTTCATCGCGGTAGCCAGGTTGCACGAACCGCAGCTCTCGCCGTCGGAGTTGTTAACGGTCAGACCGCCGGTCGCCTCGTATGGGGACGAGCTGTACACCTTAGACAGCGGAATATCCTGTTCCAACGCCGCGACCAGTGCGAATACCTTGAACGACGACCCCGTCTGCAGACCAGCCTGAGCGTGATCCCAGCCCATACCGTCGCTGCCGCCGTAATAGCCGCGTACGCCGCCGGTCTCGGGGTCGATGGAGACGATCGCGGTTCGCGTCGTCTTCTGCTCACCCTCGAGTTTGCTCGTCGCCGCGTTCACCACACCGGCCTGAACCTTGGGGTCGATCGTCGTGGTGATCTTCAGCCCTTCGGTGCGGACCTGCTGTTCGGAGATATTAAGCGATTCAAGTTCGGCGAGTACCTGCCGCTTGATCAGACCGGTTGGTCCCGGATCTGTTGAAGCTGCCTCGCGGTACGCGGGCACCCGCGGGTATTTCATCCCCGCACGCTCGGAGGGCGGAAGTGCGCCGATTGCCACCATGCCGTCGAGCACATAATTCCAGCGACCGAGCGCGGCGTCGGGGTTGACGTCGGGGTCGTAATACGACGGCGACCGAATCGACGACGCGAGGACC
>NZ_BAEH01000091.1 GCF_000241305.1 Gordonia effusa NBRC 100432
ATGTCGGCGTCGGCGTAGACGATGTTGGGACTCTTGCCGCCCAGTTCCAACGACACCTTCTTCAGGTTGCCCTTCGCCGCGTCGACGATGAGTTTGCCGACCTCGGTCGAACCGGTGAACGCGACTTTGTCGACGTCCATATGCGCGGATAGGGCTGCGCCGGCATCACCGTATCCGGGGACGATGTTCACGACACCGGGTGGGAAGCCGGCCTCCTCGAAGAGTTCGCCGAGCATGAGTGCCGAAAGTGGTGTCTGCTCAGCGGGTTTGAGCACGACCGTGTTGCCGGCGGCCAATGCTGGAGCGATCTTCCAGGTGGCCATCAGGATTGGGAAATTCCACGGAACGATCTGGCCGCAGACGCCGACCGGCTCGCGCAAGGTGTAGGCGTGGAATTGGCCACCGGGTGCGAACGGCATCGACACGTTGACGCTGTCGCCGTTGATCTTGGTGGCGAGTCCGGCGTTGTAGCGGAAGACATCCGCCGACCACGCGACGTCGACCGCGGTCGCGATGGTCGCGGCTTTGCCGTTGTCGAGGGCTTCGAGCTGGCCGAAGATTTCCGCGCGTTCGCTGAGCAGGTCGCCGACGCGCCAGATCAACCGTTCCCGCTCGTTCGGTTTCATCCGCGACCACGGACCTTCCTCGAAGGCGATCCGTGCGGCTTTGACGGCCTTGTCGACATCGGCGGCAGTGCCATGTGCCACGCCGGTGATTCGCTGACCGTTCGCCGGGTCGAAGGTGTCGAAGGTCCGGCCCGACTCGGCGTCGACCCAGGCTCCGCCGATCAGCATCTTGCGGTCACGGGAGACGAAGTCACGCACAGCGGGTAGCAGTGCCGTGTCGGCGGTGATTGTCATGGAGCCCTCCAGGCGAATCGATGAGGTTGTATCTGATGTGAGCGGGGACACAGTGGACCCATGTCATTTTTCGCATGTGCGCGGCGCGATGAACTGTCCAGAAACTGAACAGTGCTCGGGCCGGAGGCGGTTGTGTTGGCTGCGTTCCGACAGTGCGTCCGTATTCCGACACCGCGTGGGTGTCGGAACTGGGATCTCGAGTCGGAGGTCGCCGGGCATAATCGAGGCATGGTTCTGCGCGCCCCCGATGACGTCGTCGTGTGTCTTCGCCGCGCGCGTGACCATGCGGATCGTCATTTCGCCCAACCGCTTCGGCTCGATCAGTTGGCCGCTATCGCGGGCATTAGCAAGTACCACTTCCAGCGCCTGTTCGTCGCGACATACGGCATGTCGCCGGCCGAGTATCTTTCGCGGCGGCGGATCGAACGAGCTCAGGATCTGCTGCGCGCGACCAATTTGACGGTTACCGAAATCTGTGTGGCAGTGGGCTTTTCGAGCCTGGGTTCGTTTAGTTCGCGGTTCACCGACTTGGTGGGAGAGTCGCCGTCGCAGTTCCGGCAACGCTATAGCGACGGTGCTCCGCGCATACCGGGCTGCTACTTGTTCATGGCCGGCTTGGCTGAGAGGTATCCGGCATCGGGTTCAGATTCCTAGTCGGTTAGGTTCCGCAATCTGGGAGAAGCGGATTGTCAGACCTCCGCCCTAGTCTCGACGCATGATCACAAACATTTCGCTCCTGTCCGTGTGGGTCAAAGACATCGATGACTCCAAAAAGTTCTATACCGAGATCCTCGGCTTCGAGCTCAAAGACGACATGACGCTCGGCGAGGATTTTCGGTGGTGCACCGTCGTGCACCCGTCGCAGCCTGAGCTTCAGGTCCATCTGACAACGCCGAGTAGGCCGCTCTCCGATGACCTGATCGCCGCCATGCAGCGAGCCCAAAACGAGGGAGGGCTTCCCGGGCTCGGTCTGGCGGTGGATGACTGTCAGGCGACCTACGAAGAACTGTCTGCAAAGGGCGTCGAATTCCTTCAGAAGCCGGAGCAGCGTCCCTACGGTGTCGAAGCGTTGATGCGCGATAACTCTGGCAACTGGATGGTGTTGGTAGAGGCGCGGGAGTACAGCCCGGAGGATTTCGAGGGGGTGGACCTGGGGTGATAACCAGATTTCGTGATTAGCCGCGGATGCCTAGCGCGCGTATGCGTGAGTAGAGCGTTGTCCGGCTGACCCCGAGAGCTTTGGCGGCATGCACCTTGTTGTGGCCGGCAGCGTCGAGAGCATCGATGATGGCTTGCCGCTCGGCTTGTTCACGTCCGGTCAATCGCGATGCGCGAGTGATACTTCGGTACTGCGGGGGGAGGTCAGCGACATCGACCTGACGGGCGGCGCGGTCCAAGGTGGACGCGGCGGCGTGATCGATCACCACGCGCAATTCGCTGAGGTTGCCGGGCCATTGTGCCGACGCCAGTGCGTCGGCGGCCGCCGCTGACAGCTTGAGTCGAGGATCGACGTCGGCGAGCATCTGCCCAGCCAGTGACACAATCTCGCCGACTCGCTGACGCAATGGTGCGAGGTCGATTCGCTTGCGGCACACCGAGATTAACGCGTTAACCGATGGTCGTGCGATGGCGCCGGGGCCGGTCACGACCACCAACGATGGGCCCGACTGGTCGGCTTGAGTGACCACCTTGTGCAGCAGCAGGATCGATTGGTCGTCGAGCATGTCGGCGTCGTCGACCACGAGTGTGTGGCCGAGCTGGCGGGCCGTGGCGATCAGTTGTGGCAGATCCACGCGTGTTCCGGTGATGAGGCTGTCGGCGACGTCGGCGAACAGCTGGTTCGTCGCCGGGCTGGAGGTGGCGGTAGTCCGGCCGGTGCCCGGCTCGCCGGTGATGGCGAGCGAGTCGATCGTCGAGATAGTCGAAGTCCGTCGGGTCGACGATAGGGCTTGTGGCGCAGACGATTCCACTGGGCGCAGCCGGAACAGAGCGGCGTCGCGGACACCTGGGACCCGCTCGACGGCAACCTCGGCGACGCTTCCGGTGCTCAGCGTCAGCAGTAGGCGGTCCGACGCCGTGGCTGTCTCGGCAGCGACTATTCGGAGGGTCCCGAAATCGGCCGGGCTTAGGAGTTGTGCGGCAAGGGAATTGGTGAGTTGAAGGTCGTCGCCGATGGCGGCTACGGCAATGTCGCGTCGTGGTGCCGCTCGGCCGAATGCGTCGATCAAGGCGCGTTGCTCGGCGCGGGAGCGGTCGAGCAGTCGGTCCTGGATGTCGTCGACTAAGCCGTTGACGAAGGGCGTCGACAATGGGTTGGAGCGTGGCCCCACTTCGGTCATACAGACGGTACCGACGAGTCGTCGGGTCGCGGGGTGCACGATCGGCCGGCCGAAACAGCTCAACTTCTTGAACTGTTCGAGGTAGTGCTCTGAGCCGTTGATGACTATGCCGCCGCGCGTCTCGGTCGGCGTCCCGAGCGCGGTGGTGCCCATAATGTCCTCGGCGAACATCGCTCCGGTGGTCGCGCCCAGGCCATCGAGCGCTCGCTCGACGGCGATGCCGGAAACCACTCGCGAGACCAATTGGCAGTTGTGGTCGACGAGTAGGAGTGCGGTTCCGGTGTCGGCGAGTTCGTCACCGGCCTTGCGGAGGATCGGGCGCGCGGCGTCGAGGAGCGGGTCTGCCGACGTGACGTCGGAGATGACGGGAGTAGGGCGGCAGTCCGGGGTGAGGCCCGACATCTCCGACCGACGCCATGACGCGGCTATGACGTTTCGACGGGGTATTGCCTGGGGCATGGTGAGGTGCACCTCCACCACACACTGTGGCATACCTCACTACTTGGACGCGAGACTGTCCTCGAGGTAGCGGGGTTTGCACGCGACGTAGGCGCCGCTGACCAGCACCAAAACCGCGCCGACCAGGAAGGCGAACGGAACGGTCCAGCCGTGTGTCCAGGTGTGCAAGAGCCCGAAGAACAGCGGCCCGGCACATGCCAGCAGGTAGCCGACGCCCTGGGTGAACCCGGACAGCGACGCCGACCCGCTCGGTGTTCGGGTCCGCAAGTTGATGAGGGTCAGGGCCATCGGGAATGTCGTCGGACCCAGCCCGAGCAGTGCCACCCACAGCACGGTGCCATGTAACGGCGCCCACAACAGCCCGGCGAAACCGGCGAGCAAGCAGGCGACGAAAATCAGCACCCAGCCGAATGGGTTGGCGAACCGTGCGGTCACCGTGGGCGCGAAGAGCGTTGCCGCAAAGCCGACCGCGGAGAAGACGGCAACCATCGCGCCGCCGAAACTCTCGGATGCCCCGGCGTCGGTGAGGATGCGTGGAACCCACGCGAACATCGAATAGGTGACCAACGACGTCATGCCGAACATCAACGACATACCCCAGGCCAGGGGTGCGCGCCAGACCGGCAGCGATGGTCCCGTGGGTTCGCCGGTGTGATCAGCGACGTCGTGACCGCGTCGAGCGCGGACCACCCACACCCACGGAAGTAGCGCGGCCAGCGGAACCAGTGCCCAGATAGCGAGCGAGATACGCCAGCCATGAGCATCGGCCAGCGGGACCGCGATCGCGGCAGGCACTGCCGTGCCCAATTGCACGCAGGTGATGTAGACCGTGCTCATCATCGCAACCCGATCGCCGAAGTAGCGTTTGACCAGCGGTGGGATAACGATGTTGCCTATGCCCATTCCGGCCAGCGCGACGCCGGACAGGATTAGCAGCGCCGATGTACTCGACACGGCCGAGCGTGCGGCGATACCGATCACGGTGGCGGCGACGGCGACGAGGGTTAATCGTTCGAGGCCGAACCGTCGTCCAAGGGTGGGAGCGACGATGCCGGCGATTCCGAACATCGCGGTCGGCATCATGCCGAACACGCCGATCATCGCGTCGCCGAAACCGATCTCGGTCGACATCCGGGAGAGAAGCGGTGCCATCGAGGTGACGGCCGAGCGAAGGCTGAGCGAGAACAGGACTATCGCGACGAGAACGATCGCGCGCCCTACGGACAGGGATCGCGCATTTGTGGTCGATGGAATGGCTTGTGCGGCTATCGGCTCACTCGATGTCGTCGACATTGGCAAATCATAGGATGAATGGTCGTATTGAAACAACGTGATTTAGACTGCCTGGGTGCAGACGGTTAAGAAGCAGAGTCTCATCGCGCAGGTCACCGAGCAGTTGCGCGGAGAGATTACCGCGGGGAGGTGGGGTGTTGGCGAGCGAATTCCTACCGAGCCCGAGCTGTGTGAGATCACCGGAACAGCGCGAAACACAGTGCGTGAGGCGGTCCAATCGCTGGTTCATTCGGGGCTCTTGGAACGACGCCAGGGGTCGGGGACCTACGTGATCGCGACCGACGAACAGGAAGTGCTGCTCGGCGGCTATTTCGGTGCCGCCCGACGTCGGGATCTGCTGGAATTGCGGGAAGCGCTCGATGTGACCGCGGCCGTGCTGGCGGCGCAGCGACGCGACGACGCCGACATCGCGATGCTGCGTCAAATACTCGACAATCGCAACCAACTGTGGCGCCGGGATGACATCGACGACCCGGTTGAGCGTGACGAGCTCATTTCGGCCGATCTTGAACTGCATCGCGCGATCGTCGTCGCCAGCCACAACGCGATTTACCTGTCCTTCTACGACTCGCTACTGCCGACGTTGCGCACATTCATCGCCGAAAACGGGGTCGGATCGGACCTGTCACATGAGGCCAGCCATACCGGCCTGGTGCAGGCGGTGATCGACGGCGATGCGGTGCAGGCGGCCGCTTCGGCGCGATCATTGTTGCGATGCCTGGCGGCTGGGCCCACCGGGGAGTAAGTGTCGGTCCCGCCGACTACGGTGGTCGCCATGCGCATCGCCACCTGGAACGTGAACTCGGTGACTCCCCGTGTACCCCGACTGCTGCCGTGGCTCGATCAACGACAACCCGACGTCGTCTGCTTGCAGGAGACCAAACTCGGGGCCGAGGCTTTCGGAGAGTTGCTCGGTGACGAATTGTCTTCTCGCGGTTACCAATTCGCGCACAATGGGCAGGGGCAATGGAACGGGGTAGCATTGCTGAGCAAGGTCGGGCTCGACGACGTGCGGCACGGTGTGCAGGACGGTCCGGGTTTTCCGGAGATCGATGGTCCGCAGGAGGCCCGGGCCATCTCCGCCCTCTGCGGTGAAGGTGACGCGCAAGTGCGCGTCTACTCCGTGTACGTACCCAACGGCCGAGAACCCGAATCGGATCACTATCAGTACAAGTTGGCCTGGCTGGAGAAGTTGCGGGCCGATGTCGCGCAGCACGCGGCGACGTCGGTGATCTGTGGCGATGTCAATATCGCGCCGACTGACGCCGACGTTTTCGATCCTGCCGCGTATGTGGGGCACACCCACGTCACCGAGCCGGAGCGGGCGGCGCTCGCGGCGATCGAAGCCGAGGGGCTGGCCGACGTTGTGCGCAAGCGGTGGCCGTCCGAGCGGGTGTTCAGTTACTGGGACTACCGGGCCGGAATGTTCCACAAAGACCTCGGCATGCGGATCGACCTCATCATGGCCGGCGAAGCGGTTGCCTCGCGAGTCGAGGCGGCATGGGTCGATCGGCAGTCGCGCAAGGGGACAAAGCCGAGCGATCACGCGGCCGTCATCGTCGATCTCGACGTCGCACCCGACGGCGACGTCGGGCCGATGGTTCCGCCACCGTCGAATCCAGCCAAACGTGGTGGCGCGAAGGTGAAGCTGCCGCAGGCAACTGAGTGATCGCGCAAATTTCGTCCCCGTGAGTGGGGCCGAAGGGCAATATGCCCTCGGGCCTCGCTGAGGGGGACGGAAATTCGCGACGACATCCTCCTGCGGGGCGAGGTGGTCCCTAGCTGGTCGAGTGCCGAGGAGCGTTAGCGACGAGGTGGTTCCTGGCTGGTCGAGTGCCGAGGAGCGTTAGCGACGAGGTGTATCGAGACCCGCACGCACCTCACCGAACGCCGTCGGGCACCTGGCTCACCAGTGCCGCGCGTTAGTATGGAGTTCATATCGCGTTCGCGCTGACAGGCAGCGATTTTGACCTGTGCATTCGGGGTCGGTAGAGTGTTTCGGCGGTGCCCGGCAAATGCTGGGCCAGTCTGCATGCTTTTGGCAAGGGTTGGAATCAGCGAGATTCTCCGACCTGACCCAGATGTCATGAACAGGCTGACATGCGATGCCGGGGCTGGATGTCTGACACGCCCGACCCCGGGGTGGCAATAGATGTACTGACCAGGGCGAAAGCCTTGGTGGGGCGAGTTGTAGAGGTAGCCGAAACACCAACTGGTGGGCATCGACTACTTGCCCGGAGCAACAACTGCAACGACTTGAGAAGTTCGAAACCAAGGAAGAAAGAACTCAGTGCCAACTATTAACCAGCTCGTCCGTAAGGGCCGTCAGGACAAGGCGTCGATCAAGAAGACCGCCGCTCTGAAGGGCAGCCCGCAGCGTCGTGGAGTGTGCACCCGCGTGTACACGACCACCCCGAAGAAGCCGAACTCCGCTCTGCGTAAGGTCGCCCGTGTGCGCCTGACCAGCGGCGTCGAGGTTACCGCTTACATCCCCGGTGAAGGCCACAACCTGCAGGAGCACTCGATGGTGCTCGTGCGCGGTGGTCGTGTGAAGGACCTCCCCGGTGTGCGTTACCGCATCATCCGCGGTTCGCTCGACACCCAGGGTGTCAAGGATCGCAAGCAGGCACGTAGCCGTTACGGCGCTAAGAAGGGAAGCTAGTCATGCCACGTAAAGGACCCGCTCCCAAGCGCCCGCTCATCAACGACCCGGTCTACGGTTCGCCGCTGGTTACCCAGCTCGTGAACAAGATCCTGCTCGATGGGAAGAAGTCGACCGCCGAGCGCATCGTCTACCAAGCCCTCGAACAGGCCCGCG
Organism: Gordonia effusa NBRC 100432; assembly: GCF_000241305.1. GTDB lineage: Bacteria > Actinomycetota > Actinomycetes > Mycobacteriales > Mycobacteriaceae > Gordonia > Gordonia effusa. The sequence continues at coordinate 7,770 of NZ_BAEH01000091.1, forward strand.
AGAAGACCGGCACCGATCCGGTCCTGACGCTCAAGAAGGCGTTGGAGAACGTGAAGCCGACCCTCGAGGTGAAGAGCCGTCGTGTTGGTGGCGCCACATACCAGGTGCCGATCGAGGTCAAGCCGGGTCGTGCGAACACCCTCGCGCTGCGTTGGCTGGTCACCTTCAGCCGTCAGCGTCGTGAGAAGACCATGACCGAGCGTCTGGCCAACGAGTTGCTCGACGCCAGCAATGGTCTCGGCGCCTCGGTGAAGCGCCGTGAGGACACGCACAAGATGGCCGAGGCCAACCGTGCGTTCGCTCACTACCGCTGGTAGACCGCTAGAACTGCTGTCGGCGGGCGAGGATCACCGAGCTCGCCGACAGTGCGGGAATCCTTCCCGCTGACCGTCAGACTTAGTCCAAAGCCTTTCCCGAAGGGAACCGAATGGCACAGGAAGTGCTCGCCGACCTGAACAAGGTTCGCAACATCGGCATCATGGCGCACATCGATGCCGGCAAGACCACCACCACCGAGCGGATTCTGTTCTACACCGGTGTGAACTACAAGATCGGTGAAACCCACGACGGTGCTTCGACCACCGACTGGATGGAGCAGGAGAAAGAGCGCGGCATCACGATCACGTCGGCCGCCGTGACCTGCTTCTGGAACAAGAACCAGATCAACATCATCGACACCCCCGGACACGTCGACTTCACCGTCGAGGTGGAGCGCAGCCTCCGCGTCCTCGACGGCGCGGTTGCCGTATTCGACGGCAAAGAGGGTGTGGAGCCGCAGTCCGAGCAGGTGTGGCGCCAGGCCGAGAAGTACGAAGTTCCGCGTATCTGCTTTGTCAACAAGATGGACAAGCTGGGTGCAGACTTCTACTTCACCGTGCAGACCATCAAGGACCGCCTCGGCGCGAAGCCGTTGGTCCTGCAGCTCCCGATCGGCGCCGAGGATGAGTTCGACGGCGTCGTCGACCTGATCGAGCAGAAGGCCATCACCTGGCGCGGCACCGTCGCGATCGGTGCTGAGCCGACCGTCGAAGAGATCCCCGCGGACCTCGTCGACAAGGTTGCCGAGTACCGGGAACAGCTCCTGGAGACCGTCGCCGAGAGCGACGAAGCCCTCATGGAGAAGTACTTCGGTGGCGAAGAACTCACCATCGAAGAGATCAAGGGTGCGATCCGCAAGCTCACCGTGAGCCGTGAGCTCTATCCGGTGATCTGTGGCTCGGCGTTCAAGAACAAGGGCGTTCAGCCCATGCTCGACGCGGTCATCGACTACCTGCCGTCGCCGCTCGACGTCCCCTCGGTCGAGGGTCACGCCGTTGGCGACGAAGAAGAGGTTCTGTCGCGTAAGCCGTCATCCGACGAGCCGTTCTCGGCGCTTGCGTTCAAGATCGCGGCACACCCGTTCTTCGGCAAGCTGACCTTCGTGCGCGTCTACTCGGGCCACATCACCGCGGGCACCCAGGTGCTCAACGCGACCAAGGGCAAGAAAGAGCGCATCGGCAAGCTCTTCCAGATGCACGCCAACAAGGAAATGCCGGTTGAGGATGCGACCGCGGGCCACATCTACGCGATGATCGGCCTGAAGGACACCACCACCGGTGACACCCTGTGTGATTCGGCTGCGCCGATCGTGCTGGAGTCGATGAGCTTCCCGGACCCGGTCATCAACGTCTCGATCGAGCCGAAGACCAAGTCCGACCAGGAGAAGCTGGGCACCGCGATCCAGAAGCTCGCCGAAGAGGACCCGACCTTCTCGGTCAAGCTCGACGACGAGACCGGCCAGACCGTCATCGGCGGTATGGGCGAACTCCACCTCGACATCCTCGTCGACCGCATGAAGCGCGAGTTCAAGGTCGAGGCCAACGTCGGCAAGCCGCAGGTGGCCTACCGTGAGACGATCCGCAAGATTGTGGAGAAGCACGAGTACACCCACAAGAAGCAGACCGGTGGTTCGGGTCAGTTCGCTAAGGTCATCATCAAGCTGGAGCCCCTTGTGGACGCCGAAGATGGTGCGACCTACGAATTCAACAATGCCGTGACCGGTGGTCGTGTTCCGCGTGAGTACATCCCTTCGGTGGATGCCGGTGCGCAGGACGCGATGCAGTACGGCGTTCTCGCCGGCTACCCGCTGGTCAACTTGAAGGTCACTCTGCTCGACGGTCAGTACCACGACGTCGACTCGTCGGAAATGGCCTTCAAGATCGCCGGATCGGCGGCTCTCAAAGAGGCTGCGAGGATGGCGAGTCCCGTCATCCTCGAACCGATCATGGCCGTCGAGGTCACGACGCCCGAGGATTACATGGGTGACGTGATCGGCGACCTGAACTCCCGCCGTGGCCAGATCCAGGCCATGGAGGAGCGCAGCGGTGCGCGTGTCGTCAAGGCACAGGTTCCGCTGTCGGAGATGTTTGGCTACATCGGAGACCTTCGGTCGAAGACTCAGGGCCGGGCAAACTACTCCATGGTCTTTGACTCGTACGCTGAAGTACCGGCGAACGTGTCGAAGGAGATCATCGCGAAGGCGACGGGCGAGTAAGTCACCTGTTGTCTGCGGGTCCGCGCCACGGCGCGAAAATTACCAAGTAAACACAGCACTGTCGGGATCCACTCGACAGCGATAACAGTCCAGGAGGACATCAAGTGGGCAAGGCGAAGTTCGAGCGGACCAAGCCGCACGTGAACATCGGCACCATCGGTCACGTCGACCACGGCAAGACCACCACCACGGCAGCCATCACCAAGGTGCTCGCCGATCAGTACCCGGATCTCAACGAGAGCTTCGCGTTCGATCAGATCGACAAGGCTCCTGAGGAGAAGGCTCGTGGTATCACGATCAACATCTCCCACGTCGAGTACCAGACGGAGAAGCGCCACTACGCGCACGTTGATGCGCCGGGTCACGCCGACTACATCAAGAACATGATCACCGGTGCCGCTCAGATGGACGGCGCGATCCTCGTCGTCGCCGCCACTGACGGCCCGATGCCGCAGACCCGCGAGCACGTGCTGCTCGCTCGTCAGGTTGGTGTTCCTTACATCCTCGTCGCACTGAACAAGGCCGACATGGTCGACGACGACGAGATCATGGAGCTCGTCGAGATGGAGGTCCGCGAACTGCTGGCCGCCCAGGAATTCGACGAGGATGCTCCCGTCGTGCCGATCTCGGCGCTCAAGGCGCTTGAGGGCGACGAGAAGTGGGTTAAGTCGATCCAGGACCTGATGGCCGCTGTCGACGAGTCGGTTCCGGACCCAGTCCGCGAGACCGAGAAGCCCTTCCTCATGCCTGTCGAGGACGTCTTCACCATCACCGGTCGTGGCACCGTTGTCACCGGTCGTGTGGAGCGCGGCGAGGTCAAGGTCAACGAGGAAGTCGAGATCGTCGGCATCCGCGAGAAGAGCACCAAGACCATCGTCACCGGCATCGAAATGTTCCACAAGCTTCTCGACTCGGCTCAGGCTGGCGACAACGCCGGTCTGCTGCTCCGTGGCCTGAAGCGTGAGGACGTCGAGCGTGGCCAGGTCGTCGTGAAGCCGGGTACCACCACCCCGCACACCGACTTCGAGGGCCAGGCGTACATCCTGTCGAAGGATGAGGGTGGTCGTCACACCCCGTTCTTCAACAACTACCGTCCGCAGTTCTACTTCCGTACCACCGACGTGACCGGCGTCGTTACCCTCCCCGAGGGCACCGAAATGGTCATGCCAGGCGACAACACCGAGATGAGCGTCAAGCTCATCCAGCCGGTCGCCATGGACGAGGGCCTGCGCTTCGCGATCCGCGAGGGTGGCCGCACCGTTGGTGCCGGCCGCGTCACCAAGATCATCGCCTGATCTTTCGGTAACAGCGCGAAGGCGCCCAACCACGAAAGTGGTTGGGCGCCTTTTGTTTTTTGGCTGAACATAGGCTGAAGTCTCCGCCGTCAGAAGGTGCGAGGTCGATATTCCCTCGGGCGTGCTCTTCCCGCAGATTCAGTCGACCTCTGCCGTCGATGGTCGCGTACAGTCGGAGACTGTGGGTCGACGTTACTCTCGATGGTCGAGTGTCGTCGTGCGAGCTTGCGAGCCCGACGGTGTATCGAGACCCGGTGAGTTGACATCGAAAAGATTTGCACGACAACGTGTTTGGGTTCAGAGGCTGGTGTGTCTGAGGTCCCGATACACCTCGTCGCTGCGCTCCTCGGCGCTCGGGCCAGCGGAGAGGACTCCGCCGATCTTCGACACTGGACCGCCCACCGTTGGCCCAACTCGTGATCGGTAGCGTCGGAATAGTCGTAATCTTCCACCTATGACAACAATGTTCGGCGAGGCCGGCGCCAAATCGACCGGTGGCAGTGGTTTCCTCGGCTCGTTCCTGAAGTCGCTGGCGTTCATCATGGTGTGCGGCATCGTCGGACCGATCTTTCTGGTGATGTACTTCGTCATCGACGAGCCGGGCATCGAATGGATGCTGTGGACCGGCATCGGCGTCACGATCCTGAACGTAGTGATCGCTTTCTTCGTCGCCCGCGGATCCACGAAGATGAAAGCGAAGCTCGCTCGAATGCAGGCTTCCGGTCACATGGCATTGGCCGACATTACGTCCCTGCGACAGACCAACGTTCAGATCAACGATCAACCGGTCATGCAGTTGGGCCTGCGTATCCATGGCGATGGCGTCCCGACTTTCGACGTCGACATTCGTAAGACCGTACCGATCGTCGCGCAGGCGATGTTGCACCGCAGAGTGTTGGCGGTACTGGTGGACCCGGCCACCAGAGAGTTCGAAATCGATTGGCAGGCAACAGGAATGATCACCGGTTCGGTCCCCGCGCAATTTACGTCTAGTGAAGACGGGCGCACCTACGACCTCACCGGACAATCCGAACCGCTTATCAGGATTCTCGAGGTACTTCGCAAACACGGAGTGGGCAATAGCGGAACCATCGACTTGCGAAGCAACCCAATGGCCCGCGCGGAAGTAATGGCCATCGTGCGGCAGTACGGTTCGGGCGCCCAACCTCCGACATCGCCGCACGGTGGTACCGGACAGTTCGCGGGCAGCGCTCCGACGTCGTTGGCCAAACCGGTCCCACAGCGTTCGTTGACCGAGCGGCTCGCTGAACTCGACGCCCTCTACTCGGCGGGGCGGATCGATTCGACCGAGTATCAGCAGGCCCGACAGCGAGTGCTGAGCGATCTGTAGTCGCGCCATTTCGGGTTCGCCCCATAGCTGTGGAGTCTTCCCACCGATATAGCTATGGGACGGCACCGCAGAGGTCGGAAGAGCAAACAGACCCGACAGTCCCAATAACCCCATACATCACTTTAGTCACAATAGCCACTTTGGTCACCGGCTGGTCTCGAACCGATTCTCGTTGCGACACATGCCTTGTCCTGCATGGAGAGGGCGAATAAGTTTCGTTCGTGCCCAGCCATTACCCCTCGCCGCTCCGTGCGCGTCGACGACGCGCGTTCGGCATCGTCGTCGCCGGTCTTGCCATCGTTTTGTCCGCGGTGACTATCACCGTCGTCGGCGCCGGGCATGGCGACGCCGCCACTCGCCAGCGCTTCTACGTGAGCGGCTGCGGAATGCCAACCAGCCCAGTTGATATGTGGACCCGAGGCGGAAACTACAAGACGGCGATCGCGCTCGATGGCCTTCGCGCGACAACCGACATGAGCGGCTGGCGGCACAACACGCGCATCCAGAAGATGGCCGATCATGGCGTGAATGTTATTGAGCCAGTTGGTGGTTTGGGAAGTTTCTATACAAACTGGGACAAGAAGAGCAAGCTCAGCAAGGTCAAATACCGCTATATGTGGACCTGCCGACTCGACACCATCGTTCGCGAACTCGATGCCCGCGGACTCGCGGTCGGCAAATGGGGCAAGTACGCGCTGATGGGTATTTCGATGGGTGGCAATGCCGCAATGATCTACGCGGTCAACCATCGCAAGCGATTCTCGCATGCGTTCTCGATGTCGGGGTACTTGAACTTGTCGGCCCCAAGCATGCGGGAAGGTATTCGTGCGGCGTTGGTCGACGCGGGTGTCCAAGCCGGCGTTGGGCCACTCGACGCCGATGCGATGTGGGGTCCACCCTGGAGTAAACGCTGGCTCGACAACGATCCTTTCCTGCAAACCCAGCGCATGAAGGGCATGAAGTTACGCATCGGCGCGTCAACCGGACTGTGGGGCGTCCACGATCGCGAGCCGGTATCCGCGGTGAAGGGCACACCGCTGGAATTGCTGGCCCTGGCCCAAACACGAGCTTTCGAAGTATCTGCACTTCGTGCCGGAGTAGATGTTTCCAGTGATTACCCGACGCAGGGAACCCATGACTGGGGCTACTGGAACGATATGGTCTGGCGCGCCAAGAACAGCGGCTGGTTCCGCGACCGCTAGGTCACAGAACCGTTCGCCGGCCGGGGAAGGCGCACAGATACCGGGCTCGAACCGTCAAACATCAACCCGCAGTGGGGTGTTCGACGTCGAACCCGGTATCTGAGCGTGGCTGGCCGAACGATGTCGAGCCGACGAGCTGCCCGAATCTAGGCGCGTGCACCTAACTCGTCGACAGTCGGATCTTGAGATGGCGGGTCGACCGACGGCAGCGGGTCGGGCACCACCTCGTCGCTCACCGACGGCTCACCCAGCTTCACGATGACTACACCGGCGAGAATCAGTGCGCCGCCGAGCAATTGGACCAGGGTAGGTACCTGTCCAAGTAGTAGCCAGGCAAACACGATTGCCGCGACCACCTCGGCAAGTGCGACGAACGACGCCAATCGCGAGCCGAGCCGTCGGGCTGCGGCTATCCCGGTAACGTAGGCAACAGCAGCGGTTATTACGCCGAGAACGAGAAGTGCTGCCCACCAAGGTAATTGGTGCCCTCCCAAGGTGACATTCGCTGTGCTCGAACTCATCGGCAGTACACCGACGACGCCCAACAGGCTGAGTCCGATCGCGGCGGTGATCAGGCCGCCGCCGGCTAATGTGACCGCTGGCACGGTTGTTCGCATACTTCCGGACATGATGAAGTAACCGGCAGCACCGATGGTTGCTCCCAACGCCCATGCGACACCGACGGCATCGAGACGCACTCCGCCGAAGATTTGTAACACCAACGCGAGCCCGGCGGCGGCCACCAACGCGCCGACAAGTGTGCGCCATGTCGGCCGCTGCCCGTGTCGCACCCACATCCACCCGACAACGACTACCGGCGCCAGATATTCGATGAGTAGTGCCACGCCAACCTGCAGTGTCTCGACAGCGTAGAAGTAGCAGAGTTGCGGCAGGGCCACCGCGATCGCTCCGTACGCCGCCATTGCCCCAAGCGTGCTGCGGCGCAACAGCTCACGTAGTCGGCCAGTCATGTGGCCGATGGCAACCGGCGCCAGGACTAGTGCGGCGATGGCGATGCGGATGGTGACAGCCGCCGACGCGGACCACCCGGTATCGAGCAGTGCGCGCGCGATAGGACCCGAGAGCCCGAATGACGACGCCGAGATCAATGCGAAGACGAGGCCGGTTCGGACCCTACTTCGAGCTGTGTCATCGGCTAAACTCTCCATGCCAATTACGGTAGATCGGGTAGATGTAAGCTGTCAACATGTTCAATGCCGATGACACGGTGAGTTCGCTCGAGTCTGCGGTCGCGCTGGTAAACGGCAGAGCTACCGATGCCGACCCGCTAGCGTCGGTCGACGCGCTCGCCGAGCACTATGTCCGCTATGGGTACACCGGTCGCCACGATCGCACCGAAGACGAGTTGGGCGCCATTCGCGCAGTGCGACCGCGGCTGCGGCAACTGTTGACCAGCAACCGTGACGATGCCGCGTTGGTCGTCAACGAAATGTTGGTTCAGGTCGGCGCGGTGCCGCAGCTCGTGCGCCACGGTAGCGTCGACTGGCATATGCACGCCGTATCATCCGATGCGCCACTGGTCGATCGAATCATCGGCGAGACGGCGCTCGCCATGATGGATCTGATTCGCGCGCAAGAAGTTTCGCGGCTCGGAGTGTGTGCCGCCGACGATTGCGACGATATCGTGTTGGACTTCTCGCGCAATAGATCGAAGCGGTTTTGCTCGACGCGATGTACCAACCGCGTTGCCGTTGCGGCGTTTCGAGCGAGGCAAACGCAGGCGCGCGCGGATGAGGCGTGACCCGTAAAGTCAGATGATGCGAGTATTTCACCGGCTCACCGACGGAGGTGAACTGTGTCTGGCCGCTGCGGCGTCCGGCGACCCGTCAGATCGCCCGGTCGTTTTGGTGCACGGGATGGCTAGCGATCACACCACCTGGCGCGCGTTGTGTCGAGAATTGCGCAAAGCAGGGCGATCGGTGGTATCGGTAGATCTGCGCGGCCATGGTCGGAGCGGACGCGCAAAGACCTATCACCTCAACGACTTTCGCGACGACCTTGACTTCATCGTCGAGGAATTTTCCCTCGATGGCTTCGACCTTGTCGGTCACTCCCTAGGCGCGCATTCCGCGCTGCGGTTGGCGACGAAAATGCCCGCGCGCGTGAATCGTCTTGTGCTGGAAGAGTGTCCGCCGATGCCGAGAAATCAGGCGGACATCGACGAGGAGATCGTCCCGACCGCGACATTCGGCGAGAGAATACGCGGCGTCTCGGCGCTCGTCGCAAACCCCCTGCCGTTGATGCGATTCGACCGCGCGATTCCGGCGCAGGTTGGTCGGGAGTTCGAGACCGCCGCGCCCGAATGGTGGTCGGGACTAGCGAATCTTCCGGCTCCGACGTTGGTGATATCCGGTGGCAGCCGGAGTTTCTTGCCACCGCGTCATTTGAAGTCGTTGGCAGATGCCTTGCCGGGCGGCTCATTTCAGACAATCGAAGCAGGACACAGCGTGCATCGAGACCGCAGTCAAGAATTCATCTGCACCGTGCTGGACTTTCTCGACTAGCGGGCTTCGATAGGTCGAGTGCCGAGAAGCTTTGCGGGCGAGGGGTTTCCACGATAGGTCGAGTGCCGAGAAGCTTTGCGGGCGAGGGGTTTCCACGGTTGGTCGAGCGTCGAGAAGCTTTGCGGGTGAGGAATTTCCGCAGTTGGTCGAGTGCCGAGGAGCGCTAGCGACGAGGTGTATCGAGACCACCCAGCCCGGTCCTACCTGTTGTACAACGGCCTTGGATCGACGCCCACCGCTTTCCAGCCTTCGTATGCCCAGGGCACGTACAGCATTTTGAGTGGGAGACGATTGACCACCGGGTTTATGAATCGCATGAACGCCGCGAAGCGATCGAACCGCTTTTGCTTCCGATCGTCCCACTCAAGGTCGCATACCTCGCGCATCTGCCGAGGCAGGGTGCCGACGACGACGGTCCGGATGAATCCGTTGAGCGGTGCAGAAGCGATGCGCCACAACGGTTTCGGGATCTTCTTCGGTCCGGGGATGCCGCGGCGGATGTACCCCGTCGCGTAGACGATCGTGCGTGTCGGCACAAACTGATCGAGCATCGACTCCCAGTACTCGACGAACTCCTCGTATGTCTGAGGTTGATTCCGTGAACTCACGCCGTACAGCTCGTACCAGATTTTCGACTCCTCGAAGATCTGCACCTTCTCCTCGTAGGAGAGTCGTCTGATGAACGTGTCGGTGATGTAGAGGACCTGGTCGACAAATGTCGCATGCGCCCAATAGAACAGCTCGGGATTCAGTGCGTGATAACGGGATCCGTCGCTGATGGTGCCTTTGATGTCGCGGTGGAAGTCGCGGACTTTGCGGCCCCAGCGATGCGGATCGGTGCTGTAGACCGTCCGCATGATGGGAGGACCGCTGCGCTGGGCGCGACCGATGAAGTCGCTGAAGATAATCGAATGATCCTCGACCGCTTTGCCGAGTTGTTCGATGCAGTTCTCGGTGCCGGCTAATCGCTGAAACCCAAGGATGCCGCGGGAGTCGCCGTAGTACTTCCACACCAGGGAGTCGGCACCTAGTCGGGGTTTCGCGTCGGCGACATCGTCGGCGACGATCATCGGGACCGCTTCGCGCATGCCTTCTTGCACTGTCATGGCTTGAGCGTAGCGCACTTTGGAACAAATTATCAGATGTGTTCCAAACTGGCTACAGTGGTGACGCTGGACGCGGCTCATAGAGTTGCAGACATGACTCCGCTGCCAGCACTCGCCGACCTGCTGCATTCCGCTCACGTTTGCGCGTTGCCCATGCGCGTGAAGTTCCGCGGAATTACCACGCGCGAGGTCGTGATCTTCGACGGCCCGGCGGGCTGGGGTGAGTTCTCGCCATTCGCCGAATATGACGATGATGAATCGTCGTCCTGGCTGGCCGCCGGTATCGAAGCCGCCTATCTCGGTCCGCCGACTCCGGTGCGCGACGTCGTCGAAGTCAACGCGACGGTTCCCGCCGTGCCCGCCGAGCAGGTCGCCACGGTGCTCGCGCGTTATGAGGGCGCGACGACAGCGAAAGTCAAGGTTGCCGAGCCGGGGCAGACGCTGTCCGACGACGTCGACCGCGTGGCCGCCGCCCGCGATGTGGTGCCGAACGTTCGCATTGACGCCAACGGCAAATGGACTGTGCCACAGGCGATTGAGGCCATCGCCGCGATCGGTGAGGTGCAGTATGTCGAGCAGCCGTGTGTCAGCGTCGAAGAACTGGCGCAGGTACGACGTGCCGTCTCGGTCCCGATAGCCGCCGACGAGTCGATCCGTCGGGTGCACGACCCGATGCGTGTCGTCGCACTCGATGCCGCCGACATCGCGGTGCTCAAGGTGGCTCCGCTTGGCGGTATGCGGGCGGTGCTTCGATTGGCCGAGCAGATGACGATGCCCGTCGTGGTGTCGAGCGCACTGGATTCGGCAGTCGGTATCTCCGCCGGCGTGGCGACCGCCGCCGCGTTGCCGTCGCTGGAGCTCGCGTGCGGACTTGGCACCGGCACGATGTTCGTTGACGACGTGGCCGAGCCGTTTCGTCCGGTCGGCGGGACGGTATCGCCTCGCGCGGTGACGCCGTTCGGTGAGCTGCCGCTAGCGGCTCCCGACCGTGATGCCTGGTGGCGCGAACGGCTTAGCAGGTGTTATCGCGTACTGGCTGAGCTGCCTGACTGACGACGACACCGAATGAAACATATCTCGACATTTGTTCCAATGCGCGCTACGGTGAGGTAAGTCACTGGCAGCCCAGTGCCGTGCCACCTCTCGTGAACTGGAGTTTCTCTGATGACCGCAGTGTTCGCCAAAGCGCCCGAAGGTAGTGAATTGCGCGAGGTCCCCAAGTCAGATCGCAACGGCATTCTGGAGATCATGCAGATGCGCCGCGACCCATTCGGGTACGCCGACGAGAAGCTGGCCCAGTACGGAAAAACCTCCGCGCTTAACGCATTTGGCATCAAGATTGTCACCGCGAGCGGTGCGCGCGCCGCCGAGCAGATTCTGATGAATAAGGACAAGGCGTTCGCCAACGGACCCGCGTGGAGTTACTTCATCGGTCCGTTTTTCAATCGCGGCGTGATGCTTCTCGACTTTGATGAGCACCGCCACCACCGCCACATCCTGCAGCAAGCATTCACGCCGAAGGTTCTCAAGGGCTACATGGACGAGATGCAGCCGATGGTTGCCGAACGCATGTCACGCTTTCCAACCGGTGACGTGAAGTTGTTCAGCGAATTCAAGGAACTCACCCTCGACGTCGCGCTCGAAGTCTTCCTCGGCCTGGAGTTGCCGAAGAAAGAGGCCGACAAACTCAACAAGGCATTTATCGAGACCGTGCGCGCGGGTGTCGCGTATGTACGCAAGCCGGTTCCCGGCGGTCGGTGGTGGAAGGGGCTGCGCTCACGCAAGATCCTCGAAGAATTCTTCTATGCCAACATCGCGGCTAAACGCGCCACGCAGACGCCCGACCTGTTCTCGGTTCTGTGCCACGCGGAAAGTGAAGAGGGAGACCGCTTTACCGACGAGGATGTCGTCAACCACATGATCTTCGTGTTGATGGCCGCTCACGACACCTCGACTATCACGATGACTCAAATGGCGTACCGGATGGCGAAATCGCCGGAATGGCAAGACAGCGCACGAGCCCAGTCACTTGAGCTTGACGCGCAACTGACCTACGACGATTTGGCCCGACTCGACGTCCTCGACGCGGTCATGAAGGAATCGCTGCGGATGTGTCCGCCGGTGCCCGCGCAGCCGCGGATGGCCATCAAAGATACTGAGATACAAGGGTTTTACATTCCCAAGGGCACGCTCGTCAGTGTCCCGCAGCTGACCAACCATCGCGATCCCGAGTTCTTCACCAATCCCGATATCTTCGATCCGGAGCGCTTCAGCAAGGAGCGCAAAGAGGATAAAGGCCATCGCATGGCGTGGATCCCGTTCGGCGGCGGTGTGCACAAGTGCATTGGCTTGTATTTTGGGCAGATGGAAATCAAGACGATCATGCATCATTTGCTGCGCGGCTACGAGTGGTCGGTGCCGGCCGACTACGAGATTCCGATGGATTACAGCTCGCTGCCGGTGCCTAAGGACAAACTGCCCGTCACTATTCGGCGCCGTTGATGGCGACGACGCGAAAGGTGCGCAGTACCGCGACGCCCGAAGACCAGGAGGCATCGATCCTCTCGGCGGCGGCCGCGGAATTCGCCGCGGTTGGTGTTCGTCGCGCGAATATGGACGAAGTTGCCGCCAACGCCGGTGTTAGTCGATCGACGCTGTATCGCCGTTTTCCCAACAAAGACAATCTGCTCATCGCTGTCGCCACTCAGATATACGAAGTTGGTATGAAACAGTTGGAGGAAGCGGTCGAGGGACTCTCCGCGCAAGACGCGCTTATCGAGGCGTTTGCCGTTGGCGCGCAAATGATTTCCGAGGATCCGCTGCTCAATCGTATGGTGCTCGAAGACTATGAGGTGCGCAGCGTAACCGCGTCGATGAATGCCCTTTTCATCGACATGGTCACCGCGCGCGTCGCCGAGACATTGCGCGGAGCCGGCGCCACCATGCCCGACGCCGACCTGACTCAGGCTGTGGAACTTCATGTGCGCCTGGTCATTTCCTATCTCGAGATCCCGGGGTCCGACGAGGAAGCTCGAACCCCCGACGGAGCACGGGCGCTGGCCTCGAAGTTCCTCGCCCCAATGATTTGGTAATCCTCATCCACACAGGAGTTTTCAATGGCATTGCGTGACTTTCCTCGATCCTTGGCGCCCGCGGCGCGTGCTGACGCGCGGCTACAGAAGGTGCGAGAAGCGCTGGGCGGCAAGGTTATCGCTGTCACCGGCGGTGCCCGCGGAATTGGTTTCGAGACCGCGACCCAACTGTTGGCCGCGGGCGCGAAGGTCGCGATCGGTGACGTCGACGAAGAGGCAGTTGGTAAGGCAGCGGCCGATCTTGGCGTCGAAGGGCTGCATCTCGACGTGACCGATCCGGCGTCGTTCGAGAAGTTTCTCGATGGCGTGGAGAAGGCGCACGGACCGGTCGACGTGTTGATCAACAATGCCGGGATCATGCCGGTCGGGCCGTTTCTGCAATACAGCGAGGCGCTAATTCGGCGTACCTTCGACATCGACACGCTCGGCGTGATCTTCGGGGCACAAGCCGCCGGACGCCGGATGTCGCCGCGCGGCACTGGTCAAATCCTCAATATCTCGTCGGTTGCCGGACGCTTGCCAATGCCGGGTCTGTCGATCTACAACGCGGCGAAGGCGGCCGTCATCGAACTCACCGAGGCGCTCGACGCCGAATTGTCGCCGTCGGGTGTGCGGGTCAGCACCGTGATGCCAACCTTCACCAACACCGGATTGATCACCGGACTGGCAACCAACAAGTTCATCGCGACTGTCGAGCCGAAAGATGTTGCGGCGCAGGTATTGTGGACGATCGCAAAACCCAAGGTACGCGCGGCCGCACCGCGATCGATGGCGTGGGTGCACGCGAATACTCTGACGCCGCAACCGGTTAAGCGGGCCGTGCGTCGAATGACCAAGCTCGACACCATCTTCCTCAGCTACGACGAAGCGGCACGCGGGGAGTACTCCAAGCGGATCGGGCAGTAGCCGCGGCGCGCGACTCGGCGGGTGATAACGACTGCGCAGCGTTTGCACACGTCAGCGCAGTAGAAGACCTTCAACAGTTTGACTGCCGTGCCGACCATAGGACGTAGCCGAATGTATGTAGGTATTGTGCCCGCGTTGGGCCAATTCGCGGTGTCGGGCACACTCTATGGTGGCGGACCTCTCTACACTAGAACGTGTTCTAGTTTGCCTGTAGGGTGGTCGCACCAGAAAGAGGGATATGACCGACGACCGTGCACTGCTCGCCGCCTATCGTTCGGCGCGCGCCGACCAGGCGCGTGCTTCGTCGGCCGTCTTCGACGCCGAGGTTCTCGCCGGTCGTCGCCGGCCGCTTTGGCACTGGCCCCTTCGAGTCGTGACATTCGTTGTGGTGGTGGCGCTGGCGTTCGCCGTCGTCGGCCTCATCGAATGGCGACGTTCCGACCACAGCTACACCGACGCCGACTACATCGGTGCCGTCACAAAACGTATCGAACTGCTGCTCAGTCCCGACTATCGCCGGCCCGAACAGGTCAAGCGCGTCCTGGCGGGAGCCACCGGCACGTTCTACGACGAGTTCGCTCAATCAGCCGATGCGTATACGACTTTTGTTAGCAAAGCGGGAACGGTGTCTACTGGTCGAGTCACCGGCGCCGGGGTTTCCCGCCGAATCGGCGATGACGCTGAAATACTGGTTGCGGCAACGGCGGACCTGGCCGCCCAAGCAGACCGCCCGGCATCGTCGCGTGAGTTCCGCCTGCGCACCGTCGTCACACCCGAAGATGGCGTCCTCAAACTCTCGATGGTGCAGTACCTGCCATGACCGCCGACTCCGATCAAACAAGAGCCGACGCGACAACCGGCTCTGCGCGAGCCGACGCGGCAGCTGCGATCTCGGACCGCCGTCGGGCAGCGCTGCTCGGTGCGCTGGCGGTAGTCGTCATGGTTCTTGTCGGACTCGTCACGTGGCAGTGGACGCGGTTGTCCGACGAAAACGCGATCGAGGACGCCCGATCTCAACTGCGGGCACAGGCTGGAACCATTGTGGCGCAGGTACTCTCGCGCGGAACCTATTGGGACGCCGACCGCATCCGGGCCCGAGGGCTGGTCACTGACGCCTACGCGCGACGTAACGAACTCGACAAAAAGGGCCCCGGCCTGGTTACCGACTACGCAACTCATTGGAAGCCGACGACGGTGGCGATTGTCGACGCTGATGCGACGTCGGGAACCGTGCTTATCGACGGAAACTCGATCAGAGTCATCCAGGCCGCTCCGTCGCCGACACCCCAAACGCTGTCGGTGCAGTTCGTTTCGATCGATGGTCGCTGGCTGGTTGATCAGATCGACGTGGTGCGTTGATGACAACTGGCCCCGACGACTCGCAGCGACTGGTAGTCGCTCGTGCCGAACTGGTTAAGTCCACGCGTGCAACGCGATTGGCGGCTATCGCTGCTCGTGACGCTTTTCGGCGCCGGGCGCGGCGCCGTCGTCGACAACTCACCATCGCGATCGTTACCACTGTGATTGTCGCGCTCTCGCTGGCGATCATGTTGGTAGTCATACCTTTTCGGGTTACCGCCGCGCGCGACGCCGGCCAGCGTGACGATGCTGTACTGACCGCCGCGACGTCGGCGATAACCACGATGCTCAGTGCTGACCCGAAACACGCTGAGCAATACGCGGATTCGGTCATCGCGGTCAGTACCGCAGGTCAACGGGATCGACTACGTGCCGGCCGACAAGAGCTGATCGGTGAGATTGCCGGGCAGGAGGCGGTCAGCACTGGAGTCGTGCTGTCGGCGGGTCTCATCACTGATCCGTCAGATACCACCGACGCCACCGCTGAGGTGCTGCTTGTCGCCGAGGCCACCAATCCCGCACTGATCGGCGGAGACCCCAAGCAGAAGCGAATGCCCATAGCGGTCACCATGCGCTCCGATGGCGGGACGTGGAAAATCGCGAAAGCGGGACTGCGATGAGCGCGATCTATCGTTCACGTCTCGTGGCGGTGCTGGCCGCGGCTGCGATAGCGCTAGCCGTCGTCGGATTCGCGGGACTGGTTGCGGCACACCGGAATGACGTCAATCATCCGACCACTGACGAACGCACGACGGTCCAGCAGGCCGCCGCGGACGCGGTGGCCGCCCTAATGACATTCTCTCCAGCCGACGACCCACCTCGCCGGGAGGTGGTGGCGAAACTTACCGGGCGTATGGCAGCCGAATACCGCACGCAGGGACCGGATCTCATCCTGCCCAACGCTGTCGAGTCGCGAACCTCCATGTCCGCCAAGGTCATTGGGGCAGCGGTCAATTCCTACTCGACCGACGAAGCTCGCGTACTTGTATTCGTCGACCAACAGGTCGACGTGCCCGGTCTAACGCGAGACAATCCCGGTGGAGAACGAGTGACGGCGTCGCGATGGGCAGTGATGCACCGGCACGACGGTGTGTGGTTGCTCAAAGACCTGACGCTCGTCGACGCGAGCGGTGATTCATGACCGGCGTGAAAACCGCACGCGCAGCCCTGTCCGGGGGCGTATTGCCCTCGGCGACGTCGCTACGTGCGGTTTTCGGCGGGAGACAGGCCAATAACAACGAGACAAGGGATAGTTTGTGAGCGAAGCGGGCGTAGTCATTGTCGGGGCCGGACTCGGCGGTATCCGAGTGGCCGAGAATCTGCGATCTGGCGGGTATACCGAACCAATCACTCTCATCGGCGACGAGATTCACCCGCCGTATGACCGTCCGCCGCTGTCGAAGTCGGTACTGCTGGGCAATGACGAGCGCGTCGACCTGAAGCCGGCGGAATTCTTCGCCGAGTCCACCGTTACCTTGCGCACCGGCCAGCCCGTAACCGCGGTATCGCCCACCGAGCACACCGTCACAATTGGCTCCGGTGACGCCGCGCAGACATTGGGCTATGACAGCTTGGTGCTCGCGACCGGCCTGCGGCCACGGCTCTTCCCTGGAGCGCCGGCGAAGGGCGTACATGTCATTCGTACTGTCGATGACGCGCTGGCGTTGCGCGCCGAGTCGGAATCGGCGCGCAACGCGGTAGTCATCGGTGCCGGCTTCATTGGTTGCGAGGCTGCCGCGAGCCTGCGTGCGCGTGGTTTGACGGTGACCTTGATCGAGCCCGCGCCGACCCCCCTGGCTGCAGCGCTCGGCGAGACGATCGGCAATTTGGTTACCAGGTTGCATGTGGCCAACGGCGTCGATGTGCGCAGCGGAGTTGGTGTGGATGCCCTTGTCGCACAGGGGGATCAGGTGTCGTCGGTTCGGCTGTCCGACGGCAGTGACGTGCCTGCCGACCTTGTTGTTGTCGGTATCGGCTCCACGCCGGTCGTCGAATTTCTGGCTGGTTCGGGCATTGGGTTGGCGGCACGTGAGAGCGGTGGCGGAGTCGCGTGCGACGAGGTCGGACATACCAGCATCGACGATGTATACGCCGTCGGAGATGTCGCGAATTGGCGTAATTCCGATGGTGTTCCGGTGCGGGTGGAGCATTGGAATCACACCGTCGAACAGGCCGCCATCGTCGCCGGACAGATTCTCGGGAGCACCGCCGACGTCGCGGTCACGGTGCCGTATTTCTGGAGCGACCAGTATGACGTCAAGGTGCAGGTCCTTGGCTGGCCGAAGGCGACTGACGACGTACACATCGTCGTTGATGACGGAAAGAAATTCGTCGCCTACTTCAGCCGCGACGGCCTGCTGACGGCGGTGGCCGGCGGTGGAAAGGCCGGTGCGGTAATGAAAATGAGGGCCAAGCTGCTCGCCGCGACACCGATCGCGGATCTGCTATGAGCGCGGATCTGAGTGCGGCAGCGGTGCGAAATGCGTTGGCGGAGTTGGCCGATCCGCAGCGTGCGGTGTCGTCAGCCGGCTTCTTCAAGACGGGGCCGGGTCAATATGGTGAGGGCGATGAGTTCATCGGAATCTCAGTGCCCGCACAACGCAAGGTAGCCAAGCGTTTTCGTGGATTGGCCGCCGACCAGATCGATGTGCTGCTCGACAGTCCGATCCACGAGCATCGACTCACCGCGCTGATCATCATGCGGACGGAATACGAGAAGGCTGTCGTCGCGGATAAGCCGCCGTGGGTGCGACACTACCGGTCGGCGGTTGACCGAGGCCGGGTGAACAATTGGGACTTGGTGGACAGCTCGGCGAACATCCTCGGGGATTGGGCTCTGACACAAGGTGATTCGCAGCCGCTGCTCGACTATGCGGTACAGGAGCCGTTGTGGCGACGACGCGTGGGCATCGTGGGGACCTATGCGTATCTCACCGCGGGCGACGCCTCGGCGACCTTGGCTGTAGCGCCCATCGTCGTCGATGATCGTCGCGACCTGATTCAGAAAGCGCTTGGCTGGATGCTGCGGGAGATGGGGAAGAGGGTAGATCGGGAAACGCTGACGGAGTATCTGGACGGCCACGCCGCCGAGTTGGGACGCACCGCGCTGAGTTATGCGACCGAGCATTTGCCTCCCGAGCAGCGCAAGGCATACCGCGCGATGCGATAGACTAATCCACCTCATTTACCCGGATTCACCTCGCTCAGCCGGCGAGGTGAATCCGGGTAGACGAGGTGGATTTCTGAGGGGGGTGGTGTGGAACCAAACAGTGCGCCTTTGCGTCCAATACGTCATGACTTTCCTCGTGTCCCTTGATGACAATCACACCCGACGCGAACTGCTCGGGCTCGGGTTCACTGACGATGTGATTGCCAGCGCGCTCGAGCGCGGAGACATTGACCGGATCGGACCTGGCCTTTACGGCCCGCCACCTGCTGTGTCTCTCTCCCGAGAGGAAAAACATCGCGAGCGTGTCGTCCTATGGGCGCGCAAGGTGAAGCCACGCGTGACTGCTCCGGGTGATCGAGCTCTTAGCGATGTCTCCGCAGCGGCAGCGTTTCGACTTCCGTTGTGGGGCTTGCCAATACAGCGAGTGGAGATCCAAGACTTCACTCGTCCTCCGGGTACTCGACAAAGTGCTGTCGTGCGACTGACTACCGATCAGCGACAGCCCGATTTGGTCGCTCTCGACGATGTCGTGTTGCCACTGACTACACCCGCCCGGACCGTCATCGACATCGCACGCCGTCACGCTCGCATCCCGGCGATAGCGCTGGGCGACGCCGCTCTGTTCCGAGGATTGTGCACCGTTGACGATCTGCATCATGAACTAGATCTTGCGCGGGGAATGACTGGCATCAACCGTGCGCGTCTGGCCGTCGACCTGATGGATGGTCTGGCCGAATCGGTTCTGGAGACCCGGAGCCGTATCGAGATACTCGACCTCGGACTACCCAAACCTGTTCTCCAGCAACAAATCTATGACGAGGTTGAACGATTCGTCGCACGCGTCGACTTTTACTGGCCGGATCACCGGCTGATCGGCGAGGCAGACGGCGAGCTCAAATACGAGAACGATCCGACGGCCGCACGGCGAGAGAAGGCCAGAACAGATCGCCTACACGAGTTGGGGTTTCGAGTAGTGAGGTGGGGATGGGCAACGGTTAACCGCCCCGACGAACTGCGCGAGCGGATCGAACGAATGATGGACCAGACATCCACCTCATTTACCCGGATTCACCTCGCTCAACCAGCGAGGTGAATCCGGGTAGACGAGGTGGATTTAGCTGGCCTCGGCTTCGACCTTCGAGCCGCGGTAGACCTTGACCGCGGCCAATACCATCGGGATCTGCAGGGGCAGACGCAGCCAGGCGATCGCCTTCATCCATGCCGGTTTGTCCTGCCATAGGCGGACCATGTTGATATTCGCCGGGAAGACCGCGATGAAAAGCGCCGCTGCGCCCGCCGCTGCTAAGCGTCGGGTACGGCGAAACAGCAGTCCGCCGCCGATAACTGCTTCGGCGACGCCGGAGGCGTAGGTCAACGTGCGTTTGTCGGCTGGGATCTCGTCGGGGATCAATGCGTCGAACGGTTTTGGCGCTGCGAAGTGCAGCACGCCCATGAAGATCAGCGGAAATGCCATGATTCGGGAGAGACGTTCGGTGCTCACGGTGAGAGCCTACGTGATCAGAACTCGATTTTGAGAGTGTCTGATGTGGGTCGAGCCTGGCAGCCGAGGATGTACCCGTCGGCGATGTCGTCGGGGTCGAGCGCGCCGGAGTTCTCCATGTCGACGCTGCCTTCGGTCAAAGTGCAAGCGCACGAACCGCATTCGCCTTCTTGGCAGGAGTATGGCGCGTCCAGTCCGGCGGCGAGCATGATGTCGATCAGCGTCCGTTTACGCGGCCACGACAATGTGTGCGTCTCACCGTCGAGTTCGACATCGACGCTGGCCGCGCCGGCCTGATCTTCCTCGGAGACCTCCTCGAGTTCGACCTCTTCGAAGGGGTCACCCGACAGCGAGTTGTACACCTCTGAGTGCACATTGTGATGGTCGAATTTGGCCTTGGCGGCTGCGGCGTGCACCGCGTCCATGAATGGCCCCGGGCCGCATACATACAGACTGTGCGTCTGGCTCAACGGTGCGAACAGGGTGGCCAGCGCCTTGGTTGACGGTAAGCCTTGCACGGATTCCAGCCAGTGGATGATGGTCAGTCGGCCGGGATGTGCGGCGTGTAACTCGCGTAGCTCGTCGGCAAAGATGACGTCGTTCTCGCTCCGGTTGGCGTAGAAGAACGTGATCGGACCGGTGCCGTCCCGCAGCGCGGTTTTCAGGATCGACATCACCGGAGTGACGCCGGAGCCAGCCGCGATAAGCAGCAGCGGCAGATGGATATTGTGTGGCGTGAATACCCCGGACGGCGGCAACGCTTCGATCTGCGAACCCGCGGTTAGGTTGTCGCACACCCAGTTTGAGCCATACCCATCCGCGGTACGTTTGATCGTCACCTTGGGCAATTTGTCCGCGCCCGGCGATGACGACAGTGAGTAGCAGCGCGCGACTGAGCCGGTTTGCTCGCTCGGAATCCGCAGTGTCAAGAACTGGCCGGGACGGTAGTCGACGAACTTTTCGGCATGGTCGGCCGGGACGTCAAAGACGACCGATCGCGCATCAGCGGTCTCGTCGATGACATCGTTCACCGTCAAGATGACGCTGCGCGCGCTATGCGGAGTCAGGTCTGTCATCACACCGACTTTCTGGCAAATGAGAACGTGTTCTAGTTTCTAGATTAGCCTACCCGAACGCGACGTCGAAACTCCCCGACGGTCACGTCTCGGATTGGGTTAGCCGAGGGCAGCGACTCCCTCCGACAGCGTACGACCTCCCGCGATCAGCAGGGCGTTGAGATCGACGTCAGGGGAGGCGAGCCACTGCTCATATGCCGCCAGTGCGGTGCCGAGTGTCATCCAGGCGATGGTCTGTGGAAGTGGGGAGTTGGCGTCGACGTCGAGTCGCCGCGCGCAGAATTGTGCGATGACCTGACGCCACTCGGCATACATGAGCATCGAATGTGCTTGTAGCGCAGGAACTCCCAGCAGAAGCGACATCCGTCGCCGATGCCGGGGCAGTTCGGTGCCGGGAACGCTGTTGAAGTCGACGAGGGCGCGCTGGAGTGCATCAGCGATCGTCAGGTCGGCCGGTATGGCGTCGAGGAGGGTGCGTAGCTCGTCGAGGTAGATGTCGAAGTCGCCCCATGCGATGGCGTTCTTCGAGGGGTAATAGCGGAAGACTGTGCGGCGGGCGATTCCGGCGGCGGCCGCGATGTCATCGACGCTGGTGTCATCGAAGCCATCGCGCGCGAACAGGTCAATGGCGACATCGGAGATGTGGGTCATCGTCGTGATGCGCTTCCTCCCGACCGAGCCGGTGCGCGACTCCGGCGAAACATGCTGGTCATTGACGGGCACCAGGTGTGTCCTTCCCCTAGTTTTCAACCAATTGTGACGCAGGTCTAGCTTTTGTGCACTCAGTGCCATTATAGTCTCTGGTGATCCACATCACTATAAGGAACCAGGAGGTTGGATCATGGCAGATCACGCGGCAGAGGTTGTCGAAACCGAACTCGTCGGCGAGTCCCTCGTCGAAGAGGTGTCGATCGACGGGATGTGCGGGGTCTACTGATGTCGTCCGCGACATCGGCCGCTCTCGGTGGCCGCGCTGCGGCGGCCACCGGGAGCGCTCCCACACCCAGTTCGGCGGTCGAGAAAACACCGCCCGCCGCAGCCGCATCGGGTTTCGACCCGGCGCTAGCCTGGCAACTCAACTCGAAAGTGGCCCTGCGCCCCGAACCGTTCGGCGCGCTGCTGTACCACTTCGGTACTCGGAAGCTGTCCTTCCTCAAAAATCTCACGGTGGTCGACATCGTCGGCTCGCTGGCCGAGCATTCCAGCGCCGACGCGGCCTTGTCGGCGGCCGGAATCAACGCCGCGCAGCGCCCGCTGTACCTACAAGCGCTTGGGGCACTTGCTGATTCGGGAATGATCGTGCGACATGCAGAACTAACGGAGGTACCCGCGTGACTACCATCGAACGCCCGCGCACCGACGCGCCCGCCAAGGTCGGCCGGCTCGTCGACCAGTTCGAGAAGGGGCTCGACGCGCCGATCTGCCTCACCTGGGAACTGACCTACGCCTGCAACCTGTCCTGTGTGCACTGCCTGTCATCGTCGGGTAAACGTGACCCGCGCGAATTGTCCACCGAGCAGTGCAAGGCGATCATCGACGAGCTGCAGCGTATGCAGGTCTTCTATGTGAACATCGGCGGCGGAGAGCCGACCGTGCGCCCGGACTTCTGGGAGCTCGTTGACTACGCCACCAGCCACCAGGTGGGAGTTAAGTTCTCCACCAACGGATTACGCATCGACCGCGAGGTTGCGCAACGTCTAGCGGCATCGGATTATGTCGACGTGCAGATCTCGCTCGACGGTGCCACCGCCGAGGTCAACGACGCTGTGCGCGGTCGGGGATCCTTCGATATGGCAGTACGCGCGCTGGAAAATCTGCGTGACGCCGGGTTCGCCGACGCCAAGATCAGCGTCGTGATGACGCGCCACAACGTCGATCAGCTCGACGAGTTCAAGGCGCTCGCTGACCGCTACAACGCCACCCTGCGCATCACCCGCCTACGTCCGTCGGGGCGCGGCGCTGACGTCTGGGACGACCTGCACCCGCGACCGGAGCAGCAACGCGCGTTGTACGAATGGCTTGTCGCACACGGGGATCGAGTGCTGACCGGCGACTCGTTCTTTCATCTGTCCGCGTTCTCCGGAGATAGCGGCGGAGGAGCGCTGCCCGGCCTGAACCTGTGTGGCGCGGGCCGCGTGGTGTGTCTGATCGACCCGGTGGGCGACGTGTACGCGTGCCCCTTCGCTATCCACGAAAACTTCCTCGCCGGAAATATCTTGTCCGACGGCGGATTCCGGGAAATCTGGCAGCGAAGCGACTTATTCACCGAATTGCGTGAACCACAGAGCGCCGGTGCATGCACCAAATGTAGCCACTTCGACGCCTGTCGCGGTGGCTGCATGGCCGCCAAATTCTTCACCGGCCTGCCACTCGACGGTCCCGATCCCGAATGCGTTCAGGGCTATGGAGAGCAGTTGCTTGCCGGTGAACGGTCGAAACCCACTGCGAACAAAGACCATTCGCGCGGCGTGCCACTCAAGTTGATGACTCGGCCGCCCTCCCGCGACTGCGACGAAAACCCGCTCGCCGGTTTCACCCCAACATCGTTGTCGATCACACCGGCCTAATCGCATTGCCTGTTCGCCTCAGAGCGCGATCAGAAGTACCAGAGGAGTAGTAACACCATGTCCAAATTCGCCGAGCTATTGGAGCAGAATCCCTGGCGCCGCAACCCGTGGTTCGAGACTGTTCTCGAGGCGCAGCGTCGGGCAAAGAAGCGTCTGCCCAAGTCGGTCTACTCTTCGCTGATAGCGGGAACTCAGGAAGGTGTAACGATCCACGACAATGTGGAAGCGTTCTCCGAGGTCGGTTTCGCACCGCACGTCGTCGGGGCTACGCCCGAGCG
The DNA here is from genome assembly GCF_000241305.1 of Gordonia effusa NBRC 100432. Classification (GTDB taxonomy): domain Bacteria; phylum Actinomycetota; class Actinomycetes; order Mycobacteriales; family Mycobacteriaceae; genus Gordonia; species Gordonia effusa. The sequence goes on from NZ_BAEH01000091.1 coordinate 31,730, forward strand.
TGATCTCGCCACTTCGGTTATGGGACAAGATATCTCGTTCCCGGTCATGATCTCGCCGACCGGCGTGCAGGCCGTCGATCCCGATGGTGAAGTCGCCGTCGCGCGGGCGGCAGCGGCGCGCGGCACAGCGATGGGGCTGTCGAGTTTCGCGTCCAAGCCGGTCGAAGAAGTCACCGCGGTGAACAACCAGATCTTCTTCCAGATCTATTGGCTGGGTAGCCGCGAACAGATCCTTGATCGCGCGCGCCGCGCCCGTGAGGCGGGCTGCAAGGGGCTGATCGTGACCACCGATTGGGTGTTCAACACCGGCCGTGACTGGGGCAGTCCGGAGATCCCGGAGAAGGTCGACCTGCGTGCGCTGGCGAAACTCGCGCCGGAGATTGTTACCAAGCCGAGGTATGCGATGGACTGGATTCGTGACGGCAAGATTCTGATCCCGGATCTATCCGCCCCCAATCTGGTCGAAAAGGGTGAACAGGGGCCTACGTTTTTTGGTGCCTATGGGCAGTGGATGGGAACTCCGCCGCCCACCTGGGAGGACCTGGAGTGGCTGCGCAAGGAATGGGGCGGGCCGTTTATGGTCAAGGGAATCACCCGCCTCGACGATGCTAAGCGCGCGGTCGACATCGGCGCGACGGCCATCTCGGTGTCCAATCATGGTGGAAATAACCTCGATGGAACTCCAGCGACGATCCGCGTGCTTGGTCCGATCGCCGACGCCGTCGGAGGCGACGTCGAGGTTCTGCTCGACGGCGGCATCCGTCGCGGCAGCGACGTGGTGAAGGCACTTGCGTTGGGCGCCAAGGCCGTAATGATCGGCCGCGCGTATTTATGGGGTCTTGCCGCGAACGGGCAGACCGGCGTCGAGAATGTGTTGGATTTGCTGCGAATGGGGATCGATTCGTCGTTGATGGGTTTGGGGCGATCGAGCGTGCACGAGTTGTCGCGTGACGATCTGCTCATCCCGCACGGGTTCGAGCGCAGCTTCGGGGGATAGCGCCCGGGCGCCCGTCTCTTTCGCAAACCCGACTCGCGAGGACATTCCCGACCCGGAAACTGGGTCGGGAATGTCCGGCAGGGTCGGGTTTGCGCGTAGGCGACCACTAGAACGTGTTACAGTTTTGGGTAACTCGTCTGTTGGGAGAAGCGCATGGGAACGTTCGACGGCCAGGTCGTTTACATCACCGGCATCGCGCGTGGGCAAGGTCGTAACCACGCGATTCGCTTTGCCGGTGAGGGTGCGTCGATTATCGGGATGGATATCGCCGGCCCGATTGTGGACCATGCCACTTACCCGTCGGCTACTCCCGACGACCTCGCCGAAACCATCCGACTGGTCGAGGAGGCTGGCGGCAAAATTCTTGCGCGCCAAGGAGATACGCGCGATCTGGCGTTCCAGACGCAACTCATCGCCGACGGGGTCGAGCAGTTTGGGCGACTGGACCATGTGGTCGCGAATGCCGGCGTCCTTTCCTGGGGACTCACCTGGGAGCTATCGGAGGAACAATTCACCGACGTCATCGACGTCAACCTGATTGGCACCTGGAAGACGCTCAAAGCTGCCATCCCGGCGATGCTGGAGGCTGGGAATGGTGGATCGATCACGGTGATCAGTTCGGTCGCCGGACTCAAGGCGATGCCGGTGCAGTCGGGGTACGCGGCGTCCAAATTCGGCCTGCGCGGGCTGGCTCAAACCGTCGCGAAAGAGTTGGGCAACAAGAGGATTCGTGTCAATACCGTTCACCCCTACGCGGTGAACACGCCAATGGGCGTCCAAGACACCACGGCGTTCAAAGTTTTCGAGGAGCACGGCCGCCACTTCCCATCGCTGATGGACCACTATCCGGTGGCCAGCGTCGACGATCTTAGCGACGCGGTGTTGTATCTGGCGACGGCGAAGGCAGTGACCGGAGCGGAGTTCCAGATCGATATGGGCAGCTCGAAAGTCTAGGTTTACGCGCCGCGATCGCTGATACTGATGATTTTGACTGGGCGGCGCTGGCGATCTCGCCCGCCGATTTGGACCTCGCACCGATCGTCGCTCAGGTAAAGGGTCGCTCGCCTCGAACGTGAATTTCTGTCCCCCTCAACGGCATCTGAGGGCATATTGCCCTTCGACCGCGCTGAGGGGGACGGAATTCCCGCTACGCCGCTGATGTTTACGGCTGACACAGTCGATTCGGTTCCGTTCGTGGGGCAGTGGTTGCGGGGTCTCGATACACCTCGTCGCTAGCGCTCCTCGGCACTCGACCATCGGTGAATTCTCGTCGCTTGCGCTCCTTGGCCCTGGACCATCGGTGAATCGCCACTAGCGAACCCTCGGCACTCGACCAACCAGGGATGCTGCCGAGCGGATCGCTCGCCTCGAACGTGAATTTCCGTCCCCCTCAACGGCATCCGAGGGCATATTGCCCTTCGACCGCGCTGAGGGGGACGGAAATGTTGTCGTAGCCGTCGAAAAGGAAATTCAGTCTTGCCAGACTGTCGCCGGGTCGGTGGCGACGCGGGCCGGGCCCGTCGGGGTCTCGGTGGCCGATCGGGAGAAGCGGGGCGCCACCTGCGCCTGCATGACCCCATCGATCTCGACCAGGGTGCCGCGCGCGGCGAGGTGAGGATCGGAGGGGGCCTCGGTGAAATCGAGGATGCCCGAGGTGCATGCATCGGTGCCGTCGAAGATGGCCGACCATTCATCGCGCGTCTTGGTCTTGAACTTGTCGATAAAGATCTGCTTCAACTCGCCCCAGCGTCCAAAGTCGTTCTGCGACGGGATATCTGCGTCGGTGAGGTCGAGACCCTTGAGGAGTTCGGCGTAGAACTGCGGCTCGATGGCGCCGACCGCCATGTACTTGCCGTCGGAGGTCTCGTACACCTCGTAGTAGGGGGCGCCGGTGTCGAGCAGGTTGACGCCTCGACGATCCTGCCACAGACCGGTGCCGCGGAAGGCCCACATCATCTGACCGAGTACCGATGCGCCGTCGACCATAGCGGCATCGACGACCTGTCCTTTGCCAGACGTCTGCCGCTCGATGATTGCGGCAAGGATGCCGAAGACCAGGAACATCGAACCGCCGCCGAAGTCGCCGACGAAGTTCAGTGGGGGTGTCGGCTTCTCGTCGCTACGGCCGATCGCGTGCAGCATGCCGGTAAGCGAGATGTAGTTCATATCGTGTCCGGCAAGGTTGGCACGTGGGCCTTCCTGGCCCCAGCCGGTCATCCGACCGTAAATCAGTCCCGGGTTGACCGCGGTCAAGTCGTCGGGGCCAAATCCCAAGCGTTCCATGACACCTGGCCGAAAACCCTCGATGATGGCATCAGCTTTCGAGATGAGATTGAGGATGGTTTCCCGGTCCGCGGGGTTCTTCAGATTGGCTTCGACCACGCGCCGACCGCGGAGCAGAGCGTCCGCGTTGCGTCCTTCGGCGGGGAGCGTGCCCGGGCGCTGGACGCGGATGACGTCGGCACCTAAGTCGGCGAGGAGCATCGCGGCGTGCGGTCCCGGCCCGATGCCGGCGAACTCGATGACGCGCACGTTATGCAACGGCCCTTTGCGGCCGGAGTCCGCACGGTTCGGACTGGTCATTCTTCAAGCCTCCTGGTCTGAGCTGCCCGCCTGGCGCAGCCCCGCACAACGCGGGGGAAGTGTCGAAAGCGTGGTCGCTATCACAATCCGCATCCAGCATGGCACAACCGATCGAGCGCTCGTACAACCGGCCCTGGGCGGTATGCACAAGACTTTTGCCGCGGTGACGTGGATTCGCCTGATTTTGGGGTTAACACCGTCGAGTGAACTGACTACAGTGGTGCGAATGACACGTTCGGCGCAGCTGGGTCATCGCACCTGGCCTGAGTTCGACGGTGCAGGGGTCGTCGTACTGGTACCGATCGGTGCGACAGAGCAGCATGGGGAACATCTCCCACTCTCCACCGATACTCAGGTAGCGCAAGCTGTCGCCGACGCTGTGGTTGCTGATGCTCAACTAGATTCGCTCGTGGTCGCGCCGGCCATCAATTACGGGGCCAGCGGCGAGCACGAAGGATTTCCCGGCACAATTTCGGTTGGCCGGGACGCGCTTAGTTTGATGCTCGTCGAATATGGCCGCAGCGTGTGCCGGTGGGCCTCGCGAGTGGTCTTCGTCAACGGTCATGGGGGAAATGTGCCGACACTGATCGACGCGGTGGGTCGACTCCGCTACGAGGGCCGCGACGTCGCATGGTTCCCGTGTGCTCCCGCGCGTGGTGACGCCCACGCGGGACGTACCGAGACGTCGCTGTTGCTGGCTATCTCACCGGCACTGGTGGTAACTGAGCGCGCTCGCGCCGGCAATACGACGCCGATCACTGATTTGATGAAAGATATTGCGCAACAGGGGATTTGTGCAGTCAGTCCGAATGGTGTGCTCGGTGACCCGGCCGGGGCGAATGAAGCCGAAGGCCGTCAATTGATCGCCGGCATGACCGGCGCGCTGTCTCGTCGCCTGGACGCTTGGCAGATTGACGACCGGGGCATGCTCGCATGACGGCGGTGGCGGGGTCGACACCCGACGTCGATGAGACGGACACTACCGAACTGCCCAACGGCTTTCAGGTGCAGATCGACTCGGCGTGCGTGCGTGGCGATCTGCGGTATCTCGTCGGCGGTTCCCCGACGCGCCTGCTCCGGATGAGCGACCGCGCCTTGGGGATGACGTCGGCAGATGGCCGCATCGAAGTCTGCGACGTTGCCACCCGCCAGCTCGCGCGCACCTTACTCGCGTCCGGGATCGCGAATCCGCGCCCGATGTTCGGCCCGTCGAGTGATCAGGTGACAGTGGTAATTCCGGTGCGCGACAACCAATCCGGCGTCGACCGTCTAATCGCCGCGCTGCCAGCCGACACCCAGGCCATCGTCGTCGACGACGCGTCGGATGTGCCGATCACGGCAGACCGGCCTGGCGTCCGGGTGCTGCGTCTCTCGGCGAATCGTGGTCCGGCGGCAGCGCGCAACGCTGGCGCGGCTGCCGCGACGACCGACTTCGTAGCGTTTCTCGACTCCGACGTGGTGCCGTCGACGGACTGGCTGACCATGTTGATGGGGCATTTTTCCGATCCGTTGGTGGCCATCGTCGCGCCCCGCATTGTCGGGTTACGTCGGAACGCTCGGTCGCCGGTCGAGCGTTACGAGAATGGGTACTCGTCGCTCGACATGGGGCCGCAGGAGGGGGCGGTTATCCCCGGAACTCGCGTCCCGTATGTGCCGAGTGCGGCAATGATCGTGCGCCGCAACGCATTTGCGGGGTTTGACGAGTCGATGCGGGTGGCCGAGGACGTCGACCTGTGTTGGCGGACTCACCAAGCTGGACAACTGATCCGCTACGACCCGGTGGCAACGGTGGCACACGATCATCGCACCACCCTCCGCGCGGTACTCGACCGTCGCCGTTTCTACGGCACCGGTGCGGCGTCGCTGGCGCAGCGCCACGATGATTTGGCCGCGCCGGTAGTCATGCGCATACCGCTCGCGCTCGCTGTCGTCGCGCTGCTTTCGCGTACCCGGATCGGTCTGGCGATCGCGGTCTTCTGCATCGCCCAGATGAGTTGGCGGCTACGGCGTCGATTAGGTGAACTGCCCTCGGGTGAGTTGGTGACAGCCGAGATGATGAGCAAGGCAATCGGTTTCGGATTGCTCCAGACCGCCGGCGCCGTCTGTCGCCACTATTGGCCGGTGAGTGTCGCCGGCGCGCTGGTCTCCAGCAGGTTCAGGTTGTTGGTTCTTCAGATCGCCGTTGCCGAGTCGCTGACGTTGTGGATTCGGTCGGCGCTGGTCGAAGACCATGCACCGACCGTCGGACCGCTGACCTACTTCGTGTTGCATCGGCTCGACGACCTCGCATACGGCGCCGGGCTGTGGCAGGGCGCCGCTCGTGCAGGTGACTTCTCCGCGCTTCGACCGCAACTGATTCCATAGCGCGTGGGCCCGACAGCTGACCGTGCTGATGTCGTCATAGTCGGCGCGGGGAGTGCTGGATGTGTGTTAGCGGAACGACTTTCGCGTGATCCGAGCCGACGCGTGATGTTGCTCGAACGGGGGCCCTCGACGTCGGTGCGCGACGCCGCGCTCTCTAAGCTGCCGATCGGTCCCGAGTCGGCGCACGCGCGCGAATTCGAGACGGTCGATCCGACATTGTCGGTAGTACGCGGTCAGGGTCTCGGTGGTTCGTCAGCGGTTAACGGCGGATACTTCATGCGCTGGCACGACGGGGACCTCCGCGACCTGGTCGCCGTCGGGCCATGGTCGGCTACCCAGATCGCCGAGGCGTATAGCGAACTCGATTGGGTCGACGGGACCATGCGGGTCCGGCAGTGGCGGGACGATGAACTGACCGATATCGCAGCCGCTTTCGAGGATTACTGGTCGGCGCGAGTGCCGACCCGGCAGCCAACCGATCGCCGGCCGATCGTCGGGCTGAATCGCGTATTGAGTAATAATGTTGATGGACAACGGTTTTCAGCGTTTGACGGCTATCTGCGCTCCGCTGCTGAGCGGGAGAATCTGACGTTGGTGAGTGGTGCGGAAGTCCGAACGCTGCGGATCGGCGATGGTCGTGTTACCGGTGTGGAGGTGAACTTCGACGGTCGGCTTACGACCGTGACGGCGGGACAGGTGATCCTCTGTGCCGGGACATTGGGAACCGCGGAAGTGCTTTTCCGGTCCGGCCTGCTCGATGGTTATGTGACCGTGGTCGAACACCGGGAGGTGCTGGTCCGCTATCGGCGACGTCGGGCACCCGGCACCGCGCCAGCATTGCTGCAGACGGTGGTCCACGACGCAGGAGGGTGTGAAATACGTTGCTACTCTGACGATTTCGCGAAGTTTATCGACCGGATACCCGCGTGGGGTCCCGCGATAGGCGTAGCCGCGATGACGCCGGGAGTGCTCGGTCAACTTAGCTGGGAACGCGGAGCCCTGGTGGTTGAACTGGGGCCCCGGGACCCGGCACTCTGGCGCGGCGGTGACGCCGTGGCAGCCGGGGTCGATTCGGTGTCGCGGATGCTCCAATCGTCCGAGTTTGATCACATCGTGGAGCCGAATTCGGTTGCGGTGTCAGGGGTTTCGTCGACGTCGCAACATGCGTGCGCGACTTTGCCGATCGGACAGGCGACTGATTGGTACGGCGCCCATCGAGGTATCGACGGGCTGCGCGTAGTGGACGGATCAATCCTGCCGCACGCGGGCCGCAGCGGTCCACACGAAACCATCATGATGCTTGCCTGCCTGATCGGCGACGAGCTCATCCACTGATGTCAACCGGAGAGATAGGGCAGTATCGAGGTATGGCCGTAGATCTTTCCAGCCTTGTTTCCGCCCTGCCGCCGGGGCGGGTCGTCACCGACGCCGACGTGCTCGGTGCCTATCGCTTCGACCGCGCCAACGATCCCGACGCCGGCACTCCCGTCGCGCTGGTGCGGCCGACGAATACCGACGAGGTTCAAGCCGCGGTGCGTTGGTGCGCGCGGCACGCGGTTCCGATGATTGTTCGCGGCGCGGGCACCAGCCTGTCTGGCGGATCGACAGCTGTGGACGGCGCGGTGACAGTTTGCACCGAACAGATGACGACGATCAGCGTCGATACGGCGACTCGCACTGCCGTCGCGCAACCGGGTGCGTTGAATGCCGACGTGAAAGCCGCTGCCGCAGAACATGATCTGTGGTATCCGCCGGATCCTTCGTCGTTCGAGATCTGCTCGATCGGCGGCAACGTGGCAACCAATGCCGGCGGGTTGTGCTGTGTCAAATACGGCGTGACGGTCGAGTATGTACTCGGTCTGGAGGTGGTGCTTGCCGATGGTCGCGTGGTGCGGCTCGGTGGTCGTCAGCTGAAGGATTCGGCCGGGCTCCCGCTCACCAAGCTGTTCGTCGGGAGCGAAGGCGTGCTCGGCATCGTCACTGAAGTGACGTTGCGTCTGTTGCCGCGGCAACAGACGCCGGCGACGGTGGTCGCCAGCTTTCCGTCGGTTGTCGAAGCCACTCGCGCCGTCCTGGATATCACCGCGCAAATACGCCCGGCGATGCTCGAATTCATGGACGCGGTGGCGATTAATGCGGTGGAGGACATGCTGAGGATGGACCTCGACCGGTCGGCAGGCGCGATGCTTGTCGCGCAGTCGGACGCGGCGGGGCCAGCGGTGACACATGAGCTGGCGATCATCGAGGACGCATTCAACAGGCATGGTGCAACCGAGTGCTTTTCGACGACCGACGGGGCCGAAGGTGAGGCGTTCACCGCAGCGCGGCGCGCGGCAATTCCCGCAGTCGAACGACTTGGCCCTCTATTGCTCGAGGATGTCGGGGTGCCGCTGCCGCAGTTGCCTGCTCTGGTCGCCGGGGTGGCGAAGATAGCGGCGCGGAATGACGTGACCATCTCGGTAATCGCACATGCCGGTGACGGAAATACGCATCCGCTGATCGTGCACGATCCGAATGATGTCGATGAAACACGCAGGGCCACCGAGGCATTCGGGCAGATTATGGATCTGGCGATCGAACTCGGCGGAACTATTACCGGTGAACACGGAGTCGGGCGGTTGAAGAAGGGGTGGCTACCGAATCAGGTTGGCCCCGACGTGATGGAGATGACCCGAATGATCAAATATGCCTTGGACCCGCAAGGACTATTGAACCCAGGAGTGGTGTTATGAGCTATACATTCAACGACCCGGCGATCCAGAACTTCCTCGCGGACGGAACTAGGACCGGGCACCTGGCCTACACGGCGTCGGACGGACGTCCGTTGACCGTGCCGATCTGGTTCGTCGTCGATGGCGATCGACTCGCGTTCAACACGGGGGCGACAACGGCCAAAGCCCGTGCCATGCAGCGTGATCCGAGAGTGGCGCTCTGTGTGGACCTGCAAGAGCCGCCGTACGGGTTTGTGACGGTACAGGGCGCGGTGGAACTATCCGACGACCTATCGGAAGTAGCGCGGATAGCCGCCGCGTGCGGCGGCCGGTACATGGGTGCCGACCGTGCCGAGGAGTTCGGGGCCCGCAATGGTGTGCCGGGCGAGCTGGTTGTGTGGATCACGCCGACCAAGGTGATCGCACAGTTGGACGCTACCGCGTGACTAGTTAGCTTATCCCTGGTGTACCGTTTCCGGTATGCTAGGAACTAGCGCGACGAGCAGTGGTGTGCTGTGTCGAATGTCGATGCGGCTTGGGTTGCTGATGATCGCGATGGCGACGCTGACGTCGGTGGCGTCGATTGCCGACGCGGCGCCGCGCGCGGCCGCCGGCACCGTGATCTCGTCGAACGAGATTACGGCGCAACCGAATTCGCGAATCGTGAACGCGCAGCGTGTTATTGCGATGACCTATCTCTCCGAGGGGCCGCATGGGCACCTCGTTCCGGTTCGCGGCTCGGTGTCGATCCCCGCGCGACCTGCGGCTGGATGGCGGCTGGTGGCATTTGGACACGGCACCACCGGCCTCGGAGATAGGTGCACGACCACCGATCGGATGGGCAGCAAGGTCGACGGCAAAGGTGTATTCGACGACTGGTTCGGGCAGTGGCTCGGCAGCGGATATGTCTTCGCGACAACGGAATACGCCGGCATCGGTGGTCCGGGTGTGCACGCCTATTCCGATGGCAAAGTCGCCGGGAAGAACCTCCTCGACGCCGCACGCGCGGCACGGGTAATCGTCCAGAAGTACACCGGCCAGACCCTAGGCAGCGGCGTGGTCACCGTAGGAGGTTCGCAGGGCGGGCAGACCTCGCTCTGGGCCGGCCGACAAGCACATACGTACGCACCCGAACTGAAGAATGTCGGCACGGTCGCGCAGTCGGTGCCGACGGAGATAGCCGCGATGGTTTCGGTCATTCGACCGGGTATCCCGCCGGTACCGGTGCCCGACTATGTCACCTATGTGTCCTACATTCTGGCCGGAGTCAAGGTCGCGCGCCCCGACGTCGATGTGGATTCGTATCTCACTCCGTTGGGTAAACGTGTCGTCGAGAACGCGAAGACGTTGTGCTATCCGAACCAGGGACGTGCGACCAAGGGGCTCGGTGTGGGGCAATTGGTTTCGCGACCGCTGGCGCAGGGTAATCTGATCGAAGCCATTCGGCAGATCACGAGTGTTCCGAATTCGGGTTATCGCGCTCCCATTCTCATCTATCAGGGAATCTACGATCCTGTTGTGCCCGTTCCGTTTACGGACGACTTCGTCGGGTTGTTGCGGCACAACAACAAGGTATCGGTTGATTATCGCAAGGTGCCGACCGCACACGGATTGGAAAGTTCGGTGGAGACCCAGGCGCTGCGATGGGCGAACAGTTTGCGGTGGCCCGCGGGTTAGGCGATTCACCAATCAGTCGATACGCCCGGCTAAGTAACCTTTCGGTTGAAGTTGACACGCCATAATCTCGATCTATGGGCGCTCAAGGATCCTCGAAAGTCATGCGACGCTTGATGATACTGATTGTGGCGGTAGCGATGCCGACTCTGTCGATGACCGCTCCCGCTTCCGGTGCGCCACAGGGATACGCACCACCGCCGGGCTGCGCGTGGCAACTGATGTCGAACAGCTCGGATCTCAACGTCGCGTTCCCCGACGCCAATGCCACCTATTGGATTTTGCCGTACCTGCTCGGCGGTGGTGACTCGATCAGTTTGTCCGGCACCTACCCGACGGCCCGGTACTTTTCGCTGAATACCTACGGAACCGACTTCAATACGGTCGATACATTGCGCGACAACCAAATTCACCCAGTCTCCGGCGGAAATCCCTATGCGTCGACAGCTGCGGCGTCGAGTTTGGGGAATGGGAAGTGGAAAGCGACGGTAGTCAATCGCCCTGCCAACCACGCACGTAATGAGATACGTGGGCTTCCGGCTGCGGGAAAGCAACGGATTCCGTTGGGATTCCTCATTATTCGTGTCTATGTGCCGCACAACCCGACGTCGGCGAATGGCGGTGTGACGCTGCCCGACGTCACCATGCATCTCGGCGGTACCGCTGTGCATCTGCCGCCATGTGCGGTCCCGTTCAATCCGCGTAACTATCGCGGTCCAATAGCCGAGGCGTTGACGTCGGTCTTCGACAAGGCGATCGGGAATGCGGCGGCCAATTCATTTCCGGCGAATTCGCCGGAGGCTACTTTCGTGAACCCGGCGAGCACAGCGGGGCTGTTTCCCAACGGAGACAACAAATATATCGGTGCCGCACTGACCTACCGTCCGGGTCGGGTCGCCGTGGTGCGCGGCAAAGCGCCGACGTATCCGAACACGCGAGCAGGCGCGTCCCCGGCGCAACCCGGCGTCGACTTGCGGTACTGGTCGATGTGCCAGAACGACAAAGTCAGCCCATATCCGGTCGTCGCGTGCGCGGCGGATTTCCAGACCCGACTCGACGCCGACGGCTATTACACGTATGTCGTTGCGGTACAACAGGATATGGCGTCGTCGTCGAATCCGGCGCTGACGGTGATTCCCTGGGGCTCGACGTCGGTGCCGAAGAAGGTGGTCTTCCTCAGATATATGCTGCCGTCGTCGGCGTTCTATCCGCAGACGGTGCAGGCCGAGCAGGCCAATCGCACCGACCCGGCATCGACGATGGGTGCCTACTATCCGCGCGCGACCTATTGCGATGTGACGGTCTTGCGCAACCGCGGCTGGCAGGCGTGTTTCGGGTAGCCAAGCTCAGGCCGGGGTAACCCAGGTGGTGATGTCGCAGTGCACGACCTCGTTGCCGTCGATGTCGCGAACGGCGATATTCACCACGACGTCGGTGCCGGTGGTGATGGCGTCGAAGTCGACGTCTGCGAGTCGGGCCTCGGCAGTGAGTCGGGTGCCGGCCTTGGCGAGATATTGAGCGTTCATCGCCTTGGGCAGCCAGCGGTGCGTCGATGGCGTAGTGGCCTCCATCAACATGCCCATCGCTGCTTCGGCGAGGTTGCAGGCCGCGATCGCGTGGAAGGTTCCGATGTGGTTGTGGACGCCGAACCACTTGGGGGCGGTCACTTTGCAGTAGCCGGGCTCCATGTCGGTGACCACCGGGAGGATGGTGCCGAAGTAGGGGACGCGAGCGACCATGCCGATGGAGAACAGTGCGTTTCCAAAGGCGTTGTTGGGCAGCTTCTTGCGCAGTGCGTAGGTGGCGCTGGTGGTGCGCTTCTCAGACATACCCACTATCTTACCGCACGGTAAGATAGTGGGTAGTCCGACTGTGCGGGGTATCAATAACCGCGGTGCGTGGCGCAGTTCGTGTCGTAATACGACTTCCCATTGATCTGCGACGCCGACGGGGTGTACCGCGCGAAGGAGAACTCGCGCCAACTTTTCTCGCCGTGGCGATGGGCATAGTGCCAATCAGTGCAGGCGCGCAGATTCGTTGGTAGACGGCCGAATTGGCTGGCGGCGTCGGCAGACAAACCGCCGAGGTAGTAGGCGTCGACCTTGCCGGTGGACTCGTATCGATCAATGTTGTAGTGCGCGATGTACCGCTCCGGATTGAATAGTGCGAAGCCGAGCGTCGCGAACATACCGAGCGCGACCAGCGTTCGCGTAAGGCCGGCGGCGCTCATTCGGGCGCCCGCGACCAGGAAGCCGATCATCACCAGACCGACGAGAACTTCGACGAAGATGCCGAAGATGCGGTCTTCGGTCATCCCGTACGCGTTGATGTATCGCGTCATCCGATGGATGGCCGAGAAGCTAACGGCGAGCGTCGCGATGCACAGGCCGCCGAGCAGAACTCGTGCTGATAGGCGCGAGCGCGAATTATCGACGTCGACGAAATGCCATGCGGTGATCGCGACGCCGATTACCAATATGCCTACGACGAGCAACTGCCAAAAGCCTTGGCGCGCATACTCCGAATAGGTGAGATCGGCGGTCTTCTGGACAAAGTCGTCGCCGCCGAACATCGCGGTCGCCTGTACGCCGAGAAAGAGCAGGAACATCGCGAACAGTGCGCCGACGGGTACGGCCCACGCCCAGATCGGTGGCAACTGGCGTTGGGGGCGGGACGGGTAACGAGTGCCCTGTGCGGTGAGAAAAGCGCCGCCGAGGGTGAAGAGCGCGATCACAACTCCGGCGACAAGCGCCGCGGCGAGGTCGGGGCCGACGGGATTGTCGAGGTTGACGTCGAAGAGTGAGCCGAAGGTCGCATCGGCACTCGCGAACAACGCGCCGAAAACGATCAACAGCAGGATCGTCGTGACCGTGACGACCAGGATCAAGGCAGAATGCTGCCGGGCATTGGCGCGAGGTGGCCTGGGCGGTCGGCGAAACAGTGCCATAAATCCCCCGAAGGGTGCGAACGCGGGACTCAGCGCCGCTAGCCACAACCCGCGAAGGCCATGCGCCTCAACGAAGAGCACCGCGCCCGCGGCGATGGCGGCGAGTATGCACAATGCGCAGACCCAGTCGGCGTCGCGGAACGAGGGAACCGTCACCAATCCGACGATGCCCACTGCCATGACCACCCAATACGGCGAGGTTCGCGTGCGAAAGTCGCCGGGCGCGGTCGCAAGTACGGCTGTTAAGGCGGCGATGCCGGTAAGGGTGATGCCGATACCGGTCTCGTCAATGCGCCAACAGAACGCGCCGACGATTCCCATCGCGGCGACTGCCATCAGCGTTGCCCGCGGATAGGTGACGTTGGACTCGCGCGAGGTCCACCAGCGAACTCGCGGCGGCAACGATGGCATGGGGGCGGCGGGGTAGGGCGGGATGGTTCCCGCCTTTAGTGGGGATGTCGTCGTCGGCGGTGATGCCGCCGCGTCCGACTGTGATTGCGATGGCGTTGGTTCGTCAGAGGTGGATCCCGGCGTCGAAGGGCCGGGCTCAGAGTTCTCGGGCATATCGGGATGGACCTTTCTGGATCCGAAAACGGTGAAACCCGTTAACGACGGTCCCGACGATCTAGTTCCCGAAAGTGAATAATAAGAATTCCTTAGTAAATTCGAGCGGATGGCGTCGGCTGAAGTCTGCGGCCTGAGTCGCGCCAAGGGAGTAACGCCCTCGCCGATGTCGAGCGCGCGGAAACCAGTCGTCGCCCGCCCTCAGCGCCGTCGATTTGGCCTGCCCGGCCAAATGGTGCATACTTGTCGGGTTGCCTTGATGGGGTAGTCGCTATTTCGCGGCCTCGATCAGGTAGGCGACTGCCAGCCCGAGACATTCGGATTGTGCGTGAAACGCGCTGAACCAGCTTCAGCGGACCGACACGCCCGACCGCGTGGACCGGAGCCCCGCCGGGATCAACCCGGCAACGTACAACGACAGATGAACAGCGTAGATCTTCGGAAGTTGCCCGAGGTCATGTGCACCCACCCGAGTGTGTTCGGGCCAGGTCACGCGGTGTTTGTCTGTCGAGAGAAAATCTGACGGAAGAGGACACAGCGTGGCGGGACAGAAGATCCGCATCAGGCTCAAGGCCTACGACCACGAAGCGATCGACGCATCTGCGCGCAAAATCGTGGAGACCGTGACCCGTACCGGGGCACGGATCGTTGGCCCGGTGCCGTTGCCCACTGAAAAGAACGTGTATTGCGTCATCCGCTCGCCGCACAAGTACAAGGACAGCCGCGAGCACTTCGAGATGCGCACTCACAAGCGACTCATCGACATTCTCGACCCCACGCCGAAGACGGTTGACGCGCTCATGCGCATCGATCTTCCGGCGAGCGTCGACGTCAACATCCAGTAGGCGAGGGTTGCAGCTATGACACAGAATGCTACGAAGGGCATCTTGGGTACCAAACTTGGTATGACCCAGGTGTTCGACGAGAACAACCGCGTTGTCCCGGTCACCGTTATCAAGGCCGGCCCCAACGTGATCACTCAGATCCGCACTGCCGAGCGCGACGGCTACGCCGCCGTCCAATTGGCTTATGGCGCGATCGATCCCCGCAAGGTGATCAAGCCGGTCGCCGGCCAGTTCGCCAAGGCGGGCGTGACCCCGCGTCGCCACGTCGCGGAAATCCGCGTCAACGACGCCGCTGAGTTCGAGGTCGGCCAGGAGCTGACCGCCGAGATCTTCGCCGACGGCGCGCTCGTCGACGTGACCGGCACCAGCAAGGGCAAGGGCTTCGCCGGCGTTATGAAGCGCCACGGCTTCGCCGGCCTGGGCGCCAGCCACGGCGCGCACCGTGTCCACCGTGCACCGGGTTCGATCGGTGGCTGTGCCACCCCGGGCCGCGTGTTCAAGGGCATGCGCATGGCGGGTCGCATGGGTAACGACAAAGTGACCACGCAGAACCTCACCGTCCACAAGGTGGATGCCGAAGCAGGTCTGCTGTTGATCAAGGGCGCGATCCCCGGCCGCAAGGGCGGCATCGTGGTCGTGCGTGATGCAGTGAAGGGTGGTGCCAAATGAGCACCGAAACCAAAGCCAATCTGACCCTGGACGTCAAGACCGTCGACGGCAAGACCAACGGAACCGTTGAACTGCCGGCCGAGATCTTCGACGCCACGGCCAACATCGCACTGATGCACCAGGTCGTCATCGCCCAGCAGGCGGCGGCACGGCAGGGTACGCACTCGACCAAGACTCGTGGCGAGGTTTCCGGCGGTGGCGCAAAGCCTTACCGCCAGAAGGGAACCGGTCGTGCGCGTCAGGGTTCGACCCGCGCTCCGCAGTTCGCCGGTGGTGGCGTTGTACACGGCCCGCAGCCGCGTGACTACAGCCAGCGGACCCCGAAGAAGATGAAGGCAGCCGCTCTCCGTGGTGCGCTGAGCGACCGTGCTCGCAACGATCGCATCCACGTCATCGACGAGTTGGTTGCCGGCCAGGTGCCGTCGACCAAGACCGCACGTAAGTTCCTGGAGCTGCTCTCCGAGCGCAAGAAGTTCCTCGTGGTCCTCGGCCGCGAAGACCTGACCGCCTGGAAGAGCGTCGCGAACTTGCCGTTCGTACAGCCGATCGCTCCCGATCAGCTGAACACCTACGACGTCCTCGACTCGGATGAAGTTGTCTTCAGCGTCGAGACGCTGAACGCCTTCGTTGAGGCGAACACTAAATCGAAGGAGGCCTAGGCATGGCTACGCACGCAGACCCGCGTGACATCATCCTGGCGCCGGTGATCTCCGAGAAGTCCTACGGACTGATCGAAGACAACGTCTACACCTTCGTGGTGGCGCCTAATTCGAACAAGACCGAGATCAAGATCGCGATCGAGAAGATCTTCGATGTCACCGTCACCAGTGTGAACACCGCCAACCGGCAGGGTAAGCGCAAGCGCACCCGCACCGGTTACGGCCGACGCAAGTCGACCAAGCGCGCGATGGTGACGCTGGCCGCCGATTCCAAGCCCATCGAGATCTTCGGAGGACCGGTCGGCTGACGCCGATTGGACCTTCAGATAAGGAACAAGACTCATGGCTATTCGTAAGTACAAGCCGACGACCCCGGGTCGTCGTGGCAGTAGCGGCTCGGACTTCGCCGAAGTCACCCGTAACCACCCGGAGAAGTCGCTGGTTCGCCCGCTGCACGGTCGCGGTGGACGAAATGCGCACGGGCGCATCACAACTCGTCACAAGGGTGGCGGCCACAAGCGTGCCTACCGTCTGATCGACTTCCGTCGTAACGACAAGGACGGCATCAACGCCAAGGTCGCGCACATCGAGTACGACCCCAACCGCACCGCACGCATCGCACTGCTGCACTACCTCGACGGCGAGAAGCGCTACATCATCGCGCCGAAGAACCTGAACCAGGGCGACGTCGTGGAGAGCGGTCCGGGCGCCGACATCAAGCCGGGCAACAACCTGCCCCTGCGCAACATCCCGACCGGTACCACCGTGCACGCGGTGGAGCTGCGTCCGGGCGGCGGCGCCAAGATGGCCCGCAGTGCGGGTGCTGGCATCCAGCTGCTCGGTAAGGAAGGCGCCTACGCCACCCTGCGTATGCCCTCCGGTGAAATCCGTCGCGTCGACGTGCGCTGCCGCGCAACCGTCGGCGAGGTGGGCAACGCCGAGCAGAGCAACATCAACTGGGGCAAGGCCGGCCGCATGCGGTGGAAGGGCAAGCGCCCGACCGTCCGTGGTGTCGTGATGAACCCGGTCGACCACCCGCACGGTGGTGGTGAGGGTAAGACCTCCGGTGGTCGCCACCCGGTCAGCCCGTGGGGTCAGCCAGAAGGCCGTACCCGTAAGAACAAGGCGAGCGACAAGCTCATCGTCCGGCGCCGTCGCACCGGCAAGAACAAGCGATAACAAGGAGGGAGTTAGAGAATGCCACGCAGCCTCAAGAAAGGCCCGTTCGTCGACGACCACCTCCTTGCGAAGGTGGACACGCAGAACGAAAAGGGCACCAAGCAGGTCATCAAGACCTGGTCACGCCGTTCGACCATCATCCCCGACTTCATCGGACACACCTTTGCGGTGCACGACGGCCGCAAGCACGTCCCGGTGTTCATCTCGGACAACATGGTCGGCCACAAGCTGGGCGAGTTCGCCCCGACACGTACCTTCAAAGGTCACATCAAGGATGACCGGAAAGCGAAGCGTCGGTAACCATGACTACGCAAACTGAGAATCCGACCGCTAAGGCAACCGCCAAGCACGTCAGCGCGACGCCGATGAAGGTACGTCGTGTGCTCGCGCTCGTACGCGGCAAGAATGTCGACGAGGCACTGGACATCCTGCGGTTCGCTCCGCAGGCCGCCAGCGAGCCGGTCTACAAGGTGCTCGCCAGCGCGATCGCCAACGCCGAGAACAACCTGGGGCTCGATCGTCGCACCCTGGTCGTCTCCGAGACATTCGCCGACGAAGGCCCGACGCTCAAGCGGTTCCAGCCGCGTGCGCAGGGTCGCGCGTTCCGTATCCGTAAGCGCACCAGCCACATCACCGTGATCGTGGAAAGTACGCCGAACTCGAAGGGCGGACAGCGTACATCTTCGGCACGTTCGCGCCAGCCCAAGAAGGGAGCCTAGTAGTGGGCCAGAAAATCAACCCGCACGGCTTCCGTCTGGGCATCACCACCGACTGGAAGTCGCGGTGGTACGCAGACAAGCAGTACGCGGACTACGTAAAAGAGGATGTCGCCATCCGCAAGCTCCTGGCCACCGGCCTCGAGCGTGCCGGCATCGCCAAGGTGGAGATCGAGCGCACGCGTGACCGCGTCCGCGTCGACATCCACACCGCCCGTCCGGGCATCGTCATCGGTCGCCGTGGCGCCGAGGCCGACCGGATCCGTGGCGACCTGGAGAAGCTGACCGGCAAGCAGGTGCAGCTGAACATCCTCGAGGTGAAGAACGCAGAGTCCGAGGCCCAGTTGGTGGCCCAGGGCGTCGCTGAACAGCTGAGCAACCGTGTGGCATTCCGTCGCGCGATGCGTAAGGCGATTCAGTCGGCGATGCGTCAGCCGAATGTGAAGGGCATCCGGGTTCAGTGCTCGGGTCGCCTGGGTGGCGCAGAAATGAGCCGCAGTGAGTTCTACCGCGAAGGACGCGTGCCGCTGCATACGCTGCGCGCCGACATCGACTACGGACTCTACGAAGCCAAGACCACCTTCGGCCGTATCGGTGTGAAGGTCTGGATCTACAAGGGCGACATCGTCGGTGGAAAGCGTGAGCTGACCGCGGCCGCTGCGCCGTCCGACGATCGTCGTTCGCGTCGCCCCAGCCGGCCGCGTCGTAGTGGTGCTTCGGGCACCACCGCGACCAGCACCGAGGCAGGACGTGCCGCTGAGGCACCTGCCGCGGTCGCGGCTGACGCACCGGCCACCGCGCCGGGAGCGGAGCGAGCGGGCGGCACGTCACCGACCGAAGCGAATCAGGAGAGCTAGCCATGTTGATCCCACGTCGGGTTAAACACCGCAAGCAGCATCACCCCAGCCTGAAGGGCCAGGCATCGGGCGGCACCAAGGTGACGTTCGGCGAGTACGGCATCCAGGCGTTGCAGGGTGCGTACATCACCAACCGTCAGATCGAGTCGGCACGTATCGCCATCAACCGGCACATCAAGCGTGGTGGCAAGGTGTGGATCAACATCTTCCCCGACCGCCCGCTGACCAAGAAGCCAGCCGAAACCCGCATGGGTTCCGGTAAAGGTTCGCCCGAGTGGTGGGTCGCCCCGGTCAAGCCGGGTCGCGTGCTGTTCGAGATGAGCTACCCCGATGAGGCAGTCGCTCGCGAGGCCCTGCGCCGCGCGCAGCACAAGCTGCCCATCAAGACCCGCATCGTGACTCGAGAGGAGCAGTTCTGATGGCATTGGGAACCGCCGCTGCCGAGCTCCGCGAGCTCGGTGATACCGATCTCGTCGATCGCCTTAAGGAGTCGAAGGAAGAGCTGTTCAACCTTCGTTTCCAGATGGCTACCGGCCAGCTTGACAACAACCGTCGTCTGCGGACCGTGCGTCGCGAGATCGCCCGGATCTACACCGTCATGCGCGAGCGTGAGCTCGGGTTGGCTGCCGGACCGGAGGCTGACGCATGAGTGAGGACCAGAAGGTGACTGAGAATACGACGACTGAGCGCGCCCGCCGCAAAGAGCGGATCGGGTACGTGGTCAGCGACAAGATGCAGAAGACCATCGTGGTCGAGCTGGAAGATCGTAAGAGCCACCCGCTCTACGGCAAGATCATCCGCACGACCAGCAAGGTCAAGGCACATGACGAGAACGGTGACGCCGGCATCGGCGACCGCGTTCGTCTGATGGAGACCCGTCCGACCAGCGCCACCAAGCGCTGGCGTCTGGTCGAGGTGCTGGAGAAGGCCAAGTAGGTCTGCCCGGCTCGCACGCCTTATAAAGCGGCCCATTCCCGAAAGGGAGTGGGCCGCTTTGGTTTTGGGGCCGATGACGATTCCGGTGATCGCGTCGCGCTTCCGGATCCACAATTGCCCGAAGCGCCCGTCGTGGAAAATCGTCCGAATAGTGTGCCAGCAAGGGCAACTTGCCCTCGCTGGCACACTATTCGGACGATTTTCGCGGGCGGGTAGCCTAAGCGGCTGAAATCTCCAGTCCCACATTCTTTTTCATGCCGCCGCGTAACTTGCTGAAGACGTTGAACGTCTTCCCGATGATGCCGTAGCGACGGCCGATGGCGTCGTAGACCTCGCCGTTGCGAGACTTATCGAGGATGACCGCGGTGGCTTCGACGGCGTCGCCTTTGACATTGCCGCGGGCATCGCAGATCGCGATGGTGACTCGGGGCGTGTTCCGGATGCGTTTGACCTTCCAGGCGGACCCCTCGGTGATAACCAGAAGTTTGTCGCCGCTGGGTGCGGCCCAGATTGGCGTCGGCTTTGGCCGACCGTCTTTGGTGAAGGTGGTCAGCGAGATGTATTTAGCTTTGGCGACATCAGCGAAAGTTGGCATGTATCAACCGTAGTAGCTACCCGACGTCGGCGTTGGTCAGTCGCCGATCCGCAGGCCGTATGCCATCGCGAACTCCAGTGCGTGATGCGGGTCGACGCGCGCGCCGTCGACCTTGGCCTGGCGCCACAACGTCGGGTCGATGCGGGCGCCGTGCAGTGTGGTGTCACGCAGAATGGCGCCGATGGCGCGCGCCGACGAGAGGTCGGCGCCGGACAGATCCGCCCCGGTGAGGTCGGATTCGCCGAGGTTAGCCTCGCGCAGGCGGCAACCGGTTAGGTCAGCGCGCAATAGCCGCAGCCCGGCGAGCGACACGAGCGTCAGGTCGCAGTCGGTGAGTTTCCAACGGAGTGTTCGTGATTCGGAGAACACCGAGCCGACGAGCGAGCAGTCCGACATCGTGAGTCCGGACAGATGAGTCCGACGGAACGTGCAGTTGCGAAAGGCGCTCGATCGGTGCGTCGAATCGGCGAAGTTGGCGCCGGTGAAATCGCATCCGTCGAAGACGACCGAGACGGTCGTGAGGTCGGACAGGTCGGCGTCGAAGAACGCGCAGTCGGTAAAGGTACGTTCGGTCCAGGTCTCGCCGACGAAGCTTTCGTCGGCGAAACTCTGGCCGGTCGCGTCGTCGGTTATGGCTGCAGCCAGTTCAGGACTTCATCGGTCACGGGGCGGGATGCCTCGGCGTACTCCGGATGGTTGGTGAGGAACATCGCCACCAGTGGGCACACGCCGACGATCAGTTTGTTCTCGGCGCGCGTTGCGTCGAGGGCTTCTTTGACGAGAATCGTCGCGAGCCCGCGTCCGCCGAAAGCTTCGGCGACTTCGGTGTGGTAGAAAACTCGTTCGGCGGCGCCGTCGTACTCGCGATCGCGGTAGACGGTAAATCCGGCCAGCTCACCATCGGCGTAAACCTCGTAACGACGGAGTTCGGGGTTTGCGGAGATGGTGACTTGGGCGCCTGCTTTGTCAGTGGTCACCCGGACGAGTGTAGTAGCGGCAAGCCGACGTTGAGCGGCGAGGGATCGCCTCGACGTGTCGGCAAGAAGCTTTGTTCAGCGTCAGGCGTTGACCAGCGGGCGACGCGGATCGAGCAAATCCGACCCCGCCGGGACGTCCGCGGGATCGTTTCCTTCGGTGAGGACGCGGTTGTCGGCATCGACGAAGACGACGTGGGGTGAGTACGCGCGGACTTCGGCCTCGTTCATGATGCCGTACGCGATGATGATCACGAGATCGCCGGGATGGACGAGATGGGCCGCAGCGCCGTTGATGCCGATCACTCCGGATCCACGTTCACCGGCGATGACATAGGTTTCCAGCCGAGCGCCGTTGTCGATGTCGACGATGGTTACCTGTTCGCCTTCGAGCAGGTCTGCCGCGTCGAGTAGATCGGCATCGATTGTCACTGATCCGACGTAGTGCAGGTCTGCCTGTGTCACTACCGCGCGGTGGATTTTCGATGTCATCATGGTTCGAAACATGGGTTTCGCGCCCTTCCGTTTGCCTGCTTCCTCGATGCTACATCGGCAGCGGGGCGGTATTTGTTACGATTTTCGGCCGATCGGCATTCTCAGTCAACCGACCGATGCCGGAATTTAGCGATCGGTCGCGGCCTTCCGGTAGCCGCGCAGCGCCGGATAGGTGGTGAGTGCGAGGATCGCAACCGCCCAGATCGCGACGATGATCAGGTTCTTGGTGATGGGTCCGCCAATGGCGAGTGACCGCATGACCTCGATGGCCGGTGTCATCGGCTGGTATTCGACGATCGGTTGCACCCAGGTCGGATACGACTTCAGCGGAACGAAACCCGAGTTGAAGAACATCATGAAACTCGACAACAGTGAGAGCAGCGGGACCAACGGGGCGCCCGGCTTGGCGCTGACCGCCAAGGCAAGCACCAACATCGAGAACGACGCCCCGTATAGCAATGCCACACCGACGATGCCGATGGCCGGCAGCACTCCCTGGGTGAATCGGAATCCGATGAGATGCCCCGCCGCCAGCAGCACCAGGGTGGTCACCAGGACGCGGAAGAGTTCGGCAACGAGCCTTGACGTGATGTCGGCGCCGCGGTTGATGGGCATGACGTACAGCCGGCCCAACAGCCCGGAGCCGCGTTCCTGATTCAGTCGGACGGCCGCCGCCATCGAGCCGAACATCGCGCCGACGAGGATCACCAGCGGCACCGTGCCGTAGGCACTGTTCTGTCCGGTGGTTTGGGCGATCGAATCGCCGAGCACCACCTTGAACATGATCATCGACACCGCGGGCATCAGCAGGCTCTGCATCATGGTGACCGGGTCGCGGAACCAGACCATCAACTGCCGCCCGACCAACGGCCCGGACTGGGTGAACCAGGCGCGGATACTGCCTTCGCGTGGAGTGTCCGGGCTGGGGAAGCCAGCCGGGTCCAGATACTTCGACGTTGTCATCGGCGCACCTTCCGGTTACCGAGAATCACTACGACGATGGCGAAGAGCCCCAGGCCGATACACCACCAGACCGTCGGCCCGACGTTGTACCAAGTGACATGGCCTTCGTCGAAGGCGCGCATCGCATTGGTGATCTGCGAGACCGGTTGATTGCGCGCGAATGGCTGAATCCAGTCGGGGAATTGGTCTTCGGTGACAAAGCCGGTTGAACACATACCCAGGATGAGCAGTGGCAACGCTAACGCCTGGCTGGTCGCTTCCGGGCTGCCCGACAGCAATCCGATGCCGTCGCAGAGCAGGCTCACGATTACGCCAACGCCGATGGCCACGCCGAATAGGCCGATGATTCCGACGATGCCGCCCTGTGGCCGCCAGCCGATGACCAGGCAAATGATCGACGCGAATAGCACCGACACCGTCAACAGGGCGGTATTCGTGGTCAGTCGCGCGAAGGTAGGGACGGTCGCGTTCATCGGAAGTACGCGGAATCGAGTGTTGATGCCCTTCTGGCCGTCGATCGACGCGCGCATCGCCGCGGCTGACGCCGTGAACGCGATGGACTGCAGCACGATCACCGGCATCAGGTACTGCGCGTAGTCGATGCCGCGGGTTTCCATGATGGAACGCAACGGAAGGTAGAAGCAGACCGCCAGGAATAACGGGGACACGATCGCGAAGATGAACTCGCCGTTCTTGATGATGCTGGTGATCCCACGCCACGACAGCGCGCGCCACTGTTCAAAGGTGCTGATCCGGATGTCGCGCGCGGGTGAGATCAACGGCTGCGAGCCAGTGCTCAACGTCAGCTCCCGTCCCTGGTCGGATCGGTCAGGTGGAGGAAGACTTCGTCGAGGGACGGGCGACGCATGGTGATGTCAGAGAGTTCCAGACGCGCTTCGGTGGTCCGTCGAACGACCTCGACAAGGGTATTGGCGCCATCGGGCGCGGGTACCGAGATGGTGAGGTCTTTCGGCTGCGCCGTCGGGTCACCCACCAGGTCGGATAGCAGCGCTCGCAGTCGGGGAAGGTCGTCGCCATGTTCCGGCGTGACATCGCAGTACGCCGCCCCGGTTCGGGTCTTGAGGTCGTCGGAGGTGCCCTCGGCGATGACACGTCCCTTGTCGATGACGACGATATTGTCCGACAGCATGTCGGCCTCTTCGAGATATTGCGTGGTCAGCAAGGTTGTGACGCCGGTGGCCTTGAGGCTTTGGATCAGCGCCCAGACATCCTGACGGCTGCGCGGATCGAGCCCGGTCGTCGGCTCGTCCAGAAATACGACCTTGGGTGAGGTAACCAGCCCACACGCGATGTCAATCCGGCGACGCATTCCGCCGGAGTACTGGCCGACGCGTTTGCCGCCGGCTTCGGTGAGCGAAAAGTGGTCGAGCAGTTCGTCGGCCCGAGCTTTGGCCTCAGACTTGCGCAAACCGAGTAGACGCCCGAACAGGATGAGGTTTTCCCGGCCGGTCAGCGACTCGTCCAATGCCGCGAATTGACCGGTCAACATGATCGACTTGCGGACGTCGGCCGCCTGTTTGACGATGTCGTGCCCGCCGACGACGGCGTATCCACCGTCGGGCCGCAGGAGGGTGCACAGCATATTCACGGTGGTGGTCTTGCCCGCGCCGTTGGGGCCGAGCAATGCGACGATGCTTCCGGTCGGAACATGGAAACTCACATCTTCGACGGCCACCATGTCTTTGAACCGCTTGTGTAGGTTCACCGCTTCGATGGCGGTGTCGGTCGGGTATTCGGCAGCAGTGTCGGGTAGCCAGGAGGCGGCCAGTGCGCCATCGCGCAGCGATTGATCCGCTGATTCGTATTGTGCCGCAAAGGGTTCGGGGCGGATCGTCGACGTCGGGGGAGGCGCCGAAACTGGAGGCGTCGAAACCGGAGGCGCGAACGACTGCCACGACGCCGCCGATTCCGATTCGGCCAATCGCTGCGTCGCCGAACCGCTCGAACTCTGGCGCGGTGTCGGCTGTGCCGGCGGCACAAACTCGTCTGGTGGAGCAGCGACCCGCGCGCGTCGAGGACGCGGCGCGGGTTCCGGTTCGAGTGGCGCCAGCACCGGCAAGCTGTGGCGCCCGGTATGGGTGGTAAATCGATCTACCGGATCCGGCTGCGAGTCGAAGTGAGGGCGGGTCGGCGTCGGCCGCGGGCTTGGCATTGAGTTGGTCGGAGCCGCCGACGGTCGGGGTGTCGCGGCGGGTGGCAGTGTTGGCCGCGCCGGGGCCGGGGCCGGGGGCGTAGGCCGAGGTATCGGGCCACCGTCGGCGATCCGCTGGTTGGATTCTCGCCACAAGCGAAGTTGTGCGGCGATGGGGTCGTCGAACGCGTCGTCGCCCGGAGTGGATTGGCGCCTGACATGCACGTCCGACACAGTCGCACTCCTTCTCGATCATTTGTTGGTGAGCTACCCGACGCTGCGAATCGCGTGACCGGTGTAGTCAAATGTAAAACCTACGCAGTCCATCGCTTGAATGCGACGCGCAGTTACTTTCTCATCTCGCCGACACGGTGTGAACAGGGGTGGTAACGCTGTGAGTACGGCCTGCGAAATAACTATGCGGCGCTCACCTGAACCGCGTATTTGACGTGGTCAAGACACAATTCGATATGGAGATGATCACGACCTGACCAGCACCCGACCCCACGCTCTCGCAACACGTGGATACTCACCAGGGGTCGAGCGTGGGTCAGGTGATTAGATTTCGATAGACGTCGCCATTTTCGACGCTGTCTCGACGAGTGGGAAGGGATTCAATGACAACGGCAGATCAGTCAGCCGGTCCCATCGACAGCGCCTCGACGGTTCTTCCGCTCACCGCTGCCCAGCGCGGTATGTGGTTCGCTGAAACCCTGTCCGCCGACTACTCGGTCAACATCGCGCAGTACCTCGACATCCGATACGCGCCCGGCGAACTGGATCACGACCTGTTCGCGCGGTGCAATGAGGAAGCGGGCAAAGCTGCCGAATCTCCGTATCTGCGCATCGTCGAGAACGACGGCGTTCCGGGCCAGGTCGTCGACGTCGAATACGACCAGCATGTCGACATCATCGACATGCGGTCCCACGCCGACCCGGTCGCGGCCGCCTTGAAGTGGATGCGCGCGGAATATAAGCGGCCGGTGGATCTTCTCAACGACCAGCTCGTTGTTTGTGCACTCCTCCGCGTCGCCGATGACCGCACCTTCTGGTACACCCGCGGTCACCACATCATCATCGACGGCTTCGCCGCACTCACACTGACCCGAATGACCGCCGACCGCTACAACGCGGCCAAGCGCGGCATCGAATTGGTGGAGAAGCCCGCGGCGAATATGGCCGAGATCGTCGCCGACGAAAAGAAGTACCTGGAGAGCACGCGCCGCGTTTCCGACCGCGAGTACTGGCAGGAACGCGTACGCGGCATGCCCGAGCGGGTCACGCTGTCGAAGGTTGCCGGGATCGCACCTGTTTCGCCCGACAATGTCGTCGCCGGCAGTGTGCTCGACGCCGATCTCCAACGGCGAATCGAGCAGCTTGCCGCAGATGCGCAGTCGTCGCTCGCGGTGATTCTCACCGCCGCTTTCAGTGCGTTTCTCGGTCGGATGGCAGGCACCGACGACGTGGTGCTCAGTTTGCCGGTAACCGGTCGCTCAACGGCGAAGATCAAACGCGCCGGCGGCATGTTGTCCAATCTCCTGCCGGTACGCGTCACCGACTTGGCCGGGCGGACCGGGCGCGACCTCATCTCGGCTACCCAGTTGGAATTGACCGGCGCGTTGCGGCACCAGCGTTATCGCTCCGACGACATTCGGCGCGACGCCGGATTCGACGGTGGCTCTTACGCTTTCGGCCCGTCGATCAACATGGTGTTTTTCGACGAGCCGGTCGCGATCGACGGTGCCGAGGTCGACTATCGCATCCTCGCTTCGGGCATCCTGGAAGACTTGCTGATCAACCTCTACCAGGCGAGCCCCGGAGCGCCGCTGGTCGTGGATTTACATGGAAATCCCAATCTCTACACGCCGGGTGAACTACAAACCCACCACCGGCGTTTCATCGCCTTCGTCGAGCGGTTCGTCGCCGATCCCGACGCCGCGGTGCGCGACATTGACCTGTTCCTCGACGGCGAACGCCACACCGTCGAGAAATTCTCCGTCGGGGAGCCGCCCGCGGTGAGTCGTGTCGCGCCCGCGACGGTGGTCGGCGCGGTTACCGCCGAGGTCGCAGCGCACCCCGATCGGGTCATGGTCACCGAGGCTGGACGCCACTGGACCTTCGGCCAATTCGACCTGCTGGCAAAGGATTTCGCTCAGCGACTCGTGGACGACGGGGTAGCGCCGGGTGACCGTGTCGTCATCGCACTCGACCGAGGGATCGCGCAGATGGTCGCCATCTACGGAACCCTCTACGCCGGTGCGGTTTATGTTCCGCTCGATCCGGCCGCTCCGCAGGTGCGCCAGCGTGCTGTCATAGATACCGTGTCACCGCGCCTGGTCGTCGACGCCGACTATGTCGCGGGGCAGACGTTCGATCCCGCGATGGCCTCGGGTTCCTTTGTGCCGCAGCGAGTTTCCCCGGCGATGCCGGCCTACGTGCTGTTCACGTCGGGTTCTACCGGAACGCCCAAGGGAGTGCAGGTTTCCCACGCGGCACTGACCGCGTTCCTGCGCTGGCATCTGGCGACCTTCCCGATGGAATCATCCGATGTGATGCTGCAAAAGGCGCCGTTCATCTTCGATGCGTCGGTCCCGGAAATATTCGGCGGAGCCATCGCCGGCTGCCGCACGGTGCTGGTGCGTCCCGGGGGGCATGCCGATCCGGCCTATCTCGCCGATTTGATTGCGGCAGAGCACGTTACGTTCGTCCAGTTCGTTCCGTCGTTGCTCGATGCCTTCTTCGATGTCGCCGATGCCGAACAGTTGGCCCGGCTCGATTCGCTGCGCTATCTGATACTCGGCGGAGAGGCGTTCGACGCCAAACTCGCCGCGCGCGCGACTGCGGCGCTTCCCGGCACCGTGGTGGTCAACGCCTATGGGCCGACCGAGGCCACGGTGGACATCACCGCCCATCGAGTCGCAGACCATCACGGCGCGACAGTGCCGATCGGACGGCCGGTCAATAACGCGGTCGCGCGAGTGCTCGACGCCCAACTGATGCCGGTACCGGTCGGCGTCGCTGGCGAATTGTATGTCAGCGGAGTGCAATTGGCCGACGGCTATTACGGTCAATGCGCGCTGACCGCGGAACGATTCGTCGCCGATCCCACCGCTACCGGGCGTCGGCTGTATCGCACTGGGGACCGGGCCAGGTGGAATGCCGACGGAACTCTGGAATACCTTGGGCGCGAAGACTTTCAGGTGAAGATTCGCGGTCAGCGAGTCGAACTGGGCGAGATCGAAGCGGTATTGCGTGCCCACTCGTCGGTGGATTTCGCGGTTGCGGTGGTTCGAACCGACGGTGCAAACCAGGTGCTGGTCGGATATGTCAAAGGCCTGCGCACCGCACCCGAATTGTCCGGTGATGAGCTGCGAAGTTGGAGCGCGCAACATTTGCCCTCGCATATGGTGCCCTCGACGATTGTGGTCCTCGCCGAGATGCCGGTGACACCATCGGGAAAGCTGGACCGCGCGGCGTTGCCGAAGCCGGAGCTGACCGAAGCGGAGTACGAGTTCGTCGCACCTGCGTCCGATATCGAGCTCGCGTTGGCCGCACTGCTCTCCGAGCTCCTTGGCGTCGAGCGCATCGGTATGCGCGACAATCTGTTCGCGCTCGGCGCCGACTCGCTGGTGGCCGCGCGGTTAGCGTCGCGGCTGCGATCGAGTGAGAATATCAATCTACCGTTGACCGCGGTCTTCGCGAGTCGCGATATCGGCGAATTGGCTCGCGCCGCGGCGGCGGCCGGAGCGGCGACCGATCGAATTCCGCTCGGGCCCATGCGCCGTGGTGATTCGATCCCGTTGTCCTACCCGCAGACGCGGCTCTGGTTCATCAATCGGATGGACCCGACGTCATCGACCTACAATATGCCCGGCGCGGTTCGTCTTGGCCCCGACACCGATTCGGCCGCGATGAGTGCGGCGGTCGCTGATCTGTTGGCCCGGCACGAATCATTGCGTACGCGTTTTCCGTCTGTCGGTGGCGAGCCGGTGCAGGAGATTCTCGACGTCGACGAACTTGACGCACAGGCGGCGTTGCGCGTGGTCACCGTCGCCGAGGACGAATTGGCGGCGGCGGTTGACGCCGAGGCGAAATTGGGCTTCGACCTCATCGGGCATACACCGATGCGGAGCACCCTGTTCATCGTGACGAATGACAGTGGGGTGCAGGTGGATTCGGTGCTGATGGTGGTCTTGCATCATATCGCCGGCGACGGTGCCTCATTGCGACCGCTGATCACCGATTTGCTGACGGCCTACGCGGCGCGGCGCAATTCGCTTGCGCCCGACTGGGATCCGCTGCCCATTCAGTATGCCGACTTTGCCATCTGGCAACGGGAGATGCTCGGTGCCGCCGATGATCCAACATCGCGGCTGGGCGCGGAAACCTCCTTCTGGGAACGCGAATTGGCTGGTATGCCAGATGTTCTGGCGTTGCCGACCGATCGACCGCGCCCACGTGTTCCGTCCGGTGTCGGTGCCTACCTCGACACCGAACTGCCGACGGATCTGGTGCCCCAGATCCGTGAATTGGCCGCGCGCCTCGGAGTGACAACCTTTACGGTTTTGCACGCCGCGCTGTCACTCGTACTCAGCCGGCTCGCCGACACTGACGACGTCGCCATCGGGACCGCCGTTGCCGGCCGCGACGAGCCCGAGACGGCGGATCTTGTTGGCATGTTTGTCAATACGGTGATCCTGCGTAGCGGCGTGACACCGTCGGCGACGGTTGCCGAAGTTATTGCCGATGCCCACCGCATCCGCACTCGCGCCCTCGAACACGCGAATGTGCCATTCGAGCAGGTCGTCGATGCCGTTGCTCCCTATCGGTCGCGGTCGCATAGCCCGCTGTTCCAAGTGGCACTGATCCTGCAACGGGACAGTATTTCCGCACTGACCAGCGCCGGGGATGCGATCGCCTGGCTCGACGCTCGCCCCGATGCGGCGAAGATGGATTTGGAGATCGCGGCAACCGAAATAGTCGGTGGCGGCAAAGACGCTCTGGCAGTGCAATTCTGCTATGCGACTGACCTTTTCGACCACGCCAGTATCGCCGAGATCGCCGGCCAACTGACCCGGATGCTCACTGAGATGGTGACCGACCCGGAGCAGATCGCGAGCCGCATCGACATCGTCGACGGCGCGGAGATCGCCCGCCTGACCGCTGCCCCGGAGTCCGTCGCTTCGGCCGAGACGGTGCGCGGACTCATCGCTGTTGGCGAGGCGGCCGCCGATCCGAAGGCGCCGGCGATTATGGGCAATGGATCGATGACTCACGAGCTATTCGCGGCTCGCACGAATCAGCTTGCGCGCGAGCTCATTTCCCGGGGGATCGGCGCCGACGACGTGGTCGCGATCAGCATTCCGCGTTCCCATCACTCGGTTGTCGCGATGGTGGCGGTCGCCAAAGCGGGCGCCGCATTCGTGATGATCGATCCACGCCACCCCGCCGATCGTCGTGCCGAGTTGATCGCCGAAGGCGGTGCGGTGCTCGGCCTTACCGTCACCGAGGTGACCGAACCGGCTCGCGCGCTCACCTGGCTGGTTCTCGATGACGCCAATGACGAACTTCAGCTCGCGGGACATAGTGGCCGAGCTATCGCCGACGATGAACTCGTCCGCCCGCTACATCCGGACGATATGGCCTACATCCTGTTCACCTCGGGTTCGACGGGTAAGCCGAAGGCGGCGGTAGTCAACAACCGCGCGATTAGCCACCTCGCGGCCAACTCGGTGGCGAAGTGGGGCTTGGATACCTCCTCGCGCATGTTGCACGTCGGTGCGCCCAGTTTCGACGGTGCGATGGGCGAACTATGGCCGGCGATGTTCGCGGGCAGTGCCATCGTGGTCGCGGACTTCGACAGCTACGCGGGGGAGAATCTGGAACGGGTCATCGCCACGCACGGGGCCACGCACGCATGTATGACGCCGGCGGTGGTCGCCACCCTCAATCCGTTGAACATCCCGACCTTCTGCGATGTGGCGTGTGGCGGCGAAGCACTGCCACCGGAATTGGTGCATCGATGGGTCGAGCTCGGTGACCGTCGCATCTATAACATCTACGGCCCAACCGAAGTCGCGGTGTGGGCGACCTGTGGTGGCCCGTTCGAGATGACCGACGACGTCACCATCGGTACCGCGGGCCGAGGGGTCGGGGCGCTGGTCCTCGACCGCGGCTTGCGTCCGGTACCGATCGGGGTAACCGGCGAGCTATATCTGACCGGCGATCAGGTGGGACTCGGCTACTTCAGGCGGCACGACCTGACCGCGGGCCGATTCGTCGCCCACCCGTTCGCCGTCGGGCAGCGAATGTATCGCACCGGAGACCGGGTAACCCGACGTGCCGATGGCAGCTTCGACTACCACGGCCGCAACGACTTCCAGTTGAAGATCCGCGGCCAGCGCATCGAGCCGGGTGAACTCGACGGCGCGCTGATGAAACATCCGGATGTCACGAACGCCGTCAGTGTCGGCGTGCCCGGACCCGCCGGGGACAAAGTTCTGGCGTCGTATGTGACGCTGGTGCCCGGCGCGATCGTGAACAGCACCGACCTCATTGAGTACGTCGCCACTCATCTGCCCGAATTCCTGGTGCCGCGCGCCATCAAGATCGTCGACGAATTCGCGCGGACACCGATCGGCAAGATCGACCGAAAACAGCTGCCGTCCATCGACTTCACGTCGACCGACGCCTTCGTCGCGCCGCGTACTCAGCTGGAGACCGTGGTGGCCGACATCTTCGCTCAAGTGCTCGGGGTGGACACGGTCAGCGTCAACGACAGTTTCTTCGACCTCGGCGGTAATTCGCTGTCGGCGACCAAGGTCACCGCCCGCGTCGCCGCCGCGGTTGACCGGGAAGTTCCGGTCGCCGCGTTGTTCGAAACCGAGACTGTTGCGCGAGTCGCCGAGTATGTTTCCGGGCTGATGGCCGGGCACCCGTCGGTGCCGCTTGGGCCGCGACCGCGCGCCGAGGTGGTGCCGTTGGCCGACGTGCAACGCGGTATGTGGTTGCTCAATCGGGCCGATCCCGCATCGCCCGCGTACAACGTCGCGCTGGCATTGCGATTGACCGGTGATCTACGGGTGGACGCGCTAGCCGAAGCGGTGAGTGATCTCGTTCGGCGCCACGAGACGCTGCGCACGAGTTATCCGATGATCAACGGCGAGCCGGTCCAGGTGATCAGTCCCGCCGACGTCGTGCTGGCCGACCTCGATGTCACGCCCAAATCGGTCGACGGTGATGTGAGTGCGGCGATCATGGCAGTCACCGGCCGGGGCTTCGACATCACCGAGGCGGCGCCGGTCCGGCTGGCGTTGCTTGAGGTCGCCGCCGATGACTACGTCCTGGTTTTCGTCGTCCATCACATCAGCGCGGATGGCGCGTCGATGGCCCCGCTGGCCCGCGATCTGATGATCGCCTACGCGGCGCGGTCGGCCGGTCACGCCCCACCGTGGACCCCGCTGCCCGTGCAATACGCCGACTTCACGCTGTGGCAGGCAGAGCGATTGGCCGCGGCCGACCACAATGGCGTCACCGAGGCGCAGCGGCAACTCGAGTACTGGAAACAGCGCCTGGCCGGTGTGCCCGAGACTATTGATCTGCCAACCGACCGACCACGCGGCAAGAACCCGACCTTCCGCGGCGGGCAGATTGACTTCGAGATCCCGTCCGAACTGGTGGTTTCGCTGGAATCGATTGCGCGCGAGCATAATACGACGCTGTTCATGGTCACGCAGGCCGCCTACGCCGTGCTACTCGCGCGATTGGCCGGCCGCACCGATCTGGTCATCGGCACCCCGTTCGCGGGCCGAGGCGAACAAGCGCTCGACGGTATCGTCGGCATGTTCGTCAACAGTCTCGCGCTGCGTACCCGAGTCGACCCGGGCGTGTCGTTCACCGAATTGCTCGCGCAGGTGCGCCGAGACGATCTGGCGGATATGGCCAACACTGATATCGCGTTCGACTCGATTGTGGCCGAGACGGTCAGCGCGACGGCGACCTCACATAACCCACTGTTCCAGGTCATGTTCTGGTTCCAGAACATCGACTTCCCGACTCTGCAACTCGGCGATCTCCAGGTAGCGCCGATCGCGGAGGAACTGGTCGCCGCCAAAGTCGACCTGCAGCTGACGCTGTATCCCAATGACCCCGCTGGTGAGTCCGGCAAGGTCGGGGGTCCGATGAAAGCCCAGCTCATCTACGCCCATGACCTCTTCGATGAAGCAACCGCGGACACGATCGCCGCTCGCTACCTGCGCGTGCTTGAGGCCGTCGCGGCC
>NZ_BAEH01000090.1 GCF_000241305.1 Gordonia effusa NBRC 100432
AAGTCCTTCTAACGATGACAACCTCAGACCTCGACGACGGAGACACTGCCGAAGGTAATACGGGCGATGTCGAGGTAATCGAACCCACACCGCTGCCCGCCCCTCGCGACGGGATCCCGGCGGTGCTGTTGCAGCCGGGTGACTTTGCGGACGCCGCAGCACGATTGGCTACCGGCACTGGTCCGATCGCGGTCGATACCGAGCGGGCCTCGGGGTACAAATACTCAGCTCGGGCATACCTGATTCAGTTGCGGCGCACGGGTTCTGGCAGCTTTCTCATCGACCCGATCGAGCATCCGGAGGCGCTCGGCCCGATCATCGAAGCGCTCGACGGGCCGGAATGGATTCTGCACGCGGCCGACCAAGATCTCCCCTGCCTGCGCGAACTCGACTTCCATTGTGCCGCACTCTATGACACCGAATTGGCCGGTCGACTGCTGGGGCTGCCGCGGGTAAACCTCGCCGCGATGATCGCCCACTTCTTAGGTCTGGGGCTGGCCAAGGGGCACGGCGCCGCCGATTGGTCCCGCAGGCCGCTACCGGCCGACTGGCTAAACTATGCGGCACTCGACGTCGAGGTGCTGGTCGAATTGCGCGAGGCCATCGCCGATGAATTGGCGGCCACTGGCAAATCTGACTGGGCCGCACAGGAATTCGATTACGTTCTCCATCGCCCACCATCGCCGCCACGCACCGATAGATGGCGCCGAACGTCAAATATTCACTCCATCAAGACTCAACGCGGACTCGCCACCGTGCGCGAATTATGGACGGCCCGTGAGGATATGGCCGCGCGCCGCGACATCGCGCCGGGTCGGGTTCTGCCCGATTCGGCGATCGTCACCGCCGCGACCGCCGACCCCAAGTCAATGTCGGAGCTGACCGGGCTCCCAGTTTTCGGCGGGCCCCGGCAGAAGCGTCAAGCGAGTGTCTGGTGGTCGGCGATCGAACGAGCACGCGCGTTGCCCGACGACGAATTGCCACCGAAGAAGACCGCGCAGGTAGGCCTCCCGGCAGTGAATCGTTGGGAGCAACGCAATCCGGAGGCAGCCGCCAGAGCAGCCGTGGTGCGACCCGCCGTCAAGGAATTGGCCGAAGCGCACAACGTTCCGGTCGAGAATCTCCTTGCCCCCGAACTTGTTCGGCAGATCTGCTGGACCGGTATCCCCGGGGATATCACGGCCGATGCCGTCGATGCGGCATTGGCGACCGGCGAAGCACGGCCCTGGCAACGTGAGTTGACCGCGGAAACTATTGCGTCGAAGCTTCGCGAATCTGCCCGATAGTCAACGACTTCGGTCCCCCGCATGATGCGAGGGACCGAATGTCATTGAGGCTCTTGAGACTAACCCGTCTTGTTTTCCAGCGCGGCGAGCACACCGGCAACCGCGAAGTATTTGTTGGTACCGAGTTCGCGAATTGTCTTGATATTCAAGGCGTCTTTTAGCGCCTCGTCGTGCTTCTCGGTAAGACCCGCGAGCGCCGATGGCGGTGCGTCGAGAATCTCCGCGAGGTCTTTGTCCTCGTATGCCTTGTCGAGCGCCTTAGCCAGATTGACCGATACAGCCATGATTCTCCTTCGCTGATGTGACTTTCCCCGCCCACCGGGCAGCGTACTGACCTATCGGTGCGACCGCCGCCAATTCAGGCACGGTGAGTCGAAGTATTCAGCGACTATTCACGACGTTCTTCGCGGATCGGGCGGACATCCAACGGAATCTCCTCAACCGAGCATGGGCGTTCGGTCACTGAGAAGGCACCTCGGTAGCCGAATAGCTTCCCGAAGCGGTGATTACGGACGTCAACTTCGGCTCACGTGGATCGGGCTTGCGACGGCGCGTTCGCGAATTGAGACCTGAGTTCACAAATATCAGTCAACACGAGTAGGTACCTATGACGTCGGCTGCGCAAACAGTCGGCTGAGTCGAGGCCGCCTCGGCCACCAAGCGCGAACCAGGTCGACTCGTTCGAATAGCATTCTGTAACTTATCTATCACCCTCAACTCGAACACCAGTTTTAGGCGTTTTGTCATACCCCCTCGATAGAATCTGGACCATGAAAGCCAGCGATATCGACTCCTACATCTCGTCGCTGATCGACGATTTGGAAGACACCGCGCACAGTGAAGTCGCCGAATTGGGCAGCTTGCTGACTTACCCGACGCCCGTGGTCGACGACTGCCAAATCCTCGAAGTGCTCGTGGTCGCGAGCCGCCTACGTAACGCTGCCGATGCCTTGCTTACGCGTGCGACCGCTGCGGTTGAGCGCTCTGGAGTCGCTGCCCGCAAGCGTGATACCGCCACGAACATGCTCATCGCTCTCGGCATCCCGCCCGTTGTCGCTGGACGAATAACCAAGGTAGCCAAAGCTTTACGCTTGTTCCCCACCTTGGACTCGACGACCCGAGAAGCCCGCCTGTCCGGCGAGCACGCCGCAGCTGTCGTGACCTCCCTGGAATACATCACCAAACGTGCCACTGATCTCGACGTCGACGAGAAGGGCGATTTAATGAGCAATCTGCTTGGCCAGGCCAGCGCGGGCACACCCCACGACGTCACCACGTGGGCGCGCAAAACCGCCCTAGAACTCGTTCCCGACGA
The DNA here is from genome assembly GCF_000241305.1 of Gordonia effusa NBRC 100432. Taxonomy (GTDB): domain Bacteria; phylum Actinomycetota; class Actinomycetes; order Mycobacteriales; family Mycobacteriaceae; genus Gordonia; species Gordonia effusa. The sequence goes on from NZ_BAEH01000090.1 coordinate 2,602, forward strand.
TGCGGCTCCGATTGCCGAGAATCGCGAACTCAACGACATGACTCTCTCGACCGGCGACGATGGTCGCACGTACTCCACGCTCGATTTGGATGTCGTCGCCGCCGAGAAACTCCGCATCGCCCTCGAACCACTGTCCAAGCCCATCCCCGCTCCCGATGGCACGCCCGATCCGCGCACCACCGGCCAACGGCGAGCTGATGCCTTCGAGGAAGTTCTCGACGCCTACCTCCGCGCCGACGACCGTCCTCTCTGCGGCGGACATCTCCCACACATCACTCTGACCTTTCCGAAAAACGTCTGTGCAGAACACCATTCGGCGTACAACGGGGAACAGGCCTCCTTGGGAATCGCCGACGAATTAGAGCAAACGACGCTCGGCCCCATCCCGCCACCACGTCAGGCACCCCGGCTAGAGTTCGGCGAACCAGTATCTGAGGCAACCGCCGATATGCTCTCCTGCGATTGCGAGTTGATGGCGATGATCCTTGATACCGACGGTGTCCCTCTGGACATCAAGCAGATGCAGCGCCTATTTCCACCAGAACTACGGCGCGCCTTGATCATTCGCGATCAAGGATGCTCGTTTCCGGGCTGCGGTCAACCGCCGTCGCGATGCCAAGCACATCATCTGATCCACTGGGCACGCGGAGGCAAAACAACGCTCGACAACGGCGGCCTGCTCTGCCAACGACACCACACGATGATTCACCAAACTGACTGGGAAATGAGAATGGGATCGGACCGGCATCCCTGGTTCTCCCCGCCGCCAGCGCGACCCGAACGACCTCGACAGTGGATCCGCTCACACGCCCGACGCACCATGAACCTAGCGCCGACCGCAGCCGCCTAGATCAGGTGGCCCACCCTCGAGTCACACAACGCGTTTCGCGGGACCTCGCACGAGAACATTGAGAACTTAATAGAGAAGGGCCACTGGAACTGTCCCTGTGGCGTGAGCAGCCGGCGATATAGCGCCTGCGCCGGTCACCGGGACAGTTCCAGTCAAGACCTGAGCTGAGTCGCCGCTAGCGTCCCGCCGGCTCGTCGATGCTGACCTGCGCGGCCGGCGACATACTCGATACCGTCGCGGTGATCGCGCGCGATAGATCCTGCGCCGTCAGCCCCAGATCGGCCAGGATCTCGCCGCGTGACGCGTGTTCAACGAAGCGCTTATCCACACCGCGACGCACCACCGGCACGTGTACCTCGGCCTCCGACAGCAGGTCACTGATCGCCGACCCAACTCCGCCGTCAACCAGTCCGTCTTCGACCGTTACCACCAGCCGGTGGTGACGCGCCAACTCGACCAGCGACTCTGGCACCGGCAGTACCCATCGCGGGTCAACCACGGTCGCCTCGATCCCCTGCTGAGCAAGTCGCTCGGCAGTCTCGACCGCGAGCCCACAAAATGCCCCGACACCGACAATCAACACATCACCCGACAGCGCACCTCCCACGGCGCGCGCCTGATGTAAGACATCCACACCATCGTCGAGACGCCGCGTTGCCCGAATATCCTCCGGCACAGCACCTTTGGAGAAACGCAATGCGGTGGGTCCGTCGTCGGTAGCGAGCGCCTCGTCAAGTTCCTCACGCAACCGCACCGCGTCTCGCGGTGCGGCCACCCGCAGCCCCGGCACGATCGACATCAGCGAGAGGTCCCACATGCCGTGGTGACTCGGCCCGTCCGGCCCGGTAATCCCCGAGCGATCGAGCACCACGGTGACGGGCAATTTCAGCAGTGCCACATCCATCAGCATTTGATCGAACGCGCGATTGAGGAACGTCGCGTAAATGGCCACCACCGGATGCATACCACCTAGCGCCAACCCGGCCGCCGACGTCATCGCATGCTGTTCAGCGATTCCAACATCGAATAGACGATCGGGAAAGCGTTCACCAAATGGCGCCAGCCCCGTCGGCCCAGCCATCGCCGCTGTGATCGCGACGACGTCGTCGCGACGGCCTCCAGCCTCGACCAACGCGCCGGAGAACACCGACGTCCAGTCTTGCGCCGCAACCGATTTCGACCGCCCGGTCACCGGGTCGATTACCCCGATGCCATGCATCTGATCGGCCTCGTGATTCTCCGCGTGCGCATAGCCCATACCTTTACGAGTCACCACGTGGACGATGACCGGCCGCCCGAACGACTTCGCCGAACGCAGCGCCGCTTCGAGTGCATCCTCGTCGTGACCGTCGACCGGGCCGACGTATTTGAGACCGAGGTCGGCGAACATCGCCTGCGGCGCGAGGAGATCTTTGAGCCCGCTTTTCATCCCGTGCAGTACCGCGTAGGTCGGCGGCCCGACGATCGGCAACTGCTTGAGCGCGCGACGACTATCGTCGAGGAACTTCTCATACTGCGGCTGCAACCGTAGACCCGACAGGTGCTGGGCGAACCCACCGATGGTCGGTGCGTACGACCGACCGTTGTCGTTGACGATGATGACCACCGGCCGCTGCGCACCGGCGATATTGTTCAACGCTTCCCAGCACATTCCGCCGGTGAGCGCACCGTCACCCACGACGGCCACTACCGTCCGGTCCTCGTCGCGCAATTCGAAAGCTTTC
>NZ_BAEH01000089.1 GCF_000241305.1 Gordonia effusa NBRC 100432
TTTAGTTCGGCGGTGTCCTACTCTCCCACACTGGTTAGGGTGCAGTACCATTGGCGCTGGAGGGCTTAGCTTCCGGGTTCGGAATGGGGCCGGGCGTTTCCCCTCCGCTATTGCCGCCGAAACTTTATGAAACTGTCAAAACCCACTATTGGTGTGGGTTTGTGTGTTGTTTCAGAGTTGCATAGTGGATGCGATATCACTGTTTATGGTGATGATGTTTTAGTGTTGCGTGTACTTACCGGTGTGACACCCAAATGTTGTTGGGGTGTTGGTAAGTCCTCGGCCGATTAGTACCAGTCACCTAAACACCTTGCGGTGCGTACAGTTCTGGCCTATCAACCCCATGGTCTGTGGGGGGCCTTAACCCCGCTA
>NZ_BAEH01000088.1 GCF_000241305.1 Gordonia effusa NBRC 100432
GCCCCGACGACAGTCAAGACCACTCCGACGTCGAGCCACAGGGTAAGTGCGACGAGAGCCGATCCGATCATGCTGCCGACCGAGAAATACGCGTGGAATGCCGACATGACTGGGCGTCCGTACGCCTGTTCAACGACGACGGCCTGCGAATTCATCGAGACGTCGAGACTTCCGTTGGCAAAACCGAAGGCCGCCATTGCCAGCGCGAGACTGAGCGTGCCGGTTGCGAGCACCGGACCAAACACCGCCACGGAGAGCACCGACACCGCGATGATCGTCAGTGGACGCGATCCGAACCGGTCGATCAGCGGACCGCATAGTTGCATGCCGACGAACGCTGATCCGCCGAGCAGCAAGAGCAGCCCGCCCAGCGTCTCATGAGTGACGCCGGTACGCGCTGTGATCACCGGGATGTGGGCGACCCACATCGCGGCAAGGAATCCGTTGAGGGCGAAGACGACGGTGACTGCGATCCGCGCGCGGCGCGTGGTCGCGTCGGTCCGGTTAGTCACTCGCCCAAGGGTAGGTGATATCTCAAGCGGTGAGAGCGGTGGTCTGGTCGGCGTTCTTGTCGGTCGACAGTTCGGCCAGGTGGCCGTTGCGAGCGGCCCACCATTCGAAGACCAACGTGCCGAACGGCGGGATCGACGAGATCAACGCGAGCGCGATGACCTTGAGATTCCACTTGAGCTGCCACGCGGTTAGCAATGCGACAACACAGAACACCACGAATACGACGCCGTGCGTCATACCTGGGATGGCGACCGCCTCTTCGTAACCGAGCACCCATTTGAAGAACATCGCGATAAGGAGCGCGAGCCAGGTGATGGCTTCGGCGATTGCGACAAAACGGAATCTCTTGGCCGGCGTGGTCAGGTCGAAAATCTGCATGGTCTCCATTGTGCATGACGGCGGCGACTCCTACTACCAAACGTAGTAGGAGTCACGTCGGCCGGGCGTCGGTGGTTAGGTTCGCCGCTCGGGTTACGGGGCCTCGATACACCGGCGGGCTCGCTGCGCTCGCACGACGGCACTCGACCACCCAACTGGCGAGCCACCCCACCGCTGGTCGAGTGCCCGGCGAGGCGCCAGCCGAGTCGGGTGTATCGAGACCCCGCAAGACGAACAACCAGCCGCACAACAACTTTCGAGTGAACTCACCCGGTCTCGATACACGCGCGTCTCGCTGCGCTCGTCGAGCGCACTCGACCAGCGACAGTTACCGCTGGTCGAGTGCCCGGCGAGGCGCCAGCCGAGCCGGGTGTATCGAGACCCCACAAGACGTCGAAGTCAGCCGGCGCACTCGACCAACGCGGCAGAACTCAGCCCTTGGGCACCGTGATGATCAGGGCGTCACCCTGGCCGCCGGCACCACATAGGGCGGCAGCACCCACGCCACCGCCGCGACGCTTCAGTTCGAGTGCGAGGTGAAGGGTGATACGCGCGCCCGAAGTCCCGATCGGATGGCCCAACGCAATGGCTCCACCGTTGACGTTGACCTTCTCCGGATCGATGCCAAGCTTCTTGGTCGATGCCAAGCCCACCGCCGCGAAAGCCTCGTTGATCTCGACGACGTCGAGGTCTTTGGGGTCGATTCCCGCACGCGCGCAAGCCTTTTCGATGGCGTTGGCCGGCTGAGCCTGCAATGACGAGTCCGGACCGGCGACGACACCGTGTGGGCCAATCTCGGCCAACCACTCGACGCCGAGTTCCTGAGCCTTCGACTTGCTCATCACCACGACGGCGGCTGCTCCGTCGGAAATCTGCGACGCGTTTCCCGCGGTGATGGTGCCGTCTTTCCGGAATGCCGGACGTAGCCCCGACAGCGAATCCGCGGTGGTGTCGGCGCGGATCCCCTCGTCTTCGGCGAATACGATGGGATCGCCCTTGCGCTGCGGAATCTCAACGGGCACAACCTCATCGGCAAACACGCCGTTCTTCCACGCGGCAGCGGCCAGCTGGTGGCTGCGCGCGGCGAACTCGTCCTGCTCGGCTCGGGTGAATCCGCGGGTCGCATCACTCTCGGCGCCGCTGACCACGTCGTTGCTCTCCTCGGTCAGCGCACCCATCGGCTGATCGGTGAACGCATCCCACAGACCGTCGAAGGCCATATGGTCGACGAGCTCGGTATTTCCGTATTTGAAACCGTTCCGGCTCCCGGGAAGAACATGCGGCGCCTGTGTCATCGATTCCTGTCCCCCGGCCACGACGACGTCGAATTCACCCGCGCGGATCAGCTGGTCGGCCAGCGCGATGGCGTCGATTCCCGACAGACACATCTTGTTGATAGTCAACGTCGGAACATCCCAACCGATACCGCCCTTGATCGCGGCTTGACGAGCTGGCATCTGCCCGGCACCGGCGGTCAGTACCTGGCCCATGATCACGTAGTCCACGACGTCGGCTGATATTCCGGCGCGCTCGACGGCCGCCTTGATTGCGACGCCACCGAGGTCGACACCCGATTGTCCTTTGAGCCCACCCGACAAACGGCCGAACGGGGTACGGGCACCGGCAACGATTACCGACGATTCTGCGGACATTGCTTACTCCTTGTAACTGCTACCCGGATACCGGCGGGTAGCTCAGCTGGGGGCAGACCACCGCGTAGTGATCCTCGCGGTCAACGCTACCTTTGGAGTATGAGTGCATCGTCAACGGATCCGACCAATATTTCTGCCACCGTCCTGATCGAAGATCTAGTCACGGCGATCGACCACGCCGGCATAGCCGTTGGCGACCTCGACGCCGCAAAGGACTGGTACGCGACCCATCTGGGATTCGTCACCCTCCACGAAGAGGTCAACGAGGAACAGGGCGTGCGCGAGGCGATGATCGGACCGCGCAACGCGGGCGCCGACGGTAGCGCTGTCATCCAGCTGCTCGCGCCACTCAATGACGACTCGACTATCGCGAAATTCATCGCGCGCAATGGGCCCGGATTGCAGCAGCTCGCGGTGCGGGTTACCGATGTCGACGCCGTCACCGAGCGCCTGACCAGCGCAGGTGTTCGCGTGCTCTACCCGGCCGCACGTCGTGGCACCGCCGATTCGCGTATTAACTTCGTGCATCCCAAAGATGCGGGCGGCGTACTACTGGAGTTGGTTGAACCCGCAGTCGATGGCGGCGGTCACTAACGCCAGCGGACCGGATTACACTGGTCGCCATGTCGGCTCCCGCCTCGCGCCCTGCACCCTTTGACACCGTCCGTCGCGGCTATGACCGCGACCAAGTCAACGATCGCTTCCAGCGTCTCGACGCCGAGTTGCGCGTCCTTGCCGCCGATCGCGACGCGGCCAATGCCAATGCAAACGAGTTAGCCGCGCATCTCACCGCCGCGCGCGAAGAGATCGAAGAACTGCGCCACGAGGTCGACCGGTTATCGGTCCCGCCGACCACCGCTCAGGGCATGAGTGAACGTCTGTCCCGGATGCTACAACTGGCGTCCGACGAAGCTTCCGAGATTCGCGCGACCGCGCAGGCAGAAGCAGCGGAAACGGTGTCGGTAGCCCAACAGCACGCGGCATCAATGGTGTCGGATGCAGAAGCCAAGGTCGCGGCAAGTAAACGCCGTGCAGAGGAAGTCGCGGCCACCTCCAAACGCGAGGCCGAGAAGAGCGCTCGCCTACTCGCCGACCGCAAGTCGGCAATGGAGAAAGAGCACAACTCAACGATGACGGCCGCTCGTGAAGAAGCACAGCGCATCGTCGCGAAGGCGACCAACGAGGCCACCGAACTGGAGCAGCAGAGTGCTCGCGCCCGGAAGACCGAGCGCGAACAATTCGATGCTCAGATCGCCGCTGAGCGGGAGAAGGCCAACGCCGAAGTCAAACGCCTCAAGGAGTCGGCGCAGCGAGTGGCGCTGGAGCGGATGAAACAGTCACGCGAATTCGCCAAGCGCGCCCGCAGCACCCATCAGGGAGTGCTCGATCACCTGGAAGACCTGCGCAAGCACCTCATCTCCGCGCCGGGTGAACTCAAACTCGCACATATCGACGATTTCGCAGACGCCGACGATCTCTCCGATACCGAGCTGCTTAATCGCGAGCTATCCGGGCCATCGAAGATAGCGGCACAGAAACAACACGCCACTCCGCAACGCGAATCCGACGATCACGATGCGAAGCCATCGTCGGAGCCGAGTACCAAACCGATAAACGGCAACAATGTGAACCGTCGAGTAGCCCAGCGGGGCTGAGCACCGAGTTCCTAGAACAGCTTGAACTCAGTGTCTTCCGTTCCTCGAAGTTTGTCGTAGTCGAGAACCAAACAGCGAATGCCTCGGTCGGTGGCGAGCGTGCGCGCTTGAGGCTTAATCTGTTGCGCCGCAAAGACTCCCGCCACCGGAGCCAATAGCGGATCGCGGTTGAGCAAGTCCAAATAGCGGGTTAGCTGTTCGACGCCGTCGATCTCCCCGCGCCGTTTGATCTCCACCGCGACCGTGCCACCGTCGGCGTCGCGGCAGAGCAGGTCGACCGGGCCGATCGCGGTCATGTACTCGCGGCGGATCAGACTGTGCCCGGCACCCAAAGTCTCCACGTGTTCGGCCAGCAGTTCCTGCAGATGCGCCTCGACGCCGTCTTTGATGAGGCCGGGGTCGACGCCTAGTTCGTGAGCGGAGTCGTGTTCGATGCTCTTGATCGTGATGCGTAGCTGTTCGTCGGCCTTATTGGTAACCACCCAGAGCGCTTCGGCATCGAGTTCCTCTGGAACATCTTCTTCGATAAGCCAGCACGGCGGGCTCATCCAGTTGAGTGGCTTATACGCGCGGTCGTCGGCGTGGACGCTCACCGAACCATCCGATTTGATCAACAACAGCCGCTTCGCCATCGGCAGATGGGCGGTCAATCTGCCGACGTAGTCAACCTGGCACTCCGCAATAACCAATCGCACGCGGACCAGCCTAGGGCATCGGGCAGGCAGCTCCGTGGAGATCGTGTCGGCGGAGCGTCTTGTCCCCTGCTTCCCGACTGAAGTCTGCGGACTCGGTCGCGCCGAGGTAGATATTCCCTCGGCAACAGCTAGACAGCAGATTCCGGCCAAGTCCACTATTCTCGCGCCAGAATCGCGAGCAGTAACTCGGCTCGCACCCGCGCCGAGCCGAGGTCGCAGCCAAGAACTTCCTCTGCCCGGGAAATGCGGCTACGCAAAGTATGGCGGTGGACGCCGAGGACTGCGGCCGCCGACTCCCACTGTCCGTTCGCCTCCAAATACGCACGAAGGGATGGCAGCAGTTCGGTGTTATTCACTCGGTCATAGGCGATCAGCGGGTCAACCATTATCCCGGCCAGATCGTCGAGCACACGGCGCGATTCGGGTGACGCGAGCAGCGTACGGCCGACCAGAGCCGATGCGTCGGTCGGCGTACCGCGATGGTCGGCGGACGCCGCGGTAATCCGCGACTGTTCTACTGCCGCTTCGATATCGGTGAGTTCGTGTGGCGCGCTCATGCCGATCCGGAAGCTGCGGCGGGACCGCGCGGGCACCGCGTTAATGACACGACGGGCGAAATCGAGATCGTCGGTGCCACGCAGCAGCACCAGCATCGACGCCCCGTCGGGCTCTGGCAGCAAGAAGCCCGGCCGCCCGACCGCGGTGAGCTGTTCATCGACGATGTCGACCAGAGCCCCAGCGTCGGTACCGAGGATTGTCAGCACCCTGACGCGTCCGTATTCGTCCGCCGCGCTACTCACCACCTCGCGAGCCCGCGACAGATCTGTGCCGCGCGAGAGAAGAATCCGCAGCGCACCTGCGTTCACCTGATTCTGATCCGCGTGGAGCCGTAGCGGTTTCTCGAAATCCAAGGCCAGCAATGAGTTCGCGTGACCGATCAGCACCTGGTCGACGACGCGCGGCTGAGTCCGAAAGACCACCGCGAGGTACCCGTGCGTTCGTCGACCCACCCGGATCGACTGCACCACGATGACGCCGGCGCCACTCGACATCACGCTACTGTCGGGCACTTCGGCTGATCGCAGTTGTTCGGCAATCAAGTCGACGACGACCGACGAGATCTCGTCATCGAGTGACGCCCCCGATGCGTCGATGACCTGCCCGGCCCGGTCACAGAGAAATACCGGACCGCCACATGCGTTCGACAGTTCACGGATTGTCGACGCCACACCGCCGCCGACTGCCGCGCGGGTCATTCGCGGTTGCGCACGTGATGCCCACATCACCGCCTCGTACTGCTGCTCGGCAAGACGATTCATCACGGTCTTGACCACCGCGACAAACGGCGTCGGCAACGGCACTTCAAACAACGGAACGCCGAGTCGATCGGCGTGTTCGACGAGTTCGTCCGGTATCACGTCATAGGACAGCCCGAGACCGAAACCTATTGCCGCAACGCCACATTCAGCAAACTCCTCCATATACGCCCGGCGGCCCGACGCGTCGGGCGGTAGGCCGATGCCGGTGGTCAACACCAACTCCCCGCCCGACAGCCACTGGCCGGGATTCGCCAGCTCGGTGGTAACGGCGAAGGTTATCTCCGCAGACGTCCCTGACTCGCCGGCCCGCAGATGCAATCCGAGGTCCGGTTGATTGAGCAGCCACCGCACGGGTACGCCCACTGCACTCCACTCTGTCGAGACAAGCCTGTCGATCACCGACATTCTGGCAGATGCCGTGGCATCGTGTGAGGGGCAGAGTGATACCTGTTCCCAGCGCTCTCGAGGACACCGTGAAACCCGAGGAGGGAAACCCGAGGAGGGAAACCCGAGGAGAGGAACCCGAGGATGGCAAACACCTTTCACCCGCTCGACCCGTTGTCCGCAACCGAGTTCATCGCCGTCACCGGCATCCTGCGCGATGGGCACGGCGTCACCGCACCGCAGTGGCGATATGCCAGCATCGAAATGTTCGAACCCACAAAAGCAGCGATCGCCGCCTTCGACGCCACGGGCACCGTGCCCGACCGGCAAGCCACCGTCGTCTGCTTCGAACGCGGCACCAATTCCACGTATAAGGCTCTGGTGTCAATCACCGAGTCGAAAGTTGTTTCCTGGGAACCTATCCCGGGTCAGCAGGCCAACTTCACCGTCGATGAGTGGGAGGAAGCCGACGCCACGTTACGCGGTCACCCCGACGTCGTGGCGGCACTCGCTGGGCGCGGGATCACCGACATGGATCTGGTATTCATGGACACCTGGACCTACGGAGATGCCCTCATACCCGAAAAGTACCAGGGCCGGCGGATCGGATGGTCGGACACTTGGGTGCGTTCTGCGCCCGGAAGGAACCCATATGCGGGCCCGGTCAACGGATTTCACTGCATCATCGACCTGAACAGCATGGAACTGCTGGAAATCGAAGACACCTTCACCGTCGACCGCCCGGAAGTGATGGGCGAATATGTGCCACGGTTTATCCCCGAACGGATCCGCGAGTCGAGTACGCGCGAACAGCTGAAGCCGCTCGACATCACCCAATCCAACGGCCCGTCATTCACATTGGATGGCAATAGAATTGAATGGCAGAACTGGTCGCTGCGGGTTGGTTTCAACTATCGCGAGGGGATGACGATTCATGCCGTGACCTACAACGATCACGGTAAAGTACGCCCGATCGCACATCGTCTCTCGTTCGCCGAAATGATGGTCCCCTACCGCGATCACTGCGAAGATCACTACCGCAGAACGGCTTTCGATATCGGCGAGTGGGGCATCGGCTTTATGACGACGTCACTCGAGCTGGGGTGCGACTGCCTCGGCGAGATCCGCTACCTCGACGCCACCCTGCACGACAGTAAGGGCGAACCTTATGAGATCCGCAACGCCATTTGCATACACGAAGAAGACAACGCGGTGTTGTGGAAGCATGTCGACCACGATGAGTCGGAAGTCCGGCGGATGCGCCGGCTCACGGTCTCGTTTCACGTGACGGTCGCCAACTACGAATATCTCGCCTACTGGCGGTTCTATCAGGACGGCAATATCGAATGTGAAGTCCGCGCAACGGGAATCATGGTCGTCAGCCATTTCCCCGAAGGTGCCGAGCATCCACATGGCACTCTCGTCGATCAACGCACGTACGCACCGTTCCACCAACATTTCCTCGTGGCCCGAATGGATCTCGACGTTGACGGCACTGAGAACACCGTCTACGCCACGGAGACCGAGATGGTGTCAATGGGCCCCGACAACCCGTACGGACTGTCCTTACGACAGGTCAACACGCCGCTGCACACCGAGGCAGAAGGTAAGCAGGACATGAACTTCGCCACCCAGCGCGCGTGGAAGGTCGTCAACGAAAACACTGTCAACGGTCTCGGCACTCATCCGTCCTACAAGCTCGTCCCGGGCGGCGCGATACCCGCGATGTTCGATCCGGCCTCCCCCGTCCTGGCCCGTTGCCGCGCAATCGAGCACACCCTGTGGGTGACTCCCAATTCACCTGACGAGCGTTGGCCCGCAGGCGAATTCGTTAACCAGAGCAGTACTGATCATGGCCTGCCGGCTTGGACTGCGGCCAACCGCTCCATCATCAATACCGACGTCGTACTCTGGTACGTATTCGGCATCCACCACATCACCCGTCCGGAAGACTGGCCGGTCATGCCGGTCGACGTGGTGAGTTTCTGGTTGAAGCCGGTCGGCTTCTTCGACCGGAACCCGGCGCTCGACGTCGAGCCGACGCCGCCTGCCGCCTGTCATCACCATCACTGAAAATGGGAGTTCTCAGATGAAGATCCTCGTCGCCTATCTCGCTACCAGTGGAGGCGCCGACGCCGTCGTACTCGGCGCCAGGCTCGCGCGCACGCTGAGCACCGATCTAGAGATCTCGATGATCTTGCCACCGGAACGAGACGCCGCGCTTGCCGCGACGACCAACTACGAATCTGTCCTCGCCAAACAGGCGGCCGCATGGCTTGTCGAGGCGAAAAGCCTTGTCGGAGAGGATGTCGCAGTGACAACGAATATCTCCTACGCCGATTCGTCCGCCGAAGGCATCATCGCCGAAGCTGAGCGGATCACCGCTGAGGCGATCGTCGTCGGCGGGGGCGGCGGTGGATTGGTCGGTGCGCATTCGCTCGGATCGGTGGTCAACGAGCTCCTGCACTCCTCACCCATTCCGATCGTGCTGGCACCACGCGGCACTCGCCACTCGACAATCGAGCGGGTCCGCGAGGTGACGTGCGCGGTGGGCGGTCGGCCCGGTGCGGACCTGTTGCTCTCCACCGCAGTTCGCGCAGCGGGAGCGGCAGGTACGCCACTACGACTCGTCTCGTTAGTCGCACTCGACTCGGTCGGCGACGGGCACAAGTCCGACGCCGCAGCTCTCAAACAGGCACGTGTTCACGCCACCGAGACCGTTGAACGCGTGAAAGCCAAGCTGCCCGACGATGTCACGGTCACCTGGTCGGTGGTGGACGGCGACTCAGTTGAAGAGGCGGTAAACAAACTCGAATGGCATGACGGCGATGTGATCATGGTCGGCTCCAGCCGACTGGGACAGGCACGCCGCTTGTTCCTCGGTTCGACCGCGGCCAAAATGCTGCGGGTACTACAGGTGCCGATGGTCGTCGTGCCACGGGAAGAGACATAGAGCGACTGCCGAATTGGAGTGTCGACCCTAGTACATTTCGACAGCCTGGCAATGGCCTTGGTTCATCAATTGGAAAACACTTCTTCCCAACACCTTTGGCACGATCGCAGGAGAGTCTTCCATGAGCAGCAGCATCACCTACCGCCTCGAACAGAAGCGCACTCTGGTTACTGAGCTTCCGGGCCCAAAGTCGGTCGAACTCACCGCACGACGCCGTGCGGCCGTCGCCGCGGGCGTCGGGTCGTCGGTACCGGTGTACGCCGCCGACGCCGACGGCGGGGTAATCGTCGACGTAGACGGCAACTCACTGATCGACCTCGGCTCGGGAATCGCGGTCACCGGTGTCGGCGCATCCGATCCACGTGTCGCCGCGGCGGTCGCCGGCCAGGCCGCACACTTCACCCATACCTGTTTCATGGTCACTCCGTACGAGGGCTATATCGCGGTCGCCGAGAAACTGGCCGACCTGACCCCGGGCGATCACGAAAAGCGAAGTGTCCTATTCAATTCCGGCGCGGAAGCAGTAGAGAATGCGGTCAAGGTGGCCCGCCTCGCCACCGGCCGCAATGCCGTGGTGGCTTTCGATCACGCCTATCATGGCCGCACCAATCTCACCATGGCGCTGACCGCCAAGAATATGCCGTACAAAGCTCACTTCGGCCCGTTCGCGCCGGAGGTCTATCGCATGCCGATGAGCTATCCATATCGCGACGAGCCCGGTCTGACCGGCGAGCAAGCCGCCCAGCGCACGATAACCGCGATCGAAAAACAAATCGGCGCAGACCAATTGGCCGCAATCATCATCGAACCGATCCAGGGCGAGGGCGGCTTCATCGTGCCGGCACCGGGGTTTCTCCCTACACTCGTCGAATGGGCCGCCAAGAACGGAGTGGTATTCATCGCCGACGAGGTACAGACTGGTTTCGCCCGTACCGGCTCGTGGTTCGCATGCGATGACGAAGGAGTCGTCCCGGACATCATCACGATGGCTAAAGGTATCGCTGGCGGATTGCCGTTGTCAGCGATCACCGGTCGTGCCGAACTTCTCGACCGAGTCCACCCGGGCGGGCTCGGCGGTACCTACGGCGGCAACCCGATCGCTTGCGCCGGGGCACTCGCGGCCATCGAGTCGATGGTCGAGTTCGATCTGCCGGCACGGGCTCGTGCGATCGGCGACAGGGCGTTGACACGCCTGCGCGAACTCGCCGCCGACGTCGACGTAATCGGCGATATCCGCGGTCGTGGTGCCATGATCGCGATTGAGATCGTCCAGCCGGGAACCGACACACCCGACCCTGAACTAACCAAAGCCGTTGCCGCACAAGCGCTTGACCAAGGTGTCGTGGTGTTGACCTGCGGCACCTACGGCAACGTCATTCGATTGCTGCCACCCCTCGTCATCGACGACGACCTCTTCGACGACGGGTTGACCGTCCTCGAAGACGCCATCCGCACCGCACACTGACACCCCACGAAAGGAAGCCTGATGTCTAACTTCGACGAGCTGCTCGCAACCGTCCCTACCGGCTTGTGGATCGACGGTGGTGCGCGAGAAGCCAATTCCGGTAAGCGCTTCGATGTCATCAATCCCGCGACCGGAGACGCGCTCACTTCGGTTGCCGACGCAGATGTCTCCGACGCGGACGCGGCGCTGGCTTCGGCGGCTGCGGCTCAGAAGTCTTGGGCGGCAACAGCTCCACGAGAACGGTCGACCATTCTGCGCCGTGCATGGGAGCTGGTCGTCGAACGCACCGAAGACTTCGCTCTGCTGATGACGCTCGAGATGGGTAAGACAGTCGCCGAAAGTCGTGGCGAGGTCGCCTACGGTTCAGAGTTCTTACGCTGGTTCTCCGAAGAAGCTGTGCGCGTAGGCGGACGAACCGCGACCGCACCATCGGGCAACGGTCGGATTCTGGTCACCAAAGAGCCGGTAGGGCCATGCCTGGCCATCACGCCGTGGAACTTTCCGTTAGCTATGGGCACGCGCAAGATAGGTCCTGCCCTGGCCGCCGGCTGCACAATGCTGGTCAAACCCGCCGAGGCCACCCCGCTCACCATGCTGCTGCTCGCGCAGGTGTTCGCCGACGCGGGGTTGCCGCCAGGTGTGCTGTCGGTCCTGCCAACCGGAGATGCACCGAATGTTATTGCGGCGCTGATGAAAGACCGGCGGTTACGCAAAGTCTCCTTCACCGGATCAACCGAGGTCGGCAAGATTCTGATCGGACAATCGGCCGATCAAGTACTGAAGACGTCGATGGAATTGGGCGGCAACGCGCCCTTCATCGTCTTCGACGACGCCGATATCGATGCCGCGGTCGACGGAGCGATGGCCGCGAAGATGCGCAACGGCGGAGAAGCGTGCACGGCGGCCAACCGTCTGCTGGTACACAACCCGATTCGCGAGCAATTCACCAAGGCACTGGCCGAACGTATCGCTGATTCCACCGTCGGCCCGGGCTACCAGGATGACGTGACGCTGGGACCGCTCATCAGTTCCCAACAACGTGATTCAGTCGCCGCCCTGGTCGACGAGGCAGTGACGGCGGGCGCGCGAGTACACACCGGCGGGTCCGTAATCGATGGCCCGGGATACTTCTACGAGCCCACCGTGATCGACGAAGTACCCGATGGCTCACGCATTCTCGGCGAAGAGATCTTCGGTCCGGTCGCTGTCATCACCGGCTTCGACACCGAAGACGAAGCCATCGAACGCGCCAACGCCACCGACTACGGGCTCGCGGCGTACTTCTATACCCGCGACCTCGATCGCGTTCTTCGCGTCTCGGCAGCACTCGAATCCGGCATGGTTGGCGTCAACCGCGGCGTAATCTCAGATCCGGCAGCACCTTTCGGCGGCGTCAAGCAGTCCGGTCTTGGCAGCGAAGGCGGAAGCGAAGGAATACAGGAGTATCTCAACACCAAATATATCGCTCTCACCCCGTAACACGCACCGCACCAACCTATCTCGCGCGCACGAAACTATCCGACGTCATCGAATCAGCAGCACGTTCGTCCGGCCCCACCATCCCTTGGAGAACCAATGGCCACTCAATCTGCAGATCAGACCGACTCCGTAGTTTCGCCGAAAGGACTGGCCGCCAACAAAGTTGGCGTATTGTCCGGCGCGGTGCTCGGCATTTCGACGGTCGCACCCGGCTACACCCTGACCGCGAGTATCGGACTGATCGTCGCCGCCGTCGGTTTGAAGATGCCGGCCATTTTCATCGCCGGCTTCATTCCGATGTTCTTAACGGCGTACGCCTACCGCGAACTCAACGCGGACACTACCGACGCCGGAGCGTCGTTTACCTGGTCCACCAAGGCTTTTGGGCCCTATGTTGGTTGGATGTGCGGCTGGGGCATGGTGCTGGCAACCATCATCGTGTTGTCGAATCTTGCCGCCGTCGGCGTTCAGTTCTTCTATCTGATGTTGGCCCGCCTCTTCAACCACCCCGGCTGGGAATCGCTGGGCACCAGCAACAAGCCGGTCAATATCCTGACCACCATTGCGCTGCTCGCAGTCGCAACGTACATATCGATGCGCGGCATCACTACCAGTGAGCGAATTCAGTACTGGCTGGTCGGATTTCAGATGATCGTTCTCGTTGTGTTCTCCATCGTCGCGTTTGCGAAAGCCGGCGGTCAGGTCGGTCATCTCGATTTCAGCTGGTCATGGTTCAACCCGTTCGGCGGGCTGGGTAGCCTGTCGATCGCCGCGTTCGCACTGGGGTTGACCGGATCCATTTTCGCTTTCTGGGGGTGGGATACCTGCCTGACGCTCGGCGAGGAATCGAAGGACCCGAAGCGCACACCCGGGCGCGCGGGTCTGTTGTGCGTGCTGACGATTTTAGGTACGTACCTCCTGGTGGCGTTGGCGACCATGATGTACGCGGGCGTCGGGACCGACGGACTGGGCCTGGGTAACGAGGAGATCAGTGACAACATCTTCGGAGCGCTGGCTGAACCGGTGATGGGCCGCTGGGGCGGAATGTTCCTATTCCTCGCGATCCTCGCATCGGCGGTGGCCAGTTTGCAGACCACTTTCCTCCCCGTCGCCCGTACGATGCTCGCAATGGGCAGCTATCGGGCCTTCCCCGCGAAATTCGCCGAGATCAGTCCGCGCTACCTGTCACCCGCTTTCGGCGCACTCGTCGCCGGTATCGTGACGGCGGCCTTCTATACGGCGGTTACCCTGCTGTCGGAGAAGACGCTCGGCGACACGATTGCCGCACTCGGCATCATGATCTGCTGGTATTACGGGATCACCGCATTCGCCTGCGTGTGGTATTTCCGTCACTCGCTCTTCGATAATGCGCACAATATTGTCTTCCGATTCCTGTTTCCGCTACTCGGCGGAATCGCCTTGCTGTCGGTATTTGTGGTATCGGTCAAAGAAAGCCTCGATCCCGAAAATGGTAGCGGCGCAGAGATTTTCGGCATCGGACTGGTGTTCTATATCGGTTTCGGACTGCTGATCGTCGGCGCGGTGTTGATGCTCGTCATGCGCAAAGTATCGCCCTCGTTCTTCCGCGGCGAGACACTCCCGCGGTCGACGCCTGAACTGACCAAAACCCGCTAATCGCAACAACTTTAAGATTTCCAAGGAGTCACCACCAATGAAACTTGTCGCCGCTCTGACCCCACCGCCGTCGCTGGCCCGGGTCGATGCACCGACCCGAAAGCCGTTGCGCGTCGGGGTAGTTCAGCATCAATGGCATGAAGCTCAGGACGATCTGCTCGCCGAGCTCGACAGTGGTATTGATAGCGCCGCCGCTGAGGGTGCGGCCGTCGTGTTTCTCCCCGAACTCACACTGTCGCGCTATCCAGCGTTTGTCCGCGGCGGCGACAATCCCGGCGCTGCCGCCGAGGACCTCGCGACAGGTCCGACGCTGGCATTCGCACTGGCCGCCGCACAACGACACAACATCCTGGTTCACGCGTCGCTATACGAAGCCGACGCTGCAGGCGAAAACTATTCGGACAAACTAGGTTTCAACACCGCGATCCTGGTCGGCTCAGACGGCCTCGTGGCTCGAACTCGCAAACTGCACATCCCGGTCACCGAAGGATATTACGAGGACACGTATTTCCGGCCAGGTCCGGCCAGTGTCGACGCATACACCGTGCATGCGACCAAACAACTCGGCGGCGCCCGAATCGGCATGCCTACCTGCTGGGACGAATGGTTTCCCGAAGTGGCTCGGATGTATTCGCTTGGCGGCGCGGAGATCATCGTCTATCCGACAGCGATCGGTTCCGAACCGGGGCACCCCGAATTCGACACTCAGCCGCTCTGGCAGCAGGTCATCGTCGGAAACGGAATTGCCAACGGCACCTTTATGATTGCTCCCAATCGCCACGGCAACGAGGGAACCATCACGTTCTACGGATCATCGTTTATTTCCGATCCGTACGGACGCATTCTGGCGCAGGCCCCTCGCGACGAGTCGGCTGTTCTGGTCGCCGACCTCGATCTCGATCAACGCCGCGATTGGCTCACACTATTTCCATTCCTCGCCACCCGACGGCCCGACACCTACGGTCGGCTGACCGAGCCGGTGGATCAGGCCAATCCCATCGGCACAACGATGGACGCGTAAGTGACCGAACGATGGCGAATGCCCGCTGAGCACGAGCCGCATTCGAGAACCTGGATGGCATTTCCGGCCCCCGGATACTCCCTTGGCGACACCGACGCGGACCACCACGAGGCGCGATCGGCGTGGTCGGCGGTAGCCAACGCTGTCGTCGACCATGAGCCCGTCACGGTTGTGGTGGACCCGACGCAGACCGCGTATGCGCGCAAGTACCTGTCCTCCGCTGTCGAACTCGTTGAGGCTCCGCTCGATGACGCGTGGATGCGTGACATCGGGCCGACATTCGTCGTCGACGACGCGGGCACGGTCGGCGGCGTCGACTGGGTGTTCAACGGTTGGGGCGCCCAAGATTGGGCCACCTGGGACCACGACGAACACATCGCGCGAACGGTCATCGACCACACCGGGGTGAACTACATCGGCTCCGATCTGGTCAACGAAGGCGGCGGCATACAGGTCGACGGCATCGGGACGGTACTCATCACCGAGACTGTGCAACTCGATGCCGGCCGCAACCCGACGTTGGCAAAAGCCGATGTCGAAGCCGAGTTGACCCGCACACTCGGCGTCGACACGGTGATCTGGCTGCCTTGCGGCCTCACCCGAGATTCCGAAGAGTTCGGCACTCGCGGACACGTGGACATCGTCGCCGCGATGCCCATCCCCGGAACCGTTCTCATACATGACCAACGCAACCCTGACCATCCCGATCACGCTGTGTCACAACAGATTCGGGAAGTCTTGGCCACTTCCGTCAATTCGGCGGGAGATACGCTGCGTATTGTCGATGTGCCGGCGCCTCAAACGCTGCGCGACGCCGAGGGATTCGTCGACTACAGCTACATAAACCACTACGTAGCCAACGGCGTCGTAGTGGCATGTTCCTTTGATGACCCATCCGACGCCCAAGCCGCCGACATTCTCGGCTCGGTCTATCCCGGGCGCACCGTCGTATCCGTCGATGCCCGCGCGATCTTCGCGCGCGGTGGCGGAATCCACTGCATCACCCAAAATCAGCCAGCCTGACTAACCCACCGCAAGGAGAATCAGCACCGTGCCAACCCTCATTCGCGACGTCGCCATCGTCGGCGCCGGCCCATCCGGTCTCACCGCAGCTCACGAACTGACCAAGGCCGGATTGTCGGTGGTAGTTCTCGAAGCCCGCGACCGAGTTGGCGGACGCACCTGGACCGACGTCGTCGACGGTGCAACGCTAGAGATCGGCGGCCAATGGGTTTCGCCCGATCAGACCGCGTTGCAAACCTTGCTCGACGAACTCGGTTTGGAGACCTTTCCCCGCTACCGCGACGGCAGCTCGGTGTATGTGGCGCCCGACGGCGAACGCACCGTTTACGACGGCGACGATTTTCCGGTGTCCGAGAAGACAATCGCCGAAATGAACCGGCTGGTCGCGCTGCTCGACGAGCTAGTCGCCGAGATCGGCGCCGACGAACCGTGGGCACACCCACGCGCGACGGAACTCGATTCGGTCTCCTTCCGACGATGGCTCGAAGATCAGACCCACGACGTCGAAGCGATCGACAACATCAGCCTCTTTGTCGCGGGCGGCATGTTAACCAAACCGGCACATGCCTTTTCGACTCTGCAAGCGGTACTCATGGCGGCATCGGCCGGATCGTTCTCGAATCTCGTCGACGAGGATTTCATCCTCGATCGTCGGGTCATCGGGGGAATGCAAGCGGTGTCGCAAAGGCTGGCGCAACGTCTCGCCGACGATGTAATCCTCGGCGCTCCGGTGCGCACCGTGCGCTGGGCAGAGAACGAGGTGACCGTCGTAGCTGAGGGCGATGTAGAAGTGAAGGCGCGCAAGGTAATTCTCGCCGTGCCGCCGAATCTCTACACTCGAGTTTCGTTCGATCCACCGCTTCCGCGTCGACAACACCAGATGCACCAGCATCAGTCACTCGGTCTGGTCATCAAGGTGCATGCCGTCTATGACACGCCGTTCTGGCGGGAAGATGGACTGTCGGGAACCGGCTTCAGCGGCAGCGAGCTGGTTCAAGAGGTCTATGACAACACCAACTACGAGGATTCTCGGGGCACATTGGTCGGATTCGTGTCGGACGAGAAGGCCGACCGCATGTTTGAGTTGAGCGCGGCAGACCGCAAGGCGGCGATCCTGGAATCGATGGCCCGTTTTCTCGGGCCGAAGACTCTCGAACCGGTGGTGTACTACGAATCCGACTGGGGCGCAGAGGAATGGACGCGCGGCGCCTATGCTGCCAGTTTCGATCTCGGCGGACTCTCCCGTTACGGCAAGGATCAACGCACGCCGGTCGGGCCGATTCACTTCTCGTGTTCCGACATCGCCGGTGCCGGCTACCAGCATGTGGACGGTGCGGTTCGAATGGGTATGTCGACAGCGAACGATATCGCGTCACAGTTGAGCCAGCGGTCGGCAACGAGTTAATTCAGTTGCGCGACGGCTATCCGTCGGTGATAGCCTTCAAGCGATCGTGTACCGACAGTAGGAGGTGAGACCCATGAACGCAGTACCGCAATGGGTGCTCCCCCGCTATCCACGATCGCGCGGCTAAACCAGGTCGCCGCCGGGAGCGCCATCAGGCAAATTCGTGAAAGGCGACTCCCAATGAACACATCATCTTCACCAGCTACCGCAAAGAACAAACGAGCTCTGGTTCTCGGCGGTGGCGGATCCACTGGCAACGCATGGTTGATCGGCGTCGTCGCCGGTCTATTCGACGCCGGGGTGGACCTGACCGAGGCCGAACTCATCGTCGGGACATCGGCGGGATCGACTGCGGCAGCACAGATTACCGGATCCTCGCCAACCGCCCAGTTCGCCGCCATCCTCGAGGCTCCGCCTCGAGGACCTGCCCGCGCGACATCGGGCGATCGTCCAGGGTCGAGTAAACCGGTCAGCGACCACATGGCACGAATGACCGCGATCATCGCCGACTCACGTAGCGCGGTCGAGATGCGGCGCAAGATGGCGGCGGCCGCACTTGAGCGGACCGGCGCATCCGACGGCTCTTGGCAATCGAATTGGCGAAACACGGTCGCGGCGAGATTACCCAGCCAGGATTGGCCGGACCAGAAGGTCCTCATCACCGCGGTTGACGCGCGTTCCGGCGACCCGGTGGTATTCGACCGCTCCAGCGGTGTCGAATTGGTGGATGCGGTAGCTGCCAGTTGTGCCAGTGGACTCGCTTACGACATCGACGGCAGTCTGTATATCGACGGCGGCTATCGTGCGAACGCCGAAAACGCCGATCTCGCAATAGGTCACGGTCGCGTTCTGGTGCTCTCACCGTTCGGCGGTCAATCACTCCATCCCCCAGAATGGCGTACGCATCTGGCCGCGCAGATCGATGATCTTCGCGCCGGAGGTAGCGACGTCGAGACCATTTCGCCAACTAGTAGCGCCGAGCATATGTTTGGCATGAATGCGATGGATGTTTCGCTTCGACCCACCGCAGCACAGGCTGGGTATGACCAAGCCGTGGCGTTGGTCGGGCGTGTTGGCGAATTCTGGACTTGAGAAGGCTGTTGATCGCCATGGCTTCGATACAGGCGCGTCTCGCTAGAGCTCGTCGGGCCCACTCGACCATCGGGGTTTGACCGCTGGTCGAGTGCCCGGCGAGGCGTTAGCCGAGTTCAGCCACCGCTGGTCGAGAGCCCGGCGAGGCGTTAGCCGAGCCGGGTGTATCGAGACCCGCACCTAACGCCCCCGTCGGACACAGTATTTTCGTTTCGGTGTGGATATGTGAAGAAGGCCCCAACAACTTGTGTTGGGGCCTTCTTCAAA
>NZ_BAEH01000087.1 GCF_000241305.1 Gordonia effusa NBRC 100432
GCTCGGAAACACCGTCGATGCTGCGGTGCGGTCGGGTCAACGGTGACACCGACGACGGGAAGTCGATGTAGAACGTCGGCTCGGTGGTGCGCGCCTCGCCGAAATGCTCGTAGAGTTCCTGCACGATCTGCCCGGCGTCCCAGCCCGGACGGATCGGAACATCAACGCGCGCACTATGATCACGCAGTTCCTCCACCGTGGTCGACGGGGTTATCTCGGTGCCGACGCCCTCGCTCACGACGTCGTATACCGATCGCACCGGCCACTGCCCGGAGATGTCGATCCACTGCTCGGTGCCGTCGGCCGCGGTCCGCATCACTTTCGGCGAACCGTAGACGGCGGTCGCCGCGTACTGGATCAGCTCGCGGGTCAGGTCGAGCATTTGCCGGTAATCACTATGCGCCTCATAGGCTTCCAGGGAGGTGAACTCGGGGTTATGCGAGAAGTCGACGCCCTCGTTGCGGAAGTTGCGGCCGATCTCGAAAACGCGCTCTACGCCACCGACGCACAATCGCTTGAGGTAGAGCTCCGGCGCGATCCGCAGATAAAGGTCCAGGTTGTAGGCATTGATATGGGTCTGGAATGGTGTTGCGTTGGCGCCGCCGTGAATCCGTTGCAGGATAGGCGTTTCCACTTCCACGAAGTCACGTTGATCGAGGTAGTCCCGAAGCGCGCGCACCACCGTGCTTCGAGTCTTGAGGAGGCGACGACTGTCGGCGTCGATCGCCAGGTCGACATATCGCTGTCGTACCCGAGCTTCCGGGTCGGTGAGGCCGGTCCACTTATTCGGCAGCGGGTGTAGACATTTCCCGATCATCGACCAGGTCCGCACCAGCACAGAAGTTTCTCCCGACCGGCTGGTGCCCGTTTCACCGGTAACCAAAATCAGATCGCCGAGATCCACCGTCGCAGCGAAATCTATTGTGCCCGAGTCGAGTTTCGCCGCCTCGACGAGAACCTGAACCTGACCGGACCAGTCGTGTACTTGAGCGAACACCACCCCGCCGAAGTCGCGGAGTCGGGTCACTCGTCCCGCGATACGCACCGGGGTACCCGGTTCACTCGTCGCCGCATCGGAGATGGTGCAGGTCGGCCGTTGCGCGACCGGATAGGGGTCGATCCCGTTGTCGCGCAACTCTTGTAGCTTGTTCATCCGTACCCGGACCTGCTCGGGACGTCGGGCAGTGTCACGATCGGCCACCCGTTCCTCATCGAGTTGGACCAGCAACGCTTCGAGGTCAACGCCGGCGGGGATCGACGACGACCCCGCCGTATATTGGCGCCGACGCAGCCCGAACGACGGCAGCGTGATGAAACCTTCGGTGACCACCGACGCCAACCCAACACGAGGAATCATGCGGGCGTCTTCGAAACAGAGGTAGCGCGGTACCCACTCCGGCAGGTACTTCGCGTTCGACTTGTACAGCGACTCCATCTGAAAGAACTTGGAGCCGAACATCAATACCGAGTACGAAAGTCGCATCACGGGCCCGGCACCGATTTGATTGCCCTGCTCGAAGAAGGCCCGGAAGGTCGCGAAGTTCAGCGAAACCTGAGTGATACCAATATCTTCGGCGTTGCGCGCGAGTTCGCTGACCATCAGCTCGACAATGCCGTTCACCGACTGCCGGTCGCGCCGCATCACATCCAACGACACTCCGGTCCGTCCCCACGGAACGAAGGACAGCATGCCGACCGGCTTGGCATGTTCGGTATCCATCGCGGAAATGGCCTCTACCAGAAGACAATTGCCATCGTGTTCGTCGCCGAGCCGGCCGAGTGCCATCGCGAAGCCACGCTCCTCGTCGGTGTCGCGCCACTCGTCGGCGAGTGCCACCATCGCGTCTCGCTCGGCGGGGCTCAGTTCCGAATGACGTCGGATGCGCACACCAACCCCGGCACGTTTGGCGCGCGTCACCGCTTGTCGGACACCTTTCATCGCCGGACCGTTGAGACTGAACGCGCCGGCATGGAGGATCGCCTCGTCGCCGATGTTGAGACTCCCGAATCCGGCGTCGTGATACGCCCGTGCGCCACGGGAGCTCGCCCCCATCGCGGCGGGATGCCAACCGTACTGTTCGCAGAGAGTGAGGAATGCTTCGATCGCGCGAGGCCACGACTGCGGATCGCCGATCGGATCACCACCGGCAAGCCCGACGGACAACTCGACTCGATAGGTGATCGCAGCGCGACCGTCGGCGGAGAACACGACGGCCTTGTCTCGGCGGGTCGAGAAATACGCCAGCGAATCATCGTCATTGAAGGTGGTGATCAGCGCGCGGATCAATTTCTCGTCATCGACGGTCATCAGCGACTTGAGCCGCTGGGAACGGAGCAGCACCACCGCTGCGACCATGAGCGCCAGTGCGCCAAAGAGTCCGAGCAATCCGTTGATCGGCGCGATCGAATGGTGGTCGTTGAACGTTCGCGAATCGACGGTGCTGAACGCGACCACCCGATTGAGGGCATATGCGAACCGCTCACCGGGCTCGAGCGTGTGCGGTACTAGCAGCACCAGACCCCAACCGATTAGCGTCGCCACCGTCAGTCCGCCCAAAAGTACTGCGAGAGCGGCTAATCCGGCTCCCCGACGCACCTTGGTATAGAACTGCCGGTAGGTCGCGATCAGGAAGATCAACGCCGCCAGGTCGATACTGAGCCCGATATAGATGCCGATCCGCTCGGCGTCGTCGACGCCGTACTGCGAGGCGAGGGGATCGAACAGGTAGGCAATATTGGAGCCCATGTACAGCAGCAGGTAACAGACCGAAATCCACCACGCCATCCGCTTTCGGCTACCAAGGGCAATCGCGACCATCGCCAGAACGAACGCCCACGCGAAGCTGGTGTCGGGCATCGAAATAACGAAGTTGTCGATGAAATCCCGTGGCACGTGGATCAAATGCCGGAAGGGCGGGAAGATACTCGACAACAGAGACAGTGTGGCGAGGATCCCGGTTATGGTGGCCGCGATCCGTGGCGCCGCCGCGCCGAATCCCTGGGGGCGTCGAATATGTTCGATGAGGTCGTTGGACCGCCAGTTGGCATCGCGTACACGATCCGAATGCGCTGTCATGGAGTAACGGTAGCGTCCGGGCGGGCCAAAGCATTCGACCTCGCCCTAGAATTGCGGCGTGAACGATATTCCAATCAGCGACCACTCAATTCGCCTGGGGCAGTTCTTAAAACTGGCAAATCTGATTGATTCGGGCGCGGATGCGAAGGCAGTGATCGCCGACGGTCTGGTTCGAGTGAATGATGACGTGGAACGCCGACGAGGTCGCCAACTAGTCGCCGGCGATGTCGTCGAGTTCGCCGGCGAGTCGGTCACCGTCGTCAGCGAGTAGCGGCTGGGGTTGGGGGAATGCAGACCATGGGGAGGTGGGCTGATGTTGACCGCGTGGGCAGACGAAAGTGGGTCGCGCCCCGATTTAGATCCGGGCGCCTATCTGCTGACGGCAATGCTCTGTGAGGAGGACGACCTCGCCGAGCTGCGCGCGGCAATGGAGGACCTTCGAATTGGTGAACCGAAGGTGCATTGGCATGGCAGCAGTTATGCACGGCGCCGCGAACTCGTCGACACGGTGGCGCACCTACCGGTCACAGGATTTGTCGTGATACACCGCGAAGCCAAGGCGAGCGACCGCAGACATCGACGTAAGTGCTTGGAATATCTGCTCCCACATCTGACTGAAATGCCCTGCTCGACAATAACTTTCGAGTCTCGCGGCCAATTGGACCAGAGCGATTTGGCGACGATGCAAATGCTTCGCGCTCGACGGGTCATTGCATCAACGCTGCGGATTGAGCATGCGGTAGGCCGCGTGGAACCCGCCTTGTGGGCAGCCGACATCGTGTGTGGCGCAGTGGTTCAGGCGCGGATTGGCCATCCCGAACATCTGCAAGTACTGGGGAGCGCAGTGGAACTACATCTGGTCTGACAAACGACGCGAGCCACAGGCCTCGTCGTCCGGCGAGTTGTCCTGTGGCTCACTTCCAAACCCACCGCGATGGGATGGCTACTTGCCTAAGGCTACGTGCCCTTATGGATTGACGCAATGAAGGCGCCAACCACGACTACGGATGCAGACGACGCAACTCAGCATTGGTGACCAACCGCTCGGCCTCTTCCGGGAATCGACGTGCCACGCGCGGGCGACGTAGATGTCCGGCCGCGAGGGTGGTCAACGACAGCGACTTACGATGATTGAGAGGTGCTGTTGCGAGCCTCATTTCAATCACTCCCGGATCTGTGAACTGCTGCAGAGCAGCGGCGGTCATTACTTTGTTCTACTGTAACGAGAATTCTCCTTGCCGCACCCTCTCCGAGAAGAAAGTGGTGAACGACACGTCGAAGTCTTACATTCTGGGTATCGAATCCGGCGTCAAGACCGTTACAGATGTCCGACAGTCAGATGAACGTCAGACTTGACACACGTCGTCAGGGCAGGGATCCAGGATGCGGTGTTCGGTCAGCTCAACGAAACAGAACGCTCCACATTGCTTACGCTTCTTGAGCGCGTCGCGAGCGTTACCGTCAGCCCAACTTCGCCAAGTAGTTCCGCGCCCACGTCAACGCGTTGGTGCCCGGCGCCACCTGCAACGTCGAATACTCGCCGTGCGCACCCGAGAGCAGGAACCGACCGAACTTGATGAGCTGTTCGGTCGCTCTCGCGTTACTCAGTTCTCGGGGAATCGCAGCCAGCCCACCGCGGGTCATCATGTCCCGGAAAATCGCTCCCGCCTCGGCTTGATACTCCGCGAACTGACTAGGCGTCGGATTGCTGGTCTCGGCTAGGTACCCCACGATTCTGGTGACGTAGTAGTCGCGATCGACGTTGCAGTACAGGTCTTTTGGATGACAGATGCTGAAAGTCCTATTGCTCACCCAGCCGAATCCGCCGATTCGCGGACCACCGCTGCCTTGCCCGGTGAGCGCCGGACCGACGAGCGCGTCGCGGCGCGATCGTCGGGGGTCGGAGATGAGCACCGCACCCGCGAACTGGCTCGGGCGGATCGCAGCGCGGCCGGTGCCGATCTCCGACGTCACATCGCCCGCGGCGTCCGCCCCCTGGCTATAGCCCGCCAGCGCGATCTTGGTCCCCGCACAGCGGCGCAGCATTTTCCGCGCCAGACCCCAGGTATTGGCGACCGCCTGCGCCTTGGACTGCCCGTAAATCGAGCCGCCGTTTTCCCACGGGAAGGCAGTCGCGTTGTAGCCGACGTAGCTTACTTGGGTGTCGGGTCCTAGGTCTCTGGTCACCGTTCCCACCAGGCCGGGACTCCTTTCCCACGTCCCCGGGATGGCCAGTACATAGACCTTGGGGCAATTCGATGGAACCGCGGATGCCGCGGTTGGCACCAGCAGTCCCCCCGTAATCGCGCTCGCGAAGGCCACGATCATCACCAGTGCGCGTCTCATATCCACGTTTATTCCTCCCAGATGCAACGTGTGCCAGCTCACACCGGCCGAGTCAATAGCAGCAAGTGTAGATTCAAATCCGCGTATCTGCGAGCCCCCTTTCCTTTGACCGCCTCACCTACGCCATCGGCACCTTGCCCTGTGCCCTGGCTCCGAATATCGGCGTCTTCCTTGTCGCTCGAGTCGTGATGGGCTCGGCGAATGCGTTTACCACGCCGCGTCTGCTCGCATCGCTCGCCGACTTGGTGCCCGCCGAACGACTGAGCCGCGATGCGGGATTGTTCGCGAGTTGCCTTGCCGCGGGCCAGTCATTCGCTCCGCTCGTTGGCGAGCTAGCCGCCGCGGCGCGGTGGCAGTGGGAGTTCGCCATCGTTACTGTGCGCGCTTAACTGGACCGCAGCTGGCTGTGGTGCGTCGATGATGACGGTGGCAATACAGAACCTCACCGTACGAGCCATCCCCGACAATAAGGGCGGCGCACTGTCAATC
>NZ_BAEH01000086.1 GCF_000241305.1 Gordonia effusa NBRC 100432
CACGTGTCGGCAGTGCCCGGACATGAACGTGCCCGGGGTGACCGCTTCGGCACCGGGGTACGGATCGGCACACGCTCCCGTCGCCATCGTCGGGCAGAGCCTGTGCCGCAAGTGCATGGAGTCGGGGATCCCGTTCACCGGCGGCAGCGGGCGGTACATCGACCGTGCGCTGGAACTGGCCGATCTGAAGAAGTCCGACCTGTTCATCTCGAACGTGGTGCACTGCCACCCGGAGAACGACCGGAAGTCGGATCGGCACGAGATCGAGAACTGCCGGCACTTCCTGCATGAGGAACTGGACATCGTGTCGCCGCGGCTGATCATCGGTTTGGGCGAGGACGCCGAGAAGGTCCTGACGGAGCGCTACCCCGACGCGCCGCAGGTGTCGTGGCCGTTCGTCAGGCCCCGCGCTCCGAGACCAGCGGCGACGTACCTGCTCTTCCCCGAGCACCCCGGGTCCCTGCGGTTCAAGAAGACAGCCGACCGCGCGTACTACTCACCGAGTCTCGCCCGTGCAATCGCGTGGGGGTTTGAGGTCGGGTAGCTGCGGAGGGCGCGTGCCTACCCGGCGTCCATCCGCGCCGCCACGACGGGTCGAGCTGCGATACCGATGCCGACCTCGTAGCGAAGCGACGGGTCGACGTCGAGGTGCAGACCCAGCTCGGTGATCCTGCCGTCGCGGGGGTTCCACGTGCGGAACGGTTGCTCGTGGCCGAGAAGGGAGCCCAGCGAGTCGATGGTCGGCTTCCATAGGTTCAGCCAGTTCCTGCTCGGCCCGACGGTGAAGGCAAGTTCGAGCATGACGGGTCCATCCGGCAGCTCCGGGACACCTGCGAGGGCCGAGCGGATCTGCTCCTTCGCCGCAGGGCCGTCCCAGGATGCAGTAGTGACCAACTGCAGCACCTCGGCCGACGGCGCAGGCACCTCGCGGGCTGCCTCGATCCTCACAGCGGAGTGCCCGCCGCTGCGCTTGGTGCACCAGACCGACACCAGCCCACTGTCGGACAGACGGGAAGCGAGCGGCTTCGCGTAGTTGTCGAGGTCACGCTTGTCCAGGAGATCCAGGTGCGGAGCCAATCCGACGTCGAGCCGCAGCGCCCAGGGGCCATCGATCCGCGAGGGGACGAGTAGGGCCTGCGCCTCGTCCAGGAAGCTCCCCAGCTGCACCTGGCTGCGGTTGTCGGCCCGGTCCCATGAGTCGAGCTGAGGCGCGAGGTTCAGCTGTGCGCAGCTGCCCTCGGGGCGCGCGTACCACCGCATCGCTACAAGGTAGCCCGACGTGCAACGCACAGCTGGGCGCACCACTGCTTCTGTGCGACGTCAGTGTTCTCCCGAGCCAGTGCGCAGCAGGGCCTCGTACTCGCTCGTCCAGCTTTCCGGAGCCTGGTCGCGGTACCAGCGCAGTGGCGGCCACTCGTTGCGGTACCGCGTCAGCGCGCTGCCCGTGCGGATGCAGGCCAGCGCGATTCCCTCGTCGCGCATGATCGTCTCGACCTTCGCAGCGTCGGCGGGGTCGACATCGGGTTCACCTTGGACCTCCTGCAGCAGTGCGTAGTACGCGTAGATCACGCGGCGGGCCGGTTCGACGGGCTTGCCCTTCCAACGGTTGGGCACCGCGTCGGGGTAACGTCGCAGAACCTCGGCCAGAGAGGCGCCGCTGTCGAGCATGCGGGCGGCTTCCGCGCGCGAGTGCGCGTTGGGCCACTTCTCCAGTCTGCGAGCGACCACGAAGTTCATGTCCCGCAACGTTAGTTCGTGACGCGGTGGCGTCAGCCGGTCAGTCCTGCGGCTCCGCGTCGTAGAAGTCGTCGATAGTCCAAGCCTCCGGCAAGACGGTGATCTGCTCCGTCTTCGTCCGGATCCCGCGGCGGTCCATGGCGCTGGCGATCATCTCCACGCTGATCTCCTCCGGCGCGTCGATGCCGGCGACGATGGTCAGGGTGAAGTCAGCGGACCGCTCCCGAGGCCTGAGGTCACCGACGTCCCAGGTGACCTCGAAGGCATCGCCGGTGTCGACAACGGACCCGGCGCGGGGGAAGAAGTCGGGAATCTCAGCCCTCCCCAGACCTGCACGAGCGTTGGCGAGCATTTTGTCCAATGGGTCCGGCCACTTCGGGAGAGTCGGGAGGTCGGGAACACTCGGCGGGTAGGTGCGCACGAGAACACCGCCCTTCCGGATGCGGACCATCAGTTGCACACCGGACACCGCGTCGTCGGTGTCGTTGCCGACCCGGAAATGCACGGTGTTCGCGTCATCGTCGTCGACGATCTGACGGAGCACGTGATCCATCAGCCGGCTGCGTAGCTTGGCGAGGTAGTCGGCGACCCGGCGGTCGAACTCCTCGGCGTCCTTCGGGTCGGCGTACCGGAGCATCCCGAAGGACCCGGTGATGTCACCGAGCGAACTGAACGTGTCGTACGCAGCCCAGGCCGGACGTGCCGGATTGGGCTGCGGCTTGGGGCGCGGAGGTGGCCGATCCGCGGGCTTGCCGCTATTGGCCCCCACATAGGCCTCATGGCGCCGCAACCAGTCCTCGAGCTCCTCCCGCTCGATGCTCAGTCGCATGAGCGGTTCCGCATCGGCCGTCAGCTCCAGGTCGAGTTCCTGCCGCTGTGCACCCGCCACCAGTCGGCGGCCGAGCATCTCCATCTCCATAGGCCCCGCCGGAGCGGTGCGAGCCGTTCCGCGATGGAACACCAGCCCAGCGTGGAACTTGTCGTACTGCTTCTGCAACGTGTGCGTGGAGTCGCCGGGCTCGGGTGGCTCCACCACGACCACGAGCACCTCGACCCCGGAGAACCGGATTGTGCGAGGCGTGAACCGAGGCGTCATGGCGTACGTCTTGATCCCCGGTGTCAGATCTGCGTGGTCGATCGCAGGGATCCCAGCTGCGGCGCCGGGTTCCACGCCCACCACCATGTAGGCGACGCCGCCGCAGTTGAGTCGCGCGTCTTCGACAGACCGGTTGGCGAACCCGAGGACCGCCTTGGCGACGGCGAACTTACCCGCGGCGGTGTTGAGGTCCAGGCTGCTCTTCCACTCCAGCCAGTTGGTCTCTTGGGCCTCCGCTCGGGATCCGTGGATCGCGGCGACGAGTCGGAGAAGTTCATCGTCGGTGCGCAGCGCACGGGTCGTGTCGATGTCGCTCAGCGTGAGAGGCTCAGAGTCCACGGAACCAGCGTATTGCCCGGCAGTGACAGTCTTCGCACAGCGCGGCGCGGTCCCCACCGATAGCCGTCAGTGGCTACTCGGCGGGCGGTCTACCGACCTGTCCACCCTCGGCGGGGTGTCCACCCTCAGCGGGGGTGTCCACCCGTCCACCCAAGGTGGACGGTCGGGGGAATCCGGGAGACTGATTCACAAAAGACCAGGTGACGGTAGTAGTTAAGTGAAGCTGCGGCCGTCTCTTATAGGAGCCATCCGCGGCGCGTCCACCCAGGGTGGACGGGTGGACGGGTGGACACCTGCGGTTCGACGATCCGTTTCACCCGACTGTCCACCCACCGTCCACCCAGGGTGGACACCTGGGTGGACACCCGCCGCGAGGTCACTCAGGGTCGGGCTCGACGGAGCGCATCCGCTCGCCTTCGCAGACCCACAGCTGCCGCATGCACAGCTCGGTCGCGAGCTCCGCAGCCCTGGTGTACCGCTCCGACTTCGCGTTCTTCGCCGACGCCTGGATGTCCCGCAGCGTGAACGTCGGGCCGCTCTTGCCGAACTTGTTGCGCCCTTCCCGGACGTCGCGGCCCCACTTGGCGAGGGAGGTGAGCAGAGCCTCGGTGTGCGCCACCTTCGCCAGCTCCGCCGCGTTCTTGCGGTCGAAGTCGAGGCTGCCGTTCTCCTGCGCCTGCTCCTTCTTGAGGCCCTTCACCGAGGCTTCGAGGCGGTCACGCACGCGCCGCGAGTGCTCCATCACGTGGCCGGCCCACTCCCACTCGAAAGCGCCGATGTGAGCCTGGTGCTGGATCAGGGCGGCCCACGCCGCGGTGCGCAGTCGGTTCAGGTTCTGGTGGCCGGCGAGTTCGTCCACGTCGCGGTCGAAGCGGATCTTGTTGGCCTGGGCCTCCCACACCTCGTCGTGAATGGCGTCGTCTACGGTGAGCAACTCGCGGTCACCGTCGGGGTGCTTCACCACGTGCGAGGTCGGAAGGCCGCGCATGATGTCGATCTCCGCACGCGGCTTGGGACCGCGCGGGCGCTTGGACAGGCTGCGTGGGTCAGAGGTGGAGAACCAGTTGGTGCGCTGCAGGGTGCCGCCGTCACGCTCGGCCATCAGCGCCATCGCAGGCTTGCCGTACTGCGTCGAGAACGACACGAGGATCCGGTACGACAGGGGCTCGACCTTCAGCGGGTCCGCGCCGTCCTTCTTCGGATCGGTGCCGAGCTCGGCTCCGGTGATCGCGGCGCGCAGCTCAGAAGCGAGGTCATTGCCCCCACGTCCGGACTGCGCCGTGAGCGTGTCCACTTCGGACCAGTCGCACCAGGCGGCTTCACGGATGGGCACGACCTCCACCTTGCCGTCGTCGTCCTTCTGGCGTGCCACGAACAGTCCGGCGAGCGCGGCGCCCGACGGCGGCATGAACTTCTTGTCGACCGAGTCCTCGGTGTGGATCAGCACCCCGGCGTCATAGATCACCAGGCCGTGCGCCGCGCCCTTGCCACGCCCCGAAGCACCGACGATGCCGATCTGGTAGTTCAGAGGCGCCGGCATGCCGCCGACCAGGTCCGGTACCAGGACACTCGCCCGGACCCGCAGCAGGCCGCGGCCGATGCTCAGGCCGAGGGTCGACCAGGGCGACATCGCCGCGGCGCGGGCCGCCGTGCGGATCTGGCCCACCTGCGGCAGACGCGGATCCCCGAACACCAACTCCTCGAGCTCCTCGGTGCACGGGTCCGGCAGGTGCCGGTACGGGTCGCGCTTGTCCGCGAGCGCCTCAGCCTCGGCGGCAGCCCGTTCCTCGGCCGTCTGCTCCGGCTCCGGCTCCGGCATCGGCTGGAGCGCGTTCGCCCCCACCGTCGGTGCCCCGACGACCGAGTCCGCCCCCAGCAGCACCGCTCCATCCCGCGGCTCGACCGGATGCTGCCCGGCACGCAGTTCAGCGGCGGCACCACGGAGGCGCTGCGCCCGGCGAAGCAGACCATCGGCCCCCACCTCGACGTGGACGATCTCACCCCTGTGCGATCCGTCCGGCATCGGCGTGCCCGTCGTCGGCACAGCGACCGTGGTGACACCCCCTGCTGCGGCGGCCTCGGCCTCGGTCGCGGCCTCCTCGAGGTCGTCGGCATCGATGGTGTGGAATTCGTGGTCCCGACGCAGCTCGATCCCGAAGTGCTTCGCGACCGCGCGGAACCCGGCTCCCGTCGACGGAACGCCCATCAGCGAGGCGGCGAGCTGAGCCTTGCTCACGGTGCGCATATCCAGCTTCAGCGACGCCATTGCGGTGTCCGAGACGAAGTGCGCATAGGTGCCACGGTCGCACGCGTGGAGCCACGCGCTCCGGCGGTGCGTCGCGCCGCGGAAGTGTACTTCCGTGCATCCGCACTCAGGATCCTCGTCGCCCCAGTCCTCCAGTCGGGCCTGCGGATCGAGTGCCAGCACCTCCCCCCACGGCACCGCATCCAGGTCCGAGCTCAGCTCCACGGACGACTCCGAGACCGGTCCACGCTCCCGGACCTTCTCGGCGAGCCCGCCGTGCAGTTTCTCCATACCGGCCGGGCACTCGACGGCCGGGTCGAACAGCCACTCGGGCGCGTCCGCCACGTCCTCGGCGTGCCACACCTGGTGGCCGCCATCCGCCACGTACCGATGACCTCCCGCCGCGATGAGTGCGGTGGGCGGCACCACCGCCATGCTCCCGGGCGCGGCCAGCACATCGATCAGACCGCCGTCACCGACCCTGGCCTGCGGGATGTTCGACAGGCGCCGCCCGCGGTGCGACTCCGGCACCCGCAGCCAGGCATGTCCACCGCCACGCTTGTCGTAGCGCGGGTCGCATTGCACGGGCAGCGTGCCCTTCGCCGTGATCAGCACCGGCTGCAGCCCAGCCGCCTTCAGTGCCTGCACCGCTGCGAGGTTCTCGGCATCGACCACGATGAGGTGCGACGGCCCGAGCAGCACGCCGAGGTTGCCGCCCTCCAGCACGTGTGCGAGAGCTTCCTCCTCCGTGAGGGCGGGGGTACGAGCCGGGTCGTTCCAGCCGGCGCCGATCGGCTTCTTGGTGCCGGCGTGCAGCCGCACGAGGTGGAACCCCAGCGCGAGCATGCGCCGGATCACGAACACCGCGAGGCCGGGGTCCAGCGAGGGGGCCGGCGGCGGCGCGGGGATCCAGGCCGCGAGAGCCTCCAGGTCGACCGAACGCATGAGGGGCCCGCCCTCGTTGCTCAGGTCGACCCACGCGTACGAGCCGGGGGTGTTGTCGCAGACGCTGTGCCGGATCACGATCGGGCGGTCGTCGACCGAGTACCGGTCGGGGCAGTGGCACAGCCCGGGGAGCGGGGTGGAGTCGCGGACGAGCTGCGGGCGCGTGGCTAGGAACGCTTCGAAGGTGGTGCTCATCGCGTCACCTCCTCGGCGACAGCGGGGGTGACCGTGACGGCCACCCCCACTCCGAGGATCTGCGCGGCGGCCGGGCCCTCCAGCCGCACGAGGAGCGGTTCGCCCTCGGTGCGGGGCCGGGCGAGCAGTGCCTCGAGCTCGGAGAAGGAGTGGGCGACCACCTCGGCGGTCGGCGTGTCGCGCTCAGGGCTTGAGGCCACGTCGAGATGTGCGAACATGGTGTTGCCTTTCGATTGGTACTCGGGGGCGTACTTGAGCGATCGGGCCGGCCACGAACCGGCCCTTTCGCATGTTTGGGGTCAGGGCGCGATCTGCGCCCAGTTGCGGTCCAACCAGGAATCGATCTCCGCGGCCCGGCTCCTCTCCTCTGCGGCCAGCGACCCGATGGTGAACGCGACCGCGTGATCCACGTGTGCGACCCGTGCAGCGGCGCGGCACCCGGCGATGACAGCGCCGTGGCGGTCGCCGGGACGGGTAGCGCGGAACAGACCCTCGGCCGCGGCGCGGACTCCTTCGGTACTCATGCGGCGGCACCGTCCACGACAGTCGGCAGCGAGTCGAGCCACGCGTCGAGATCCTGCGGGTAGACAAGGATCGCCTTCCCACAGCGGTGCGCAACGAGTTCCCCGTCCGCGATCTTGCGCTGGATCGTGCGGAGGCTGAAGCCTGTTCCCGCCGCGATCTCGGCCGGCCGGTAGCCGATCCTCATGCCCTTGCTCTGCTTCATCTCGGTCCCTTCTCCCGACTTCAGACGCCTCGCGACGCCGTGTGCCGCAGCACTATGTCAGCGACCGCCACCGGGCGACGACTCAAACGCCCCGCGCTGGTCAGGAGCGTGTCGCGCCGGAAACTTTCTTTGGCCCGCGACATGTTGCGACAACAGCCGTCACGAACCGTCCACGAACGCCAAACTGACTGCGCCGCACTGGTTTCCGACGTTGTGCACCGTGCAAACCTTCGCCCACCATGGTTGCCATGACCCACCGCATCCACCGCAGCTCCCGACGAACGAGTGTCACGTCCCCCGGCGTTCGCGGGCTCCTGACCAGCGCATTCACTGTCACAGCCCTCGCGCTCGCCGCACCCAACACGGCCTACGCCGCGGATCCGGACTGCGCAGAGCTCTCTGAGAACCTCCGCCGCCTCTGCGACTCGGCCGAAGGGGTCGAGACCGCTTGGCGCGAGGGCGCCGAATCCTCCGGCGGTTCCAGCGGCCTCGGCTCCTGGTTCAGTGACCACGCCGGCATGATCTGCCTGCTCCTGGGCATCGCCATCGCCATCACCGTCACCGTCACGATCCGCAAGGGCAACGCCGAGGATCGGGAGCAGGCCACCGCCGCCGAGGCCGCTCGCGGTCGCGCCCTCGCCGCCGCTGACCTCGCACGCCGGCAGACCGAGGCGGAGCAGGCCGCGCTCGCACAGCTGCCTCCGCGGTCGGAGTTCGATCCGCTCGGCTTGGGCCTCCCGGCACCCGCGGTGCAAGTGCCCGCCGTCACGGGCCCGCCCACCGATCCCCAGGATCTCGCGCGGTATGGGGCACTGGGCGCCGTGGTGCCTTGGACCCCGGGCACGGCCCTCGCCACCGTGATGACGCGGGCCGGCAGCATCGCCCCCGCGCAGCGCGCGTTCGCCGAGGCGTGCGAGCTCGGACGGCTCGGCGAGACCGATCCGGAGACCGGCGCGTTCACTCCTGCCGCCTCCGTGGTGCGCGTCGAGCCCACCGGCGACGAGGGGGACGCCGCGCTGGTGATCCGCCCCGCCTCCGTCCTCGTCGGCGGCACCGAGATCGACAAGGTTCGCACCCTGCTCGAGCGCACCGCCCGCGTCCGTCACGCCGGCCCGGCCGCACGCATTCACGCGAGCGGTGAGTGGGTGGTCGTGCTCTCGAATCGCGACCTCGCTGCCCTGGACCAGAACAGCGGGCCCGCCGCATCGAGCGACAGCGACGACGAGGACTGGTGAGCATGTCCGCCGAGTACGACTTCCTCTTCGAGGGCATCGACGAGCCCACGCCCGAGCCCACCGACGCCCCCAAGCCGGCCGACGATGAGGCCGAGGCCGAGCAGGAACACGCCGCGCAGAAGGCAGCCGCCGAGGCGCAGGAAAAGGCTCTCACCGCCGAGGTCGATCGCTACCTGGCGATGCTCCCGGCCATCGAGACCGCCCGTCCACTGCCCGCGCAGACGGGAGGGCAGGAGTCGGAGACGCCGCGTCTGTCCGGCGCCGCCTGGGTAGCCGATCGGCTGCGCAAGACGCTCGAGCCCATGGCCCCCGCGGGTACGCAGATCACCACCGGCGTAGTGGGTGAGACGGTCGCCGCGACAGTGCAGCCGCCCGCCGGAATGAAGGGGAAGCCGATCGCCTCGGCGATGCTCGCGGCGATCGAGGCCGCTGGGAACCTCGGATCCTTCGAGGTGAAGCGCGCGGGTGGAAGCGCCTTCACTCTCCGGCGTGACGGCGTCGGCGTGACCGTCGACGCGTGGGCCTCGCACGGACAGAAGGCCGGCAGGTTCTACTCCGATCCCGCGTCGCGTGCGGCCGTCTGGGACGCTGCCGGGCTCAGCGTTCCGGGCTCGGTCAAGGGAAAGAAGAGGCGGCCAAAGATCCATGAGTTCAGCGAGGATCAGCGCGGCGGCACCGTCGAGTTGGAGCTCCCCGGCGGACTCACCATCGCCAACGTCGAGCGGGCGCGCGCCGCGCTGCGGCAGTCGCTGAACGCACCGGCCCTGGAGGTGTCGGAGCACGGCGTACATCCCGTGCTGCACCTGAACACCAAGTCCGTCGGAGCGGACTTCCCGAAGGTCAACGTGATGTCGCCGGCGCTCTTCGTTCGGCCCCGCACGGAGGCAGAGCGTCACGCCGCGGGGTCGAGTTTTGTGCTCCCGTTGGGTGTGCGTGGGGACGGTTCGCCGATCCTCGTGCCGCAGGCCGCCACCCCGCACATGGCCGTGTTCGGTGGAACCGGATCCGGCAAGACGACGCTGATCACCTCTCTCCTCGACGCTGCCTGCTTGCAAGGGGCATCCGTTCTACTGGCTGACGGCCGCGCCGGTAGTGACATGCGCCGTATCGCACTCAGCGGGCGCAACGGAATCATCGGATACTGCGCCGGATCCCAAGCGACACTGCATCGCGCGGTCCAGTTCACCCACGATGAGTACCGCCGCCGGCAGGCTCTGCAGGATCTCATCCAGCGGGCAGGCCACGAGTACCGACCGACTCCGCTGGTCCTGTTCTTTGACGAGTGGGGCAGCTGGCTCCACACGTTGGGCGGAGGCACCAAGGAGCAGAAGGCCGCCGCCGAAGTCACCCGCACGCGTATGGAGCAGCTCGCCGCGGAGGCACGTGAACTCAAGGTCTTCGTCGTCCTCGCCGGGCAGCACGCGTACGTCAGCGCTCTTCCCGGAACGCTGCGGGGAAACCTCAAGACTCAGGTGGTGGTCGGCCGCCCCGATGACGACCACCTCTCTGCTCTGTTCGCGGATCAGCGAGCGGCGGCGAAGAAGGTGCGCGACGGGATCAACCCGAACATCAAGGGCCGCAGTTTGGTGGCCGATGTCGGCGAGGAGGGCGACATGACCATCTCGATGTTCCAGGGGTTCTTCAACCCGCCCGGTCCCGCAGCAGACGCGATGGCCGCGGCGGTGGCCGCCGCTCCCCGCCCGCGACGGATCGCGTGGCGGTTCCCGCTTCCGGGCGAGGAGGGAGGCGACGGCTCATGGCAGGACTGGACGCCGGTGTCCGAGCCGAGCTCCGACTCGCTTCCAGCAGTACTCCTCGATCTTCCCGACGGAACGCCTGACCCCGCCGCTGCTGTCTTCGACCCGACGTCCAAGCGCTACAGCCCCGGCCGCAAGCCCCTGTCCAACGTCCACGTGATCTGACCCCACGAACGGAGATCAACATGACCTCGTACCCGTCCCTCGCCCCGCACCTGAAGAAGAGCCCGACCCCGTCCAACGTCCAGGCCTCGGTGGAGCTCAGCCGTGATGCCGCCCGCGAGGCGGTGAAGCGGATCGGTCGTGCCGCCGCCGCGCTCAGGGCCTTGTCCGAGACCGAGTACCCGTCCCCCGCGCAGATGATCGCGGCGGTCGCCTCCTGGACCGCCGCCGAGCGCGAGATCCATGCCGCGGTCGTCGACGTCACGGCGGCCGCTGTGCTCGGCGGAGCGGCGGTCACCACCACCGCCCGCGGCTCGCACGGGGTGCGCCCGCAGACGCTGAGCAACTGGCTCTCCGGCACCGCGGCGCGGTACCGCGGCGTCGACTTGGAGAAGTCTGATGGCGAATGGAGGCCCGTGCACGTCGCTGACCTGCACGAACTCGACGCGGAGTCACAGAATCCCGCGGATACGGACGCTCGGTACACGGGGAACGTCGGTCAGGAGACGTCGGCAGTGGCGGCCGGTGCACAGGGACAGTCGGCCGGTGCTCACGGAGCGTCGGTCGGTGACATCGATCCGGCGGTGGTCAAGGCCGCCGTCGCCGAGGCGATCGGAGGTGAGCTCGCATGACTCGCTTCGTGACCACAGACCCGACCGCCGCGGCCCGCGCGACCGAGGAGCTCCGCGACGCGACCAAGGCACTCTCCGTCGTCATCACGGTGGCGGCCCAGGCACTCAACACGCATCCGGACGACCCGGTGACCGCGGAGGATGCACTTCGCGGACTCGAACGCTGGGTCCGCGGGGAGAAGGGGCGGCGCCGCCGACTCGGGCACCTGCTCCTCCTGTTGCACGAGACCGGAGTGAGCGAGCGCGCCCTCGCCGACCGCGTCGGCCTCGGTCGCCATGCCGTCGCGCAGATGATCGCCGACGCGAGGGTCGAGCGAGAGGCGGACACGTGATCACCCCCGCGCTACAAGCGCCTTCCGCCGCGACCGGTCCGTACACCTCCTCGGAGGGGGTGGACATGCATCCACGGACCTGCGACCTGCACGTTTGCCCCGGCTTCGAGGGTGCGGACGAGGCGAAACACAACCAGGGTTCCGCTACAACCCGCGCTACAAACACCGCCACAGCGCCCGCTACGAGCGCCGTGGCCGCTGATCAGCCGGACCGGTCGGCAGGAGCCGCCAGTGTGACCGTCGACCAGCCGGAGTGGCCGGCGCCTCCGTTTCCGCAGGTCACAGCGCATGAAGAGGAGAAGACCGTGACGTCCGACCGCAAGGCACTGGATCCCCTGCGCGAGGTCCGCGCCATCCTGTGGACCTTGCTGGTCTCCGCGACGGTGGCCAGCGTCGCCGGCAACGTGGCTCACACCGTGATCGTGCACGGCCTGCACTGGGCGACCATCGGCCCCGTCGTCCTCGCACTCCTGGGACCGACCGCGTTGCTCGGGCTGTTCCACCTCATGGCCGCGTGGGCACGGGCCGCGGCGGAAGCGGGCTCGGCGATCTTCTGGTTCTTCCTCCTCGCCGTGATCGGCCTGGCCAGCGCTGCGTTCAGACTCAGCTTCGCGGCGCTCCGCGACCTGGCCCTGGGTTACGGGTACAGCTACGTCGACGCAGCTCTGTTCCCGCTGATCCTCGACGGTGTCATCGCGGTGTGCACCGTGGGACTGGTGGCCGCGACGCGCCCGCGACGCAAGGCGAAGGCTGCCCGCCCCTCGTTCCCGCAGCGGGTGCGCGCATGGTGGCGAAGCGCCCCCGCCGACGCGACGCAGCCGGTGCAGTCGGTGCAGACCACTGCGAACCGCGACGCGGAGCAGGTCGATGCACCGATGCTTCGCGACGTGCGCGGCGCAGCGCCCGCTCCCACCGCGACGCAGACTGCCTCCGTTCGCGACGCGGAGCTCGCGACGCAGACCACGTCAGTTCGCGACGCGGAGCCGGAGGAACTCGCGACTCAGACCGCGACGCAGCGCGACGCACTTCGCGACGCAGACACCGAGGAACTGCCCGTGACCAGGGATGATTCGCGCGACGCAGCCGCGAAGCACCGCGACGAAGCGCCCACGACGCGGCGGCTCGCTGCGGTGCCGACTCCTCGACCCGCCGCGACGCACGCACCTGCTTCGGCCGCGACGCAGACCGCCACCGATCGCGACGCAGAGGACGGCGACGAGTACCTGCGTCGCGCCGAACTGCTCGTCGAAGCAGGCCGCACCACCGCCCCGCTCGCCGCGGTGCACCGAGTGCTTCGTGGCAAGGCGAACGGCGAAACGAACCGCGAGCTCGCCGACGTGACGGGTCTCTCAGAGTCCGCTGTCCAGCGCATCGTCACGGCCTCCCGCGAACTCGTCGCTACATAACCCAGACCCTCCGCTACCCACCCCGCCGACGCCCCGGGTGCAACACCCTCCCCTCCTTCGAAAGGAACCGAGATGAACACGAAGAAGTACTCGGTCGCAGCGCTCGCTGCGGTCGCCCTGACCCTCACCGCGTGCGGCACCCCGACCGAGACCGCCTCGTCGACGAACTCCTCGACCTCGGCATCGCCCAGCGCCAGTAAGTCCTTCAAGGAGCAGTCGCGCGAGGCCCTGCGCCGGCTGGACCGCAACGGCCAGCTCGGCATTCCCGGCCCGGTCATCGGCGAGCTGGCCGAGGTCGCCGCCCAGGACGGGACGCCGCTGGCCTTCTCGTGGGGCGACGGATGCACCTGGGTCAGGACGCCTGACGGTGCGCTGTGGAGCCTCCACTCCGGCGGCGGTGCGCTGTCCCGGGACGACCGCCAGCAGTCCTGGTTCAAGGCGCACCCCGGCGCGCTGGTCGCCAAGGAGTGCTACCAGCAGGGGTCGATGCCGACGCGCCCCGACCCTGCGGTGTCCACGCCGTATCGCTGGCGTGACGGCACCACGACGAAGGTCTCGATCAACGGCGTGGCGTACGCGCTGCCGCCTCTGATCAGCGAGCGCGGCGCCGTGCTGGTCGCGGAGGCCAGCGCCGGACCCACGACCCCCACGAACTGAACCCGAAGGAGAACGAACATGAACAAGAACATCGGTGCCATCGCCCTGGCGGCCGTCACCCTCGCCCTGACCGCCTGCTCCCCGACGACCGAGTCCATCTCGGCACCGACCAGCTCCGCCGCTCCGAGCGTCGCCTCCGACCGTGAGGTGAAGCGCGCCGAGGCTGAGGCCGGTAAGCGCGAGCTCGCCATCCTCGGAGTCCTCGGGCTGCCGAACGGCGTCGACCGGATCGCGGCAGAGGCTGCCGCCGCGCGCGGCTTCCCGTACATGTTCAGCCACGGCGAAGGGTGCAGCTGGGTGCGCACCTCGGACGCCGCGCTCTGGCGGATGTACGGCACGGACGGCGGCCAGCTCGTGCGCGACACCGAGGCCGAGCGGGCGTTCCACAGCAACGCGGGGGCATCCGATCTCTGGACCTGCAGCCCCGCCGCCAACGTCCCGACGGCAGACGATCCGGCCGCGAGCACCCCGTATCAGTTCGTCGACGAGCGCGGCACGTGGGTGCGCGTCGGCAGCGCCGTGTACCTGGTGCCCGAGCCCGTCCCGACCCGCGGCGTGGTGCCGCACCTCCGATCCGAGTCCGGCGAAGTCGTGCCGCTGCCCACCAACTAGAAGGAGATCACCCATGAGCATCGTGAAGTCGATCATCACCAGCCGTACGACCATCGTCGCTGCACTCGCTCTCACGCTGGGAGTGCTGCTGACGCTCGCGTTCACGCCGCGTCACGAAGAGGGAGTCGCACCGCCGGCCGCGGTCGCGCACCGCATGGTCGGGAACGAGTGCCAGCTGTCGGTCGTCGCGTTCGACGGCCGCACCTGGAGCGCCGCGGCGGGAGACCAGCAGCTCCGCCGCGTCGACGGTGTGGGTGACGCCTGCACCCCCGCCGCCGTCACCGATCGGGTCTCGGTTGGCGACCGCTGCGTGCGCGTGCTCCGCGTCGACGGACGGACCTACGTGCTGCCCAACCGCGACGGCGACGGTGCGCTCGAGCCCGCCCCCGCCGAAGCGACCACGGCGGTCACCGGCTGCCGAGTCGATCCGTCCCGCTGACCCGACGAGCGGCCGTGCCGCACCTCCGCGGGGAGGTGCGGTGCGGGGTCCGCCGGACCAGAGAGAAGGAAGAGAACTATGACCGACCCCGACGAGAACGACACCGAGCTGACGCGCATCTGGACGCCGGATCCACACACGCCGCGTGTGCCGCCCGGCGATCCGTTCGGTGTCTACGCCGGCAAGACCGACGACGACGCCGACGGTCCCGACATCTGACCCGACGGTGAGGGTGCGGCATCACTACCGCGTGGTGTCGCGCCCCGACCGCCGGACCGCCTGAACCAAGGAGAGAACGATGAACGAGAACGCATACCGCTTCGCCGCCTACGCCATCGCTCAAGACAGCTGCGCACCCGCCGCCGTCACCGCGTACGCCGGGGCCGTGGCCGCCGCACGACACCGCGCGCACGCCGAGGGGACCACGGTGACCTGCCAGCTGATCCACGAGCTGAGCACGGACCCGGTGACGCACGCCGCCGCGGTGGAGGTCGGCCCCTTCACGATGCTGACGCTCTCGGATTGGCTGCACGAGGTGTGGGTCGACGTGACTGAGATCGCCGCCCTGACCGAGGTGCCGGAGCTGACCGCCGACGAGCAGATGCACCGCCGCGCCGCCGCCGAGTTGTTCGCGGAGGCCGACGCCAACAGCGGAACCGCCACGCTGGCCTTCGCCGGTGCACTCGCGGTTGCGAACGCGCGGTGGCTCGCCGAAGGCGGCGATCCGGCGACTGCCTTCGTCAGCTCCGTGCTCGATGCGGATCCCGTGGCCGCCGCCGCTCGTGAGGAGCTAGACGAGTCGACTCGCGCGAGCATCGCGATGGCCGTCGGGAACCGGTGGCGCGAGATCATGGAACGCGTCGCGGTCATGGAGACGGTCGCCGCGATCGAAGCCGCTGCCTGACGACTCACCGACGCAAGCACCCCGCCACTCGTTGCGAGTGACGGGGTGCTCCTTATATATGGGTCGGGTGCTACGCGGCGACGTCTCCGGCGATGAGTCGGTCGATCTCGCGCATGGGGATCAACCTTCTCCGCCCCACCTTCACTCCCTTGATCCTGCCGTCCTTCAACTGCGCGTAGATGAGGCTCTCACTGCACCGCAGCATCTCGGCGGTCTCGGCGACGGTCAGCATGGTGACCGGCGCAGCGGGTGCAGGCGGCTGGTTCTGGCCGACCGCGGCCAGCAGCGTGGCGAGCGCGGCGGCGAGATCGCTGTTCTGGTTCTCGCTCATGTTGCAATCGCACCACGAGAATCGGGCGCCTCCAACTGAAACGGAATCGCGTACTTTTTCGGCGTGTCGCGCTGAGCGCAGGCCAGAGTGCGGTCCACATGTCGGCGTGTCGTCCTTTTGACACTGCAAATGGCCTTGCCTCAAGAGATGCTCCAGCGATGGCGAAGATCCCTGAGTTCGTAACCCCTATCGATCTGCCGTCCGGCCGGCGGTACGAAGTCCGCGTCGAGGTGACGGGCACCGGCAAGCGGCAGCAGAAGAGGAAGAGGTTCCGGACGCTCAAGGAGGCCGTGGACTTCCACCAGGGAACCGGCGCGGACCGCAGCCGCGGCGTGCACGTCGCACCCAGCGAACTCACCGTCCAGCAGGCCGTTGACAGCTGGTTGCTCGGGCAGCGGATACGGCCGAAGACCCGGAGCGCTTACGTGACGAGCCTCCGCCCGATCGTGGATCACCTCGGGGCGAAGAAGGTGCAGGACGTCACGAAGGACGACATCGAAGGTGTAGTGCAGGCGCTGCGCGCGGGAACGAGTCACATGGGGACGTGGAACGCTCCGACGAAGTTGAAGAAGTCCGCGAAGAAGGTGCGCTCCACCTGGGCCGCGACTTCCATCAACCCCATGCTCGCCCGGACCCGCAGCGTCTTCGACGATCTGGTGAACCAAGGCGTCCTCGTGCGCAACCCAGCCGCCCTCGTGAAGTCCCTCTCCACCGACACCGAGAAGAAGATGAACACGTTGACCGCCGAGCAGGTCTCCGCGCTGCTCGCCGCGACAGACTCGCACAACTTCGGGAT
Source organism: Gordonia effusa NBRC 100432 (assembly GCF_000241305.1). Lineage (GTDB taxonomy): Bacteria > Actinomycetota > Actinomycetes > Mycobacteriales > Mycobacteriaceae > Gordonia > Gordonia effusa. Next base: position 16,548 of record NZ_BAEH01000086.1, read on the forward strand.
CGCCTGGAGGCTGGCAGTTCTCGGCCTGCGCCGCGGAGAGATCCTCGCGTTGAAATGGGACGCGATCGACCTCGACGCCGGGACCCTCGCGGTCACGGCTGCGCGTCTGGCCACGGCGGGTGGCGCGACGACCGGTGCGCCGAAGACGAAGAGCAGTGTCCGAACGCTGCCGATGCCCGACGACTTGACCGCCGCGCTGCGTCGCGTTCGGAAGCGGCAGAAGGAGGCAAAGCTCCGCCTCGGATCGAAATGGGTCGACAGCGGCTACGTGGTCGTGGACGAGCTCGGAACGGCGCCGTACCCGGACACCCTCACCGCGGCCTGGCGCAAGGCACTCGCCGGGGCTGGTCTCCCCCACGTTCGGCTGCACGATGCGCGCCACTCGTGCGCGACTCTGATGCACCTGAACGGCGTCCCCGTGGTTGTGATCGCCGCGTGGCTCGGGCATCAGGATCCAGGCTTCACCTTGCGTACCTACGCGCACAGCACGAACGACGCGCTCGCTGACGCCGCGGCCATGCTCGGCTCGATCACGACCGGGAAGAAGAAGAAGGACGCGAAGTGACACATCCCGTGTCACCTTCGGGAGCCGCCGGAGGAATAAGGAATCCGATGTGTCACCTCGTGTCACATCGAGGCGATCGCAACCTACCCCAGAAACCAGAAAAACCACCTGTTACCAGGTGGTTCATCTTGTGGCCAGGGCCGGGATCGAACCGGCGACCTTCCGCTTTTCAGGCGGACGCTCGTACCAACTGAGCTACCTGGCCGGGCGGCACCGGCACTACGCCGAAACCTAAAATCACCGGCAATATGCCGGTGATTTCTGGCGACCTTGACGGGACTTGAACCCGCGACCTCCGCCGTGACAGGGCGGCGCGCTAACCAACTGCGCCACAAGGCCTTGCTGCGCAACGAATCGCCTAAGCGATTCGCCATGCGTACCCCCTACGGGATTCGAACCCGCGCTACCGCCTTGAAAGGGCGGCGTCCTAGGCCGCTAGACGAAGGGGGCCGGTCTTCTCCGTTTGGGAGCTGAATTAGCTTATGACACGACGCCCGGGATTTACAAATCGTCTGGTCACACCCAATTTCCACGGAAATCAGCAGGTCGCGACCGGCCTCCGCTCGAACAGCGAGGTAAGGAAATTGTCAGCCTGGCTCTCGAACGGAAAGAACGCTTTCGCATGACTGTCGCCGGCGTAGCGGGCGAAACGCGCACGAACACCCGTGGCACAGTAATTCGCTGCGAGCTTCGCGACATCCGCCGTGATCATCACCCCGTCGCCGATCGGATCAGATTGCCCGACGCCGAGCAGCATAGGGACCCGAGGGCGACCCAATGTGCCCATTACATTGCGCGCGATCGCCGCGCTCACCGCAGGAACCTGCAGGAGACTCGTGTACGGCGACCGCACCATGTCGGCATTTGTCAGCCCCGGATACTTCGACGCGAACGACGCGATGCACCCGTTACGAACCTTCGCTATCAAATACAGCCCCCGCTTCGACAGAAACGACGCAACGTCGAGGCGGTAGGTACGGCGGTAAACCTCGACCAGGGCTGGAATGACGCCGGCCCACGTCTTGCTCCCACTGACGTAGCCCAGGTTGTCGGCCAGATTCACCGGAAGCCCTCCCGCGGCGGCACCGATGATATTCAGCTCCGGCGCGTAGGTTGGCGCCAGCTCCGCACCGAACTCGGTCGGCACCGATCCACCGGAATAGCCGAGTAGCCCCACCGGGGTCGACGAAGGCAGACGCAGGAGTTTCTGCGCCGCTCGGACGCTATCGAGCGCGAGACGCGCGGACTGCCGGGCGATGGTCCACTCTTGTTGCTGCCCTTCATAATCCGGGACCACGACGGTAAATCCACGAGCCAGATAGTCCAGCATCTTCACCTGCTCAAGCCGCCCGGCCGCTCCCGGCTTGTTTCCCTGCAGGGTGTACGACGGATCGCATTGCGAGCCAAGACCGTCGTACGCCATATGAAAGGACAAAATCCGCGTCTTCTTAGCTGTCCGCGGACGCAGCACCGTCGTAACTCCGGTGATTGGCTGATTATGTTCCCCAACGCTGCGATAAAGCAGCTGGGTCGCGGCGACCGGAATCACCTGCCCCTCTGATACAAACTTCACCGCGCGGGACTTAAGGATCTGCCCTGGACTCTTGGTGGCGAGGTTTCCGCTGTAGCGGTAGAAGGGATCGCCCGAGGGCGGTGTCGCGCCGGCGGATGGCGCGAATGTCAGGCCGCCGACGATTAGCGCGATCGAGAGGACGACCGCGCCGATGATTCGACTATTCATCTACTACCTCCGCTGAGTTACTTACTCAACAGTGGCGGACGACGTCGCCGCTCGAGACCCGAATCATCAAGTTCGCCAACGAGAATCGGCGCTGCACAGACTTTCGAAAGCGGGAGCTAGTGCGCTGCGGACGGATTCTCAGCCATTTCGTCGTCAAGGGCTGGTCCGGCACTTTCGTGAACAGTCAGCAGGAGCCGGTCAAACCGAGCTCTGGTGTCGTTTGACGGCGGAACACTCCCGAGTTGGTCGCACAGGAGTGCGGCGAGATCGCGGATCTTGGTATTGGTCTGCTGCGATCGCCAAACCAGCAGGTCGAATGCCTGCTGATCGTCGAGCTGGTACACAAACCGCAGAATGCCTTTCGCCTGCTCGATCAGCATCCGCTGTTCGAGCACCTCGGCGACTCGGTCCCGTGTCCGCTGCTGGTCCTCGCGAGCGATCTCCGCTTCGCCTCGCGAATAGTCCAATGCGATGTAATACCCCGCTGTGCCAACCACTTCGGCGGCACCGGACGGGACCATGATGTCCGCGACCACCATCACCTCCACGACGTTTCCGCTCACATCTACTATCCGATGTCGACCGCTGAACGATTCACGGCCCGACCTCACTCGGTCAATCAACTCGGCAACTCGAACCCGGTCGTCCGGATGCTTATGCCGCAGAAGGAGTTCGGTGGTCAGTTCGACCGCCGAAGCTGAGGGGTACCCGTGCAAGCGAGCCAACTCGTCGGACCATTCCCACCGATCGCCCTCAATGTAGTAGGCGAACTTACCGGAGCGAAAAGCCGAACTCTCCGAACAGGATTCGATCTGAAATGTCATGGTGAGAAATCCCCGACGAGTCGACCCAGCCGACTAGTCGCCAGTCAGCTTGTCCGCGACTTCGTTGGCTTTATCCTTGACAGACTCCACGCCCTTTTTGACCGCCGATGACGCTTGGTCGGCCTGGCCTTCATTCTTCAAGTCCTCGTCGCCCGCGGCCGATCCAGCGGCCTCCTTGGCACGACCCTTGATTTCCTCGGCCTTGTTGCCGATCTTGTCTCCGACACCCATGTCTAGCTCCTATCTCCTGAGATTGAATAATGTTGGTGCTCAACCAAATAGCTCACACGGACCGACGACGCCCGGTGACGAGCCGTACTACAAACAGCAGGAGGCAGGCACCCGCCAAGCACGTCAAGAAGCTGAATAGCCAACCTCCGCCGGCGACGTCGACGCCAGCCAGTTGCAGCAACCATCCACCGAGTAAGCCGCCGACAATACCAACGACAACGTTGAGGATAATTCCCTGTTGCGCATCGGTTCCCATGATTTTTGAACCGATCCATCCTGCGAGACCTCCCAGGACAATCCAGCCGATAATGCTTAGCGACAGTGTCATTTCATATCCTTTCCTCACCCGCTAGGCCGAACGTACGGCTACCGGCATGCCATTGTCTTCACCCCCAGGGGTGTATTCGAGTTCGATAACATTGTGAGATGCGCGCTATTCGAGTGGCCCTGGTCGACGACTACGAGGTGGTTGTACAAGGACTCGCCGCAATGCTGCGGTCCTATCAGGACCGCATCGAGGTAGTGGAACTCAACACCAACACCAATGTCAGCGAGCGGGTCGACATCGCACTCTACGACTCCTTCGCCAACCCGCAGGGTGATCGCGCGGAAGTGCATCGACTCACCACCAACCCGTTGGTCGACAAGGTCGTGGTGTACTCGTGGAATCTCAACGCACAGTTGATCGATGCCGCGTTGGCGAACGGCGCACGCGGATACATCGCGAAGGGACTACCGGCCGCGTCACTCGTCGCGGCACTAGTGGCCGTGCATCGCGGGGAGGAAGCGGTGCATCTCGATCGCAGCGGGACGAAGGTCATCGCCGGCGACTGGCCGGGCCGGGAAGAAGGACTGACACAACGCGAATCGGAAGTCCTCGCACTCATCACCCAGGGATTAAGCAACGCCGACGTCGCCGATCGCGCGGGGTTGTCCATCAACTCGGTCAAGACATATATCCGCAGTTGTTACCGACGAATTGGCGTGACCACCCGAACCCAAGCAGCACTCTGGGGTGTCGAGCACGGCTTTCTGCCCGATCGACGTCGCTTGGGCCACAACGAAATTGACGACCCAACCATCAGGTGACCCGTCGCCGTCGCGCACTCACGGTTGACATGCAAGCAATTACTTGCCTATCCTCGGTAGGTGTCTGACATCTACCGCGCGATCGCTGACGCGACTCGACGGCAGATCCTGGACGAACTCGTCGCGCAGGACGACCTGACACTGTTCGACATCTGCACCAGACTGACTACCCGATATTCCAATACAGCTACCCGACAAGCGATTTCACAGCACCTCGCAGTCCTCGAGGAGGCTGGGCTGGTGCATTCGCGCCGCGTCGGCCGTACCAAGGTTCACACAGTTGACACCGAACCGCTTCGGGCCATCACGCAACGGTGGCCGACCGATCGAACTGGAGAATAATCATGCGCCCACGTATCTACGTCAGCAGCGTCTTCGTCGAAGATCAGGCGAAAGCACTTGCGTTCTACACCGACACCCTCGGCTTCGTGGTGAAGAATGACATACCGATCGGAGCCGCACGATGGCTGACGGTGGTGGGCCCCGATGCCGCCGACGGCGTCGAATTGTTGTTGGAGCCCAATGGCCATCCGGCTGCGCAGGCATATCAGAAGGCGCTAGTCGAAGATGGCATCCCATGCACGTCGTTCATGGTCGACGACGTCGCCGCGGTCTACACCGAGTTGGTGGAGAAGGGCGTTCGGGTGCTCGGCGAACCCGCCGAGATGGGCACGGTCAGCGCAATCACCGTCGATGACACCTGCGGCAACCTGATCCAATTCGTGAGCATGAACGAGTGACGACGATCGACGCCGGACAGGTTGCTGCGCTGCGGGATACGGTCCTGCCGGTAGGCACCAAAGGTATGCCGCTGAATTCGTCGACACAGTCGCTCGCGGCCTTCGTCGACGCTAAACCGTCAGTAGTGGGCGGTGATCTTCCGATGCCGGCAGCAGTGCTCCGAAGTCGCGAGGTGGGCGCGAATATCGTTGCCATGCAAGAGTATTGCGACGCACACGGGGCACTCCTAGCGCCGCACGGTAAGACGACGATGGCACCGCAGCTCTTCGAGCGACAGATCGAGGCTGGCGCGTGGGCCCTCACCGCCGCGACTCCGGCTCACTTGCGGCTATATCGGCAGTTCGGCATCGATCGCATCATCTACGCGAATCAGCTGGTAGAGAAGGGCGTAATCTCCTGGCTCGCAGGAGAACTCGCGGACGACGAGCGGTTCGACTTCTATAGTCTTGCCGATTCGGTCGACGCGGTCGAGTTGCTGGAAGCAGAACTTGCTCGGGCGCGGTGCCCGCGACCGGTGAAAATACTGATCGAGGTTGGCCACGCAGATGGTCGATGCGGGGTCCGCGATAATGCTGCGGCACAAGAGGTTGCGGCGGCAGTGGACGCGGCGCAACATCTGGAGCTCGTCGGAGTGGAATGTTTCGAAGGGCTGCTCCCCGGCATCGGTGACGACACGTCGGCGGTTGACGACTTCCTGGCAACCGTCCACGACATCGCGACCACGCTGATCGAGTCGACTAGCCTGCGATCCGCGTCGTCGATCCTAGTCACAGCGGGTGGGAGCCTGTGGTTCGACCGGGTTCTCGCAGCCTTCGCGCAGCCGGGTTGGCCGGTGCCCGCCCGGATCGTTCTGCGCAGCGGGTGTTATGTGACTCAGGACGGTGAATTGTACGACCAGGGCTCACCTCTCGCAGGTCGGCGAGCGGGTGAAGCGTTGCTGCGCAACGCATTAGAGGTATGGTCGGCGGTACTGTCCCGCCCCGAGCCCGGTCTGATCATCACTTCGATGGGCCGCCGGGACTGCTCATTCGACGCGGGTTTACCGAGGCCGATAAGGATCGTGCGCCGCGATGGCGACATCGAACTCCTCAGTGACGCAACAACTCTGAAGCTCAGCGATCAACACGCACACGTCGCGGTATCACCTGACGCCGATATCTCCGTCGGCGACCTGATCTGCTCAACGGTGTCGCATCCGTGTACCACGTTGGACAAATGGAAGGTACTACCCGTCGTCGATGACAGCTATCGCGTTGTCGACGCGGTGGTGACATTCTTCTGAGCTACTGCGTCTACCGCATCCACCAGCTTCGGAACGAATCGCTCAGCTCCCAGCACACAACATGCGTGCCCGCCTTCGACGTCGAATCGTTGCGCTCCGGCGATCCCGTTGACGAGCAGTTCTTGCCGCTCCGGCTCCACCACTCGATCATGTGTCGACACCACAACCGATGTCGGAACATCGATCTCACCGAGCCATTCGCGGGAGTTGAACTCCCCCAAGCCATTTCCGAAGCGCGACATCTCGGCTACCGGCGTCGAGAAGAACTGCCGCATCGCCCACACCGAAGTATGGGCGGTCGTGTCGTCAAGTTTTGCCGTCGACGGATGCGGTAGTAGCCGATCGACGGCCTGCAACACCCGGCCGCTGCGATGTGCCTTCGCCTGATGTTCCGGCTTGCTGGTGGAGAAGAATGGACCGGTTGAGCAGAGCACCAATCCGCTCACTCGGTCGGCGTGTCGACGCCACGTCAACTGCGCGATTCCGCCGCCCATCGAGAAACCGGCCGCCGTGAACTTCTCGATGTCGAGAACGTCGGCCAATGCGACGACGTCGTCGGCGCAATCGGTCAACGTGAAGTTGTCGGATCGGATGCCACGCCCATGCCATCGAGCATCGAGGGTGATCACCCGGTACTTCTCGTTCAACGCTGGAATACTCGGGTACCAGCAGAGGAGCCCGGTAGTCAGCACCGAATGCAGCAAGAACACCGCGGGCGCATCGCGGGGTCCGGTGTCGGTGACGAAGGTCGAACCCCGGCCGGCCAGGTCGACCATCGATCCGGTCGGCACCGCGTCGGCGGGGTACGGACGCAGCACATGACCAAAAGCGCGTTTGGCTGGACCGAGGACGTTGACGCTCACTCGTTCCACGCTACTCGCGCGGGCGGAGGTGCCGGTCAAGTTGGGCTTTCGTCTCGCCGGGTTTCGATACACGCGCGTCTCGCTGCGCTCGGCGAGCGCACTCAACCATCGGACGGGGCGTCTCGCTGCGCTCGGCGAGCGCACTCAACCACCCGGCGGTTGGTAGCTCTCGATATCAGCGACGATCGCCGTCGTCACCCCTTCGAACTGATGACCGCCAGTCTCGTGCTCGACAACCCGCGCCGACGGCAGGCGTTCGGCGTGCATTCCCACGTGCGCAAACGGCACCACCTCGTCGTCGCGGCAGTGCTGCAGCGATATCGGGACGGTCGGCTCTGGTCCATCGAATGCGTAGTCGGGGATATCCCAACCGGCCGGAGTCCAATCGGGCATTGCTAGCAGGATCGCCGCCGATATCGGCCAATCTTGTTGGGAGAGAACACGAAGCAGGATCGACGCACCGAATGAATGTGCCACGACGATTCTGTCGCGGTATCCTTCGAGCGAGCCTCTGACGGCGCCGGCCCATGACCCGAAGGACATGTCGTCGTCGGGGAATCGCGGCATGACCAGATTGCCGTCGGTGGCGTCGGCGAGGGTTTGGGCAAGGGGCCGATCGTCGACGTATCCGCCGGCACCGTGGATGAAGAGCATGGCGACTCCTTTGCGGGGCGGCTCACTCCAGGTGTTGCGTGGCCACAGCCACGACGCTAGCCGCACCAACCGAAAGATCCACCTCATTTACCCGGATTCAGCTCGGGCACAGACCGAGGTGAATCCGGGTAAACGAGGTGGATCTTCGAGTGAGAAGTATGCGACGCGTCTTCTGGTGCCCCCTCTCGGGCTCGAACCGAGGACCTGCGGATTAAAAGTCCGTAGCTCTACCAACTGAGCTAAAGGGGCTGGCTGTCGCACCCCACCTGACGGCGGGAGCAACAGCCCAAAAGTATACAGACGCACCCACCGCACCAAAATCGAGGCCCCGAACCTTCCAGTCAGTGATTCAAGTCACTTTCGGTGAGTGATATGGGCCTCATTTCGATCCTCGCCAACCAATTGACCGTCGAGTCACTTGCAGGTGAAGCTATCTCAGTTATGCATCCCGACATAGTCGGGTCACGCGGGTATGCCCGCCGACGACGGAGAACTCATGGCGCACGGACAGAGCAAGGCCTTCGCCTCCGCCGGGCATTGGATCGGGCGCTACGCCTGGTGGATCGTCGGCTTCTGGATCGCGCTCGCCGCCGTACTCAACGTCGTTGTGCCACAGCTAGAACTCACCGTCGCACGCACCTCCGCCGACTTTTTGCCCAGCGACCTGGAGGCCAACCAACATCTCGAGGCGATGGCGCGCGACTTCAAGGTTCCGCCGTCCAATGGCGTGAGCAGCATAGTTCTGGTCAACGAGAAAGGTATCTCCGACGCCGACCAGCAGTACTACCGAAACCTGCTGTCTCGCCTGATCGCCGACAAAGAAGACATCGCCTACGTCATCGACATCTACGGCAACCCGCTTGCCCGCGACATCTCACTCAGCCCCGACGGCAAGGCCGTGACGCTGATGATCGCCGCACAGGGGTCAGTCGGATCAACTCGGGCTCATCACAGCACCCAAGCGATACGAGCAATCATCGACGACATCGCCAAACCTGCCGGCCTGGCGGTCCACTACAGCGGTCCGACGGCCACGCTTGCCGACCTCTTCTCCGCGATGGATGTCTCGCTCCTGATCATCACCTTGGTATCGATCGCGTTGATCACCGCGTTGCTCTTCGTCGCCTATCGTCGATTCGCCACTGCCGCAATCCCATTGATCACTATCGGCGTAACTCTGGGTATCGCCCGCCCGATTATTTCCTTCCTCGGCGGCAACGACTCACTGTCGATCTCCAACTTCACCATCGCGATCATGACCGCGCTTGTACTCGGCGCGGGCACCGACTACGCGATCTTCATGATCGCCTCCTATCACGAGGCACGACGCAAGCGGATTCCCGTCGCTGACGCGGTAGCACAGGCCAGCGGCCGGACCGCTCCCATCCTGGTCGCCTCCGCCCTCACCATCGCGGCGGCATGTACCGCAATGATTTTCACCAAGATCGGTATGTTCACCACGGCCGGCCCGCCGACCGCGATCGCCATCGTGGTCACCGCCGCCGTCGCGCTCACGCTCCCGCCAGCTTTGCTGGCACTGGCTGGCCGTCGCGGTCTCGCCGAACCTCGCGGCGACAGCACCCGAACCTGGCAGCGCCGCGGTGTTCGCGTCATTCGCCACGCCGGCGTGTACACCGCGGTGGTCGTACTGTTCCTGGTCGGCACCGCGTCGATCTTGACGACCTTCCGGATGAACTGGGACGAGTCGGCGATGTTCCTGCACGACAACGACTCCACCCGCGGCTACGACGCCGTGTACAAACACTACGGGCTCAACGAAATCGCCCTCGAATATCTGATCATCCGCAGTGATCACGACCTGCGCAACACCACCGACCTTGCCGCGCTGGAACTTTCGGCCATCGCGGTATCGAATATGCCCGAGGTCGCCAAGATCAACTCCATCACCCGCCCCGACGGCAAACCGCTGCCCGAGGCCGCCACCGGCTACCAGACCGGCATCGTCGGGTCTCAGCTCAGCACCGCCGCTCACCAAATGGTCACCGCCACACCGGAATTACGACGGCTCGCGAGCGGTGTCACTCAGCTCAGCGCCGGCGCCGACGACGCGGTCACCCAAATGCCCGCCTTAGTCTCGGGCACCGATCAGGTCGTCACAATGGCCGGTACCGTACTCGACGGCTTATCCACCGCGCAGAACATTATTTCTATCGCGACCGACGGTTCCACCAACAGCGTCGCGTCAACCATTCCCATGCTGCGTACCACCCTATCCACACTCACCACGTTGGTCGCCGGGTTCCAGCAGGCGGACTCCGCGACCAATACCGCCCTTCGACAACTGGATTCGACGTTCGGTCCACTTATTACCGCACGCCCGACCGCTCGCTGTCAGACCGATCCGGCCTGCCTCGCGGCCCGGGCCGCATTCGGTCAACTCGACCTCGCCCTGGGCGGCCGCGCATCGCAAGCACTCCGCTCAATCCAAGGTTTGGCAGGCGTTCCCGCCGAACTCGTCCGGAAATTCAATGCCCTTCTCCCCCAACTCCGCAACGCGCTGGCCACCGTCGAGACGCTGACTCGTCAACTCAACGGCCGCTCACCCGAACAGGTCCGAGCAGACCTAACCCGACTCACCGACGGTGTTACGCAATTGTCCGACGGCATGACCCAGCTCGCGACCGGCCTGCGCCAAGTCAAAGAAGGCACCGACCGCACCGTCGCACTCACAAGTCAGCTGACCGCCGGCTTGAACCGCGCGTCGTCATATCTGACCGCCATGAGCGCCAAGACCACGACCGGTCCAGGCACTGGCTTCTATCTTCCACCAGAAGCCTTGCACGACAAGCGATTCGTGGCGGGTAGCCAACTACTACTGTCCCCCGACGGCAAGACCGCGCGCATGCTGGCAACCTGGAAGGTCAACCCCTACAGCGGACAGGCACTGGACGCGAGCGGGCAACTGCCCACTGTCGCGCATCGCGCACTCGCCGGGACCAGCCTCGCCGACGCGCAGGTCCAATCCACCGGCCTGGCGTCCCTGTCCGCGGGTATGCAAGACCAGGTGATCCGCGACTTCATCATCTTCGCCACGGTCGCCGTTCTCGCCGTGCTGCTGATTCTGATCGTTCTACTGCGAAGCATTCTGGCCCCAATCCTGTTGGTGGGCACGGTAGTCCTGTCATTCGCTTCGACAATCGGGATCGCCACGCTGATCTGGCAACACGGATTCGGCATCCCGCTGGACTGGTCGGTAATCCCGGTCTCGTTCATGGCATTAATCGCAGTGGGCGCCGACTACAGCATGCTCTTCGCCTCGCGTATTCGGGAAGAAGCCGCGACAGACGGCATGATGCGCGGCGTCATTCGCGGCTTCGGCAGCACCGGTGGCGTGATCACCACCGCTGGCGTGGTATTCGCGTTGACGATGTTCGCGTTGATGAGCGGCACCGTGCTGAACCTGGTCCAAATCGGCTTCACCATCGGCGTCGGCTTGCTGCTCGACATCGCTCTCGTACGCAGCGTGCTGGTACCTGCCGCGATGGTCGTGCTCGGCGATCGGATCTGGTGGCCGGCGCGAACCCGGGCCGAGTGACGTCGGGCACTGACTGGCCTTCCAATCGCACACCTTCGGCCATCTCGACGCTGCATACTGGCTGCGATGGGCAATGCACAGAGCGCGCACCGCCACGCCAATCGAAAGAGACAGATGGATATCACGGTCACAGTCACCGGCGGCGAGGTTGCCGGGAAGCAAAACGACGGCGTCACAACATTTCTCGGCATTCCGTACGCCGCAGCTCCGGTCGGTGAGTCGACATTCGCGGCTCCCGCCCCGGTGACTCCGTGGGACGGAATTCGCGCGGCGACCACCGAAGGTCCGTCGTGCTGGCAAAGCGCCTACCCCGAACCGATCAACGGTTGGTTCGGCAAGGTCACGGCATCTCAGCTGGGCGGTGAATGCCTCAATGTGAATGTGTGGACTCCCGACGTCGGAGCCACCGACCTGCCCGTCATGGTGTGGATTCACGGCGGCGCGTTCACCCGTGGCTCCAACGCCTCGCCGATGTACGACGGCTCGGCATTCGCCCGCGACGGTGTGGTGCTGGTGTCGATCAACTACCGGCTCGGCGTATTCGGTTTCTTGCCGATCGACGGCGCACCGACAAATCTCGGTATGCGCGACCAAATCGCGGCACTGAAATGGGTGCAGGACAACATCATTCAGTTCGGCGGCGATCCACGCAATGTCACAATATTCGGCGAATCCGCCGGCGGCATGAGCGTGGCGAACCTACTGGCGTCTCCCGGCGCACGGGGACTCTTTGCCAAAGCCATCGTGCAGAGCGGACACGGGCATTCCATCGTCGAGGCAGACGACGCCCGTAAAGTCACCGCCGAACTCGCCGCGTTACTGGGCACCTCACCAACCGCCGAGGCGTTCGCCAGTATTGACCCGGCGACCCTGATCGCCGCGCAGGACAAGATCAGCGACGAGATTCGGCAAGCACCCGACCCGGCTCGCTGGGGAGCAACAACGGTCTCCGCTGGCGGCGGCATCACCGGGTTCATTCCAGCGTTTGACGATCTCATCCCGGTCTTTCCCGACGACGCCGTGGCTGCCGGCGCCGCTGGCGGCATCTCGTTGCTGGCCGGCTCCACCGCGCGCGAGTTCTCGTTGTTCAGTACCAGCAGCGGCCTGCGCGGTGCGATCACCCAGGAGATGTTGCCGATGGCGGTCGCGCGGTTTGGTGCCGACGCCGGAGTCGTCGCAGCGTATTCCGCGAACCACCCCGACGAGTCCGCCGCCGATATCTTCGACCACATCGTCTCCGACCTATTCTTCCGCCGACCGATGCTCACGCTGGCACACACCGCCGGGCAGTCGGGCAGCGACGTATTCGTCTATGAGTTTGCCTGGGGTACAGCAGTTTCCGACCTCGGTCCCTGCCATGCGCTGGAACTGCCCTTTGTATTCGACGCCGTATCGGGTAGCGAATCGTTCACCGGCCCGCACCCGCCCCAGCGGCTCGCCGACGACATCCACGCCGCGTGGGTGTCATTCGCCAAGACCGGCTCGCCGGGTTGGCCGGCATACGCGGACGGACAGGCGGTCCGCGTCTTCGACGCCGAACGCAGCACGACAAACCCACTACCTCGCGGCGCCGACATCGCGGCTTTGAACAGAGATCACGACATCGCCGGGGCGTGATTAGGAGATGAAATGGCCGTGGCATGCTGGTTCGATGATTGACATCGAGCGCCCAAAGATCGAAGGCAGTGTCGCCGTCGGAGAAAACCGTCGGATCGGATTCGCCGAGTTCGGTTCAGCCACCGGTCGTGCCATTTTCTGGTTGCACGGAACGCCGGGCGCGCGCCGCCAGATTCCGCTCGAAGCACGCGCCTTCGGTGAGGAGAACGAAGTCCGGATCATCGGCATCGACCGGCCCGGTGTCGGATCATCGACGCCGCATCGTTATCGGTCGGTCAGCGACTTCGCTCCCGACCTTTTGCAGGTGGCCGACACCCTGGGCATCGACAAGTTCGCCGTCATCGGCCTGTCCGGCGGTGGCCCGTACACCCTGGCGGTGGCTCACGAGGCGCCGGATCGCGTCGTCGTCGCAGGAGTTCTCGGCGGCGTCGGCCCGACGGTCGGACCCGATGCGATTGCCGGTGGCGCAACACAATTGGCCAAGTACGCCGCTCCGCTACTGCAAGTCGCGGGTGCGCCAATCGGTCGAGCGTTGAGTTCAATGATCGGCATCGCGCGACCGGTGGCGGTGCCCGCGATCAGTCTCTACGGCCGGTTCTCACCCCGAGCCGACCGAGAGCTATTGGCGCGCCCCGAGTTTCGCGCGATGTTTCTCGACGACCTGCTGCACGGTGGTGCGCGTCGCGCCGAGGCTCCCTTCGCCGACGCGATTGTCTTCGCTCGGGATTGGGGATTTCGGGTTGGCGATGTCTCGGTACCGGTGCGCTGGTGGCATGGCGACGAGGACCACATCATTCCATTCAGCCACGGTGAGCAGATGGTGAACCTGCTGCCCGATGCCAGGCTGTACACCATGCACGGCGAATCTCACCTGGGCGGACTGGGGATGGCAACCGACGTTCTCACCGAACTCCTGGAGCTGTGGAGCGAAAACCAGGGCTGACCAGCTCACCTATCCACCCCTATCTCGCCAGCACTAACCGTGCCATTGACAACTGGCACGGTTGATGCTGACATATTGGAGTGGCTAATAGCACTCCAATCCCGGTGGCTCCCGTCCCGACGTTGCCGGCGATGCGCGCGACGCTGATCGCGACCCTCACGCGGCAAACTCTGGGACGCACTACCGGTGTGATTCCGATGAACGCCGGTGGCATACGTATCGCGCGAGGACTCGTTGCCGGAATAATGCGGGTCCTGGGTCCGACTCCGTCCGGAACGACGATCCGGCCGGTTTCCGACGACGGAGTACGTGGCGAATGGGTACTCGGTCCCGGGGTTCGTGTCGGCGACCGCGCGATCTACTACGTCCACGGCAGCGCCTTCGTCATCTGCTCGGCCCGCACCCACCGTGGTCTGGCGGCACGGCTCTCGGCGGCAACCGGACTGCCGGTTTTCGTCGTCGACTATCGGCTCGCTCCAGAACATCGGTTCCCCACGGCGGCCGACGATGTGGAAAAGGGCTATCGGTGGCTGATCGACCAGGGGTACAACGGATCTGACCTGGCAATCGCCGGAGATTCGGCTGGCGGACATCTCATCTGCGATCTGCTGGCCAACGCCGACCTCCCGCCCGATCGCAATCCCGCAGCCGCCGTTCTATTTTCACCTCTGATCGACCTGACGCTGGCACTCGCCGAAAACTGCGAACGCAAACACCGCGACCCGGCGATCTCTGCCTCCGCCGCTCGCCGCCTGGTCGATCTCTACACTCGCGGCCAGAGTCCGCACAACCCTCGACTGCGCCTGAACTTTACTGCGGCGCAACGTATGCCGCCATTTCTTGTTCAAGTCGGCAGCGCCGAAATGCTCGCAGACGATGCCCGCCACGTCGCAGACGAGGTGACCAAGCACGGCGGCACCGCCACGCTGGAGATCTGGCCGGCGATGATGCACGTATTCCAAGCACTGCCCAGGCTCGGACCCGATGCCGATGCCGCACTACTTCGCGTTCGCGATTTCATCCAGACGGCTTTCGCGGCGCGCCCAGCCGAACTCGACAAGGAATGTAGCTAATGCTCGGAATCGACCAATTACGGGTCAAGTTCGTTCGCGACCGGACTTCGATTAACGCCAAAGCCGTTGTGACCGGAGCCGGAAGCGGGATCGGCCGGGAGTTCGCGCTCGAGTTAGCGCGTCGGGGCGGCGAAGTCATCTGCTCAGATATCGACCCCGAGCGGGCACGCGAAACGGTTGCGATGATCGCGAAGATAACTACAGCGCCGCCGGCGCGAGCGCTCTTCTGCGACGTCTCCTCGCGAAGCGACGTCGAATCGCTCGCCGCCTTTGCTCGCGAGACATTCGAGGGTCCACCAACTCTGGTGATCAACAATGCCGGCGTTGGTATCGGCGGCCAGGTAGTCGGCAATATCGGCCTCGATGACTGGAACTGGGCGTTGGGCATCAACCTTTGGGGCGTCGTTCACGGCTGCGAGCTGTTCGCGCCGATGGTGCGCGAATCCGGTGGCGGGATTATCAACGTGGCGTCCGCGGCGGGATTCGCCGCAGCCCCGGCGATGGGCCCGTATAACGTGTCGAAAGCTGGCGTCATGTCGCTCTCGGAAACCCTCGCGGCCGAACTCAGCGGCACCGACGTCGACGTCACCGTCTTGTGCCCGACATTCGTCAAGACCAACGTCGCACGCGACGGTCGCATCACCGCTGACGGATTCTCACTCGCCGACCGCCTGATGACCCTCACCGGCATCTCACCCGCACGAGTCGCGGCGGCAACACTCGACGCCAACGACCTGGGCAAGCTCTATGTTCTCCCACAGTTCGATGCCAACGTGGTCTGGCATCTCAAACGACACTTCCCCGCGCAATACGCCTGGGGCCTCGGACTTCTCGGCCGGCTCCTGCCGACCGACTAACACACTCATCTACGACGAAAGGCACGACTCATGGCTATGGATCTGGACAATATGCTCACCAAGATCAAGGATCGACAGTGGGCGCTGGCCGATATCGACTGGGATGCGCCCGGCGCCGAACTCATCGATCCCGAGCTGCACGCCAAACTCAAACCCTTTCTCTCCGACTTGATGTGGATCGAAAACGTCGGTGCGCGCGGCTTCGCGGCGATGGCGAAGAAGGCTCCGACGCCGACGCTGAAGAGCATCTACGAACACTTCCACGCCGAAGAACAGAAGCACGCGAATGCCGAACTCGCGCTGATGCGTCGGTGGGGAATGCTCGACGGCGACGAGATCCCGTCCCCGAATGTCAACGTGCAGTTAGTGATCAACTGGCTCGACAAGCATTCCGACGGTATGTCGCTATCTTTCCTCGGCACGGTGATCCCGATGCTCGAGGTAGCCCTCGACGGCGCGCTGATCAAATTCATCACCGACGAGGTCAAAGATCCCGTCGCCCAGGAAGTGTTCAAGCGGATCAACTCCGACGAATCCCGCCATCTCGCAGTGGATTTCGAGGTCATGGACATTCTCGGGCACGCCAGCACCCGGAAGCTCGCGATCGACTTCGTCGGCGGATGGGTCAACCCGTCGTTGCTGGTGGGGCTACTGAGCTATATGCCGCTGCTCAACAAGATGCGCGACAACATCGTCGCGATGGGCGTCGACGAGCAACGCCTCTACGGCGCGATGAAGCGATACAAGTCGGTCGGCGAGCGAAGCGAATACGCACGGCGCCTACCGATGTTCCGGTTGGTCGCCCGGCACGGCGGCTGGGTCATCAACCGCGGCAACGTGCCCTATCACTTCGCAGCCGACTCACTGGTCAAGATCACCGAGCGGATTCCGTTCGACCTGGTGCACCGGAAGCCGACCTGGTCACAAGAGCTGACCTACGAACCCACCGCGTAAGGACTGATCGATGACTATCTCGGTAGCAATAATCGGCGCGGGGTTTGCCGGAATCGGCACTGCGATCCGATTGAAAGACAAGGGAATCACCGACTTCGTCATATTCGAACGGGACAGTCGAGTAGGCGGAACATGGCGCGACAACACCTATCCCGGTGCGGCATGCGATATTCCGTCGCGACTGTATTCATACAGCTTCGCACCGAATCCGGACTGGTCGCGGACCTATTCGGGCAGCGACGAAATCCTCGGCTATATCGACACGATGGTCGATTCCTCCGGTATCGCACCACATATCCGCTTCGGCCACACGGTCAGCGGCCTGCGCTTCGACGACGAGGCGGGGGAATGGACGATCTCTTTCGAGGCCGGCCTCGAATCCGTTGTGGCCCAGTCGGTCGTCGTGGCCTCCGGGCCGCTGGCCAACGCGTCCTTCCCGGATATTCGCGGCATCGACGACTACGCCGGACACAAGATCCACAGTGCCCGTTGGGATCACGACTATGACTTCGCGGGCAAGAAGGTAGCGGTGATCGGCACCGGAGCGAGCGCGGTGCAGATCGTGCCAGAGCTGGTCAAGACCGCTAAGTCGGTGAAGGTATTTCAGCGGACCCCAAGCTGGGTTCTGCCCCGAGTCAATCCGGCGACCAGCGAGTCGACCAAGCGTCTCTACCGCAATACCCCACTGGCACAACGGCTCGCGCGGGCCGCGTGGTTCTGGGGGCATGAGTCGGTCGCGCTCGGCGTGGTGTGGAATACACCGCTAACGCGTGTCGTGGAAGCGGTCAGCAAACTGCATCTGCGGACTCAGGTTTCCGATCCGTGGCTGCGTCGCCAACTCACCCCCGACTTCGCGGCCGGGTGCAAACGGCTGTTGATGACCAGCGACTATTATCCGGCGCTGCAGCGCGACAATTGCAAACTTGTCACCTGGCCGATCGCACAATTGTCCGCCAACGGAATTCGCACCGTCGAAGGTATCGAGCATCAGGCCGATGCCATCGTTTTCGCCACCGGATTCGACGTCTCCAAGGCGGGGACACCAATCCCTATCACCGGCATGGACGGGCGCGAACTGGGCGCGGAATGGAGTAACGGGGCATACGCGTACCGCAGCGTCGCGGTATCGGGATATCCCAACCTGTACTTCACCTTCGGCCCAAACTCAGGACCGGGTCACAGTTCCGCGCTCGTCTATATGGAAGCGCAGATCGACTACATCACCGACGCGATTTCGCTGGTGATCGAGAATGCCTGGAAATCGCTCGAGGTGCGGGCCGATGCGCAAGCGAGCTACAACAACGACATCCAGGAGAGGTTGACGTCGACGACGTGGAATTCGGGTTGTCAGAGTTGGTATCTCACCGACGACGGGTTCAACGCGACGATGTTCCCCGGCTTCGCCACTCAGTATGTCAACCAGTTACGGCGAGTGGAGTTACAGGACTTCCGGATCACGATCCGGCAGAACGAGTTCGCACAGGCCGCGGCCGGGTAGGTTACTCGCGTGACTGAATACCGAATCGACGATCTGGCTCGGGTCTCCGGAACGACCACCCGCAACATCCGCGGTTATCAAGAGCAGGGCCTGCTGCCCCGGCCATTGCGCCGGGGCAGGATCGCGATTTACACCGAGCGGCATCTGGCAAATCTCCGGGCAATCAACCGGCTTCTCGGCAACGGATTCACGCTCAAACATATCGCGACCTTCCTCACCAATCCCCGAGCGCCGATCGGCGAAGTACTCGACCTCGCCGACCTGCTCGACAAGCAATGGGCTGCCGAGCCGCCCAGCTCTATGTCCGTCGACGAACTCGAAAAGAAGTTGGGGCCACTGGACGGTTCCACGCTGGCGGATTTGGTTCGGGCGCAGATACTCATTCCAACCGATGACCCGGCCGGTTACCGACCCATCGATGCGCACATCATCGGGAATCTCGGCCAACTCATCGAGCGCGACATGGCACTCGCCGACCTGATCGGTATCCACGCCGAATTCATCGACAAGCTCGATGAGGCCGCTGCCGTGTTCATCAAAGCAGCGCATGACGAGATCATTCGACGTCGCGGCCCCGGCTGGGTGCCGACTGGCGACGATGAGATCGCCTGGGCAACAGATCTATTGACGACGATGCGCCGAACCGGAACGCAGAATGCGCGCGCCGCACTTGATCGGGCACTCGACCAAGCCCGGGAAAACGAGATACGCGTCCACGAAGTCGCGGCACGGCGTCACTCGGATCGTACGGAGACGTAATCCGGCGCTATCCCAACGGGCTGGTGGACGCCAGTCCGGCCGCTAAGCCCAACACCACGCACATCAGTACCACTTCGACGGCCGCGGACCGCAGCGACTGCTCGGCGGTGCGACGTCGTGCCCCTACGTCGGGAACCCAGCGTCGACGGTGCCAGGCAGCTATTCCGAGCAGCACCGCCAGTCCCAGCGTTTTGGCCAGCATCACGCGTCCATAGCCGGTGGCCCACCAGCCGCTACCAAGGCCCAATTCGATTGCACCCGAAGCTAATCCGGTGATCGCAAGTATTCCCACCGCGATCGGGGCGTAGCGGGAGAATGCCGGCAGCACCGTTCGCCACCCATTTCGACTGGTGACCGATATCGCCATCGCTGCCAGACTTCCACACCACCAGGCCGCGCAAAGAGCATGCGCCACAACGAGTACCGGCTCCACGGAATGGGTAACCGCGTGGCCGGTCGCGGCGGGCGCGGCGATCCCCAGTCCAGCCAATGCCCCGACAACAGTCACCGGAACGGCCGGCTCACCGGCACGTCGAGCGATCACTGCCCACATCACGATGGCTAGCGCGACTATTCCCGAAATCACCTCTCCGGGAGAAGAAGTCACGCCATCGACAAACTCCTCGACGCGTACCGACCCCACTCCGGTACCGGCCCGCGCAGCGACGTCGAACCAGATGACGACCACGTCGGCGATAAGCCACAGCAACGCCAATCCGGCTATCGCCGCCAACGACGGTTGCGCACCGAGCAGTGGAAGCAGACCGAGTCCGACCAGCGTCACCCCGGCGACTAACGTCACCACGGCTGCCGTCGAAGCCAAGCCCGGTCCGGTCGGATCGGCCAGCCACCAACACGCGAGCAACCCGGCGAATGCCGCGGGAAACGCGGCGCCGAGCAAAGTTGCCCGACGCCGCACCGTCAGCGCGGCGTTGTTACCCGCCACATTCGCCGGCATCGGTGAGCCCTACGCCGGGCGCCGCGACATCCACACGACGACGCCCGCGCCGCCGAGCAGAACGACCACACCGACCGCGATAAACGGCCAGACCGGAAGACCACCGGAATCAGAATCGGCAGCCTGCTGCGCACTGGGTCCGGGGGTGCCCGTACCCGCCGTGGTGAGGGTGAACGAACGCTTACCCTCGACCGGATGTCCGTCGGCCGACGTCACTCGGTAGTTGATCTGGTAGGTACCAGCGGGTCCCAGCGGACGCAGGTTGACCTTGATAGTCGGCCCGACAACACTGGGATCGCCTTGCTGCCAGAAGTTTCCATCTGGCCCAACCACGGTGAGTACCGCAAAGGATTCCTGGATCGCCTCGTTAAATGTGAGGGTTACCGCCGCAGGCGAGGTCGCGACCTTCGCACCGTCGGCCGGATCGGAGGCAACCAACCGCGAATGCGCGCTCGCCGTCGCCGCACCGAAAACGGCGGCCGTCATCGCGAACAACATGACGAGAACGACCAGCCCGCAGCGCCTACGCATCGTCGCCGCCCGAGCCGCTGTTGCCAGCCGCCCGGCCGCGTCGCGCCAGAGCGCCGACCCCGACGACCACGCCGAGCGCACCAAGCACCAATCCGACGCCGCCAATCCAGCGCGCGGTGTTATCCGAGGCCGAAGCTTCCTGGTCATCGGTCTCGGTGGTGGATGCGTGTCCGGCCGAGTGCGCATCACCGCTCTTGTCCGCGGCGAGTGTTAGCGTCGGCGCGGGATGTTCGGGTTCTGCCCCGTCGGCACCAGCCGGCTGATTCCAGTTGACCACTTCACCATTGGCGTAGGTCTGCACGGTCGGCAGACTGACCGATGACTGCGACGGGAACGGCCCGCCCGCGATGCTGAACTGGCCGAATTCGCCGACTTTCACACCGGCATTGCCGTCGGCAGCGGTCCAGGTGACCCGGGTGACTTCCTCGGTCTTGGGATCCTTGTCGATTACCGCACGCCAACCGGGTACGGACTCGGTGCGCAATCCTTTGAGACGCGGTATCTCGATCGAGACCTTGGTGGTCGCCGCTCCGGCATCGGATTCGTTGGGGACCAACAGCGTAACGACGCCATAGCCGCCCTGGGTGGCGGTGGACGTCGACACCGTGACGTGGGCGTTGGCCACCCCAACACCGGCGAACGCGGTCGTCGCGGCCGCGGCGATGACCGCCGCGGGTATGGCGGCTCGACGCAGGACAGAACGGGACTTGGTTAACGAAGACATGACAAATCGCTCTTTCGTGAATGGCTGCTCAGTAGGATAAGAACGTCAGCGCGCCAACGAAAGCCGTTCGGCCACAGCAGAAATGGCCGTCAGTAGACGAGAAGGGGCGCGCCGGCGACAGTCGGCGGTCCCCGAACAGGAGGGCGGGCAGCCAGACGGCATCCACTAAGTTCACTCGGAACGACGTAGCCGCGGTAGGTGTCACGCGGAACCGCGGCGGCGTAACCGCCGACCACCCGCAGTATCGACGTGATCAGTGAAATCAGTTGGGCGAGTGCCACTATCGCGAGCGCGGACAGCGGAATCGCGACCAGGTGGGTGAGCAGCATAGACGCCGCTCCCGGTGCGCTGGACAGACCGGATGTCATTAGATGTCCATGCGAGATCGCGAGCGCGGCATGGCAAGCCGCCTGAGCGCCGGTCAACACCCCGGCCACGCCGAGGAGTCCAGCACCGCGCACCATGAGCCCGGCGACCACACCGATACCCGCGAGCAGAATGAGTCCGCCGCTTTGCGGTGGTCCCCCGCCCGCGATGGCGTGCGCGCCGACGGCAACCGACGGTACGACGCTCGCTACGGCAACGCGTGCAACCGCTGCACGGGTGTCGAGGATACGTGCGCGGCAGGTCGACTCGCCGCGCAGAGCGCGCGTCGCGGTCACCGATCGCCTCGTATCACGCCGTCAATCTTCCCACGCCCGCCGCGAGTATCCACGGCGGGCATCGGAACGAGGTCGGACTATCCGTAAAGACGCGGCTGCTGGCAACCAGCGGATGCCAGCGGCGCGATGCCGTGTGGCGGTACCAACGCGATGCCGGGGGCGGTCAGGCCATTCGCGCAGGTGACGTTGCCGAAGCCAACATCCCAGCTGGGACCGTTGTTCTTACAGGTGCCGGCCGCGCACAGCACCGAAGCCTCGTTGCGGATGTCGGCGTTGGCGGCCGGAGCCGCGAGGATTGACGACAGCGTTGCGCCAGCGATTACCGCCCCACCGACGACCAGCGATTTGATTGATCGTGAATTCATAGTTCAGCATCTTATGCACACGGCGTGCGAAATGACCAGCCTTTTCCCGAGCGAGCTAGTGTTCATGGGGTGACGATCTTCGACCACGGCTTCGCTCGTGTCACCGGCGCCGTCCCGGTACTCAAGCTCGCCGACCCCGCGTTCAACGCCCAGGCGACGATCGGACTGCTGACGTCAGCGGCCGCCGACGGTGCGACCCTCGTCGTATTTCCCGAACTCGGCTTGTGCGGGTACAGCGTCGACGATCTGGTGCAGCAGGACGCCCTTCTGGATGCGTGCCTCGACGGCCTACGAGCGATCGTCGACGCTAGCCGCGGACTCGCACCCGTCGCCGTCGTCGGCGTTCCACTCGTCGTCGGAGACGGACTGTACAACTGCGGCGTCGTTGTGCACGACGGCGTCATCCTCGGGGTGGTGCCGAAGTCGTATCTGCCCAATTACCGGGAGTTCTACGAACAGCGCCTGTTCGCCGCCGCGCGCGACGCACCGACTAACGTCGCAACCGTTCTGGGACAACACGTTCCGTTCGGGGCCGACCTCATCTTCACCGCGAATGACTTACCGGGCTTCAACCTGCACGTAGAGATCTGCGAAGACGGCTGGGTACCGATTCCACCCAGCACCTGGGCGGCGATGGCCGGCGCGACGGTGCTGGTGAATCTATCCGGTAGTCCGGTGACGGTGGGCAAAGAATCGTATCGAAAAGCGTTGTGTACCAGTCATTCCGCCAAGCTCTCGGCGGCATACGTGTACGTCGCCGCCGGATTCGGCGAGTCGACGACCGACCTCGCCTGGGACGGCGACGCGTTGATCGCGGAGAACGGGAGTCTGCTCGCCCGCAGCGAGCCCTTCGCGATCGCGGACCAAACCATCACGGCCGACATCGATCTCGATCGTCTCGCACAGGAACGACGTCGCATGATCAGCATGCGCGACCAGGTGGGCGACTATGCCTCCGATCTGAAACAGTTGCGCCGCATCGGGTTTGACCTCAACCCAACGCCAGTTGCCACCCTGCGTCGGGACGTCGCGCGGTTCCCATATGTTCCCGCCGGGGTCGTCGACCGTGATCTGCGGTGCCGCGAGGTCGGCAATATCCAGGTCCAAGGACTCGCGGCACGGTTGCGCGCCACCGGCATCGAGAAGATCGTGATAGGCGTGTCCGGCGGACTGGATTCGACCCTCGCGTTACTCGTCGCGGTCGACACATTCGACCTTCTCGGCTTGCCTCGCACCAACATTCACGCCTATACGATGCCGGGCTTCGCCACCGGCGACGCGTCGCTACGGCGGGCACACGAGTTGATGAGTTCGTTGGGGGTGTCGGCGACCGAGCTCGACATCCGGCCGTCGTGCTTGCAGATGCTCGCCGATCTGGACCACCCGTTCGCGAAGGGTGAGAAGGTCTACGACGTCACCTTCGAGAATGTGCAGGCGGGTGAGCGGACGTCGCATCTGTTCCGCCTGGCCAATCATCTCGGCGGAATCGTGTTGGGTACCGGCGACCTGTCGGAACTGGCGCTGGGGTGGTGCACCTACGGCGTCGGCGACCAGATGTCACATTACAACGTCAACTCTTCGGTGCCGAAAACCCTTATCCAGCATCTGATCCGCTGGATGATCGGGGCGAGCGAAGCGACGGGAAATGTCACCGGGGCGAGCGAAGCGACGGGAAATGTCACCGGGGCGAGCGAAGCGACGGAAAATGTCACCGGGGTGAGCGAAGCGACGGGTGGCGCGACCTCGCGACGCTATTCCGAGGCTACCGCGGCGACGCTCCGCGAAATCCTCGATGATGTCATCTCACCGGAGCTCATTCCCCCCGGCGAGGACGGGTCGATCCAGTCGACCGAGGACACCGTCGGGCCGTATGCGTTGCATGACTTCTTCTTGTACTACCTGACTCGATTCGGTTACCGCCCAAGCAAAGTAGCCTTCCTGGCTGAGCACGCGTGGTCACCGGACTATGACCGAGCGACCATCGAGAAATGGTTGCGGGTGTTCCTGAAACGCTTTATGGCCAATCAGTTCAAGCGAACCGCGATGCCGAATGGTCCCAAGATCGGATCGGGCGGATCGTTGTCGCCGCGCGGTGATTGGCGCTCCCCGTCGGATGCGTCGGTTCGGGCGTGGCTGGAGGAGCTGGACTCCCCGAAAACCGCACCGTAGGCCACCGCCGGGGGCAGATTGCGCTCGACAGGCCCGGAGCGTGCGGATTTCGAAAGACGCGGGTGACCAGCGGCGATATCGGTTCGCTATCGAAGTCGACCAGTGCCGCACTTTGTCCCGAGCGCGATTGACTGATTGATTGCAGGGCATGCCCACTCGCATATTTCTCCGACGTCTCCTGTCTGCCAGCACCGTGATCGCCGTCGGTGCGGCGTTATCTACCGGGTGCACACCCGACTCCGACCACACCGCTGCGTCGGCTACTGCGAGCCAGCAAGTGGTTACGTCGGCGCGGACCGCTGCCATCGAAGCTCAGATTCGCGATGCCGCCGCGATGTCCGGCGCCGAGATCGGCGTCGCTGCCTACGATCCGGCGACGGGAGCCACCGTTAAAGTCAACTCCGCCAACCGTTTTCCTATGCTGTCGACGTTCAAGACGTACGCGGTCGCGGAGATACTGCGTAAACACGGCATCGGCGCACGACTCGACGCGCGAGTTCGGATTACCTCAGCCGACATAGTGGTGAACTCACCGGTGACGTCGGCAGCGGTGGGCACGTCAATGTCGTTGCAGGAGTTGTGTATAGCGGCGTTAACCCGCAGCGACAACACCGCAGGCAACCTGTTGTTACGAGACCTGGGCGGACCGACGTCGATCGCCACCACCGCACGCCGACTCGGCGACGACCAGAGCTCACTTACTCGGATTGAGCCCGACCTGAACTCGGCGGCGCCGGGTGACTTCCGCGACACCACAACACCGGACGGACTCCTGAGCGGATATCGACAACTACTCGACGGCGGTGCGGGACAACATATCTCGACACAATTGCTCGAGTGGATGCGCGCGACCAAGACCTCCGACCAACGCACCCGCGCCGGCCTTCCCGCCGGCTGGACTACCGCGGACAAGACCGGGTCCGGAGACTATGGGACCACGAACGCGGCAGGCGTCATCCTCACCCCATCCGGCAAGCGTCTATACCTGGTGATCATGACGCGCGATGCCCGGAACCGATCTGACGCACCCGCGTTCAACGCTCTGCTCGCACGAGTGACCCAGCTGCTCACCCCGCTGATCGCATGAGCCACCTGGGCCGGTAGCCGGGTTATGGTGCAGGCATGGATCTCGTCCGGCATCTGAGCTTCTTCGTCGCAGTCGCCGAGGAAGGACACTTCGGCGATGCCGCCTCCCGGTTGGAGATGACGCAACCACCTGTCTCGCAAGGACTACGCCGGTTGGAGAAAGAACTCGGTGTGACCCTGATCCGCCGGACGTCTCGTGGTGCGGAGCTGACGGCCGCTGGACGCGAACTGCTGCCACGAGCCCGGCTGCTGATCGACGATGCGAGCCGCCTCGCCGGTGAGGCACGTCGCCTGCGTGACGACTCCGAGGCATTGAAATGGGGTGCCACACCGCAATTCGATGTCGGCATGGCAGCGCATGTCGCCGGTCGACTCGCCCAGCATCAACGCGCGGACCACCTGCGCACCGCTCCGACGACGCAGCTGGTCGAGCAGGTCAGCGCGGGCCTACTCGACCTCGCTGTGGTCGAATCCCCCTGTCTGACAAATGGATTACCGACCGCGTCACCGGTGCGCGTACCGCGTCGCCTGATGGTTCCCAGCGCCCACCCGATCACCTCGGCCATCCAGCCCACACTGCGGCACCTGCGCGGGTTGGCCTTCGTCCATCCGCCGCGCAGTCATAACCCGGCCGGCTTCGACGATCTGCTCGACTGTCTGCGCGGTCATGGACTCGACCCGAACCCAATCGTCGTCGACACCGCCGCCGAGGCGGCAGCGGCCATCGCCTCCGGCCATGCGTTTGGCCTCACATCCCAGTCGACGGACCTCGACCAAGTGCCGGAAATCTGTTGTCTCACAGTAAGTCCCGACACCGTCGCACTGCGATTGCGAGTTGTCTACAAATCCGCGGAACATCGTGAAGCCGCCGAAGTCGTGACATCGTCGATGTGGAAACTCGCCCGAGCCGGCCGATGAGACACGCGATGGTTGATGACAGCACGCTCGACGACCACGTGGCCCACACCTTCGCCGACGCCGGATGCGCAGGCTGGGTTCACGCGCGTACTCTGAACGAGTCGGGCGTCGAATACGGATATCGACCCGATGCGCCGGTTGTCCTCGCATCGGTATACAAACTGCCACTGATGATTTCACTCTGTCGGATGGCGGACCGCAACGACATTGACCTTGCCGAGCGTGTCACCGTAACGCCGCACGACGTCGCGGAAGGCGCAACCGGACTCTCCGTGTTACATGATCCGGTGACCATGAGCTGGCGCG
Organism: Gordonia effusa NBRC 100432; assembly: GCF_000241305.1. Classification (GTDB taxonomy): domain Bacteria; phylum Actinomycetota; class Actinomycetes; order Mycobacteriales; family Mycobacteriaceae; genus Gordonia; species Gordonia effusa. Next base: position 43,514 of record NZ_BAEH01000086.1, read on the forward strand.
ATCTATGCGTGTCGATGATGACGGTCTCCGACAATGCCGCCGCCGACGTCGTGCTGGGAAGAGTCGGCCTGCACCAGCTAGCCGCCGATCTCGCCGATCTTTCGTTGTCGCACACCAGGATCGTGAGCGGGATGCGCGAAGTCCACGCGCGCCTGCGCGCCGAGACCGGAACCTCGACCGTCGCCGAAGCATTCGAAGCCCTCGCGAATCCCGACGTCGAGGCCGAGGTCTCCGCCTACGATGCCGCGTATGCCAGCGCCGGTACTCCTCGCGAGTGCACCACGCTGTTAGACGCGGTATGGCGGGATGTCGCGGCATCGCCCGATTCGTGCGACTTCATCCGTCGCACCATGCGCAAGCAGGTGTTCACGACGCGGATCGCGTCCGGACTGGCGGTGCCGCATGCCACCGTCGCGGGCAAGACCGGCACCATCGGTTCGATTCGCAACGAGATCGCCGTTGTGGAGTTCCCCGGTGAATCGTCTGTGGCGATCGCGATTTTCACGAAAAGTGCGCGTGCCGCTGCCTCGCTACCGACTGTCGACCGCGCGATCGGCGAAGTGGCGCGCGCGGTGGTGATGGCGTTGCGCCGACCGCTGGTCTAACGTCCCTGGAAACCGCACCGTAAGACCCAGCCGGGGGCACACTGCCCTCGGCGCGTCCCTAGCGTGCGGTTTTCAAGGGGCAGCCGCCGCGGCCAGCAACACGTCGACCTCGGCTTGGAAACTCTCCACGATCGACCATTCATCGGGAACCAGCTCCTTGCAGCCCAATAGCCCGAAGTTCAGCTTTCCGTCGGCGGAAAATACCGTGATGTTGAGACCACCGCCGTGGAATACCGGACCGAGCGGATAGACGCCTTCCACCCGCGCACCGAGGAAATACAGCGGAAAGTCGGGGCCGGGGACATTTGAAATCAGCACGTTGAACACCGCCGGGTGCCGATTCGACAGTTTGCGGTCGCCGTAGAACTTCATCGCCGCGGCCAGCGTTGTCCCCGGCGCGAACTGCGCCCAGGCACGCAGGATGTTGGCGTCGATATCGGCATGATGGGCTTTGGATATCCGTGAGGCACGCGCCGACGCCTCGATTCGCTCGGCCGGATCGGCGACGTCGGTCGCCAACTCGGTGAACATTCCACTGACCTTGTTTGTCCCCTCCACTACCAGGTCCGTCTCATCGGCGTCGTGGACCGACACCGGCACCATCGCGACCAGCGGTTGCTCGGGCAGTGCGTCGATATGCAGTAGGTAGTCACGCAGCGCGCCGGCAACCAGAGCCAACACCACTTCGTTGATCTTGACGCCGAAATGATTCTTGATTTCCTTGATATCGGCCATCGGGACCTGGCCCATCGCGACCACCCGATGCGGTGTGATCGGCGCGTTGAACGGCGTACGTGGCGCTTGGAACGGCGCAGGCATGGCATCGGCCGACTGGGCCCGACGCAACCAGCCGACCGGAACACGCAGCGTGGCGGGCAGCAGTTTGGCCATCGCGATAGGGCGTTGTACCAGGTAGTTCACCGCGCCACCGGCCGCCATCGTCGTGCGCGACGACGACCCCGCAGTCTCTTTGACCTTCTGTTCGTCGAGTTCTGGAAGATCGGGAGTGAGGGTGCATAGCTGAGCTAGCAGGTCGGCACCGGTGACGCCGTCGACCCCGGCGTGATGCATACGCAGCATGGCCGCGACTTTCCCACCGGCGACGCCTTCCAGAATCCACAGCTCCCATAGCGGCTTGCCTCGATCGAGGGTCTGGCCGGCGAGATGGGCACAGAAATCGGCCACCTCACGCTCACTGCCGGGTGAGGGCACAGCTACCCGGTGGACATGACGCTGGATATCGAAATCGGTGTCTTCGATCCAGACCGGATGATCGATGTTGAGTACGGAATTGGCTAGTTTGCGCCGGAACGTCGGCATCGCTTGCAGTCGTCGCTCGAGTTCTGCTCGCATCGTCTCGAAGCTGTATCCGCCGGGGACGGTAGCGGGATCGATTTCGATGATGCCGATGACGTGCATCAACTGCGATCTGGTCTCCAGGTAGAGGAACGAGGCATCTAATCCGCTCAACCGCTGCATCTTTCTATCGTGCCGCACGCGGTCGACGTCGGTGGTGACGTCGGCAACATATCGTCGAATCCGGCTAACGCTCGCGGTGCTCGCAGCGACATGTAATGGGGTGTACAGCGACCTCACAGATGGTTACGACACCGTAGGGAGAAGTTTGGGCGACCTTGCCTGAATGCCGTAGGCTGAAAACTGGTGCCCACCTTCACTATGTGAATGCGCGCTGGGCGACCCAGAATCACTAATACCCGCGGAAAGCTTGTTCGGAGGAAATTACATGGCACGCGAGCTCACGCAACTCGAACTTCTCCAGGAACTGGAGCCGGTGGCCGAGGACAACGTCAACCGTCACATCAAAACCGCGAAGAACTGGAACCCGCACGACTACGTGCCGTGGGACGAGGGCCGCAACTTCGCCGAGCTCGGCGGTGTCGACTACGACCCTGAGCAGTCACAGCTGGACGAGGTCGCCAAAGCCGCGATGATCACCAACCTCCTGACCGAGGACAACCTGCCGTCGTATCACCGCGTGATCGCCGATAACTTCTCGATGGATTCGGCGTGGGGCGACTGGGTCGGCCGCTGGACCGCCGAGGAAAACCGCCACGGCATCGTCATGCGCGACTATCTCGTCGTAACCCGTGGCGTGGATCCCGTTGCCCTCGAAGAGGCGCGCATGATCCACATGACCAACGGTTACGACCCCATGCTGGCCGCCGCCGGGCGAGCCGACGAGCTCGAGGCGCACGCCGACGAACTGGGCATCCTGCATTCGGTCGCATATGTGACCTTCCAGGAATTGGCTACGCGAGTGAGCCACCGCAACACTGGCAAGGCCTGTAACGACCCGATCGCCGACCGCATGTTGCAGCGCATCGCAGCAGACGAGAACCTGCACATGATCTTCTACCGCAACATCTGTGGTGCGGGCATGGATATCTCCCCCGACCAGACATTGCGGGCGGTCACCGACATCGTCACCAACTTCCAGATGCCGGGTGCCGGTATGCCGAACTTCCGTCGCCACGGTGTGTTGATGGCCAAGCACGGCATCTACGACCTGCGCCAGCACCTCGAAGAGGTCATCATGCCGGTGCTGCGTAAGTGGAATGTCTTCGACCGCACCGACTTCGGTCCCGAGGGTGAGAAGACCCGCGAAGAGCTGGCCGCCTTCCTCGAGCAGTTGGGCAAGGATGCGACTCGCTTCGAGGAGATGCGCGACCGCGCGTTGGCTCGTGAAGCAGCGAAGGCTGCCAAGCAGGCTCAGGCTTCTTAGGTTTAGACACGACGCCGCCGTCCCGGATTTCCGGGGCGGCGGCGTCGTCGTTTCGGGCCACAATCTGCACCGTCGGCGTCGGCGAGGGTATCAGTCCCCCGACGCCACCCACAGCGCAGACTTCAGTCAGCCAGCTCGCGTAACACCGCTCGGGTGCGGACCGCGTCGTCGCCACCACTGAAGACCGATCCGACGAATTCCGTTGCACCCGATGCGAATACATTGCGTACTCGGTCGGCTACCTGAGCTTCGTCGCCGATGATCGCCAAATCCTCCGGTCCGGCCGCACCTTCTCGATCCATCATCGCCCGGTACGACGGCAGCGTCCCGTAGACCTCAAATATTTTGGCGGCCTTGGCTTTTGCCGCCTCGACGTCGTCGGTGACCAGGACCGGCAACGCGCAGACAACTCGCGGCGCCGGACGACCCGCGTCAGCGGCGGCAGCGGTGATCGTCGGCGCGATATGCTCGGCGACGGTGACCGGCCCGGTCATCCACAGCACTGTCCCATCGGTACGACGTCCGGCAAGTTTCAGCATCGAGGTGCCCATCGCGGCGACCAGCACCGGCACGCGACCACTGTCACCCATCGTCATCGCGAGATGGCCCGACATCGTCTCGCCGGTATACGACACCTGGTCGCCGTCGAGCAAGGGCATCAAGATATTGAGATACTCCTTCATGTGCCGGGCCGGCCGGGAGAAGTCGTAGCCGAACATATTCTCAATGACGACCTGGTGAGAGAGGCCGATGCCGAGATTGAGCCGGCCGGCGCCGACGGCGAGCGCGACGGTCCGCGCCTGTTGGGCCAGCGCACCCGGATGTCGCGGGTAGGTCGGCACTACGCCCGTGCCAAGTTCAATGCCCGGCACGCGCGAGCCGGCGATGGCGAGCGCCGTCAACGCGTCGAGCCCGAAAATATGTGAGAGCCAAGCGGATTCGAATCCCTCATCGGCTAGTTGAGCCACTTCATCGGTCAGTCGACGCACCGCGTCGGGGCCGGTCTGATCGTTGAGCATGATTCCGATACGCATGACACTCCTTTGGGCCGCGGATGGTTCGGAATCAAACCTACGCGAGCGCACCCGAAACTTCTGACAGCTCGATAGTCGCTGGCACCAGGCCGATGTAACCCCCGCGTAACCCAATTGTTCGCGTCCGGGAAATCAACGTGGCAGGGTTGAGGAGCCGTCCACGCACGGTGCGGGTCGGGGTGTCGTAGCGCGGCATCCGAAGGTCCACGTCAGAGCAACTTCCTCAACCGAAGCTCAAGGGAATACCGATCAGATGACCAGCAGTGCCTTTGCCAAAGTGCTCGTAGCGAACCGTGGCGAGATCGCCATCCGCGCATTCCGGGCTGCCTATGAACTGGGCGTGGGAACCGTCGCGGTATTCCCCTACGAAGATCGCAATTCACCGCACCGCACCAAGGCGGACGAGTCTTATCAGATCGGCGAGCCGGGCCACCCGGTCCGCAACTACCTCGACATCGACGCGATCGTCGCCGCGGCCCGTCAGGCCGGCGCGGACGCGATCTATCCGGGGTACGGCTTTCTGTCGGAGAATCCCGACCTCGCGGCGGCCTGTGCGGCCAACGACATCACCTTCGTCGGACCATCTCGCGACGTGCTGGAACTGACCGGCAACAAGGCTCGCGCGATCGCCGCGGCCAAGGCCGCCGGCCTTCCGGTACTGGCGTCGTCGGAGCCGTCGACCGACGTCGACGCACTACTGGCCGACGCCGAGTCGATGACATTTCCGCTATTCGTGAAGGCTGTGGCCGGCGGCGGTGGCCGCGGTATGCGCCGCGTCGCAGAGATTTCCGACCTCCGGGAGGCTATCGAGGCCGCGGCCCGGGAAGCCGAGTCGGCATTCGGCGATGCGACGGTATTCCTCGAACAAGCGGTGATCAACCCGCGCCACATCGAGGTGCAGATCCTCGCCGACACCCACGGCAATGTCATCCATCTGTTCGAGCGCGACTGTTCGGTACAGCGTCGCCACCAGAAAGTCGTCGAACTGGCGCCAGCGCCCAACCTGGACCCGACGTTGCGGGAGAAGATTTGCTCAGACGCCGTCGCGTTCGCCCGACAGATCAACTACAGCTGCGCCGGTACCGTTGAGTTCCTCGTCGATGAACGCGGCAACCATGTGTTCATCGAAATGAATCCCCGGATCCAGGTCGAGCACACGGTGACCGAGGAGGTCACCGATGTCGACCTGGTGCAGGCGCAATTGCGGATCGCCGCCGGGGCGACACTCGCCGACCTGGACCTGGCGCAGGAGAACATCAAACTGCACGGCGCTGCTCTGCAATGCCGTATCACCACTGAAGACCCGGCGAACGGTTTCCGCCCGGACACCGGCCGGATCACCGCGTACCGCTCCCCGGGTGGCGGTGGCGTACGCCTCGACGGTGGGACGACGCTCGGCGCCGAAGTCGGTGCGTATTTCGACTCGATGCTGGTCAAGCTGACATGTCGCGGTCGAGATTTTCCGACCGCGGTCGCCCACGCTCGCCGGGCGGTGACCGAATTCAGGATCCGTGGCGTCTCCACCAATATCCCCTTCCTGCAAGCGGTGCTCGACGACCCAGACTTCCGCGCCGGGCATGTCACCACGTCGTTCATCGAGGAACGCCCCCATCTGCTGACGCAGCACTCCTCGGCCGACCGCGCGTCGAAGATCCTCTCCTACCTGGCCGATGTCACCGTCAACAAGCCGAACGGCACCCGCCCGACCACGGTATACGCACTAGACAAGCTGCCGGCCATCGATCTGTCGACACCGCCGCCTGCCGGGTCGCGGCAGCGATTGTTGGAGTTGGGTCCCGACGGTTTTGCCGCTTCGCTGCGCGAGCAGAAAGCGCTCGGCGTCACCGACACCACGTTCCGCGACGCACATCAGTCGTTGCTGGCGACGCGCCTGCGTACATCCAGCCTGCTCGGCGTGGCCGGCCACGTGGCCCGAATGACCCCCGAACTTCTCTCCATCGAGGCGTGGGGCGGCGCCACCTACGACGTCGCGCTGCGATTCCTACACGAGGATCCGTGGGATCGTCTCGCCCAACTCCGCGAGGCCGTTCCCAATATCTGTCTGCAGATGCTGCTTCGCGGACGCAACACCGTCGGCTACACGCCCTACCCCGAAGCGGTCACGAAAGCCTTTGTCGCCGAAGCGACTTCGACAGGTATCGATATCTTCCGCATCTTCGACGCGTTGAACAACGTCGACCAGATGCGTCCGGCTATCGACGCGGTACGGGAGACCGGCACGTCGATCGCCGAGGTGGCGATGAGCTACACCGGCGACCTCGCCAATCCGGCCGAAGACCTGTACACGCTGGACTACTACCTGAAGCTGGCCGAACAGATCGTCGACGCCGGGGCGCATGTGCTGGCGATCAAGGACATGGCCGGACTGCTGCGCGCACCCGCCGCGTCGAAGTTGGTCACCGCACTGCGAAGCAATTTCGATCTGCCCATTCACATCCATACCCACGACACCCCGGGCGGCCAGTTGGCGACCTATCTGGCGGCGTGGGAAGCCGGAGCGGACGCGGTCGATGGCGCCAGTGCGCCGATGGCCGGTACCACCAGCCAGCCGTCGTTGTCGGCGATCGTCGCGGCCGCCGCACATAGTGAACGTGACACCGGTATCTCACTCGACGCCGTCTGCGACCTGGAGCCCTACTGGGAGGCACTGCGAAAGGTGTACGCGCCCTTCGAATCTGGCCTCCCGTCGCCGACCGGCCGCGTCTACACTCACGAGATTCCCGGTGGGCAGCTGTCGAATCTGCGTCAGCAAGCGATCGCGCTGGGACTCGGCGACCGGTTCGAAGAGGTCGAGGCGAAGTACGCGGCATCGGACCGGTTGCTTGGCCGACTAGTGAAGGTGACGCCGTCGTCGAAAGTTGTCGGTGACCTGGCGTTGGCCCTCGTCGGCACGGGTGTCGACGTCGAGGACTTCGCGGCGGACCCGGGTCGCTACGACATCCCCGACTCGGTGATCGGCTTCTTGCACGGCGAGCTTGGCACACCGGTCGGCGGCTGGCCCGAACCGTTCCGCTCTCGTGCGCTGGCCGGGCGTACCTCGGCGAAGCCGATCACTCCGCTGACGTCGGAGGACGAGGCCGGTCTCGCGGGTGATTCAGCGACCCGCCAGGCGACGTTGAACCGACTGCTCTTCCCCGGCCCGACCAAGGAATACCTGGATCACCTCGACAAATACGGTGATGTTTCCCGGCTGTCGGCCAATCAGTTCTTTTACGGACTACGCCGCGGCGACGAGCACAATGTCGAATTGGCCAAAGGTGTCACCCTGCTCATCGGGCTGGAGGCCATTTCCGAAGCCGATGAACACGGAATGCGCACGGTCATGTGCATTCTCAACGGCCAGTTGCGGCCGGTCGCAGTGCGCGATCGTTCTATCGTCAGCGATGTACCGGCCGCGGAGAAGGCCGACAAGGACAATCCCGGTCACGTCGCGGCACCGTTCGCCGGTGTGGTCACCCTGACCGTTTCCGAAGGCGACACCATCGAAGCCGGTGCCACTATTGGCACCATCGAGGCGATGAAGATGGAAGCCGCCATCACCGCGTCGCGCGGCGGCACGATCAGCCGGACGGCGATCACCAAGGTGGCTCAGGTAGAGGCCGGGGACCTACTCGCGGTCGTGTCGGCGGCGGGAGTTAGCGAGTAGGAGTGCCCCTAGCAACCCCATCCGCATATTTCGGCGCCTTTGAGCGTGCCATCTAGCGTCGTAACCATATGGGAGTCAATGCCATTGCTATTAAGGCCGATCCAGACCTCACCTCCGTCGTCGCCATTGACCGACACTCGAAATGGGGTGCGTTCGGCCTTGATGGCATCGACTTTCAGACGCTCGGGTGCTGAGGAGATGGTCGCGACGAGCTTGTCGACGTCGAGCTTTTGACGTCAACTGTTGTTCCCACGCTCGAACCGACTGCCTGGCCTCCGTAATAACTCGGGCTGTGGAACTGGCCGCCTAACGAATAGTTATACGAGGTGTGACCGACCGGCGACGCCTTGTCTTTGACATACACAACGGCCTTTTCTTTAAAGAGGTGCATCCCCTCAATGACAGTCGTGCCGAACCTCTTTTCGATGGCGGCAATGACCTCGTTTATCCCGTCAACGGTATACATGTCGCCGACGACCAGCGGGTCTCGGTTCTCCATACTCACTGTGGTTACGGTGTCTCTATCCTCGAAAAGACCGCGAACGGCGATACTCGCGAAGATCACCACCAGCAGTGAGAGCACTCCGATCACTATCGTCGATCTTTTGGGGCCGGTACGTGGCCGTCGTTTACCGTGGTCGGATCCAAACTCTCGGCGTTGAAGATCCTTCGTCAGGTGCGTCAGCTCGGCGAGCGTCGCGGCAGCCTTAACTGCCTCGACTCGCTCGATGTAGGTGTTCATCTGGAGCTGCCCATCGGCGAGGGCATCGTCAAGGATGGCTAGAGTTGTCACCCGGTCCGTATCGCGAGCGCGGATGGGATCTGATCCCATCGGTTCGGGCCTCGTCATAGTAGGAGCCTAGCGCGTCTACACCAATGAGAACTATGACTGTGCGATATCGAGGATGACGTGGACCGCAAGGTCCGCAAATGCATGTAGGCCCCCTGACTGTTGTCAGGGGGCCTACATGAGG
>NZ_BAEH01000085.1 GCF_000241305.1 Gordonia effusa NBRC 100432
ACGCAGTTTTCCGAAAAGGATGTCGCCCGGTCGGAACGGCGTGCCACTCGCCGCATAGGCGGACAACTCGCCATCGACGAGCTGGCCAGTTTCCGAGATCATGTCTTCTAGCGAGACCTGAAACCCGAGCGGCGGTTCGGATGCTGAGACGAGCGACACATTCGCCCAGAACGGGGCGCTGCTCACTCTTCGCTCACCGCTGTGAACATCGCGGTCAACTCACCCATGAGCTTCTCCACCTCAGTGTCGATCTCCGCCAACGGTCGGGGCTCCTCGGGTACGAAGAAGATCCGGGTGAACGGGATGTCGGTGCCGTGCTTTGCCTTGGTCTCGTCCCACTGCGCGCCGGGCGCATAGGGCAGCACCTCTCGCGCCATGTGCTCGTCCAGATCCTCGCTCAGAGGCACGCGCTCGGTGATCTTCCACCCCGGGACGATCACGGGCTTGCCCTTCCGATCGACCGCGAGGGGTGCAGAGTCATCCTCCACAGCCATCGCCTTCATCACGGCATCGACCAAACCGACCGAGGCCTTCAACCCGGCCGATTTCGAGGCCTCCGGGAACGCCTTCGGAAGGTCATTCCAAGGGGCGCCGTCTAGGGAGCGCAGGATCGCGACGTGACCCTCGGTGAAGTCGCGGCGGGTGCGCAGCGAGTCGACAACTTCGTCGCTGAAACGCGTCGCGAAACGCGCCCGCTTGTACACAGGCACGTCGCGGAACATGAAGTCCTCAGGAGTCATCACGCGAGAGATCGCAGGGTCAGCTTGATCAAACGCCTTGTATGCCTCCATCAGCGTTCTCCGGTGGTTCTTCCCCATCTCACGGCGCTTGTCGCCCATTGGTTTCCGCAGAGAGTCCCACTGGCCGGAGCCGTCGATGAGCTGGATCTTGCCCTTACGCTCAGGATCCTTGTTCGTGTCGAGGATCCAGACGTACGTGGCGATGCCGGTGCCGTAGAACATGTTCGTCGGCAGCGCGATGATCGCGTCGATCAGGTCTTCCTCGAGAAGCCATTGGCGGATCGAGTTGGGCCCGCTGTCGCTGTTGAACAACGGCGACTGGTTCGAGACGACGGCGGCTCGGCCGCCCTGGCCGTTCTTCGCCGCGGGGCTGAGCTTGGAAGCGCAATGAGCGAGGAACAGCATCTGACCGTCAGAGGTACTCGGCAGACCATGACTGAAGCGCGACCCGTGCACTTTCGCCTGCTCCTTGACGGCCTTCTCGTCTGCCTCCCAGTCGTTACCGAACGGAGGATTAGAGAGCACGTAGTCGAAGGTCTGATCCGCGTACAGGTCCTCGATGAGGGTGTTGCCCTGCTTGATCGCGTCAGGTCGGCCGCCCTGGATCAACAGGTCGGCTTTGCCGAGGGCGAACGCCGACGGCATGAGCTCCTGCCCGTACAGCGTGACGTCGATCTTCGCGTTCATACGCTTGAGCGCGTCCTGTGCGACGAGCAGCATGCCGCCGGAGCCGGCGGTCGGGTCGTAGATGGAGCGCAAAGCGCTCTCACCCGCGAGGCCGTCGTCATCGTTGGTGATCAGGATGTCCACCATGAGCTTGATCGCGTCGCGCGGGGTGTAGAAGTTGCCTGCGGCCTTCCCCTTCTTGTTGAAGGCCCGGTACATCACGTCCTCGAAGACATCGCCCATAGCGGTGTTCTCAAGTTGACCGGGTGACAGGTCGAGCTTCGAGAAGTGCTTCACCACGGAGTGGAGGCGGTTAGCGTCGGCGAGAACCTTCGCGCGGCGGTTGAACTCGAAGGAGGTCCAGATGTCGGCGATGTTGTTGGAGAAGCCGTCGATGTAGCTCTGCAGGGACTTGTGCACGTTGTCGTCGACCGATGCGATCGTGGCGAGGTCGAGCGGTGAGACGTTGTAGAAGCTCAGCCCGAACTTGTCCTTCACCGCGATGTCGATCAGGTGTGGAGGCATCCCGGCAAGTGAGGCGACGAACGCAGTCACCTCTTTCTTGGTGTCCGCGAGCATGCACTCCAGTCGGCGGAGCACCGTGAACGGGAGGATGTAGTCGCCGTAGTCCTCCTCATCGACTATGTGTCGGAGATACTTGTCGGCGGTGTCCCACACGATGCGTGCGGTCGTCGTATTTTTGCCTGCGTCAGCCAATGCGTTGCCCTCGATCGGTCCCGGTCACCCGTCAGAATGTATCGGAAACGTTACATCGGGGTAGGGACAATCGAAGAGACGCCCCGCGTCGCATGTCGCGCGAGCAGCACAGTCCCCGGAAGCGCTGCACAGCAGGAATACCAAAGCCGCCCAGGAGACACTATCGCCCGCCTGGGGCAGTGCCAGTCGGCCTTCGCGTCCGCTTCCGCATAGAGCGCGAGAAGCCCTGCCTGCGCCTTTGCGTTCTGTCGGCACCGTCGGCTACATTGACATCAATCGACCCCCTCCCAAGCCTCTCAACGATGCTCAAATGGGAGGGGCCTTTTCTTTCTGAGGTGCGCCGATGAAGCCGAGCCTGTCGTGGGAGGAGCAAGTCGCCCTTCTGGTCGAGCGCGGACTCACCATCACCGACAAGGACGCCTGCGCGGCGTTCCTCGCAGCGCACAACTACTACCGGTTCTCCGGGTACATGCGGTACTTCCAGCAGGCTCCGCACGAGGGCAACAACACGTTCCAGCCGGACACCACGTTCGATGAGATACGCGCTGTCTACGAAACCGATGAGGCGTTGCGGCTTGCACTCATGCCCCGGCTTGCACGCGCCGAGGTGCTGCTACGCACCCACACCGCGTACGTCATCGCCAACGACCATGGCCCGCGCGGGAAGTACCTGGAGGAGGACTTCTACACCGACATCGGTGACGCCGAGCCGACCGTCGAGTCGTGCCTTCGGGACATCGAACGGAGTCGAGAGCATCACATCCTGCGCTATGTCACCACCGACGACGGCTCGGTGAACTTCGCGGAGCTACCTGTCTGGTCGGCCGTCGAGTCCTGGTCCTTCGGCACACTCTCCAAGTGCATCGAGCGCGGAGCACAGGGCGCACTGGCCGACGCGGTAGCGACCAGCATTGGCGTTGCCAAGGCCGGCTTCCCCTACCGTGTGAAGGCACTCGTCTATCTGCGCAACCGGTGCGCGCACCACAGCCGCCTGTGGCATCACTCCGTCATCAACTCGGGGCCCACGCCCAGCAACGTGCGCGTCAAGGCGAAGAAGCTCGGCGGGCAGTTCGAACCCCGCTCCGTGCTCGACGTGATCGCATCGCTCGACGACATCCTCGTTCGTGGCAAGACCTGCACCCCGATCCTCCCGGAGCTGGTGCAGCAGCACGAACGGACCTCGACGTTCTGGCTGGGTCTGGCGCGCCCGCAGAGCCCGCGAGACAGGCAGAAGTAGACGCCCCTCCGCGGTGCATCCCCGGGTGCCGATGGGGATGCACCGGCACCGGAGGAGACCTCGCGGTGCATGTGGGTTTCGTCCTACGGTCGCGGCATGGAACCAGGCCGCGACGAGCTGTTGACGATTCCCGAGGCGATCGAACGGTTGCGCATCAGCAGGACCCATTTCTTCCGGCTGAAGAGGCAGGGCGTCATTGTCGGGATGCGCCTCGGGCACCGCACCCTGATCCCACAACGGGAGATCGTGCGGCTGATCGACGAGCGGTATCACCCGCCGAAGAGCGACGGGTAGGGCTACTCGCGGGTCGTGGCGGCCCGCACAGCCGGGTCGGAGCCGATCTCAGAGGTGAGCTTCTCGAGCGTCATCCCGTACGCCTCGGCCAGGGGCTCCAGCTCGAAGACACGTAGCGGCCGTTCGCCCCTTTCAGTCTTGCTCAAGACGGATTTGTTGATGCCGCTCCGCTCGCCGGCCTGTTCCAACGTCCACCCCGCGCGTTCACGTACGCGGCGCAGCACTGCCCCGACGGCGACGTCGGCCTCGGAGACTCGCTTCGGGACCCACGGTTCTGGCTTCTCTTCACCCATGCGGTCATGCTGCAGGAGTGGGTGGCCACGTGGTCGGTGGCGCGCCGGGGCAACTCCTGGACGATGCCCCAGCACCTGCCTCCGGTTACGTTCAGGAGCATGCAGCAAATCACCGAACTTGCGGACCGGCATGTATTCGCCGCACTGGAAACGGCGCGGTCCAACGTGCTGCTGGCAAGTCCCTACCTGGGGGCGCGGATCGCCTTCCGGCTGTCCGACATGGCCGCGCACTCACACGCATCCTGGCAGTTGCTCACGGCTCTCGATCCCTGGGCAGCCGCGGGCGGGTATCTCGCTCAGCCCGGCCTTCGAGCACTCCTCGACGCGGGTGTTGAGGTGCGCGACCTGCGCAGACTCCACGCGAAGACCTACCTCGTTGACGAGGAGTTCGGCCTGATCGGCTCAGCGAACCTCACAGACACCGGCCTCGGCGGCGGAGCACGCCCCAACGCCGAACTCTCGGCGCATCTCGACAAGCAGGGTGTCGCGAAGGCACGCGCGGTGGTCGAAGCGTGGTGGCAGGAAGCCGAGCCCATCGACACGGAACGCCTGGACGCTTTCGCCGCGGAGGTCGACGCACTTCCGCGCATGCCCCGCACCCGGCCGACGCCGACCGCGCCGGCGAACCTCGAGGACGGCGCGATCGAACAGCTGCTCAGCGACACACGTGACCCCGGGCGGAAGCTGTGGGTGAAGGCCCAGACCCTGCACGATGAACTCGCGCCGTGGCGGGCTCCCCACTGGTTCTCCAATCACGGCGGGCGCGGTCGTCCCCGGATCGAAACCGGGGACCTCGTGGCGATCTACTCCACGCCGCACCACGGGATCATCGCGATCGTCGAGGTGACATCCGATTCTCGTGAGGACCCCAGCTTCGTCCGCAGACAACGCGGCTGGGCATCGGACGAACCGGTGAAGCACCCGTGGGTGAACAACACGGCTCCCCGCCTGGTTCCGACCGACCTCACCGTCGTGGATCCGGTAGCAGTCGGCATGTCGGCGGGTCAGGTGTCGAGCCTCCAAGGAGGCTGGATCGGCCTCCCACCGGAAGTGTTCACATCGGTCGTCCGCGCGTTGGCCGACGGCGGCGCCTGACTTCGTCTACCGCCGGGTCCGCTGGAACTGCCACACCCCGTGATCGAGGTCGGTGGGCAACATGCCCATCTCCTTCGCCGCGGCGGTGAGGATCTCCATGGCGAACGGCGGCGTGACACTGCGGCGGGGCAGCCCCAACGAGTCGGCAACGAACCGGCAGATCATCCGGTCCGGCTTCACTCCCTCGATGCCGGCGAGCATCAGCATGTAGTGCCACGTGATCCCGCTGCGTTGCCCCGTCACCGCGCACCACGCCTTGCGGACCTGCTCCAGCTGGGCCCCGTCCTGCTCGGCCACCTTCCGGAGCAGGTCGGTGTTCCTGATCCCCGCGGCGTCGAGCACACAGGCAGCGTCCCGGATCGCCTCAGACTTGAGTATCCCGCCGCGGGTGGAGGTGCGGTTACTGTTGCCGATCCTGCTCGCCCAACCGTCCGGCCCGTCGAGCTCGTCGACGGTGCCCAACAACTCGGCTACACCGTCGCGGTTCGGGTCACCGCTCCGCTCGCGGCGGTAGGCGCGGTAGCGGGCGACCACGTTCTCCACGCTGCTGTACGTGACGCCCGTGGACTGCACGCTGTCGATGACACAGAGGGCAAGGCCGTCGCGGTAGCCGTCCGGAGCCTTGGAACCGCGGAACTGCTCGCAGGCGGCGACGAGTGCATGGAGCTGCTCGGCGGTGTGAGTCATGGGCGACAGCGTGGCATAGGGCACCGACGCCGGGACAGGAAACGTTGCACGATTCAGAGCGGTTGTGTCGGACACGGGTGCGACGATCACGCGATGACGACCGACACCAAGCGCCGACAGCTCAAGCTCATCGCCGAGCGGATCAG
>NZ_BAEH01000084.1 GCF_000241305.1 Gordonia effusa NBRC 100432
AAGTCTGGGCGGGGCGGGTATTGGTTCGGCGGAACGGTTGTCGCAATCGGCGTGATCTGCGCCATCGCCGGACTGGTGGTCGGGTTCGTATCGCTATTCACCGGTCCGAACGTGACTTTCACCGGTTCGACGACGATTGAGTTGACCGCGAACGAATCGAAAGTCGTGTACGTCGACGACGATGTCGCTCGCGTCAGGTGCGCCAGTTCGGGAGCCGCCGAGTTGCGCGAATATCCGGGATCGCTACAGATCAACGACTGGTACGGCGTCTACGTCCTAAGCGCGCCGACGTCGGGCAGTTACACCGTCACCTGCGAAAGCAGCTACTCCGACACCGAGTTCGGCATCGGCCCGCGAATGAGCAGCGGCGCCAAGACCGCGATGATCGTCGGACCTGCGGTCGGCCTGCTGCTCGTCGTTGTCGGATTCGTGCTGATCATCCTCACCGCGAGGCGCAATCGACGTCGGCGACCAAATTTTCCACCCCAACCTACTTCCGCGTAACTTGGTTCATATGAGACGGTTATGTCACCCGACATAGCCAGCACGCCGGTCCGGCATGCCCATGACGTAAAGGAACCCCATGACTGTCCTGGCGGAGACCAACGGAATACGCAATATCGGCATCCTCGGCATCGGCGCGTATCGCCCCGAACGGGTCGTCACCAATGACGAGATCTGCGAGAATATCGACTCCTCCGACGAGTGGATCTACACGCGCACCGGCATCAAGACCCGTCGCTTCGCCCGTCGCGATGAGACTGTCATGCAAATGTCGGTCGACGCCGGTCGTAAAGCTATCGCTAACGCGCTGCTGTCCGGCTCGGATATCGACGCTGTCATCGTCGCGACCAACACTCACCTGCTGCTGACGCCGGCCGCTGCGGTTAAGGTCGCCACCGACCTGGGCGCCAACGGCGTTCCCGCCTTCGACGTCACCGTCGGCTGTGCCGGTTTCGGGTATGCGATGGCTCTGGCATCGGATATGGTCCGCGGCGGCAGCGCGACTCACGTTCTGGTGATCGGCGCGGAGCAATTGTCGGTGACGATGGATATGAACGACCGCGGCAACTGTTTCATCTTCGGTGACGGCGCAGGCGCGGTTGTCGTCGGGCCGACCGAGGATCAACAACTCGGCCCGGTGGTCTGGGGCTCGGACGGTACCCAGTTCAACGCGATCCGCCAGGATATCGACTGGGTCACCTTCCTCGACGGCGACGATCACCTCAAGCGCCCTTACCTGCGGATGGAGGGCACCAGCGTCTTCCGCTGGGCCGCATTCGAGATGGGTAAAGCCGCGCAGCGCGCACTCGACGCCGCCAAGGTCGGCGCCGAAGAACTCGACGTTTTCGTTCCGCACCAAGCGAACTCGCGGATCAACGAATTGCTGGCTCGTGGCCTGAAACTCAAGGAAGGCACCGTCGTCGCCAACGACATCGAATACACCGGCAATACCTCCGCCGCGTCGATCCCGCTGGCGATGGAAGACCTGTTGTCGACCGGCAAGGCCAAGCCCGGCGACACCGCGCTCCTGCTCGGCTACGGTGCCGGTCTGAGTTACGCGGCGCAGGTCGTGAAGATGCCGCCCGTACCCTTCGAGTGAGCAATCAGCACACCGACTACCCTGGCTAGGTGACTTTCAGCCCCGACACCGTTGCCCGCGAGGTCAGTCGTCGGCGCACATTCGCGATCATCTCCCACCCCGACGCCGGTAAGTCGACGATGACCGAGGCGCTGGCCTTACACGCACGCATGATCAGTGAGGCCGGCGCCGTACACGGCAAGGCTGGCCGCAAGTCGACCGTCTCGGACTGGATGGAGATGGAGAAGGCACGCGGTATCTCGGTGAGTTCCACCGCGTTGCAGTTCAACTACACCGCATCGCAGTCCCCGACGACACCGGCCGACGACCCCGATAACCCGCACGTCATTAACCTCGTCGACACCCCCGGCCACGCCGACTTCTCCGAGGACACCTATCGAGTGCTCACCGCCGTCGACGCTGCGGTCATGTTGATCGATGCCGCGAAAGGTCTTGAGCCGCAGACTCTTAAGCTGTTCCAGGTCTGTCGGCATCGCGGTATCCCGGTAATCACCGTGGTCAATAAGTGGGACCGACCGGGCCGTACGCCGTTGGAGTTGATCGACGAGATCAGCGAACGAATCGGCCTCATTCCGACACCGCTGTTTGTCCCGGTCGGAATTGCTGGCGACTTCCGCGGGCTACTCGATCGCCGCACTGGCGAATACGTGCGGTTTAGCCGCACCGCGGGCGGCGCGAAGATCGCACCGGAGGAAATTCTCGATGCCGACACCGCGGCCGATCGGGAAGGTGACGAGTGGACATCTGCGATTGAAGAGAGCGAGTTGCTCTCCGAGATGGGTCAGGACCACGATCAAGAACTGTTCCTCGCCGGCGAGACATCGCCGATGATCTTCACGTCGGCGATGCTGAATTTTGGTGTGCGCCAACTGCTTGAAGCCTTGGTCGAATTGGCTCCGGCACCCGCTGGGCGGGCCGACATCGACGACTCGGTGCGCGAAGTGACCGAGCCGTTCAGCGCGGTGGTCTTCAAGGTGCAGGCCGGTATGGACTCCAGCCATCGAGATCGGTTGGCATACATGCGAATCGTGTCCGGCGAGTTCGAACGTGGCATGGTCGTTACTCACGCACAGACCGGAAAACCCTTCGCCACCAAATACGCTCAAGCCGTATTCGGCCGTGACCGGTCAACTGTCGACACCGCCTATCCCGGTGACGTCGTGGGCCTGGTCAACGCGATGGCACTGGCTCCCGGCGACACCCTGTTCGACGCGCCACGAGTCCAGTTTCCACCGATCCCGTCGTTCGCACCGGAACACTTTTCGACCCTGCGCGCCAACAGCGCCGGCAAATACAAGCAGTTTCGCAAAGCGATGGATCAGCTCGATTCCGAAGGAGTCGTCCAGGTTCTCCGCAACGACACGCGCGGCGATGCTTCACCGGTACTCGCCGCCGTCGGTCCGATGCAGTTCGAGGTAGTCACCGCGCGCATGAAATCCGAATTTGGCGTCGACACAACCATTGAACCCCTTGGCTATTCGCTCGCGCGACGCACCGATGAGGATAGCCGGGCGCAGCTCGACCGGCAGCGCGGCGTTGAGGTCTTCACCCGCACCGACGGAGCGATACTCGCCTTGTTCAGCGACAAGTGGCGCCTGGCCTATGTCGAAAAAGAGCTGCCTGATCTAGTTCTCGAACCCCTTGTGGCGACGGCGGATTGAGGATGGAATCGCGCTTTCGCTTGTTATCGCGCAGCTCTGCCGCCGCGCTTATCGCTACTGTCGGCATCGGCGCGACGGCATGCGGGTCCGACGCGGTGCCGGGTGGAGATTCCGCGGCACCGAAAACCACTGCCGCTCAGTCTGCGGTGGTAGCCGACGACGAGTGCCAGCGGACGCCGCCCGATGGTCATATTGACCGATCCGGGATGAACCTGAACTTCCACAACGGCGATATTCGAATCGCGTTGTCACCCATCGTCGCAACGCCAACGCCCGCTCCCCCCAAGCCCACCCCCGCCGTACCCGCGCCGGCGCCCCCGCCCGGCCAGAAGCCTGCAGTTCCGTCGAGCACAACATCCACCGCTCCCGCTGCTCCGAAATCGCAGTGCTTCGGTTTCGCACGCTGGGGAAACTCCGATCCGTCAGTGCCGCCAGACTCGTTACTCTTCAGTTTCAAGGGGCCGAGCGGCCTCGGTGCGCAGGTGTCATTCTTCGTCGGCGATCTCACCGGCGGCAGCCCGCCTCCTGCGGGCGGCGCGAAACGCATAGTGCCACCACTGGTGTCGCCGATTAACGCGCAGGTCGGGGTTTCAGTCAACGGCAAGTACTACCAGGCGACACAGTGCTCGCTCAAGATCACCGCGATGGCCTCGGCCCGCGCCGCCGGATTCTTCCAATGCCCAACCGCGACAACGTCAGAGGCAAATCCTTTCGTTCCCTCCGACGATGTGGCATACGACTCCGACGAGTCCACTCCCCCGCCCGGGTCGGCGACGCCGCCAACCACCACGACACCGCAGACAGCAAGCCTGTCGGGCTGGTTCAACGTCACCAAGTAGCAGCCCACCCCGCTGATCGAGTGTCGGCGAGCCTGCCCACCTCCGATGGTCGAAAGCCGGCAAGCCTAACCACCTCCGATCGTCGAGTGCCGGCAAGCCTAACCACCTCCGATGGTCGAGTGCCGGCGAGCTTGCGAGCCGGTGTATCGAGACCCCGCAAGCCGACCTCGAAAACCGTTGTGCGGCAACGTCACCAGATCTCGATACACCTCGTCGCTAGCGCTCCTCGGCACTCGACCACCCGAGAACGCACCACCACCGCCTACGACACCGTAACCGTCCGCGTAATGCCCACGCGCTCAACGAAATTCTCGTCATGAGATACCAGCAGCAATGCGCCGGTCCAGTCGCTTAACGCGGTAGCCAATTGCTCGACGGTCTCGATGTCGAGGTTATTCGTCGGTTCGTCGACGATGAGCAGCTCGGCTGGCATCGTGCCTGCCAGTCCGATCGCCAAGGCGACGCGTAGACGTTCTCCACCCGACAATGTCGACAACTGTTGCTTTGACCGCTCACCTCGAAACAGCATGCGCGCCAACGCCGAATGAAGCTCCATCGGCGTCAGTTCGGGATGCGCGTCAGCCATCGCCTGAGCGATCGATCGATCTTCATCATCGAAGGTAATCAACTGCGGCACAAAACAATACGGGACCCGAATCGCCGACTCATCGATGATCCGCCGCAGCATGGTGGTTTTTCCCGAACCGTTGGCGCCGGCTATTCGGATACGCTCTGGGCCATCGACCGCTAGCTGATCGTCGACAACCACCTCGCGACGCGTTGCCATCGATATTTCAGGCAACAGAATCTTCGCGGTCAGGTCCTTGCGAACATCCGCCGCGACATCGTCAAGACGCCCCCGGGCCGCGTCGACATCGGCAATCACGTCGGTGCGTAGCTTGCCCGCGGAAACCTGTGCGGCAGAACGACGTCCATGAGCGATAATCTTCGGAACCCGCTTCTCGGCTTCGGCCTTTCGCGCCGTCCGTGCCCGATGAGCCAACTTAGTCTGCGCATCGATCATTTCCCGTTTCTGTTTACGGAGATCGTTCGACGCGGTGACAACCGCGGCCGCCACGGAACTCTGCTCAGACTCGATCGTCTGTCGGTACAGCGAGTAGGGTCCGCCGAACGCACGGAGTTCGCCGCGATACAACTCCACTGTGGTCTCAACCCTTTCGAGCAGTTCCAGGTCGTGGCTGATGAGTAGCACTGAACCGGAAAACCGATCCACGGCATCGAACAGCAACCGTCGCGCCCGCTGGTCAAGATTGTTGGTCGGTTCGTCGAGGATCAGCACATCTGGCCGGTCGAGCAGTCTTGCGGCGATAGCCAGCAAGGTGGCCTCACCACCGGATATCTCACCGACGGCGCGGTCGAGTTCCAGTGTGTCCAAACCGATCCCAGACATCTCAGCGATGGCGCGCGCCTCGATATCCCAGTCGTCGCCGATGAGGGTGTAATCATCGGGATCTACCGAGCCGCTCTCGATGCGACGTAGTGCGGCGACGCGTTGGGTGATACCAAGCACGTCGGCAACGGTGTGCGCCTGGTTGTCTTGTGGATGTTGATCAACCAGGCCGATCGTGCCCGGCACCGTAATACTTCCCGACGTCGGCCGCAGGTCACCGGCGATGAGACGGAGCAGAGTGGTTTTGCCCGCGCCGTTGGCGCCGACGATCGAGGTGACCCCGGACGGGATCGTCGACGACAGGTGACTGAAGACCGAAGTGCCATCTGGCCAGGTAAAAGTGACGTCAGAGAGCGTGATCGATGCTGGCGCGGAGGGGTTGACCGCGGAAATGGGGGAGGTAGACATGAGCGACTCCAAAGAGATTGATCCGATGATGCCGTCGGCTCGACGCGAGACGCGTGGCGCGGCTGGAGGACAATCTCAGTCGTTCATATCTGGCGATCAACTCCTCGGTGGGAAACAAGACGGCGCCCACGCTAGCCGTTCGTTGTGAATCTGGCAAGGGGATACCAAAGAGTCAGCACGCACGAGCAGCATCGGGCACCCCATCCCGATGGTCGAGTGCCGACCCCATCCCGATGGTCGAGTGCCGACCCCGACCCGATGGTCGAGTGCCGACGACCGAGCTTGCGAGGACGTCGGTGTATCGAGACCCCGCGAGACGAACTCGAAAAAGCGACAACAGCTGCAAGACAACAGTTTTCGACGTCCGGTCACGAGGTCTCGATACACCCGCCTCGGCTAGCGCCTCACCGGGCACTCGACCATCGGTGGGAAGACTAGCGCCTCACCGGGCGCTCGACCAGCAGAGACAACGTCCGACCACCCGACCTCAGGCACCGAATAGTAGGTACAGCCCGGTGAACGTGTAGCCGACCATCAGCAACATCAGCGCGAGTTGACCGGTTAGCTGGTGTCGGCGCGGCAGCGCGCGCAACGCGGCGTCATGCGCTGCGATGACAGCGAGAATATGCCCGATCACCACGGCGCTCACCGCAATTGAAGCCGGAATCGCTGGATGTTCGGTAAATGCACGCCACACGCCGGGCTCGTCGCCGCTGGTGAGTGAAACCCACCAGGCACCAACCGCTTCCTGGCCTTCCTCGACGAAATACGTTGCGTAATGGGCGATCAGGTAGCCGACGACGATGGGGATCAAACTGTGCGCGAGGGTACCCGGCAAGGCTCGCCGCTGGGCAGACGTCACCCCACCGGTCGCCATCGACGCTGCGGCGAAGGTGGCCGCTACCCCGATGATGAACGCAGCCATCACCCCGGTCCGCTCAATCATGCTGTGTGGCATGGCAATTCTGGTGAAACTGTCGAAGGCGGTCGACCCGAGCAAGACTGCGATAACGGCGACCGAGCCCGGACCACTGCCGTAGGACGACAGCCCGGACAGTGGGCCGCGCAGCATCAGTGATCGGTCGTCGGGGTTACGCGCCAACAACGACATGGTCGCTACGGTCTCGCTGAATACTTCAAACGGGTCGGCGCTCGCAAACCATCGACGACCGAATAGAATCGCGCCGACACCGACTATGACGGCATAGACGATCAGCCAGATAAGTATCGCATCAGTCGAACCACGATTACTTGAGCACAATTCAATCCACACGAAGGCGAACAGACCGAGCGCTGCCGGCCATCGACCCAACCAAGCGGGATACGCCAATAATTCGCGCTCCGGATCGAGTCCGACTGTCCGACATACGAATCCATGAACTGCCCGCAGCGGCGAGATCAACCGCCACACCGGACCGAATATCAACGACAGTGGGACGAGTCCGACCCACAGCAGCGCGTAGAACGTACCGGCGAGCGGATTGTGCTCGTCGTCGGCCACTACTCCGAGTATTAGGGTTGCCGCGGAGATAACGATGCCGACGACACCCAGAATCGTTCGGGTTATCGCGCTGTCGGCGACAGCGGTGAACGCATTGCCAACCGACGCGAAATGACCCGACGGCCTCAGTCGCGGTTTACGCCAGGCCAGCGCGAGGACCGCGAAGGAACCGGCGAGCGCCCATGACCCGCCGATCAGGGCGAATGTAATCGGCACCGGAAGGGCGGACGCCTCGCCGGTTCCGTGCGCTACGACGTCGATCATGGGAGTCCCGTTTCGTCAGGTCCGTCGTCTTCCTCAGCATCGTCGGGCGCACGGCGATCACGAATGACCATTCCGACGACGACTCCCGCGATGAGCAGTGCGGGCGCGAAGGCGGGCAACGCCAACCACACCGAGTGGTCGGCGAGGTAGATAACAGTCACGCGGCGTTCTCGGGTATGGGTGTCGGCACCGGCTCGGATGTCGACCGGGTGCCGTAGTACGACTCGTTGATCCGGGCCGCACCCCACGACAACACCCAGACCAGAATGATGGTCATCAGCGCGACGATCCAGGTGGCGGTCGTAAATAGCCACGCCGGATGGTCGAATTTGCGCTCGCGCTGCAGGACGTCGATTTCGCGGCTCAGCGGTCGGGTGAAGGTAGGCGCCGCGGTCACCTCGGTCGCGCCGATCGCCGGATCACCGGCGAGGTAGATCGGCGCCGCGGTCAAGATATTGCCATCCTGGACCCGGAATACCGTTTTCCACGTCCCCGACACCGGTACGGCTTTCGTCGACCGGTAGTGACCGGGCCCAACCTTGTCGAGACGGTCGATGACGAGGCCGTGCAGGTTGTCGCCGGCGCCTTGCCACGCCAAGATCGTCACCCAATCTGGATCGTCGGAGACCGTGGTGTCAGGAGTGATCCGCACATCGGCGGTGACCATCCGGAAACCATCGACCGAAGGCGCCTCGCTCAACGCCACGGCTACGGTTGCGTTGTCGGGCTCTTTGATATTCAAGCCATAGAGCACCGCTCCCGCGATGGTGACGATCATCAACACGACGATGCCGCGTCGAATCGGCTTCGCTGGCAACGGCTTTGGCTGGAGAACGCGCGCGAGTAAACCTGCGGTCAGTCCCACGGTGACGCCAACCGGAATGCCGACCGCGAGGATCGACGGCCACAGGCTAGTGGGCCACGGAGTCTGGAAGAATCCGTTGACCCACAGCGACTCACCCCAGATACCGAGGGTCGCACCAGCGAGGCCACTCACTCCACCGAAGGCGATGGCGTTGTTGCGCAGCGGGGTCAGCGCTAGCAGTTCCACGACGATGGCGATGCCCAGGTACAGCGGGAAGATATTGCTCGGTTCGCCGAGGATCGGGCCGACGAGAACCGCCACAATTCCGCGGATGACCGCGGCAAAGGCAACGGCGATAAAAGTCGTACCCGCACCGGCCCACAGACGGCACACTACGAGGCCGAAGACGCCCGCGGCGATCATCAATACCGGCTGGAACAGCAGGCGGAATTGCTGTACGCCAAAGTCGAATTCCACCTGGAATACCGAAAGGCCGATTAGCAGACCACCACAGGCTAGCGATTGAGCGAGCTTGGTCGCCGCCGGCCCGGTGACCCACGAGGGGATGGTGAACGAACGAAACTTCGCGGGTCCCTTGGGAATATCCTTGTCCGCGTTGAAGGTTGCCGCGAGGTATCCCTCGTGGATCAGCAGGATGATCGCGATCAGCGAGAAGCCCGCACCGCCGATCAGCATGAGATGGGTTGGCCCCCATAGCGTCACGTCTTGGCCGAAGATGCGGTGCCAGATGTCATCGAGCGGGAAGCCAATCAGTGCGTACAGGCCGCATGCGGCGACCAGAATGCCGGCGACCGGCGAGTACCAGGTGCGAGTGATCTTGACCGCGGCTTTGCCAGGTTTGGCAACCGAGCCGTCGGCGTTACGCGGCAATATCATCGCCAGCGATCCCGCGATGAAGAGGAAGAACAGTCCAACCAAGATGAAATAGTGCGCGGGATTGGCCAGCGGACCTTCGTCGCGGCCGCGGCCGATATGCAGACTGACGTCCCAGATGAAGCCGAGGAATGCGGTGAGGATCGTCGTCGTGAACAACACCACCGGCAGCACCGACCAAGCGGGGCGATCGCCAGTCGAACCTACCCAACGGCCAAGGTCGTTGAGCCAGTCCGATTTTCGCATTCGATGCTGATAAGCGATCCATAGCAGGCCGAGCGACACCACACCGGCCACGGCGGTCATACCAAACACCTGATCCAGTGCCGCCCCGCCGCCGCTATCGGCCGCGAGAACCATGACAACGTCCGTCGTAACGTTTCCCATTTGAGGAGTATGTCACGACGACGTGCCCCTCCGGGTGTGATCCGGCGTACACGCACTACTGTGCGCTGTATGTCGTACATTCGCAGTGCCGTCGCGAACGGCGTCGGTGAAATCATCCTCGATCGCCCCAAAGCCCTCAACGCACTGGACCAATCGATGGTCGAGGATATGTACCAGGTCCTCGTCGCCTGGGGCGACGACGACACGGTGCGGACCGTACTCGTCACCTCCGCGTCCGATCGTGCCTTTTGTGCCGGCGGCGATATCCGGGCGATCCGTGAGGCCGCGGTACTTGGTGACCACGAGGCGATCACTAACTACTTCAGTTCCGAGTACCGGCTGGATCAACTGATCGCGAACTACCCCAAGCCCTATGTCTCGCTCATCGACGGCGCCGCCATGGGTGGCGGTCTGGGAATCAGCGTGCACGGTGAGATTCGCGTCGTGACAGAGAAGGCTCTCATCGCGATGCCGGAAACCGCGATCGGATTCTTCCCCGACATCGGGTCGACATATTTCCTGCCCAGGCTGCCCGACGGCGTCGGGAACTGGTTGGGCCTCACCGGGGCACGGGTGTCCGGCGCGCAAGCACTCCAAGTGGGGCTGGCGACGCACGCCGTCGTCTCCGACGAACTGCCGACGTTGGCCGAGGCGCTTCGGTCAGGCGCGCCGCTCGTCGAAGCCCTTGGCGGACTCAAGGTTCCGACCGCTGACCCCTTACCGCTCGACAAGGTGGCGGAATACTTCGTCGGCGACAGCGCGGCTGCCATCGTCGGCGGATTGCGCGGAGCGGTCGGAGTTGATGGCGATGACACCGGCGAGAATTGGGCGTCGGAAATGCTCGACCTACTCCAGACAGCGTCGCCGACGAGTCTGGCGGTAACCGCCGCGCTCATCGCGGCTGGTGCGCAATCATCGCTCGATGAATGCTTCGACCGCGAGCTCCACGCGGCGCAAGAGATTACCGCGACGCCAGATTTCGCGGAAGGCGTCCGTGCGGTGCTCATCGACAAGGATCGCAGCCCTTCCTTCGTGCCGGCTACGTTGGACGAGGTGGACGCGGCAACCGTGGCCCGCATCGTCGGGGAGTAAGCAACTCGACCGGCAGTCCACTGGTGATCGAGACCCCGCAACGGCACTGCCGCACAACAGTTTCGACGCCAACTCACCAGATCTCGATACACCGGCTCGCAAGCTCGCCGGCACTCGATCAGCGAGGGGTAACCCCCCACCCGCCGGCACTCGCAATGGTCCTCCGCTGGTCGAGTGCCTGGCGAGGCGCCAGCCGAGCCAGGTGTATCGAGACCCCGCGACCCTAATGCCCAACTCTCCCAACAAAGGACCCAGAATTCACTGTGGGACGTGGCATCCAAGCCAGTCGAAGTGCCGCACCTTGGCCTGGATGAATTTCTCGTCCCCGTGAGTGTGGTCCAAGGGCAATATGCCCTCGGGCGTGACCGACGGGGATGAGAATTCACTACCTGGTCGGAGTCGATCGGTTGGAGAACTCGCCCCCGGCCGCGCAACAGTTTCGACGCCGACTCACCAGATCTCGATACACCGGCTCGCAAGCTCGCCGGCACTCGATCAGCGAGGGGTAACCCCCAACCCGCCAACACTCGACCATCCGGTCGTAACCTCCCAACCCGACAACACTCGCAACAGTCCCCCGCTGGTCGAGTGCCTGGCGAGGCGCCAGCCGAGCCAGGTGTATCGAGACCCCGCGACCACGGCCCCGCTCACTCACTCCATCAGCTCAGCGGCCGCCAGCCACTGCGTTTCAGCCTCTTCTTTATCCGCGACGACCTTGCGCAATTCGGCGTCCAAAGCAACCAGCTTCTCCTGATCTGTTGCCGCAGCAGCTAATTCGACGTGCAACTTCGCTTCGCGTGCGTCGAGCTTCTCGATCTGACGCTCTAGCCGGTTCATCGTCTTGCGCGCCTGATGATGCGCCGCGGCGTCGGTGGTCGGTCCGGCTGCCGCTGAATTCGACTGTGCCGCACCTACCTTCACCGCTCCCCTGCCGGCAACCAACTCGGCCCGACGAGTCAGATACTGTTCGATACCACCGGGCAGATTGGTCAACGTGGCATCGCCGAACAGCGCCCAGGTAGAGTCGCAAATGCGCTCGATCAAGTACCGGTCGTGGCTGATCACCACCAGCGTGCCAGCCCATCCGTCGAGCAGATCTTCCAACTGCTGCAAGGTATCAATGTCGAGATCGTTGGTCGGCTCGTCGAGGAGCAAAACATTCGGCTCGGCCATCAACACGCACGTCAATTGGAGTCGCCGACGTTCACCACCGGATAGATCGCCGACCGGGGTGCGCTGCCGCGCAGGTGCGAAACCCAATCGCTCGGCGAGCTGACTGGCCGAAAGTTCCTTGTCCCCCAACGTGATATGTCCCGCGACCGCTTCGACGGCATCGATCACCCGCTGGTCGGGATCAAGATCGTCGAGTTCCTGACGCAGCCATCCGAGTGACACCGTCTTGCCTTCGATCCGACGTCCCGGCGCGACCGACACTTCCCCGGCCAACGCGCGCAGCAGGGTCGTCTTACCCGAACCGTTGATCCCGACCAAGCCGATACGTTCACCCGGCGCCAACCGCCACGTCAGATCATCGAGCAGAACGGTCGACGCGCCGTCGGCACCGACCGGCGTTTCGATATGCGCGTTCTCCAATTCGATCGCGACCCGACCGAGGCGGCGTTTCGCGAACGCCGATAGCGTGACGCTGTCGCGCGGCGGCGGTACGTCGGCGATAAGTTTCTCGGCGGCTTCAATTCGGTAGCGGGGCTTGGATGTTCGGGCCGGCGGCCCGCGGCGCAGCCAAGCCAATTCTTTTCGAGCGAGATTGCGCCGACGTTCCTCAGCGGCGTCGGCCAATCGAGCTCGCTCGGCACGCGCGAATACCCAATCGTTGTATCCGCCTTCGTATTCGTCGACGCGCCCCGAATGCACCTCCCAGGTGCGCTGGGCGACGGTGTCGAGGAACCACCGGTCGTGTGTCACAACAACCAGCGCGCTCGACCGCGACACCAGATGCGAGGCAAGCCATTGCACGCCTTCGACGTCGAGATGGTTGGTCGGCTCGTCCAAAACCAACAGGTCGGCGTCAGACACCAAGGCCGCCGCCAACGCCGTACGTCGCCGCTGACCACCCGACAGTTCATCGACTCGCGAATTCATCAGCGCATCGACGCCGATACCTGACAGCACGCCGCGAATCCTGGCGTTGCCGGCCCATTCGTGTTCGGCCAGGCCCAACTGTCCGACGACGACATCGGCGACGGTGGCTCCCGGCGGAAGTTCACCGCGCTGGGTGACGGTCACGACGCGTGCGCCGCCGGCCCGCGATATCCGGCCGGCGTCGGGCTCAACGATGCCGGACAGAATTTCCAACAATGTTGTCTTGCCGCCACCGTTTAGACCGACAACGCCGATACGTTGACCCGAATGAACACCGACACTGACGTCGTCGAGCAGAGGTTTGATGCCGAAACTCTTACTGATCTTCTCCGCGTTGATCAGCACGGTATTGGGAGCGGTCATTTCGCTCCGATGACTTCGGATACTACGACTCGCTCAACACAACTCACCGCTAGACGATACCAACGCCGCTCATGACCTCCGATCACGCGCCCTCGCACTCCACCG
>NZ_BAEH01000083.1 GCF_000241305.1 Gordonia effusa NBRC 100432
CCGTACCTGGCCAAGTATTGGCTTGCCGATCGCCCCGGCACGGCCGGCGGCGACATCCATGTCTACCGGCCGGAGGCTGGAGTCGACCCCCGCTATCTCCAATATGTAGTCGGTAGCCGCAACTTCGTCCGGTTCGCCGAAGCCGCGTCCAAGGGCACCAAGATGCCGCGCGTGGAGTGGACGAGTCTTCGCGAGTACCCGGTGGTTCAGTTCCCACCGGAGGTGCAACGTGGCATAGCAGACTTTCTGGACCGAGAGACAGCCAACATCGACGCAGTGCTGACGAGAATGGATCTCCTGAGCAACGCGTTGCGACACCGAACTCGGAGTACTCAGACGAGAGCCGTATTTGGCCTCGCGTCAGGACAGCGATCCAGCGCCGCCGATGCGCACTCGCCCCTCTCCGGCGTCCCCGAGCACTGGGGGCGTACCAAGTTCGGCTACGACTTCACTGAGAGCTCGGAGCGGAACGGCGAGAACCCGCCCGGGCCACTCCTGTCTATCTCCGAGTACAGGGGCGTTGAGCTCAACACGCGTACTGAAGGCCAACAGGCGTCGCTCGACGTGTCGAAGTACCGGGTCGTGCGACCAGGGCAGCTTGCTGCCAACATGATGTGGCTCAACCACGGCGGGCTCGGGGTGTCGTCGCTCACCGGCTACATCAGCCCCGACTACAAGGCGTTCTGGATCTCGGACCGTTTCGAGCCTCGCTACGTGCACCACCTCTTCCGAAGTTCGCGGTACATCGACTACTTCGCCGCCATCGCGACCGGCGTCCGGCCGAACGCACAGCGAGTGACCAAGACCATGCTGGACGCAACCCCGGTCCCGCTTCCGCCCCTCGACGAGCAGATCAAGATCGCCGATCAGCTGGACGAAGCGACGGCCCGCGTCGACGCCATGCTCGCGAAGGTCGCCGACCTCAAGGCGCTGCTCCTGGAGCGCCGCGCGGCACTCATCACCGACGTCGTCACCGGTCGGAAAGCGGTCGCGTGATGGGCGATGCGCAGCTGATGGAGTCGGAGTTCGAGCGCAACCTCTGCTCGGAGCTCTCGGAGCGCGGATGGCTGTACGAGAACGACGGTAAGCCGACCGGTTGGGACATCGGCCTGGCGATGGTCCCCGCTGACGTATTGCACTGGCTCTCAACCCAGTATCCCGACGAGTACGAGAAAGCCGTACCCGCAGACCTCGTCGACGAGCAGAAGACCGCAGCCGAGCGGAAACTGCTGCAGCACATCACCAAAGAGCTGGCGAAGCAGACGAAGATGGACGCCACCACGGGCCACCCCGTCGGCGGTCTGCTCGGCGTGCTGCGGAAGGGCTTCACCTACGCCCAGGTGGGTCGCCCCGCCGCGAAGTTCGGGCCGATGATGGAGTTCCCGCCCGCGAACCCGAACCTCACCGAGGTGGTAGAGGCTGCTGACTCTGTGAGGCTACGCGTCCTGCGGCAGGTGCGATTCGACACCGCGACCAACGAGACGATCGACGTGGTACTTACCGCCAACGGCCTGCCGGTCGTGACGATGGAACTGAAGACCGACAACACCCAGACGGTCAATCACGCGATCCGCCAGTACAAAGATGACCGCCGGCCCGGGAAGAACCGGGCGCTGCTCGCGCCCGGCCGTGCCCTGGTTCACTTCGCGGTGTCGAACGACCTCGTCTACATGACCACGAAACTCGAGGGCGAGGACACCGTGTTCCTGCCCTTCAACCAGGGCAACGACGGCCACGAGGGCAATCCGCCGTCGGGTACCGGGTCGTCGACGAACTACCTGTGGCGGGAGATCCTCGCCCGCCCGACGTTCATGCGCATCCTGAAGGACTTCGCGCTGTTCGAGCCCAGCAAGTCCGGCAAGAAGGACGGCCGGCTGGTGTTCCCGCGCTTCCATCAGCTGCGCGCGGTCGAACGCGTCGTAGGCGACATCGAGCTGAACGGGACGGGCAAGCGCTACCTGATCTGGCACTCGGCCGGCTCCGGCAAGACGAAGACGATCGCGTGGCTCAGTCACCGGCTGATCCGGCACATGAGCGCAGATTCGGAGTCGACGTTCGACTCGGTCATCGTGGTCACCGACCGCAACGTGCTCGACGAGAACATCCGCCACGACATGAACCTGGTGCAGTCCAGCAAGGGGCTGGTCGTCAGCGTCGGGGAGAAGTCGGGGGCGAAGTCGCCCCAGCTGAAGGCGGCACTCGTCGAGGGCGACCACATCATCACCTGCACCCTGCAGACGTTCCCCGAAGTCATGAAGCTGATCGAGGACACGAAGGAACTCCGCGGCCGACGCTGGGCGGTGGTGGCAGACGAGGCACACTCCTCGCAGTCGGGTTCCGCGGCGAAGAAGCTGAAGGAACTCCTGGTCGACGTCGACCTCGACCCGGAAGACGAAGACATCAGCGCCGACGACCTGCTGCTGGCCAAGGACTCGGCGATCGCGGCGTCGGCCAACATCACCTTCATCGCGCTGACCGCCACGCCGAAGGCCAAGACGCTGCGGCTGTTCGGCACCGAGCGCGACGGCCGCTGGGAAGCCTTCGACACGTACACGATGGCGCAGGCGATCGAAGAGGGCTTCATCCTCGACGTGCTCACCAACTACTCCACGTACGACATGTTCCTGCGGGTGAAGAACGCGGTGGAGGACGAGCAAGAGATCCGCGTCAATACCGGCGAGGCGGTCACCAACATCGTCCGGTTCGCCCGGCTGCACCCGACCGCGATCGCGCAGAAGGTGCGTGTCGTCATTGAGCACTTCCGTCGGAATGTGATGCACATGCTCGGCGGTGAGGCAAGGGCCATGGTCGTCACCAGCTCTCGCGTCGAGGCGCACAGTTGGTCGAAGAAGATGAACGCCTATCTCGACGAGCAGGGCTACACCGACATGAAGACCCTGGTCGCCTTCTCCGGCTCACTCACAGACGAGGACACCGGCGAGTCCGTCACCGAGGTTTCGCTCAACAACCGCAGCGACGTCGCCCGCGCGTTCCGCGAGGAGGGCGAGTACCGGGTACTCATCGTCGCCAACAAGTTCCAGACCGGCTTCGACGAGCCGCGTCTCATGGCGATGTACGTCGACAAGAAGCTCACCGGTGTCGCCACCGTCCAGACGCTCTCACGGCTCAACCGCACCTACCCGGGCAAGACTGCTCCGATGGTCGTGGACTTCCGGAACTCGCCGGCGAGCATCCAGAAGGACTTCAAGCTCTACTACTCCGACGCCCACGTCGAAGGAGACGTCGACCCCAACGCCTTGTACACCCTCGGGGAGCGCCTCGACACCGCCGACATGTACACGCACGACGAGATGAACGCCGTCGCTGACGCCTTTCTCGCCGACTCCGGTGGGGAGGCGATCGCCAAGGCCCTCGCGCCGATCAAGAATCGCTGGAACGGCCAGATGCGGCAGGCGGTGCTCAGCAAGGACAAGGTGAAGCGGGAGGAACTCGAGCAGTTCCGCGCCGACGTGATCAGCTACCGCAACGCCTGGCAGTTCCTCAGCCAGATCGTCGACTACCAGGACGTAGACCTCGCACGGCGCGCGATCCTCGCGACCCTGCTCGCGCGCAACCTTC
Source organism: Gordonia effusa NBRC 100432 (assembly GCF_000241305.1). Lineage (GTDB taxonomy): Bacteria > Actinomycetota > Actinomycetes > Mycobacteriales > Mycobacteriaceae > Gordonia > Gordonia effusa. Next base: position 3,580 of record NZ_BAEH01000083.1, read on the forward strand.
ACTCGGACGGCGAGGATTACGACGACAGCTACTTGGAGGGCGTGCAGCTCTCGGGCGTGAAGCTCGTACCCGCCGCAATCGGTGAGGACCACTCGCTGAGCGAGGGCAGCAGTGAAGGCATCAAGCTGCCCACCTTCGAGGGAGAGCACAAGGGCGGCGGCGGAACACCACAGCGGGGGCCGCTCGACGAGGCCATCGACAAGGTGAACGAGATGTTCCAAGCCAAGGGGGTCGATGTGAGCCCGGAGAGCGTATCCGGGTTCATCACGACGTTCTGGGGTTTCCTCGACGCCAACGAGGAGGCTGTGGCGATGGCGAAGAACAACACCGTCGCGCAGCTCAAGGCGTCTGAGGGATTCAGCGGCGCTGTCGGTCTCGCGGTGTTGAAGACGGTCAGTGAGGCGCAGGAGATCCAGTCGTACATGACGGATCCAGCGTTCCTGCAGGCGATCACGGACATCGCGGCGGACACCATCCACACCCAATACCGGAGGTCGGTCGATGTTCTAACCGACCCAGACCAGGCCGAGAGCGCGCGGACTGCGCGTATGGCCCTCGGCGCGCTGGCTTCTCTCGAAGAGGGTTGGGTCGACGGCGAAGCCGGGGAGGCTATCTCCGCGGAGGTGATCAGTCGAGGTGCCCAAGTCATCGACGTCATAGAGAATCTCGGCAACGTCACGAGCTCGGTCTTCCCAACCGAAGAAGGCGGTGTGCGCTTCTACTGGCCGCGCGCCGAGAATCAGCTGACGATCGAAGTCGAGCCCTCTGGTGCGCTCTACATTCACACCGCTGACGTGGCGGCGGGAACGTTCCAGGACGAAGCGGTGCCGGCAGACGCTGACCTCACTGATCGACTCGCAACGTGGGTGGTCGAGCGGGGCGGTGCGTCATGAGTGAGGACGTGACACGTGAGCGGATGGCCGTCGGCGAGACCGAGCTTCTGCGCCCCATCATCAGCGCCTGGTGCGACGACAAGGGAGTTGTCGCTCCGCAGGCGTTCAATCTCAGTAGTGCAGACAAGCAGGACTCCAACCGCTTGTCCATCGTGCGCGGTGACGCAACGACTCCCGATCAGGCCTACGCCGATCGAGCTTCACACATCAAGAAGCGGTGTGACGAGAAGGGAAAGACGTACACGCCTCCGGTCGGTGTCTTGGCCGTGACGGTCGAAGAGGTCGAGTCCGTGGAGATAAAGTCCTCCGAGGGCAGTCGGACACCCCTCACCGTGTGGGACGACTCGATGAACGCCGATCGTCCAGATGACCACGGGCACATCGACTTCAACGACGTGCCTCCCGATAACAGAGGTGCGTGTCTATTCGTCGCGAAGGCAATGCTCGCTCAAGCTGAGGCCAGAGGCTGGAAGTTCCGCCCCGTGGAGCCCTCGGAGTAGCGATGATCGATCCAGCCGTGAGCCTCGCGTCCGTCGGTGACACCGTCCGGGACGCCCGCCGTGAACGCGGGTGGTCGCAGACTCAGCTGGGCGAGGAAGCCGGGGTGTCACGGCCGACGATCGCGCGCATCGAACGCGGCGACGATGTGTCAGTCGCGACTCTCGCCAAGGTGACGGCAGCGGTGGGGCTCACGGTCAAGATCGAGGCGGCGCAATAGCTTGGCAGCGTCCGGGAACCCTGCATGTCCGACGAGGTGAGCTGGGACGACGTCTTCGGTGACCTGGACGTCCGTGTGCTCGACCACGACCAGCGTCTCGACTGGATCAACGACCGCATCCACCGGACGCTCCACGGCAAGGACTGGGCGGCGCTCTCGGCAGGTGAGGAAGGGCAGCTCGCCTGGGATGCTGCGGTACGCACGTTCCTGGAGGGCATCTGGGTCGCCTGCATCTTCTCCTGCCACGTCGTCTGCGAACGTGAAGTCGCGGGTGTCCTGTCGTCGTCGCACGCCGCGTTGAATGGCTGGCTGCCGAAGTCATGGGAGTCGTTCGGGCTTGGGCGACTACTGGGCGAGGCCAGCAAGCACCAGCTGCTGCCGCCGGATCTCATCGAGGATGTTCGGCAGGTAGCCGACGCCCGCAAGCCTTACGGGCACTGGCGCTCGGCCGTGCACGAGGAGTCGTTGATGAACCGCGTCGGGGCGGAGCATGAGCAGACTGGGAACACTGACTACGCGAACCTGGTGCAGCGCATGGTTGTTCGCGACGCGGCGCACGCAATGGACACGACGATTCGGTTGTACTTCGGGAGCTTCGGACTCGGCGGACCCTGACGGGCTAAGCCGCGTCCTCACCCCGCCGCCGCGGATGATCCTTCTGCGCGATGGTGCCGCCGGGCACTGCCTCCGAGACCGTGTGCCGGCCGTGGAGCAGGTCGCTCTCCGCGCTGCCCGCCGCCGACGTGGTCTGAGCCTGCTCCCGGTCCTTGCCACCGCCGCCGGGACCGCCCATGGCGCCCATCGGCATCATGGGCATGCCGCCGCCCATGGGCCGGGCACCGGTGGAGTGAGCGGGCGACGTGGCGCTGGTACCGGTACCCGTGGCACCGCTGGTCTTGGTCTCGGGGCCCACCGAGAAGGGGCCGCGCTGCTGCTCGGCGGTACGCCCCGACACGTCCGTCGCCGTGTTCAGGCCGGTGGCGGAGTTCCCGCTGGTGACGGGCTGCGTGACGGTGCCGGCGCTCAGACCAGTAGGCGAGGGGGTGGGCGTCGCGGGTGCGCTCGGGGTGACCGTCGCGGCGGGGGTGGCGTGCGTGGAGGTGGATGCGCCGCCGCCGAGGGTGAGCGGCGAGCCGATGAGACCGGTCAGCTCGCCGGTGTCCAGCACGCCGTCGCTGCCCAGGATCTTGTCCCACGGGCTGGTCTTGGACTGTGCCAGGTCCTTGTCCTTACCCTGCTGCGTCGGGGTCGACGCGACGGGTGCGGCCGCGGCGGGGGTGGCGGCGGCGGTGGGCTGCGCCTGCTGAGCGGACTGCGGCTGCTGCTGCTGCTGGGAGGCGAGGAGCGCGGCGAGAGCAGCGGTGGACTCCGGGGTGGCGGTGCTGGTGGCGGTCGTGGAGGGGGCGGTGGACGGAGACGGGGTGCCGGCGGCGGGGGTCTTGCTCGGCTTCGGGGTTCCACCGGCGGTGGTCTTGGCCGGGGTGCCGCCGGAGGGCTTGCCGGTGCCGGTGCTGGTGGAGGGGGAGCCGGAGCCGTTGCCGGTGCCGGTGGAGGGGGTGCCAGTTCCGGGTGCGTCACCGATCACCTCCACCGCCCGGACTTTCGAAAGCGCCAGGTCCGCCTTCTCCTGGGCCTTGTCGTACGCTGCGTCGGCCTCGCGGCGGCGTCGCCGCAGATCACCGAGATGCTTCTGTGCGGCCTCGAGCTCCTTGGAGGCCGCGCTGGTGTCCCCGCTCGCCGCAGAGGCGTCCTTGAGCTTCTGCTTTGCCGCGGTGACTGCCTCCTCGGCGGCCTTGATCTCCGAGTCCTTGGGCGCGTTCCGGTTCCAGGCCTTCGCGGCGTCCTCGCGGATCTTCAACGCCTTGGCGGTGGCGGCGAGGGTGGCGAAGAGCTTCTCGGCTGCCCCGGCGCGCGCGGTGAGTGTCTCGCACGACTTGGCGACCGTGAGCCCCTTGCCTTCCGCGTGCAGTCGCCCGACCTCGCTACGCAGCGCTGCGGCGGCGTTGCTCGCCGCGACCGCTGCGGCCTGGACCGTCGCAGCGCCGAGGTCCTCGATGCGGTGCTCACCGCTGGGTGCCATGTCAGGCCTCCAGGACGCCGGTCTCGCCGGTAGTGTCGGCCCCGGTGGCCTCCGTGTAGATCGCGCGGAGGTCGGTGACGATGCCGGCGATCGCCAGGTCGCTCGCGGCGATCTGCTTCTGCGCGTCGGCGATGATCCGCGCGACGGTTGCTGCGGTGGGGCTGCCATCAGTTGCGCCCGGGATGGTCTCCAGGCCCGCCAGGTCGACGCTGCCGCGCACCGCGTCGATCGCTGCGATCGAGTCGAGGAACGCTTGGCGGTCGTGGATCTGGACTTCGTTCTCGTCGGTCATGCCTACCAGTTTGCCAGGTCTACCAGCGCAAACCAGCCTGAGACGCTCTACTGGGAGGTGGTCGCCGTCGAGTAGCGCGGGTCCGTGCGTGGATCCACCGCGGCGGAGCGATCAACGAGTGCCTTCGCACCCATCTGCGCGAGGAGCGGGTCCAGGTATGCCGCGTAGGTGTAGGGCTCCGCGCTCTCCTCGACCAGCCCGATCAGGGTGATGCCGCGGGGGCCGACCAGGAACAGCGGGGAGCCGGAGTCGCCAGGGACCGTGGAGACCTTGGCCCCGATCCCGTCCCCGTCAGCATCGACGAGGAGTCCGCATTGCACGCCGCTCACCGCGGCGTCCACGCACACCGCGGTGTGATAGTCCAGCTTCTGCGTCGCCTCGCGCGTCAATACGCCGACCACGTTGCGGCCCGCCACGGTGGGCGAGGCACTGGATGCGCCCCAGGTCACGGTCGCCCCGTATTCGCCGGCGATAGTTCCGGTGTACGGGGCAACGGCATGCCCGCCCGCGGTGACGCTAGACCCCCGTACCTGGTCGCAGTGCCCGGCGGTGAGGTAGCCGCGGTGCCCGGCCGCTGCGGCAGCTGCCACGGCTGGACCTGCTGTGCAGGGCGCGCCGGTAGCCGACTGCGTGAGGGTGATCCGCTTCGGTGCTGCGGCCGCCTCGGCGTCGGGGATCGTGGACCAGGTGGTCTCGACGTCGGTGGAGGGACCGGTGCTCTCCGCGGCCGCCGTCGCGCTCGGGTTCCCGGTCGGCGCTACCGGCTGCCCGGCCACACCCGTCGAGCACGCCGACATCACCACCGCGGCGGCGATGCCGGCGGCGGCTGCTCCAAGGCGCGTCCTGCTCATGCGTTCGATCATCGCAGACGAGGCCGAACAACCCGCCGAATGCGGTGTCACGTCCCCCGACTGAATGTCTTGAGCGGGAGCCTGATTCATCGACGCACCGCTTCTGCGAGGCGCTGCTCCACGCCGCGAAGGTCGGCCACCGCAGCGGTGAGGTTGGCCTGTTCCAGGAGGTCGATCGCCTCGTGCAGGCGGGTGCAGGCGCTGTCCATGTCGCTGTGCACTCCGCGGTGCAGGTTGGTGATCGAGTCGCGGTAGTCGGTGCTCATGCCGGGGATGGTGGCGAGTGCCCGCCGACTGAGACGTGCGCGGCGCGGGTTCGGCAGGTGCACGCCGCGGTCGTGCCGCGTTCACGGAGTCGGTACCGGCGAGCGGTAGGAACCGTTGCGCTGCAGAGGGTTCCGGAAAAGTTGGAACAACTTTCTTGATTCTGTCCCACGCTCGTCGCTGACCAGGGGGCTCTCGATTATCGAGACGGATTCGGGGTCTGATCAGGCACGCTGCGGAGCTTTCGTTTCCGGCCGCTGTCCAATGTGCTTGCTACAACTGGAGCCAGCTTCCCCAACCTGACCAGCCAACCGGAGGAGAGACAATGACCACCACCACCCGTATCCGCATCGGAACGCCAGCTGTCGCCGAGCAGCTCGGCGTGTCAGACGAGACCGTTCGTCAGGAAATCTCGCGCGGACACCTGCCCGCGATCCGCGTCGGCAGGACCTACCGCGTGCTCCAGAGCGACGTCGACGCGTACATCGCCGCCGCGGAGGCGGAGGCGTTCCAGACGGGAAAGCTCAAGGGCGTCATGCACGCCGCGTGGTTCGCGGCAGCTCCGGAGCCTGCGTAGCTAGGCCCAGAGACGAGGAAACCCGGCGCTGGAACGCCGGGCCTCATCTCAGTTAGTTGTCCCCGCACCGCTAAGAACGAAGGACGTATCCGATGATGCCACACGGCACCAACTCCGTCGACACCGCTGCGCTTCACGACCTCGTCAACGCGCTCGGCCGCGCCCAGGCGAACGGTCGCGCGACCACCCCGATCATCCGCGAGCTGCTCGCTGAGCTCGGCTACCAGTTGGGCGACGAGGTGGCCGCCACCCTCGCCGACGACGATCAGTACGAGCAGGCCCGTGTCGCCGCCGCCCGTGCTGCCGTGGTTCGGCGCCGGGGAGCCGCGGCGCGGGCCCGCCGCCTCGCGCGTGAGGCGGTGTCGCGATGAGCGAGACCTTCGACGAGTTCCTCGCCAGCCGTCCTCAGCTGGTCCGCGACCCCGACGCTCGCCGCGTTCCCGGGTGGTGCGACTGCCCGCGGTGGTCGATCGGCGACAAGCCGATCTTCCACCGCCACGCCGCGGGGTGCGACGCCACCGGTGAGGCCGCCGAGGCGTTCACCTTCGTCGGCGCGGACCGCGTCATGAAGGCGACCACGCTGGAGGCACTCGCTGCGTGGATCCCTGCTCCGCCGGCGCCCCCAGCTCAGGACCCCGCAGCGACGACCATCGTGATCAAGCGCATGCTTTCGCTCGGATTCCACCTGGTGGCACTCCCCGCCGGGACGAAGAAGCCGCGCGGCCGGGGATGGAACGACCCCGAGCAGACGCCGGCGCTCACGTTCGAGCAGGCCATGGCTCACGTCAACGCCGGGGGCGGTCTCGGTGTGCTCCTCGGTCCGAGCGACCTCATCGTGATCGACGCGGAGAACGCGGCGGCCACCGCCGCTTTGGTCGCGGCGGGGTACACGCCCGTGCTGTACACCGCCAAGGGGATGAACCCCGTGCGCTGCGATCCGCGAGCGAACAAGATCGGCGGCGGCCACTTCTGGTTCCGACGTCCGTCGTCCATCCCCGCGGAGCAGCTCAGCAACGTCCCCCAGAAGGTAGTCGGAGACGGCGGACTGGTCGATGTGTTGGCCGCGCCGGGGTCGATGGCGGTCGTTCCGCCGACCGCGCTCGTCGAGGCCGCCGGCTGGCGGTACACGGCGGAGGGGCGCAACCGGCTGTGGCACGGCGAAGACGAGCTGTCCGAGGCGCCCATGTGGCTGTTCGACCCGGCCGCGGGGTGCCCGACCGGTCTGGAGAACCTGCACGGTGGCCTCGTCCCGAAGGCGCCGGTCGAGCGCGTGGCCCATGACGAGGGCTCGCAGGAGCTGACCGACGCCGTGGACGGGATCGAGTGGGATGCCGTAGAGGCTCTCGACGACCGTCTCGAGGACTGGGGCGACGCGGACGACGACGGGTGCCCGGTGCGGCACTGGCGGGGTGCCGACCACCGCAAGAGCGTCACCATGCACGGCTGCGGACGCGGCCGGTTCGCGCATGTGTGGAGTGGCACCATGCGCGCGGCACTCGGGATGGGGGACCGCGAGTCCGTCTCCCCGCTCTCGCTCGCGTGTCTCCTGCTCGGCAAGGACGACCGTGGTGCCGACGTGCGCGAGGTCGCCCAGCGATTCGGACTCCGGCTCGGCGGGGAGCAAGAGCTCGACACGATCACGCCGGACTCACTCGAGGAGGCCGCCGCGGAGTTGGAGGCCGCCGCCGAGGCGGGCGGCCGTGTGGAGAGTCGGCCGACGACCGGTACGCGCCAGCCCGACGGCAGCGGCCAGGGCGAGGTCATCCGGGTCGAGGTCGGCGCAGACGGGCTGCTCCGGCGGGCTGCCGCGTTCCGTTCCGCAGCCGTCGTGATGCGGGCCCGACAGCACGTCGTCGCGCCGCAGAGCGGTGCGGTGCTGATCGGCGCCGGGAGCGTCGTGGGACTCCCCGCGGGTCTGGCCCAGGCTCCGACGGTCGGTGGCGTGGGCAGCACCGCTCCTGTGGTTCCGTCGGCACCGCAGGAACCGCTCGACGTCGAGACCGTAGAAGGGGCCAAGACGGCCGAAACCGCGCCGGCGGTGGACGACGCGGTCGAGGGGGAACTCGTCGAGGGGACCGACAACGCTGCGGAGGCTCGCCGGGTGTTCCGGGAGCTGCGACCGAAGATCCGGGAGATCGAGCGGCAGATGCGCGACACCACGCCCGGCCTCAAGCGAGCGTGGGACTACGCGGAGAGCGAGGGTGTGTTCATGCACGGCCTGGTGGGCGCACTGCTCCCGCGGATCATGGCGTCGGTTCCTCCGAACGTCGTGCTGCCACCGCGCAACGGGCTGCGCACCCACAAGGTCAAGGGCCAGGGGCTCAACCAGTACGGCGTAGTCGTCGCGCCCAGCTCGGCTGGCAAGGGTGAGACCGACAACGCTGCGGAGGCGGCGGTTCCGTTGCAGCTCGGGGTGGCAACAACGACGAACGGCACCTCCGAGCACTGGTCCAAGCTGCTGCGGGGGCGTAAGGACGGTGTCGACTACATCAAGACGACCAGCCTGCTCGCGCAGGTGGACGAGCTCGACACGTTCAACGCGTACCTCACCCGGCCGGATAGCAAGATGCCCGGGTGGATCGCCAGCACCTGGATGAACGGCTACGGCGGTCAGGGAACCTCGGACGAGAAGAACGCCGCGGTGCTGCCGAAGCACGGAAGCAGGATCGGGCTGCTCGTCAACGGGCAGCCCGGGAAGATGGACGTGCTCGCAGCGATGTCGGCGATGGGCGTTGGGCCGCGCTTCTACAAGTGCCTCGCCGGCCTGGTGCACAAGGCCGACCGCGGACCGCTCTACGGCATCCCCGTCGCTCCGGTCATGGCCGACCAGAGCGGTCAGCCGTGGTACAGCCTGGGGCACGTCGGTGAGCCCCCGATCCCGTGCCAGCAGCCGCTGGCCGCCCGCGACGCCGGCACCGGCCTTCAGGCGGCGCCCCTGATCGTGAACAAGGGGGACGCGATCAAGGACGACGACGGTGCCGAGAGGCTCGGCGTGACCGGCTTCGACGACGCCGAGCCCATCTGGATCGACCTTCCGCAGTGTGCACTCGATGACATCGAAGCCGGACTCGAGATCTCCGCCGAGCGGGCGGCGGACTGGGGCGAGGCGTTCGATCAGGACCAGGAGGGTCTGGTCTCCGGTCACCGGGTTCCGATGCAGATGCACATCGCGGCTGCGCTGATGGTGCTCGACGGCGAGCACGTCATGAGTTCGGCTCACTGGGAGGCGGCCGGCCTGTTCCTCATCGCCTCGGACCTCACGGCGGCGGCGTGTGCCGCCTACATGGAGCTCTCCGGTGAGGCTGAGGCTTACCGACTGGGGCAGCTCAAGGGCGTCGGGTACGCCGCGTCGAAGGCCGCCGAGGCCACCGTCACCAGCCGCGGCGTGCAGAGCGCGATGAAGGCGATCGTCTCGCGGCTGCGGATCTGTGGTGGCACTGCTATGCCTGGCTATCTCCGGTCGGGAAGCGACGGCACGGGCAACCTGCCGAAGTTCGGCGCCATGAGCAAGCTCCAGCGTGCGCACATGGCGCAGGGGTTCGCGGTTCTGGAACAGGCGGGGCAGGCCCGACTCAACGCGGACGGTTCCTGGTCGCTCGCGGGCCCGCTCGCCATCGTGGCCTGAAGCACGGAACAGAACACCCCGACTGGTTCGCTGGTCGGGGTGTTCTGGTGTCAGGGGTACGGCGTCTCGACCCGAAACAGCCCGACGCGGCGGTCGTCGGGCTGTTCCGAAAGCGCTCTCACCTGCGGATAGGGCTGTTTCGGGCTATTCGGGTCGTCGGGCTGTTACACACCTGCGGACGATCCCCCACAGCGTGGTGGTAGTTCTTAGACGCCGAGAGACAATTTGACTTTAATATATTGAATCTTTCTCACTGCATCTCGCTGCGGGCGTGGGGCAGCCCGAACGACCCGACGACCCGAAACGGCCCTATCCGCAGGTCAGCTATGGTGCGAGGCGTCGGGCTATTGGGCCGTTTCGGGCTGCCATGTCCGATTCTGAGTTTGCTGTACTAAATCGGATGGTTGGTGTCAGATCACCGCTGAGCCCGACGCGACCCGACGCAGTGAGGTGCCCGCTGGTCGGTGAAGGTCGAGCGCGGCAAGGCTCTGGTCGCAGCCGTGGACGAGTGGGACAAGGAGAATTGCTGCGTCGACGGCTACGACCCGGAGTGCGACATCCTGAGCATCACCGGGCTCCTGGAGGAGCTGTGGCCGGAAGTGGTCGCAGAGACCGACGCGTGGGCGCGCCGGCACGCGTCGACGCAGGAGTAGCGGAACAGGCTGATCCCCACCACCACCGTCGGGGCCGTGATTCACGATGTGGTTATCGCTCCAGCTCACACTCGGCAACCACGTCGGGCCACATCTCACCGAGCAGCTCCAGCACGTGCCGGGACCGCTCAGGTGCGCACGGTGCGCGATGCTCCCGCCAGTTCTCGTCGCAGGTATCCAGCAGGATCTCGCCGAGCTCCTTGCCGCGGCACTTGTCCACTTCGGGGGTCCACCCGTAGCGCATCGCCAGCATCACGTCGTGCAGCTCGTCGACCCCGGCGCCGAGGCGCGCCGCCACGCGGATCGCGGCGCGGGTGCGCAGCTCGTGTAGCTGCCGGTCCCGCATGTCGCCGTAGTGCAGCGCCTGCTTGTATTGCTCGTCGGTCATGTTGATGTCGGTCATGCCGCCGGTGTACTACCGCTGGGTCGGGATCGGCGGGCGGGGCTCGGCATGGTGATCCGGCCTCTCTCGCCGTGACACACCCTCGACCGTCCCTCGACCCGCCCCCTCAGCAACCTCCACCCCCGACCGTCGCCCGCCGCGCCCCCACCCCCCGGCCTCATCTCCATTCTCGATTTTCGAGACATTTTCGCAGGTCGAAGCGTTATCGACCCTTGCGCGGTATCGGAACGGCCAGTAGTATCGGTAGCAACAACCTGAGCCGGGCATCCCGCTCAGCAACGAATGGAGGCGCCCCGTGACCGCGACCATCACCCCCGCCGACGCCGCCGTCGGCGCCCTCGTCCACGCACTCGCTGCGAACCTCGATCCCGACGCCCTGCACGCCGCCGTCGCCCAGGCACTGCTCGCCGCCGAGATCGAGCACGGCGACGCCTTCTACCTCGGCGAGCTCCTCCCCGACGTGATCGACGGGCAGGTGTGGCACGGCGAGGCGGTGCTCACCGCAGGCGAGGCGCTCCGAGTCGGACTCGGGTACGTGGCCGCCGCGATCGTCGCCGGCGCCACCCTCTGACCCCCTGATCTCCGGCCGCCGCGCTCGTCCTCACGGTGCGGCGGCCGGCACCACCCCGACAAGGAGAACCCGTGACTTACGCCGCCACCGCCACCGAGGACGAGACGAATACGTTCGCTGTCGAGGTACTCGCCCGTACCCACGCCGCGCTGAACCCTGGCCGCCTCGCCTGCGCCGTCACCGCTGCGCTGGCCACCGCCTCGATCACCTACGGCAGCGTGACGCTGCGCGCCATTGACGATGACCTGCTCGCCGTCCCGTCCATCGGCGAGGTGTGGGCAGCCGGTGACGTCGAGATCCCTGCCGATGAGGCACTGCGCGTCGGCATCGCCTACGTCGCCGCGGCCTTGGCCGCAGGCGCACGCCTCTGACCCCGGAAGGACCACGATGCTCAACCCCGCCGCCGCCGGCCGCACCTTGGTCGGCCTCGACCTGTCGCTCACCGGCGCAGGTATCGCCGCCCTGGACCTGGTGACCGGAGCGCTCTCCACGGCGGTGCACCGGTCCCCGGCACCGAAGCAGGACACCCTCGGCGCGCACGTTCACCGGCACCGCGCACTGGTGCACGGGCTGGTGCACCAGGCCATCGCCTGCGACCCGGCGCTGGTCGTGGTGGAGGGGCTGCGGTTCTCCGTCTCGGCGCAGGACTCGTCGCTCTCCCGTCGCGGGTTCCTGTGGTGGGCCGTCGTAGAGGGGCTGGTGAACGCTGGCGCACCCGTCCTGGAGGTCACCCCGTCGCAGATCAAGATGCTCGCGACCGGGAACGGAGCCGCGAGCAAGGACATGATGGTCGCCGAGTACGCGCTCGCGTGGCCGGACGCCACCCGCGACAAGAACACTCAGGACCGCGCCGATGCCGCCTTTGCCGCTGCGCTCGGAGCCGCGTACCTGCGCGCCCCGGTGCTGCCGTTCAAGGTGACCGGCAAGCGGCGACAAGCTCTCGCCAAGGTCACCGCCCCGTCGATCCCACCCCGCATCGCCGCAGCCGACGCGGCCTGACCCCACCCCTCGAAGGAGAACCCCATGACGATCACCGTCCTGACCCAGCCGAACTGCGCCGCATGCCGCTGGGTGACCAAGTCGCTCGACGCCGAGGGCTTGCCCTACGAGCTGCGGGACGTTCGCGACGATCCCTCAGCCGAAGACCTGCTCGTCGGCATCTACCAGCGTCTCCGCCCGGGCATGCACCCGCAGACGCCCGTGACGATCCTCGAAGACCACGGCATCGTCTTCGGCCCGGACATCCGGTCGCGTCTGCGTGAGCTGCGTCAGGCGAGTGCGGCGTGAGTGGAACCATCCGGAGGCCCGCACCCGGAGGCGGAGTCTTCATCACCCGACCAGCCGCAGCGGGGCTCCGCGGCGTCTCCCGCCGGCGGATCGACTCCCTCATTCAGAGTGAGGAACTCCCGGCGTACCAGGTGGGCCAGCGCGTGATGGTGCTCGAGGCCGATGTCCTCGCTCTCGAGCTGCCGTCCGCGCCGCCCGAGGGGTTCATCACCCGCCACGCCTCAGCGCGGATCCTCGGCTGCACACACCGCGCGGTGGGACTCATGGTGGCGCGAGGTGACCTGCCGGCCGAGGAGTTCGGCGGCCGCCTGTACCTGCGCGAGGCCGACGTACGCAAAGCCGCGACCCCCCGCCGCGTGATGCCTCCGCGTCGCCGGTGACCAAGACAGAAAAGAGAAGGAACGACCATGGCCAATCACGACATGCACGCGGAGCAGATCAGGGCGGAGATCGAGCAGCGGGAGCAGGAACGGATCCGCGTCGAGGCCGAACGGCGGGCGGCCGCCGACAAGGCGTGGGCAGAAGCCGAGGCCAAGCGGCGGAACGCCTCTTGGGACGAGCACTACGCGGCGGAGAAGCAGCGCGCGGAGCAGTTCCACAGCGGGGGTAAGCCCGCGGCCGACACCAAGCCCGACGCGAAGCCCGCGACCGAGCCGAAGCCCGACACGGAGCAGAAGCCGGACACGGACGAGAAGCCGAAGCCAGATGCCGACAAGGACACCGACTCGAAGCCGAAGCCGGACGAGAAGCCCGCGCCCCAACCCGACGACAAGCCGAAGCCCTCCGCGGGGCAGCGATTCGCCCGCGCCGCCGGCATCCCCGACGGCTACGTGCGGAGCCCGATCAAGCAGTTCCCGGCGCTGCTCAAGACGCAGGTCAAGACCGGTGCTGACATCTCTGCCACGCTCGCCGGCAAGATGGGCGCGAAGGGTGCTCTCAAGACGGCTGCCCGACTGATCCCCGGTGTCGGCACCGCGGTCGGCCTCTACTCCGCCTGGAACAACGCGAAGTCCGGTGACTACGTCGGCGCGGCGTTGAACCTGGTCGGATCCATCCCGGGCCCCATCGGCTGGGTGGGGCTCGGTGCGTCGGTCGCGTGGGAGATGTTCGACCTGGGCGGCAACAAGATCGGGCAGTGGGACTCGCCTGACGGCAGCACCACCCACATCCTCCCGGCCGCGGCGAGCGATGTCGGCGGGGTTACCGCGCTCGACGGCCAGCTGCGGCAGGCGCAACAGCTGGTGTTCAGCTTCCAGGACGGGCCGAACGGGCGGGTGTGGGACTCGAACCCGCCTGAGGCGCTCCGCCTGGACGGCGCCGACATCAAGCAGGAGATCGCCGAGGCTCTCGGAGGCATCTCGGGCCTCTTCGCCGAGGTGGATCGGGTGATGAGCTCGGCCGGCGAGCAGTACTTCGACGAGTACAAGGCACGCCTGCAGCCCCACCTGGACGCGATGGCCGCGCTGCGAGAGCAGGTGAAGCCGTTCGTGCAGCAGCTCACCGCCGCGTCTGACGGCGCAGGGCAGGCGTACACCGCCGTGCTCGACGCCAACCGCTCCGCCCGCGAGCAGCTCGCCGCCGACTCCAAGTTGTCGGATCAGGGACCGGCGTCCGCGTTCACCTCTGCGGTGAGCGCAGCTGGTTCCCGGGTCATCGCCGCCGACCAGAACATCGCGAACCTGTTCGGTGAGCCCGCCGCGGTGCTCACGGCGACCGTCGCGAGCGGCACCGGCACGCGGATCGACCCGAGCAAGACGGCGACACCGGTGCAGACCACTCCCGCGTCGCCCACGACGCCGGCCGCTGTCACCCCGACGTCGCAGACGCCGACCCCGGCCAAGACGGAGACGCCGAACAAGACCACCGACGCCCTCGGCGATCTGCTCCGGTCGCTGAACCAGAAGCAGCAGGCGCCGACCACGCCCGTCTCCACCCCGAACCTCGGCAACGGTCTCGGCGGTGGGTCGCCGCTCGGTATGGGCGGCAGTCCCCTCACCAGCTCGCCGAGCAAGCCCCTCAGCAGCGACGGCGACCGCAAGCTCGACGACTCGAACAAGAAGGGCGACGAGAAGAAGGACGAGCGCAAGCTCGCCGAGCCCAAGGAGAAGACGCAGGAGCGGAAGCCGACGCCGCTCGCCGCGTCGAAGACCGACAACGCGAAGACGAAGCCGGGAGACCTGAAGTCCACCGAGAAGCCGGGCGGTCATGCCGCCGCGGTCCCGGCCCAGCCCTCCGCCGCTACCGCCGCGAACCCGGCCGCAGCGGCCGCGCAGGGACCGGCCGCTCCTCCTGAGCCGAGCAAGGAGGTCGACGTGAAGGGCAACAAGGCGACCTTCCCCGACGCGAAGACGGCGAAGCTCGCGTCGCTCCTCGCCGCAGCGGATCCCACGCACCCGCTGTCGCTGGCCGAAGCCGCGAAGGCAGCCGGGCTCACGCCACCCGTTCCCGGCCAGGACCCCGGAAGCCAGGTGGCACCCGCCCAGGCCAAGCCCGGTGACCTGCTCGTGGCGGGCGACAAGAGCTACCTGCTCCTCGGCGACGGCAAGTTCTACGACCTGCAGGAGTACAAGGTCGTCTCGGCGGACCAGCTGCCGCAGGACATGGGGTCGAGGGGCGGTTACTTCCACCTGAACGATCCGAGCCCGGCCGGTGCGCCGGGTACGCAGCCGGTCTCGGGGCAGACCCCGAACGCCGTGGATCAGCAGGTGCCCGGTGGAACGCCGCCTGCCGCTGCGCCGGCTGATGCGAGCTCGCCGAAGGCTGATCCCGCTCCTGGTGCTCCGGCACCGGCCACGGGTGCAGTCCCGTCAACCGGTACGCCGGGGGCACCGAAGCCCGCTGGCCAGGCCGGACCGAGCTCGGCGGAGTCCACGCAGACCGGCACCGGGCAGACGTCACCGTCACCCTCGACCAGCGCGCTCGACCCGTCGGCCGTGCGCTGACACGAGCAGCAGAACACCCCGCAACCTTCACGGCTGCGGGGTGTCTCTGTGTCGGTGGGATAGGCGTCCGAGTCTAGTCCCGGTCGCGGTCCTCGTCGTCCCAGCGCTGACCGTCGTCGCGGATGTCCTCGTCGTCGTACACAGGCCCGGTCATGCGTCCGTCCCCTTCCGCTGCGCCGCGAGGTAGGCGGGATCAGATGCGGCCACCGCGGCGGCCACGGCGTCCCGGGCCACCCGCAGCGCGGTCACAGCTTGGCTGTACCCGTCGGCGGAGCTGTCGAGCTCCTGGAACTCATTCAGGAGTGCGCGCACTTCATGCAGCAGTTCGGGTGGCACGTCCTCGGCGGCGGTCTGGGTCCAGGTCGTCTCGTTCATGCGGACACCATGTTCGCGACGCCACGAAGATGGTGTGCGGGGCGCGAGTAGCTGCGCTCAGCGCGTCGGCTCCGGCAACAGCACCACGGTGTTGCCGATGGGATCGCTCACCCACCAACCGGCGCCGTCCCGTGTCCGCTCCGGCAACGCGTAGGCCTTGTCCATCAGTCGAGTCACCGCCGCGTCGACGTCCGAGCCGTGGAACTCCAACCTGGTCGCCGTGTGCGGCCGTGACGTGGCCGGGTACAGCTCCATCACGAGACCAGTCGCGGGGCAGGTGATCGACCAGTGCTCGGGGCCTTTCTCACCGTGCTGTTCCCGGACGGGTTCAGCGTCGAAGACCGCACCGTAGAACGACGCGGCGCGGTCGAGGACCGGAGGTGGGACGTACAGGAGGATCAAGCTCAGGCGCATCAGTCGAGCCCCGGCAGCCACATCTCGGCCTGCGGAGCGATCCGCAGTTCTCCGCGGGCCTGCTGTTCCCGCAACGCCTGCTGCTTCTCCTCGGGCAGGGTGTCGACGTACTCCTGCGCTATCACTGCCGAGCCGGGAACAGCGCGCAGACCACGGCCGGACTCGGGATGCACGTCAGGGCAATCCGCGATGCAGCAGCCGCACTGCGTGTACTTGGAGTAGTCGACGTCCGTGTCGCCGGCCTCTTCGCTGCGGATCGACGGGAGGGTGCACCGGCCGTCCTCGGAGCCGATGTGGTCGCGGCGTGGACAGTCGCACAGCTCGACGGGCGCGGACTCGGTCATGGCTGGAGAGTAAGCCGGAGCAGTGACACGGGGCGATTGGTTTCCGTAGTCGTAGACCTCGAACCCCAGCTCAACCCGTCGCCCAGCAACCCACGAGAAATTCGTCCGACCTATCGCCGAGGCCCTCCCACCCCTGTTTCCCCAGCCCGAATCCACCCTGCCGGCCGCCCCGGCGTAGTCACTCGCGATGGATGCGCGCGTGGTGACGAGAAATCCACTTCCCGCACATGGCAAGCCGGTGAGCTGGGGAAACGGGCTGGGAAGCGAGTGCATTCTCGGTGGTCGAGGCGGCTGATCCGGGGCGTCCGTACTCGCGCCGCGTACCTGCGCTGCGGGGGTGTCGGGCCTACCGTCCGCGCCATGATCCTTCCCGCAGTCACAGCCGCCGCCGAGGTGCCGGATCTACCCGTCGATGTAGTGGAACGGATCCGCATCGCCACCATCGACTCGCAGTCGGAGGGGACGAGAAGGGCCTACGCGTCGGCGTGGAGACGGTTCGAGGGCTGGTGCCGGCGCAACGGGTACGAGGCACTTCCCGCGCATCCGACAGTGATCGCCGCCTACCTCGTCGACGCCGCCGAGACCGTCACCTCGCGCGGTGAGCGGGCGTACTCGACGATGACGTTGGGGAAGTGGTGCGCGGCGATCTTCGATCGCCACCGCCGAGCCGGGCTGGACCCGAACCCGGCGGGGCATGAACTGGTGAGGCAGACCATGTCCGGGATCAGGAGGCAGTACGCCAGCCGCGGAGACAGGCCACGGCAGCCCCGGACCCCTCTGCTCACCGATGACGTGGTGCTCCTCGTCTCCACGGCCCGAGAGCAAGCCGGGAGCTGGGTGACGCACGTGTGCGAGCGACGTGACAGCGCGCTGCTCCTGATGGGGTTCGCGGGCGCGTTCCGCCGCAGCGAACTCAGCGGACTCACTGGCGGCGACGTGGAACTGCACGCCGCGGACGGCCTGCATGTGCATCTACGGAAGTCGAAAACTGACCAGATGGGCGAAGGTGGCGTCTACCCGTTGCCGCGAACGAAGGACGCGCTGCGCTGCCCCGCGTGTGCGTATGTGCGCTGGGCGCAGGTGGTCTCGGCGTTCGACGACGGAGGCAAGGACGCGGTGATCCGACTGCTCACCGACGCCCCGCCGTTCGGCAGCCGACATGTCTGCCGGTCACGCGCACCGAAGATTGGCAGTCGCTCGCCGCTGTTCCGGTCGTGCCGCAACGGGGTGCTGTCGGAGGGCTCGCTGTCAGGTGCCGGTATCCACGCGGTCATCAGGCGGAGAGCGTCGAGGGCCGGATTCGAGCCGGAAGCGGTCGAGCGCCTGGGCGGGCACTCGTTGCGGGCGGGGTTCGTGACGCAGGCGGCACGTGCCGGCGCCGATCACCACTCGATCATGCGGCAGACCGGGCACCGGACACCGGCCATGGTGACTCGCTACGTCCGGGAGTCGGCACCGCTGATCGGGAACGCAGTCACCGTGCTCGGGCTGTGACTACGTCTGGACCAGGAACACGGTGTTGTCGCAGCCGTTCACGTCCACGGCCTTCGATCCGTCCACGGACACCTCGAACCCCAACGCGCGCAACCGATCCGGCGCACCAGAGTCAACGGCCACGGTGACGTCGACGTACCGGGAGATGGTCTCCCACACGCGTGCGGTGTCCACCACCACGGTGGGCCCGCCGGCCGGCGTGATGCGCCAGCTACCGTCCCCGAGTTCCTCGGCCGGCACGTTGAAGATCGCGCTCCAGAAGCGTGCGGTGGACTCCCCGTCGTTCGACTGGAGTCTGATCTCCGTGATCACGCCGCGCCTGCCGTCTCCGACACGATCATGACCAGGTGCCGCTCCGCAGGTGCGGCTACCGCTTCGTCCGACGCGGTGATCGTCACCGGGGCGTCGAACAACAGGCTCAGGAACTCGGCCATCGCTGCGATGTCTGCGGTGCTGGCGCGGATCACGGGACGGGTTGTCGCGGTGTTGCTCATCCACGAAAGACTGCCACGCCGATCCGACACTCGTTTGTTGGAACCGCAAGCCGCGCAGCCTGGTTCGGCGATCCTGCATCACGCCGAGGAGTGATCGCAGGTCTGAGCGGTGTTGCTGGTTCCGATGCAGGTGCAACGGAATCTGCATCGAGGAAATGACTCGCGTGGTGTCAGTGCGAGCGTCCACACTGGCCCCATGCCGAGCTCAGAAGATCGTGACCGCCGCGCCGCCGACCTTCGCGAGCGGGCCGCCCTCGTCCGTGAACATGGCTGGGACACCTACGAGAACGTCTGGAGCTCCGGAGAAGTCCTCGGTGTTCGTGCCGTGCTCGGTGAACCCGGTGCGCTCAACGCCGCGGTCGAGCAGTGGGCACCTGCGCTGTGGGGAGTCGCCTGGACCGAGGCTCACACCGCCCGTAGTCACAGGCGCACGAGGCGGTGGTTCGCCGCACTGGCCGAGACGGCTGACCCGCTGGAGATGACCGAGGCGGAGAAGGCGTCATTGGACGCGTCGAACGCCGCGGTCGGCGAGTTCGCGGGGGCCATGCTCACCGGGGACCGTGAGGGGGCGCGCGCAGCGATGGCGGCGGTGCAGCAGGTGAACACTCGACTGGACCGAAGTACGCTGCTGAACAAGATTCACATGCCAAGGGATGCTGAGGGTTTCGAGGACGATCTCCGCGCGATCATGGTGCGGATCCCCGACGGATGGGGCCGGTGGATCAGCTGCAGCAGGGGCTGGTACCCCATCATCATCCAGCTCGACCATGACCTCGCCGCGATCGATCCGGATTACGAACTGCACCAGGTGAAGGAGAAGCTCGGCGGGCTTCGCTACTACTTCGGCGTGTCCGAGGGCACCTCCAAGGCGGACCGGCAGCGCATGGATGAGCTGGTCGACGCGGCGGAGGAGAAGTGTGAGGCAACGTGCGAGCAGTGCGGCGAGCCCGGCACCCGGCACACGACGCCGCACGGCTGGCTGCGCACGCTCTGCTCGAGCTGCGCGGCGGCCTCGGAGAAGGGGTACGAACCGCTCGGCGAACTGGTCAACGATCTCGACGCTGACCGCCGCGGCCTGTGGCGGGTGACAGGTCACGGCGACGGCTCGGACGCGCACTGGGACATGACGCACGGCGAGGTCTCCATCATCGACGGGGAGCGGTACTGCGACTTCGAAGTGCTCGCACTGCCGTCTGTGCTGCGCACGTGGCGGATTCGGCTCAGCGACGGGACCGAGATCGAATCGGGGCTCATCGCGAGCATCGAGAGGGTCCGATGAGCGACTGGGAACCCGGCGACAGCCTGGTGATCCGGCCCGTCACCGAGAACGTCGCGTTCCCGCCGCCGAAGACGGTCGCGGAGCTGCGCCAGCTACTCGACCAGCTCCCAGGAGACATGCCGGTGTTGGTCGACGCGTATGAGGCTGCCTACTCGCAGATCGGGGCCGTCGCGCTGACCGAGGTCCAAGAGCTGAGTGGTCGACCGCCCTACCTCGGCAGGTTCGAGCACCCGGCCGATGCGGCGCGTGCGGTTGCCGGTACCGACGCCGCGGGTTGGATCAGTGAGCCGGACCCGTTGCCACAGCTAGTCGGCGAACCGACGACGGCGTTGGTGCTGCGCCGCGAGGAGCGCGGTGACGGTGAGTAGCGACCGCCGCGCCTGGGAGACCCGCCTGATGCGCGCGGCCGCATCCGGTGACCTGGACCCGAACATGCCGGTGGCGGAGCGAGCGGCGGTCCAGTTCCTCCTGTCCGACACCCCGGAGTTGGACCTGCACACGTCGACCGTCTGGGCGGAGCTGGTCGCCGCGGACGTGCCGGCCGGGGAGCGGGTGGAGTCCACGCAGATGTGGATGCGTGAGCTGCGTGACGCGCTGCGACGAGGACACCCGGATCAGGGGTCAGGTGACACGACATGACACAGAAGTGACACACAAGCGCTCACGCACGCCGCGACCGGAGCGGAGAAAGCCCTGGTCACCGCTCCGGGGTGGGAACCCGCGACCTGGGACGATGCCGGAACGTGCTCCTGAAAAGCGGAAGGTCGCCGGTTCGATCCCGGCCCTGGCCACCTTCGCCCCTCGCATATGCGAGGGGTTTTTTGGTCTTCGAGGGTTGAAACTTCGAGCACCCCACATCAATTTCGTAGTTCGCGACAATAGTTGTCGTGTGGGTCGGTTTGGATGAGGGGTACTTGCCGGGCCCACACGTTTCGGCAATCTTGGTGTGCGAAGTTGCAGTACGCGACAGGTTGACCTCAAGCAAGCTTGAAGTATTACCGTCAATCTGTGGATTGGGAAAACAAATCTCTGCGAAGCATCGCCAACGTGTCGCCCGAGTTCGCCTATTGCGCGATTGCTTCGCCGGACAATTGGGTCGAATTCAACGATCAGTGCATAGGGATTGAGCACACGCGGGGAGGGAGACGTCTTAAGTCATCGGTGGCCGAGCGTGGCGATTCTGTCGTCCAGTATCTACTGCGCGATTCCGGGCTTATGACTTTGGCGTGGGAGATCGTCGTCGCCGAACTGGGTCGCGAATTTGTCATGCGCGATTCTGCGACGGGTACCACCGTCGAATGGATCATTCGCGAGTTGGACGGTGGTGTCGAGCTCGGGCGAAGCAGTTCATCGTCCGTTGGCGGCGACGATGAAGAGGTGCTCACCGTGCTATGTCAGGCGATAGAGCGCGCTTTTGCGAAGATCGGCTCGGCTGTCGGCCGCAACCCGTGGACCGGGCGCGTGGGTGCCTACAACGCGGATCACTTCGAGTATGTCGTCGCGAATACGGAGAGTAGCGGCTCCCTCGCGAGCATGCGTTCGACGGTTAGGCCCGAAGGGGCGCCCCCTCTGCATATCCATACACGTGAAGATGAGACCTGGACGGTCCTCTCCGGCGTGGTTCGGTTCTGGTTCGGTGGTCGCACGTTGAGCGCATGCGAGACCGTCGACATCGAAGCCGGCGGCTACGTGTTCGGGCCGCGATTTGTCCCGCATACGTTCCAGACCGTGACTCCTGAAGCGGATGTGATCATCACCAACACCCCAGGAGCGATCGAGGGCTATTTCAGCGGTGTCGGAGCTTCCGACACCCGCCAGGATTCGATGCACGGAGATCTCTTTGCGCGCTACGGAGTGACGATCTTTCTTGATGAGGTGCCGCCCTCGTGAACAAACTGGCCCCGGTGCAATATCGAACATCAAGTTGTCAGGGGTCGGTTGTATGTTCCAGGTATGAGTCCGACGGCGGGGCGTTTCGGTAGCAAGACCAGCGAGAATCGCTGGCTGCTCGCTACTCCGTCGGCGTGGCCGGGAGTTGACGATGACGCCCTGGAGCTGACGGATCCGCAGTCTGACGATATCGGGGATCTGCTCTCCGGTGTGCTCCATGATTGGCGCGGTGAGGGATATCTGACCTACCACCGCTATCGGCTGATCGCGCAGATGCATGCGAGGTTGGTTGCTCCGTTAGAGCAGTCCGTGGGCGATTGGCAGGACGAGAAGATCGCCCGAAAGGCGTACTGCGACTGCGCCGCTCAGCTCGCGGCGGTATTGGGAGTTGGGCAGGCCCGAGCAGAAGGGCTACTCGGGCGGGCCGTCGATCTCATGACCCGCCTGCCGCGAGTCGCCGAGCGTTTGCGGGACGGAATAATCAGCCCGGATATCGCGGACAAGATCGTCGAGCGGACGGATCTGGTTATCGACTCGGAGGACGCTACCGCGGACCCCGAGGGTGGTGATCCGGTGTCAGATCCGCTGGCGGAGGTTGACGCGGCGATCGCCGCGGAACTGGATCGTGGAGCGGGGGCGTGGTCAATTCATCTGGCTCGCGATCTGGCCGATCGGATCGTGTTCCGGCAACAGCCCGATGCCGTGCGCGCTCGGCGCGAGGCTGCTAAAGGTGACCGTCGGACCTGGACGTCGAATCAAGGTGACGGTATGGCGGTCGTAGGTGCAACGATGACAGCCGAGCGCGCTCAGTTGGCAATCACGACGGTTCGGGACCTGGCGGCGACAGCGTGCCCAAATGATTCTCGGACTGTGCCGCAACGCAATTCGGATGCCTTCTTCGCGCTGCTGAATCGAGTGCCGTTCGAATGCGCCTGCGGCACAGGCGAAGCCTGCACCGCGACTATTCCGTCGGTTGGCGAATTGACCACGGGTACCGGTCTAGTGCCGGTGCGGAACAAAGTCGTGATGTTCGGGGTCGCCGACGCGTCGACCATCGCGGGTGACTCGAACAATCCGGGATTCCTCGAGGGGTATGGGGTGATCTCAGGAGATCACGTGCGGGACCTTGTGAACGAAGTCAGTACGGTGATTCGCCCGTTGGTCCCCGAATCGATGAGGACGCTGGCTGACCTGCTCGCCGATATCAACGAGGGCCGGTCCGAGGAGATCGCGTCGGCCGGCGGCGATGATGTGGACGCTGTCGCCGAAAGCTCTTCGGAGGATGCACCCGCACCCGAGCCATCGGTGGGGCAGGGGGCGGAACATGTTGCGTCCCTGGCGAGGCGGGACGGAGACCCCGAAGGTCCTCTGGATGCAGCAACTTTGGATTTGGCGGTGGGACAGGGGCCAGAACATGCTGGATCGCAGGGCAGGCAGACCGGTGCCGAAAGTCCCTCGGACGCAACCGAACCCGATCGGCTATCAGCGCCGGCATCGAAATCCGACTCCAGCGCAGACTTCACATATCTAGCGCCAGCCACCCAGCCCGCCGACCCGTACAAGCCGTCGTCGGCGTTGGACGCGTGGGTGCGTATCCGGGACTGCTATTCGCTATTCCCGGGCAATCCGCATTCAGCGTTCAGGTGCGATCTGGACCACTGGGTCGAATACAACCACGATTCGCCCTCGTCTGGCGGGCAGACCGAGCCGTCGAATCTGGGAGCTAAAGATCGATTCGCACATAACCGTAAGACTCACGGTGATTGGGTGGACGACCTGATCGTAACTCCCGACGGCTATGCGACGCCGGTGTTCATCACGCCGCAGGGGGTGGTCATCGAAGGCCGTGCGGGACCGGGCATCGACCTATTCCCGGGTCTTCGGCGCTATCGGTTCGTCCCGACGGCGGATGCCGCTGCCCGTCGAAAACCGCGATCGCCCCGGGCCAATAAGTCGACAGCATTACGCACTCGTACGGCAGACAAGCACGCCCGCCGCCAGGTCGAGCGGGAGCGCAACCGTCGAGCGCGGGAAGTCGGCACGGCCAAGGAACCGTCTGTGGTCCAACGCATTCGGAAGGCACGACCGGCCGCGCCACCAATAGGTGAGCCGCCGTTCTGACAAACGGCTCAGCCGTACCGACACCGGCGCACGAGACAGTGCACACGCTGATAAGTCCTGTGCGCCTTCGACCACGTGTGTCTTCAACCACGAGTACCGTCGACCACGTGAGTCTCTTCCAGAATGCCGCGAAAGTCTTCAACAAGGCGGTCACTCCACTGCTGAACGCACCTGTTGTGGGTGATCGGCTATCCAAATCGATGGCCGTTATCTCCTACACCGGCCGTCGCTCGGGCAAGACCTTCAGCACCCCGGTCAACTACCAGAAGAAGGGCGACGACACGCTGATCATCGGCGTGATGCTGCCCGACAGCAAGACTTGGTGGCGCAATTTCTACCCCGATCCCGGTCCCATCACGGTGACTATCGGCGACGCCGCGCGAAACGGCACCGCCCTGGCTCAGCGTGATGAGAAGCGCGGCGTACGGGTCAAGGTCACCTTCGACGCCTGAGCGCTGTCGCTCGACCAAGCCGTTGCCGGAATAAGGCGCCGCTCAAATAAGCCACGGCCCTACGTCGACCCGATCAAGGCCGCGAGAATTCGTCCGGACCGCGCGGTCATCTGTTGCGCGGTCTGACTGGGGTTGCGAATCCACCATTCGATGAGTGCGGTCACCGAGTACTCCCACACCAACGCGGCGGCCGAGAGATCGTCGGCGTCACGGAGTCCGAGGATCTGGAATCCGCGAACTCCACCGGCTGCCGCTTGTCCACGCAGTTCTTGCTGCTGCGTGAATTTGACGGTTGCGGCCGAACCTTCGGGCACGCTGCGGTCGAATACCAAATGCCAATCCGTCGGCCGGTCGGCTAGCGCGCCGAAGATGGCGGCCAACACCGTTTCCGCTCCGATGTCGGTGGTATCGGCATGAGTCTGAGCCATCGCGTCGGCTATTGCCTGCCGCAGTCGTTTGCCGACGGTCTCGGCGCATGCCGCGTAGAGGCCCTCTTTGGACCCGAAGTAGGTAAGCACCAGCGCCTTCGACACACCCGCCCGCTCGGCGATCGCCGTCAACTGCGTCCGGAGGAAACCTGCCTCACCAAACTCCGCACAGGCGGCGTCGAGGATGAGCGACTCACGCTCGCCGCGAGGCATACCTTTGGTGCCGGCACGTGAAGAACTCATAGGAGTGACATTCTTACACAGCTCTTTGATACAACCGTGCTTGACGGCACGGGTTACAAGGTCGACTGCCGGCCCCAACAGCCGATCCGGTAGACCGGAGCCATGGCTCACATCACCCGCGGCGAGGCGGAAGATCGGCTGGCAACGTGGTCTCGACGGGAAATCGACAACTCCGACGGTCGGTTGCGGGCTTCTGCCGTGGCGATCACGGTTATCCATCGAGCGGGTGTGCCGGGGATCTGGGTTCTCAAACGCCCGGCGTCGATGCGCAATCACGCGGCGCAGTTCGCGTTGCCGGGCGGTCGGCTCGACCCGGGTGAGACGGCCCGCGGCGCGGCATTGCGAGAACTCGATGAGGAACTCGGCATCGCGCTGGGCGACGACGCGGTGGTCGGTGTGCTGGATGATTACGAGACCCGGTCGGGATATTTGATGACCCCGATAGTTTGCTGGGTCGACGGCGACCCGGAGATCACGCCCAATCCCGACGAAGTTCAGAATGTGTTCTTTGTCACATTCAACGACCTCGCTGCTGCGCCGAGGTTCATCTCAATCGCCGAATCCGATCGCCCGGTCATTCAGCTTCCGATAGCGAATTCCCTGGTCCACGCCCCGACTGCGGCGGTGATCTACCAGTTTGCCCAGGTGGTGCTGGCTGGCTTGAAGACGCGTGTCTACGACTTGGAGCAGCCGGTTTTCGCGTGGAAATAGGCATGGTTGTGAATTCATCGGGAATTCATACGGACCGTGGTCCGTTTGGGCTAGTGTCGGGTGAGACAGCGTCGCCCGCCCAGACACACACTCGAATTTCTCAAGGAGTTTCGCAATGACCGCAGCAACCACCTCGCCCCTGGCCGTCGGTACCTGGACCATTGATCCCACCCACTCGACTGTCGGCTTTTCCGTCAAGCACCTCATGGTCAGCAAGGTTCGCGGAACCTTCGAGGACTTCTCCGGGGCGATCATCATCGCCGAAGATGGCACTCCGTCGGTAAGCGCCGAGATCTCGGTCGCGTCGATCTCGACCAATAACGAGCAGCGCGACGCCCACATCCGTTCGGCCGACTTCTTCGACGTCGAAAACCACCCGACCGCGACATTCGTATCCACTTCGGTATCCCCGAAGGGTGACGACTACGTCCTCGAAGGTGACTTCACCCTTAAGGGTGTGACCAAGCCGGTCACCCTGAACCTGGAGTTCAACGGTGTCAATCCGGGTATGGGTCACGGACCCGTCGCCGGCTTCGAAGCCAGCACCGTGATCAGCCGCAAAGACTTCGGCATCGACATCGAAATGCCGCTCGAGGGCGGTGGCGTGGTTATCGGCGACAAGATCACCATCACCTTGGAGATCGAGGCTGGACAACCGGCCGCCTAGCCCACGGACCGCTATTGACCGCGAATTCTCGCGGTGAATGACACTGACCGGGTCAGCACAACGAGTGCTGACCCGGTCAGCGTGCTTTCGCCGGTAGGGTAATCGGAAGATCGCGTACCGCCGATCGATGACCGCGGAACGGCCACGGAGGAGATACGCATGCGTCAGTCGCCTGTCGTACGCGCCGCGGTTGTTGATGCGGGCGCACGGGCCAGGAAGTTGCTCGTGATGGGCGGAGTTCTCGACTTCGATCAGCGGCAGTGGTCCAAGCTCACCCTCGCCGAACGTGCGCGCCTTGCGCGGCATGCGGCCTGGGTTGCCGGTATCGCGTCGATTGGCGGAAACGCGGTCATCGGCGTCGAGACGATGGTGATGGTGTTGCTCTCGCTCAACGGCGGCAAATTGTCGTGGTCGGGGAATGGGCTGCCCAGCATCACCATGGTCGCGGTTGCGCTGGTGGTCAGCGTCGTTCTCAATACCGTCTTGGCGGTCGTTCTGTTCCGGCCGCAATTGAACTGGTTTATCAGCGGCGAGCCGGCTGACCGTGCTCGACGTCGCGCGGTGATCGCCATTCCCTATCACCAGGTGTACGCGACATTTGCCGCCTGGGGATCAGCGCTACTCGTCTACGCCATCTGGAATCATCATCCGACGTCGATCCAATTCCTCACGGTCGCGGGTGGATTTTTCCTCGCCGCGATTTCCAGTGCGTGTATCACCTATGTGTTCATCGAGCGGGCGTCGCGGCCGCTCGCGGTAATAGCGTTGCGGGACAGCCCGATCGGTCACGTGGTCCACAGCGTGACCAAGCGCATGATCGTCGTTTGGGTGGTTAGCTCAGCGGTGCCGATGCTGGGGCTGCTGATGATCAACGTCGGTCGCGGAGTCGGCTGGTTGCCTCCGGTCGCCGGCCTAATCGACTGGGCCACCTTGGTTCTGGCGTTGGTCAGTCTGGCCGCCGGTATCCGCGTCATTCTGCTGGTCGGCTCGGCGATCGCTGATCCGCTTATCGACCTACGCAAAGCGGTGGAACGAGTCGACGACGGTGACCTGTCGACGCGCGTCGCGGTATACGACATGTCCGAACTGGGCGTCCTGCAGCACGGGTTCAATTCGATGGTCGACGGGCTGGAAGAGCGGGAGCGGGTTCGCGAACTATTCGCCCGTCACGTCGGCGATACCGTTGCGGCTCAGGCGCTGGAAGGTAGCAGCGCCGCGCGGGGAACGAAAACCGTTGTCGGCGTACTGTTTGTCGATATCACCAGCTCCACCCGCCTTGCCGCACAACATGACCCGGTCGCCATCGCGGCGGTGCTCAACAGATTTTTCACTATCGTCGCCGACGTCGTCGGCCGCCACGGCGGATTCATCAACAAGTTCGAAGGCGACGCCGCCCTGGCGATCTTCGGTGCGCCGGTCGCCCTCGATTCACCAGCCGACGCCGCGCTACGCGCATCGCGCGACCTCGCTGCCCAGTTGTCGCGATCGCTGGCGATCAGGTGGGGAATCGGCGTCTCGTACGGAACCGTTTTCGCGGGGAATATCGGTGCGGAGACGCGTTATGAGTACACCGTGATCGGAGACCCGGTTAACGAGTCCGCGCGGCTGTCCGACGCCGCGAAACGTGAAGGCGTTCCGGTTTTGGCGAGTGGCACCGCGATCTCGGCCGCGGGTCCCGGCGGCGCCGGGTGGTCGTTATTGTCCACCCGGGTACTGCGCGGACGATCAGAGGCTACCGAGCTTTTCGCGCCCGACGACATGCCGCGCGTTCGTGGAACCGCGCAGCGCAGCATCATCGGTGACCTCGTCCGGGCGCCGTATCAGGCGATTGTTCGCCGCAGTGTTCATTGAGTGTGGTTTTGAGTGTGTAGCCAGCTTGACAAATAGCCGTCCGGATCAGCATTATCCGATAACGGCCGTTATCAGAATTGTCGAACGGCTTCTCAATTCCGTGAAGGGTGCCAGATGGATCTGGAGTGGTCAGCGGCCGATCTCGAGTTTCGCGACGAGGTACGGGCATTTCTCGACGATCATCTGACGCCCGACCTGCGTCGGGCCGGTCGGTTGATGACCAGTGTCTACTCCGACCATGAGGCGAGTATGGCGTGGCAGGCGATCTTGCATGAGCGCGGCTGGGACGCGCCGGCGTGGCCGGTCCGCTACGGCGGCTGCGACTGGAGCCTCACCCAGCACTACATCTTCTCCCGGGAACTGACGCTCGCCGGAGCTCCGGCGTTGTCCCCCATGGGAATTCGGATGGTCTCGCACGCGATCATGGCATTTGGAACAGAAGAGCAGAAAGACTACTTTCTGCCGCGCATCCTGACCGGCGAGGTCTTCTTCTGCCAGGGATACTCCGAGCCGGAAGCCGGATCGGACCTTGCGGCTCTGTCGATGGCGGCCGTCGACGACGGCGATCACCTGGTGGTGACCGGCAGCAAGATCTGGACCACTCACGCGGGTGAGGCCAACTGGATGTTCGCGCTGGTCCGTACCTCACGCAAGGAACGCAAACAGCAGGGCATCACCTTCGTGCTGATCGATATGACGTTGCCGGGCATCGAGATTCGGCCGCTCGTGATGACATCGGGTGAGCAGGTGCAAAACCAAGTCTTCTTCGATGCCGTTCGGGTGCCGAAGAGCGGAGTGCTCGGCCAGATCGACGACGGGTGGACGGTTGCGAAATATCTACTCGAATTCGAACGAGGCGGCGGCGCTGCCGCTCCCGCCTTGCAGGTGATGCTGGAGAACGTTGCCACCGCAGCGGCGAGCCAGCCCGGAGTCGGGGGTGGCACGCTCATCGACTCGCCGCTATTCGCGCACAAGCTGGCCGACGCGCGTATCCGAACTCAGGTACTGGAGATCTTCGAATACCGGGTCCTCGCGGCTGTCGCAGCCGGTAAGAATCCCGGCCCGGCGTCGTCGATGGGCAAGATTCTCGCGACCGAGCTGAGCCAGACTATTACCGAACTCGCGATGCAGGCCGCGGGAGCGCGCGGTCGTGCCTACCAGCCGCATGCGGCTGTCCCGGGTGGCCCGATCAGCGAATACACCCCGCCCGACGACGGCTACGTGAGCGGCGAACCGTGGCAGGCGGTCGCGCCGTTGCGATACTTCAACGACCGCGCCGGCTCAATCTACGCCGGTAGCAACGAGATTCAGCGAAATATCCTCGCCAAAGCAGCATTGGGGCTGTAACACAATGGATTTCACACTTACCGCGGAACAGCAACTACTGCGCGATGGCTTGGCCAAATTCCTCGCCACCCGATACGACCTCGAGGCCAGCCGCGCAGCGGTGAAAACGGGAGCCGGTTGGCAGCCCGACATCTGGCGTGCCTTCGCCGACGAACTGGGCATTCTGGGCGCGACTATTCCAGAGAGCGCCGGCGGGATGGGCGGTGGCTCAACCGAATTGATGGTCATCGCCGAAGCGCTGGGACATGGCTTGGTGGTCGAACCCTATGTGGATACCGTCGTCGTCGCCGGTGGCTTGCTCGGTCGCATCGGCACCGACAGTGCAATCGAACTGCTGGCGAAGATCGCCGCCGGCGAGGCCATCGTCGCACTGGCCGCCGTCGAACAGGACTCGGGAGACAGTGCCGAGATTGCGACGACCGCCGAGCGCGACGGCGACGAATGGGTGTTGCGGGGCAACAAGATCGTGGTCCCCAGCGCACCGCTGGCGACGCATCTGTTGATCAGCGCTCGCACCGATGCGGGCACGGCGCTGTTCGTCACCGAGTTCAGCATCGATACCCCGCCGCCGGGGATCACGGCACACGCCATGCGGACGGTCGATGATCGGATGGCGGCCGACCTGGTCTTCGACGGTCTGAGGTTGCCAGCGTCCGCGCTACTAACTGCCACCGACGTCGACGAATTGCTGTCGGCGGCCTTCGATGACGGTGCGGCAGCGGTCAGCGCGGAAGCAGTCGGTGCGATGCGCAAGGTGCTCGACGACACCGTCGCCTACTGTAAGCAGCGGCAGCAGTTCGGTAGGGCCTTGGGTGAGTTCCAGGCGTTGCAGCACCGGATGGTCGATATGCTGCTCGAAGTCGAACAGGCTTCCGCCGCAGTGCTTTTGGCTGTACTCAAGCTATCCTCGGGGGCCGATGATCGGGCTCGGGCGGTGTCGGCGGCGAAGGTGACCGTCGGGCGGGCGGCGCGTTTCGTCGGGCAGAACGCTGTCCAATTGCACGGTGGGATGGGGATGACCGAGGAGCTGGCCGTCGGGCACTATTTCAAGCGGCTCACCGCTGTGCAGTACGAGTTCGGTTCTACCGACTACCATTTACATCGGTACACCGGGCTGACTCGGCCGTCGGTGTAATCCCTGGCGAGACTTCATAAGGAGAAACCGATGGGTTGGTCAACTGCCGACATTCCTGACCAAAGCGGCCGGACCTTCGTGGTCACCGGGGCCAACAGCGGACTGGGGGAGCAGACTACGCGGGCTCTGATCGCGGCCGGCGCGACGGTCGTTATGGCTTGTCGCAATCTCACTACCGCACAGGCGCTCGCGGACGAGCTGGGCGAGCGCGCGCAGGTGGAAAAACTTGACCTCTCCGATCTGTCATCGGTCCGCGATTTCGCTAGCCGCGTCGAACGCGCCGACGTGCTGATCAACAACGCCGGCGTCATGGCGGTCCCCGAGCGTCGGACGGCTGACGGATTCGAAATGCAAATGGGCACAAACCATTTGGGTCATTTCGCGCTCACCGGGTTGCTGTTGGACAAGGTGACCGATCGGGTGGTGACACTGTCGTCGTTCATGCACCAGGCGGGTCGTATCAACCTCGAGGATCTCAACTGGGAGAAGCGACGCTACCGTCGCTGGACCGCCTACGGCGATTCCAAGATGGCCAACCTGATGTTTGGCAAGGAACTCGCGAAGCGGCTCGAGGCGAGCGGGTCGTCGGTCGGCTCGATGATCGCGCATCCCGGCTATGCCGATACCGGTCTGCAGGGGCATACCGAGTCGTTCATGGACTACTTCATGGCCATCGGCAACAAGACACCGTTCGCGCAATCCGCGGCTGCGGGCGCATTGCCCACGCTGTTCGCCGCCACTGCGCCCGACGCGTCGTCGGGTGTGTTCTACGGTCCCAAACGGATCATGGTCGGACCGCCCGCGGTGTCGAAGTACAACCGGCGGGCGAATAACCAAGGCACCAGAAATGGGCTGTGGGATCTGTCGGCGAAGCTGACCGGAGTGTCGGTGGCGTAGCCAAGAGTGTTGCTTGCGGGGTCTCGATACACCCGGCTCGGCTGGCGCCTCGCCGGGCACTCGACCACCGGTAATTGGCTGGTTGGGTAGGTGCGCTCGCCGAGCGGAGCGAGACGCGCCCCAACCGATGGTCGAGTGCGCTCGCCGAGCGGAGCGAGACGCGCGTGTATCGAGACCCTGGCGAGTCGATGTTCTGACGTTCGCCACGTCTGATCGTTGGCTGTAGGTATTCGTAAAGCGTTGGCTGAGTTGGTATCTCGGCCGGCGGGGGTCTCGATACACTGACGATCTCGCAGGCTCGCTCGTCAGCACTCGACCATCGGTAGTTGGTTCGGTGGGTGCCGTCGCGCTACCGCAGCGTGAACTTGATCGCGTTGGACGCACCAGACACGGCGTCAGTGACGGTGATCGAGTAATCGCCCGCCGCTTTCAACTTGAACAGTTTGCGCGACGTGCAGAACCTCGACTTCATGGTTCCGTTCTTCGCGGTCACCTTGGGGCCGGTGAGTTTCACGGTCATCTTGCACTCATTGCCGCCGACCTCTTCGCCGGTTTGAATGACCGAATTCCACTTGACGCCGATCTGCGAATTCTTGGGGTAGACCCCGCTGTCGTCGGCTTTCACGCCGGACCCGGGCAAGACCCACACGTTGATCGAGCGCACCCCGTTCGGTGCATCGGCGCGACCCAGCTTGCCGTAATGCTGCTGCTTACCCGATGACGAACCGAAGTCGGAACTGCCCGCACTGCCGAAGATATCGCTCGATCCCACCGCGTGTGCAGGAGTCGCGCACACCGTGAGGGCGGTAGCGGCGGCGAGTGTGGCGGTTACGACTTTGTGCTTCATACAAATACTTCCCAGGCATCGGCGTTTATAACGAAATGATTAAACCACGCTGGGACAGGGCTTTCCGATTCGGCCAGATGGCTCGTTTGTTACCAAACGCCCAGTTCACGGAACTGAACGCTGATCCGCGGGCCGGCGCCGGGTGATTTGGGTACCGCGTGCTCCCAGGTTCGCTGACACGATCCACCCATAACCAGCAGGTCCCCGGGGCCCAGGGTGAACCGTATTGACCGGCCACCATCGGCCGGCCGCAGAAGTAGCGGACGAGCCGTACCGACCGACACGATGGCAATCAATGTGTCTCGGGTAGCACTGTGGCCGATCTTGTCGCCATGCCACGCGACACTGTCGTTGCCATCGCGATAGAAGCACATGCCTGCGGTAGCGAATCCCTGCGGAAGCTCGGGCCGATAATGATCGCTCAATGCCGTGCGCGCGAGGGGGAGTACGGGATCGGGCAGCGGCATGGTGTCGTCGTAATTGCTGACCAGGCGCGGCACGTCGACCACGCGGTCGTACATCTGCCGTCGCTCAGCGCGCCACGGAACGCTAGTCCGCAACTTCTCGAAGAGGATGTCCGAACCGCGCAACCAATGCGGATGCAGATCGACCCATGCGCCGTCGGACAGTTCTCGGCGAGTACCTCGACGACTCAGTGGGCTCAGTGCGGGTGTCTCGGCAGGCTGATCGAAGAGCGAACCTTGGAGGCCGGTGGACATACCAGCCAGCATAGCAGGTATTCGAACGAATATTCGAAGGCTGAAGCGACCAATTCGCGCCGCCGGTTACAACCGTGACAACCGGCGTGCTCCTTCGGCCAGTGACGCATCGTCTTTTGCGAATGCGAAGCGCACCAGGTGTTTCCACGGTCTGGGGTCGTCGACGAAGGCGCTGACCGGCACGGCAGCCACACCAATGCGTTCGGGGAGTTCTCGGCACAGCGTGGCTGCGTCGTCGTAGCCGAGTGGACGCGGGTCGCCGCACACGAAATATGTTGCCTCACTGCGGTGTACGGCAAAACCCGCGTCGGCGAGGGCGTTGCTGAGTAGATCTCGCTTACGCTGCAGCGAGGTGGCAGATTCGCGTACCCAGTCCATCTCATTGTCGAGCGCGTGCGCGACGGCCGGTTGGAATGGTCCGCTCCCGACGAATGACATGAACTGCTTGGCTGCCCGCGCGCCGTTGACTAGCTCGGCTGGACCCGACAACCAGCCGACCTTCCAGCCTGTGCAGTTGAAAGTCTTTGCGGCGCTGGAGATTCGGACAGTGCGCTCGCGCATCCCGGGCAGGCTCGCGATCGACGTATGCGTCCGGCCGTCGAACAAGAGGTGCTCGTATACTTCGTCGGCGATCGCGATGACATCGTGCCGTATGCACAGGTCGGCGATGGCTCGCAGATCCGCCGGGGAGAATACCGTGCCGGTCGGATTGTGTGGCGAATTGATAATGATCGCAGCGGTTTTCGGGCCGAAGGCGTCGGCGAGCCCGGCATGGTCGATGCGGAACCCGTCGCCGTCGGGAATCATGGCGACAGTGCGTCGGACCGCCCCGGCCATTGCGACGGTTGCCGCGTAGGCGTCGTAATAGGGCTCGATGAGAACTACTTCGTCGCCTGGCTCGACGAGGCCGACGACGGCCCCGGCGATGGCTTCGGTGGCTCCGACGGTGATCAGCACTTCGGTGTCGGGGTGGTAATCGAGGCCGTATAGCCGCTTTTGGTGCGCGGCAACAGCGTTACGCAATGCGGGCACGCCGATTCCCGGCGGATACTGATTGTGACCGGTGGCGATGGCGTGTTGTGCGGCTTCGAGCATGCTGGCCGGTCCGTCGGCGTCGGGGAAGCCCTGGCCGAGGTTAATCGCGTCGTGTTTCAGTGCCAGCGCCGACATTTCGGCGAATATCGTCTCTCTGAAGGGTCTCAAGCGCTCGACAGTCACCGGATCACCGTACCGTCTTCGACACATTCGAATAGTAAATCAGGTTAGCCTGCGCTAATGTCTTCAGTCCATGTGGAGAATGTCGTCCGTTCTGTCGGTACTGGTCGTCTCGGTGACGGCGTTTGTCGTCGCGCCGACGATCGGGACTCGGGCCGTGGCTCATGCCGCGGTTTCGCCAATTCCGGCTCCGAGCGGTCAATACAAAGTTGGCGTGCACGTCGCGCGATTCGTCGATGCCGGTCGGGCCGACCCGTGGCGTCCGGGACGTCGGGAACTTCCGGTGACGATCACCTACCCCGCGGGCGACGTCGGCCGGCACGTGCGGGCGCCGTATGTGACCGCGGACGCGGCGGCAGTCGCCAAAAGGGGTGGCTTGGATGTCACGCGACTCGTCGGAGCGCGTACTAACGGCTATCTCGACGCCCCGGTCGCACGGAACGCGAAATCGCTTCCGGTAGTGATCTTTTCGCCTGGTTTCCTGACTCCACGATTTGTCTACACGGCGTTGACCGAAGATCTGGCGAGTCGCGGTCACGTCGTGGTAGCGGTCGATCACACCGGCGATGCCGCCGCGACCGTCTTCCCCGACGGCCGCGTCGTGGGTATGTCGGTCACCGACAGTTACTCCGAATCGACGCAGCGCACGTCTGTCGCCACCCGAGTCGCCGACATCCGGTATTTGTTCGGTCAGGCTCGACGCTGGAGCGCCGGGCAGGTGATCGACGCCGACCGCCGTGCGCTGCCGACTGGTCTTGGACAGGCAGTCGACCCCGCCAAGCTGGGCGTATTCGGGCATTCGATGGGCGGAGCCGTGGCAGCGGAAGTCTCACGGATCGATTCGCGGACCGGTGCCGCGGTGAACGTCGACGGCGCGCTGCGCGTTGGTACACCGGCGGCGCCGATCGTCAAGCACCCGTCGGCGCGTCCGGTCCTGCATCTGGCGAGTTCGCTGCACGCGGACAGCGCCGAAGCTCGTGCCAAGTGGTGGTTGCCCTACCTCGCGAACTCGCGGGTTCGCGGCGGCTGGTCCAAGGTGTACCGGGTCGCCGACACCGGGCACGCGACGTTCACTGACCTGGCTGCCGCCACACCCCAGTCTGTTCCCGACATTCCCTTCCTGGCTATTCCCGGCGGCTTGAGTCTGGGGACTGCGCCACGCGGTGTAGCGATCGCGACGCAACGAGCCCTGCTAGGTGATTTGTTCGACCGCTTCTTGAAGGGGCGAACGCTACCGCGGTTGGATAATCCGAAGGCGTATCCGCTGGTCAGTGAGCTTCGCTAATAGTCGACCGCCCGACTTGTTTCTCCGTCAAAACCGGCGCAGCGGGCATTCGCGCGTGCCAGACTTTCGTCATGATGACTTCTCGTTCAGTGGTGAAACGTGTTACGGCAGCGCTTGTCTCGGGCGCGGCGATGGTTTTGATGGCGGGCTGCAGCGCAAACATTTCGGTCGGCGATTCGGACTCGATTTCCAAACCTGAGGATGCTGCGGTGGGTAGCTGCGTGAAGCTCAGCGGTACCAATTCCCAGGATATGAAGGCGACCAAAGTCGACTGTGAGGGCAGTGCTGAGCTGTCCTTCT
>NZ_BAEH01000082.1 GCF_000241305.1 Gordonia effusa NBRC 100432
AAGCCCGGTCTGCCCCGCGCGAGCGGGGATGTTCCCACGTCATAGGTATCTTCGACCTGGTTACCTGCGTCTGCCCCGCGCGAGCGGGGATGTTCCCGCCGCTCAATGCCTGTTGCCGGCGGCGGGCTCGTCTGCCCCGCGCGAGCGGGGATGTTCCCGCGACGACAAAGCGTGGTTTGACACCCCGGTGGTCTGCCCCGCGCGAGCGGGGATGTTCCCTGCACGTGAACGAGCCGAGCAGCAGGGTTGACGTCTGCCCCGCGCGAGCGGGGATGTTCCCTGCACGTGAACGAGCCGAGCAGCAGGGTTGACGTCTGCCCCGCGCGAGCGGGGATGTTCCCTTCCGTGCGATTGCGCAGAAGTTCCGTGCGTGGTCTGCCCCGCGCGAGCGGGGATGTTCCCGCGGATGGGTCTAGACACTTCCCGCCTCGTCTGTCTGCCCCGCGCGAGCGGGGATGTTCCCTTTTCCGGCAACCCGTGCGCGCCCAGCTCAGCGTCTGCCCCGCGCGAGCGGGGATGTTCCCGGCGGCAAAGGCACAAACGCCGCCACCGCGTTGTCCGCCCCGCGCGAGCGGGGATGTTCCCGCCGTCGCACCCGGCCTCGGCCTTGGCTTCGTGTCCGCCCCGCGCGAGCGGGGATGTTCCCCTACCGTGCGGTTGCGGCGTCGGCCGTGGTGGGTCGTCCCCGCGCGAGCGGGGATGTTCCGGGGGAGTAGGTATCCGCAGAGGGCGCGGTCTTGTCGGCCCCGCGCGAGCGGGATGTTCCCGGTAGGCGAGGAAAGGAACTCCCTCGCGAAACGTCCGCCCCGCGCGAGCGGGGATGTTCCGGTGAACGGTGAGAGGGTTCGGCTCGACCAACGGTCTGCCCCGCGCGAGCAGGAATGTTCCCATCACCGACGTCGGGGCCTCGATCGCCGCCGCGTCCGCCCCGCGCGAGCGGGGATGTTCCGTAGGACACGTTGTCGGACAGTCCTAGGTAGTGGTGCTCCGCGCGAGCGGGGATGTTCCCCGGCGACAACTCGCTTACGAAGAGGCTCTGTCTGCGTGTCGTGCCACGCGTGGATGCTGGTTCTCGGCCCAAGATCCGACCAATCGAGCATCTGATGCCGAAGCCAGACGACTAAAATCCCTTGGTCTTCGCGGCCGTCCCACGAGAAGTCCCAGCCGACTTCTTGACGCTCCGCCCGCGAGGCGCCGCGACCTTATTCGCTGGCACTCCCCTAGCCGCGGACGGAACCTTTTGGGCAATGGGCGTACCGGCCGGGGATGACTTCCGCGAAGGCCTCCCGCCCGTCAACTGCGAGATTCGCTGAGCCGAAACACCCATAAGTGACCCGACATCACGAAGTGAGAAGCCTTGATGACGGAGGCTATTAGCCACGTGCCGCGAGCGTGACGCGACCTCACGCTGCAAGCGGTCGAGCTGGGCAATCTGACCGCGAACTTCCTTCAACGCGGATTGATCGTCTTCGTGGATGACCGGCTGCACGTCGACCTCATCAACGACTACACCAAGCATGCTGGCCGCGTCGGTAACTTCTGTTGCTATCTGATCGAGACGCCGCGCCTGAGTGAATAGGCCAGGCAGTTCCGGAACTTGAATGGCCCACCAGTCACCGGACCGGACGGCCTGCGCTGTGACCTTCACTGCTCTGCCTCCATGTACTTGATAATGCTCTTGGCGGTAAGTTCGTTGATCTCGTTGTGACGAGGGATAGTCGTCTTGCGATCGCCTATCGCGGCCAACGTGTGACTGCCGCCCTCAGTGAGGATCAGCCGCTCGCCCTTGGCCTTAGCCACCTTGCCTAAGCGCTTGATCACGTCCCGCCGCTTCACAGCGTAATTCTAGTCCCCCTTTAGTTCAAGATTCAATCCCCCCTTTACTTAGAGTCGAATATCGAGGATGCGACCATATTGGCGAATTCTCTACGGAGGCTGACCTGCTCAAGCGGGCGCAGACACGCGCCTATCACCTTGCCTCACAACAACTTTCGCCCGCCGCACATTCGGCCACAAGTCCTCCAACGACGGCTCGAATCCTAGAGCGTACCCGGACGGCTCCGGGCACAATCACGAGCGAGGAAACCACCAATCACCGCGCCACCCGATACCGCAGCGTGTTTCCGACATGACCATGCCCGCGGGACAGTTCATCAGATTCGCGAATGCTGTCGAGCACACCGCCCGAACTTTCGATCACCCTGCGAGATCCGACGTTGGTCTCGTCGCAGGTAATCAACACCTCGACTAGCCCGATGCTGCCCCAGGCGTATGCGAGAACCGTCCGCAGCGCCAGTGTCGCGATGCCCTTCCGCCTCTCCGACGGCCGAATCCCGTAACCGACATGACCTCCGAGGTCCGCCAACAAATCATTCAAACTGTGCCTCAACTGAATGGCGCCGACATACCGGCCACCCCGGACAATCCACCAGTTGGTTGCCGGCACCACTTCAGACGAAGGCGCCGCGCCGGGCTGCGCATTCAGCGCATCAACCCAGCGGTCAAATCCATCACGCGAGTCAAGGTCAACCCCTAGTCGCTCAGCAGCCCACAACCCGGCGCCCGGTTGATGCGCCTCCGGCCCGCCCCATTCTCTTCGCGCTTCCAACCATGACTCCCAGAAGACGGCTTTCGGCGCGACAAGTTCGATAGTCATAACTGCCAGATTCTGTCCCCGATATTCGCCCACGTCCACCAAAAATTGAGCCCCACCAGCCCCATTCACCCCACTCCAACCACCCCCGACCCAGACAGTTCTCGCACCAAACCCCCACCCCACAGCCACAAACAGCCTCCTGCAAGCACCCCGCAAGCGCGGCCAACACCACCAACCACCCCGACCTCACCTACGTCAGTCGACTGACGAACACCTCATCACCGCAGCCCACATAGTCATTTGTCCAACTGTCCAAAAACCCAGGTCGGGCGATCGGACGACGAATCGGCTAACGGATCAACACCAAAATGCGACCCCCTAGTTAGCGGACCTTTATGCCACCTGGGATATATTTCGCTAGAACCGATCGAGTGACACATGCCACAGTGATTCTTCAGGGACCTGAATAGGCTTTGCGAAACTCGATCCGACCCAACGAGGTGATGATCCGATGACGTATCAACTCGATACGCCCGGCCAGCGCGCAACCGCGCGCAAGGCCCGTCGCACGTCTGTCCCGACCGCCCAACGCGGCTCCATCCAAGCGCTCCCCCTCGGCGACCCAACCGGCGGCGCCAACGCCCGCGAATGGCGCAAACTCGTCGACGGCAAGCAGCGCTACCCACGCGTCAGCATCAACCGGTCCGCGATCATCACCATGAGCGACGGCGTACGCCTGCGCGCGACAGTTGTGCGCCCGGCCAACCGGTTCGGCCAGGCCATCACCACGCCCTACCCGGTGATCGTCAACATCAACCCCTACAACCGCGCGGTCATCGGCGGCATCGACAAAACCCTGCACGCGCCGGTCATCGGCCACGCGATCAGTTCGGCGTCGG
>NZ_BAEH01000081.1 GCF_000241305.1 Gordonia effusa NBRC 100432
TGCACGCCACCGGGGGTGGGTCCGACCACGCGGATCTCGGTCGCGGGTGCTTGCTGATCGTCGTATACCGGATGGGGAGCCAC
Organism: Gordonia effusa NBRC 100432; assembly: GCF_000241305.1. Classification (GTDB taxonomy): domain Bacteria; phylum Actinomycetota; class Actinomycetes; order Mycobacteriales; family Mycobacteriaceae; genus Gordonia; species Gordonia effusa. Next base: position 84 of record NZ_BAEH01000081.1, read on the forward strand.
GCTGGCGTGGGCGGCAGCCATTTGCGCGGCGCAGATCGTACCGATTCGCTTTACCGCCGCGCCGTCGACGAACGAGTCGATCGTGTCGAGCGTGACCGGATGTCCGGCGACGAGCGCAGCCGCGAGGGAAACCGCGCCGGTCGGTTCCACGCCGACAACTCGGACGTTCGCGTCAGACTGTCGCAGATAGGCCGTAGTCCCGGTCAGACACCCACCCCCGCCGACCGGACTGATCATCAGGTCGGGCACTTTGCCGAGCTGTTCGACAATTTCGACGGCGATGGTTCCCTGACCGGCGATGGTGCGTCGGTCGTCGAAGGCGTGGATCCAGGTTGCGCCGGTTGCCAGAACGTCGGCCTGAGCCGCCGCCGCGGCCGCATCGAAAGTCTCCCCTACTCGGATCAGTTCGACGAATTCGCCGCCGTGCCAACGGATTCGGTCGCATTTTTGCTTGGGGGTGGTAGTCGGCACAAAGATCCGGCCGCGGATTCCCATCGCGCGGCACGCGAATGCCACACCTTGCGCATGGTTTCCCGCACTCGCCGCGACCACGCCGTGGCGACGTTCAGCGTCGGTGAGTTGAGCCATCACATTGTATGCGCCACGAATCTTGTAGGAGCGCACCGACTGTAGGTCTTCGCGCTTCAAATACACCTGTGCGCCAACACGTTCGGACAGTCGGGGCGAGAATTCCAGCGGGGTACGCGTGACGGCGTCAGCGATACGGGCGCCGGCGGCGATGATCTCGTCAATCGAGATCGGTTCTCCGGCCTGTCCGCTTGCCTGTTCTGACGTCGTCGTTTGCGCGTGATTCACTCTGTAATCGTCTCATCTGCACCGCTCACGAGTACAAGCGGGCGAACCTGCCGTCCTATGTACATCGCGCACGTTGCAAGCGTAGGGTGACCCAAGTCATGCCACGTCCGCACACTGACCGGCTTTCGGAGGCACCATGCGCGTCACTCGAACACTACGATTACTCACCGCTAGCGCTGCCGCATTGGGCAGCGCACTCGCCCTGACCACGGGGTTCTCCCCGAGTGCGAGTGCTGCCGTGTGCGCCGGAGCCGGACAGCCCGCGCGCTTGGTCGGCGTGGTGCCGGGTGCGGCGCTGGAAGGTTTGACCGTCGATAAAGCCGGTCGCCTCTACACGACGGACCTGTTGTCGGGCAACGTGTTTCGTATTAGCCGTCCAGGAGGGCGGGCTGTCCCAATCGCCCGAGTTCCCGGCGGCTCCGGCGCGGGTGCATTGACCTGGACACCGGACGGCACACTGTTGGTCGGGTACGGTGCCGACGCACGAGTCATCGTCGGCGATTCATTGCGGCACGCCTCGATCGCGCGATTGAATATCCGCACCGGCGCACTACGACCGTGGGTTACCGGGCTGTCCGCAGCCAACGGGATGGCGACCGCCCGCAATGGGATCGTGTACGCCACCAACGACTTCGGCAATCTGATCGGCAAGGTGTATCCGAACGGTGCGGTACGCGGGGCGTGGGGGTCACTGCCGAGTGCGAATGGCGCGGTACTGGGACGCGGCGACCGATTCCTTTACGTGTCAAGGACTTTCGCCAATCCTGGGGTAAGCCGCATTTCGACGAGCAATCCCCGGTTCGTGCAATCGTTGGTCACGTTCGGCGGCGGCGACGCGACGTCGGCACCTGACGGCCTTACTCTCGATTCACGTGATCGGCCCATCGTGCCGCTCAATACCGGTGGACGCATTATCCGAGTCACCTCACCCGGACGTTACTGCACGCTGGCGTCGGGGCTACCGCTGAGCAGCGTCGTGAGCTACGGTCAGGGCAAGCAAGGATTCTCCGCCGGACACCTCTATCGAGCCGGCTTCGACGGTCGGATCTACGAGATTCCCGGTGGCTACGATTCGCGAGCGGTAACCGCGGCGCCGTAGTGCATGCGGGTCGCGACGAAAGCACCGATGCCGACGAGTAAGCCAACCCAGCTGGCGACCTCGCCAGATCCGGTAACGAGAAGCGTCGCAATGATCGCGGCAACTGCCGCGACGACGAGTGCGATCTTGTCATAGGGCCAAGCGACGCCGGCAAGAGAAACCGAAGGGACGCTAACGCGAGTGCGCTGAGACTGGGTCGGAACCAGAGTCACCATCGTCGAACACTCTCCTAAGGCTGTGCGGTGACCACAGTTTAGCAGAGGACCCACTAAAGTTTTCGGCCCCCCGAACTCTCGGCGTGGTGACCCCGAACGAATCGATGGTCGAGTGCCGGCCCACCCCTGATGGTCGAGTGCTGGCCCACCCCGACGGGTCGAGTGCTGGTCCACCCCGAAGGTCGAGTGCCGGCCCACCCCGATGGTCGAGTGCCGGCCGGCGAGCTTGCGAGGCGGCTGGTGTATCGAGACCGCGCAAGACAAAAGCACGAACCCAGCAACCGCGAGTCACCCAGTCTCGATACACCTCGTCGCTAACGGTCCTCGGCACTCGACCAGCAGATGTCACACGCCGACGAAAGATCTATCCACCCATACAAGTGGGGCCCAATAGGGCTTTCAGATCCCCCATCAACGCCGAGCTCGGTGTGACTCGCAGCGATTCGGTCAGCCGCAGCACGGTCGACTTTCGCTCGCTGACCAGGGTCACGTGGACGTCGGCGCTACCGGGGTGCCGTCGCAGGACCTGTTTAAGCGCACCGACCCGGTCGGGGGTACACAGGCGGGCGGACAGGGTGAGGCTGATGGGCTTGTCTTTGCCGACGTGGGCAAGATCAGGGACGGCGAGGTCGTTGGCGCTGATCATCATGGAGTCGTCGCGCATGTTGACGCGCGCCTTCACCAGTACGATGTTATCGGCGACGATATCCATGCCGAAGGCCGAGAAGGAGCGCGGGAAGAAATACACTTCCACGCCACCGACGAGGTCTTCGAGGGTAACGACCGCGTAGGGTTCACCCTTCTTGTTCACCCGCCGGGCGACTGCGGAAATAATGCCGCCGATGGTGATCTGCGCCCCGTCAGCGACGTCGCCCTCAAGCAGTGAGGTGATTGACGTGTCCGTCTGAGCCGCAATCGCCTGCTCAAGACCGCCGAGCGGATGGCCGGAAACGTAGAGGCCCAACATCTCTCGTTCGAGCGCCAGTTTGTGTTTGGAATCCCATTCCTCGTCGGGAATCTTCACCGCGAACACATCGGCAAGCGAGTCATCCGCACCGCCGCCGATGTCACCGAATAGATCGAATTGCCCGATCGCCTCCGCCTTCTTGGTGCCCAGAACCGATTCGACCGATTCGGCATGGACGAGGAATAGGCCCTTGCGGGGATGCGACAGTGAGTCGAACGCACCGGCTTTGATCAGCGACTCGGTGACCTTCTTGTTGCAGGCGGTGACATCGATTTTGCCCAGGTAGTCGGAGAAGTTGGTGAACTTCCCCTTTTCCTCTCGGGCGGCGATGATCGACGACACCACACCCGTGCCGACGTTGCGCACCGCGGCGAGGCCGAAGCGAATATCGCTGCCGACGGCGGCGAAGTTGTTCTGCGACTCGTTGACGTCGGGCGGTAGGACGGTAATCCCCATCTTGCGGCAGTCGGCCAGGTAGATCGCGGCTTTGTCCTTGTCGTCGCCGACCGAGGTCAACAGGCCGGCCATATACTCGGCCGGGTAGTTCGCCTTGAGGTAGGCGGTCCAATAAGACACGAGACCGTACGCGGCGGCGTGAGACTTGTTGAACGCATAGCCGGCGAACGGGAGAATGGTGTCCCATAGCGCGGTAATCGCGGCCTGCGAGTAGCCGTTGTCGAGCATTCCCTTCTGGAAACCCTCGTACGCGTCATCGAGGATTTCTTTCTTCTTCTTACCCATCGCGCGACGCAGCAAGTCGGCTTGGCCGAGCGAGTAGCCGGCGACCTTCTGCGCGATCTGCATGATCTGCTCTTGGTAGACGATCAAACCGAATGTGTCACCGAGGATTTCGCGAAGCGGCTCTTCGAGTTCGGGGTGAATCGGCTTGACTTGCTGACGGTTGTTCTTCCGGTCGGCGTAATCGTTATGCGCGTTCATGCCCATCGGGCCGGGCCGGTACAGCGCACCGACGGCGACGATGTCCTCGAATTTGGTCGGTTGCATACGCTTGAGCAGTTCGCGCATCGGCCCGCCGTCGAGCTGGAAGACGCCGAGGGTCTGACCGCGGGCCAGCATCTCGTAGGTCGTCTCGTCATCGATGGGCAGCGCGTCCATGTCGATTTCGAGGCCGCGGTTGAGCCGAATATTCTCCAGCGCGTCATTGATGACGGTGAGGTTGCGCAGCCCCAGGAAGTCCATCTTCAGCAGGCCGATGGCCTCGCAGGACGGGTAATCCCAGCCGGTGATGATGGCGCCGTCCTGGGCACGTTTCCACACGGGGATGGCATCGGTCAGCGGCTCGCTCGACATGATGACCGCACACGCGTGGACACCGGCGTTGCGGATCAGCCCCTCCAGGCCGAGCGCGGTGTCGTAGATGCGCTTGACGTCGGGATCGGTCTCGATCAGCGTGCGTACTTCGGCGGCTTCGCCGTAGCGCTCATGGCTGGTATCGGTGATACCCGACACGGAGATGTCCTTGGCCATGATCGGCGGCGGCAGTGCCTTGGTGATCCGGTCGGCAATCGCGAAACCCGGCTGACCGAACTGAACTCGGGCCGAATCCTTCAGTGCCGCTTTGGTTTTAATAGTTCCGAAGGTGATGACCTGCGCGACCTTGTCGCTACCCCATTTGTCGCTGGCGTAACGGACCATCTCGCCGCGACGGCGATCATCGAAGTCGATATCGATATCGGGCATCGATACGCGCTCGGGATTGAGGAATCGCTCGAACAGCAGTCCGTGCGGAATCGGGTCGATGTTGGTGATGCCGAGTGACCAGGCGACGAGGGATCCCGCTGCCGAACCACGTCCGGGGCCGACTCGGATGCCGACGTCGTGCGCGTGGCGGATGAGGTCGGCGACAACGAGGAAGTACGCCGGGAAGCCCATCTGAATGATGACGTCGAGTTCGTAATTCGCGCGTGCCGAGTACTCCTCGGGAACCGGTTCGGGTGCGAATCGATCGGCTAGTCCAGCCAGGACCTCCTTGCGCAGGAAGGTCTGCTGCGTCTCCGGTTCGGGGACCGGGAAGACCGGCATCCGGTCGCGGTGGGTGAAAACCTCTTCGTAGGACTCGACACGCTCACCAATTTCCAACGTGTTGTCGCACGCACCGGGCACCTCGCGGTCCCACAGTTCGCGCATCTCGACCGCTGATTTGAGGTAGTAACCGTCGCCGTCGAATTTGAAACGTGTTGGGTCAGAAAGGGTTTTGCCGGTTTGCACACACAGCAGCGCTTCGTGGCTGGAGGCGTGTTCGCGGGTGACGTAGTGGCAGTCGTTGGTGACGAGTGGCTTGATGCCGAGTTTGCGGCCGATCTCCAGCAGGCCCTGGCGGACCCGGGACTCGATCTCGAGGCCATGCTCCATCAGTTCGAGATAGAAGTTGTCCTTGCCGAAGATGTCCTGCCATTTGGCAGCCGCGGCGAGGGCTTCTTCCTCGTGCCCGAGCCGTAGGCGGGTCTGCACTTCGCCGGACGGGCAGCCCGTCGTCGCGATGATGCCTTCGGCGTGCTGAGCGATGATCTCGGCGTCCATGCGGGACCATTTGCCGAGTTGACCTTCTATCGATGCCAGTGACGACAGTTTGAAAAGGTTGCGTAGCCCGGTCGCATTTTCGGCGACCATCGTCATATGCGTATACGCACCGCTACCGGAGACGTCGTCGGACTTCTGGTCGCGATTACCCCAGAGCACGCGCTTGGTGTTGAAGCGCGACTCCGGCGCGATATACGCCTCGATGCCGATGATGGGTTTGATGTCGTGTTTGCGGGCGACGTTGTAGAACTCGCTGGCGCCAAACATGTTGCCGTGGTCGGTCATACCGATCGACGTCATGCCGAGTCGCTTGGCCTCGGCGAACAGTGGTGCGACCTTGGCCGCGCCGTCCAGCATCGAATACTCAGTGTGGTTGTGCAGGTGTACGAATGCTCCGGTATCAGACGAGTCAGACACTGGTTAACCTCTCACCGATTTCACACCCTGCACTAGCTACACCACTCTAGAGGGGACGTACGACACTTCCGTCCACAGCGCGCCGAGGGGTGACCAATGAGACAGGTGTGGTTACCGTCCCTCAGTTGAAAATCGTCCGAATAGTGGGTCACCGAGGGCAATATGCCCTCGGTGACCCACTATTCGGACGATTTTCCCGGGACGCGGCACGTGGGATGGGGCTCAACCGTCGCGGAGCAGATCCAGCGCGTGTTGCAGGTCGGCCGGATATTCGCTGGTGTAGGTCACCTCGCGGCCATCGGCGGGATGCGCGAACGACAGCGCGCGCGCATGCAACCACTGCCGGTCGAGTCCCAGCCGGGCAGCCAGAACCGGGTCCGCGCCGTAAGTCGGGTCACCGCAGCACGGGTGGTGCAGGGCGGAGAAATGGACGCGGATCTGGTGGGTCCGGCCGGTCTCCAGATGTACGTCGAGCAGCGATGCTGACGCGAACATCTCAAGCGTGTCGTAGTGGGTGACGCTGGGTTTACCGTTCGCGGTGACCGCGAATCGCCAGTCATTGCCCGGATGTCGGCCGATGGCCGCGTCGATCGTGCCGCTCGGCGGATCGAGATGCCCCTGCACCAGCGCGTGGTACCGCTTGTCGACGGTGCGCTGTTTAAACGCCCGTTTAAGCAATGTGTACGCCCGCTCCGACGCCGCGACGACCATCACCCCCGACGTTCCGGCATCGAGTCGGTGCACAATTCCCTGCCGCTCATGCGCCCCCGACGTCGAGATCCGAAAACCGGCGGCGGCCAAGGCGCCGATAACCGTCGGACCGGTCCAGCCAACCGACGGATGGGCCGCGACGCCGACCGGCTTGTCGACGACGACGATGTCGGAGTCGTGGTAGATGACTTCCAGATCGTCCACCGGCGTCGGCTCGATACGCAGGGGCTCATCGGGTTCGGGCAGCACGACGTCGAGCCACGACCCGGCGATGAGTTTGTGCGACTTGCCGACGGTCACCCCGTCGACGGTGATGTCGCCCGCCTCAGCGAGCGCCGCGGTCACGGTGCGCGACAGTCCCAGAATCCGGGCAGCACCGGCGTCGACCCGCATCCCCGCGACGCCGTCGGGCACCGGCATGGCCCGCGAGTCACGCATCCTTGGACTCCCGATCCGCGTCGTCGAGCCCAGCGGGCGCAGACCCATCTGACTCGACGGAATCTTCGAGTTCATCAGTGGCGCTTGGCTTTTCTGGATCTGAAGTAGGCTGAGGTTCGACTTCGTCGTCGGATCGACCAGCATCGCGCGCCGCCCAGCCCGTGCGGGTGCCGTCGAATTCGATGCCGATGATGGTTAACACCACCAGCAGGACCGCGCCGCAGACGACGGCCGAATCGGCCACGTTGAATACCGGCCACCAGCCGACCGACACAAAGTCGACGACGTAGCCGCGCAATGGTCCGGGTGAACGGAAAATCCGGTCGACCAGATTGCCCAGCGCACCACCCAGGACCAAACCGAGCCCCAGCATCCACCACCCCGACCGCAGTCGGGCGGAGAATCTGACGATCACGACGACCACCACGAGCGCGATAATCGTCAGCACCCAGGTGTACCCGGTCGCCATCGAGAATGCGGCGCCACTGTTGCGCAACAGCGTCAAAGTGACCGTGTCCCCGATGATCGAAATCGGGTCGGCCGGGTCAATGTGGGCCACGGCTAGGGATTTCGTGGCGATATCCACCGCGAGTACCACCACCGCGATCAGTAGCAACGTGAGGGTGACCCGCGCCCGCCGTTGCGACGACGGCTGCGCGGAGTCTGTCGAGGGAATGTCTGGCACCCCTCTATCATCCACGCTTACCGCCGGGCGTCTGCGGGCTGCCCCGCGCCGGCGCGGACGGCGAACAAAAATGTACGACGCACAGGGAATTGTCAGGGTGCCCTCGATAGGCTGTCGGGCGTGTCGTCTCCTCACTCCGGTGCACGCACCGCCGTACGCGGAATGTGTTGTGCCCTTGCCCTGACCACCGCGTTGAGCGCATGCGGCAGCAAAGATTCCGAACCCGCGCCCGCACTGGTTTCGAATACGGGTCCCTGTGCGACCGAATCGACGTCGGGTGCCAAGGGCGTGAACCTGCTGCCGATTACACCGGCATCGGTCGGGGTCAGCAACCTTGGGGGCCAGCCGCGTGAACTTCTCGCCGCGTCACCGAATACCACTGCCGCACAACAGGTTACGATCACCACCACCTCGACCGAAGAACGTGCCAGCGGCCGGACCGAACAGACGGTGACCATGCCGATCACCGCGCGTATCGGCTGCGACGATCCCACCAACGTGGAGATGACGCTCGGCGAAGTGACCTCACCCGACGTTGTGCTCGCCGACGACCTCAAAGCCGAACGCAATTCCCTGGCCGGGATGAGTATCGGGCCGGGTAGCGCACCGATCTCGTTACGGATCGCGCCACCCGACGCCGCGTCGTCGCAGGCCCGCTCCGCCGTCGAACAGGCACTGGTTCAGGCGTTGCAGCATTCGATCCGACTGGCACAGGTTCCGGTCGGCGTAGGCGCAGTGTGGAAATCGACGCGGACGATCACCGGGGCGGCGACCACCACCCAGACCATCGAGGCGACGTTGCGCTCCCGCAAAGATGACGTGGTCGTGTTGGACGTAACCGTCGACGAAACGCCGGTCAACGACGTATTCGCGGTGCCCGGCACCAACCAGACATTGCGCATCAAGCGCTACACGATGACCGGGAAAGGCACGATCACGATGGATCTGCATCGCGCCCTTCCGTCGTCGGGATCGATCACGATGACGGGCGCACGCGAACTCGTCGGCAACGGTGCTCCACTGCTGCAAGGAATGGGTTTCACCGTGACCTACCGCAGCCCATAGACCGCAAAAACCCCCTAACGTTGGCAGGCGCCATATAGGCGTCCCGCCTCGTTAGGGGGCATTTTTTTTGCGGCGTAACTAGGACACTGCGATCACTTGCTCGGCTTGGCCGCGGTCGGGCACATGGCCGACTTCACGTTATTGGCCGACAGCAGTGGGCAGACAGTGCTGTTAGCTAGCTTCCAGCGACCGTCGTCGAAGACGATGCTCGCCTCAAGCTTGGTAGGCACCTCCCCCGGCAGTTTGACCTGCACCTTGACGTTGGCCTTCTTCGGGCCGGCAGGGATAACCGGGGGGAAGATCTTGTAGGTGACACCCGGGTTGTCCTTGAGTGCCTTGTCCAGCTTGGTGAAGACCTGCGGGTCCTTCTCCGAGCCCTGCACCAGAAGCGTCTTCTCGCTGGCCGGGGCATCGGCGTCGAGCGCCTTATCAAGCATCTTGTTGAGCACCGCGACGGTCGGGCGTTTGTTGGGGTCCGTGACTCCGGTAATGCCGTCGGCGCTGGCCGTCGACGACTCGGCGGCCGACGACGAGCTAGGCGCGGTCGGAACGATCGGCGCTTCATCATCAGTGCCACATGCTGTCAGCGTGGCAGCCGCACCAAGGACCGCCGCTGCGGCGACAAACTTCGCAAACCTCAAGGTCATTCCCTAACTGTCGTATCGAAGGTGGCATTTCGCACTTCTTACCGTGCGGACACGAGCTACCACTATGCCAAATGTTCCTGAGAGCACCAACGCTTGACGTTAAGCATTGCGCCCCGCCACGCTGTTGCGCATGCCTTCGACAGACCGTGCCGAACACCTCGTCGTGATTACCACCGGGGGCACCGTCGCGACCCGACAGACTTCGAAGGGCGCGGTACCCCGGCTCGGCGGCGCCGAATTGATGACTCGAGCAGCAGGTAATGGCGACCTGCCACTACGTGTGGTCGACCTAATGTCTAAGGATTCGTCGGCGATGAGCGTCGATGATCAATTCCGCATCGCCGAGGCCGTACTGACCGCGTTAACCGACGAATCAGTACGAGGAGTCGTCGTCACGCACGGGACCGACACGATGGAGGAAATCACCTTTCTCGTCGACCTATATCTCGCTGGCCTGGACTCCCCTAGCCCGGTGATCTTCACCGGAGCGCAGTTCACCGACGACGCGCCAGAACCTGACGGTCCGGCCAATCTGTCCGCCGCATTGTCTTGTGCGGCAGATCCTTCCGCGCGGGGACGCGGCGTATTGGTCGCGATGGGCGGCACGGTGTGGCCCGCGCGTGGGCTATTCAAAATAAGTACGACGGATGTGCGCGCATTCGATGTCGTGCATCCAGGACTGGGCAGGCCGTCGGTTCCCCGCCCAGCTTCGGGCGCAGCCTCCCGGGTTGACCTGTTGTCGTTATACCCAGGAGTGAGTCCGGCACTTGTCGCCGGGGCGCTCGGGTCGGGCGTCGCCGGAATTGTGTTGTCCGCCAACGGTTCCGGCAACACTCATCCCGACATCACCGCGCAGGTGGCGCAGGCAACCGCGGCTGGCCTCGCCGTGGTCGTTAGCACCAGAGTCCCCTACGGCGAAGTGACCGCGACTTACGGCGGAGGCGGTGGTGCGGTAGACCTGGTCGATGCCGGCGCACTTGTGTCGAGCTGGCTGCGTGCGCCCCAGGCCCGAATGGCGTTGGTGGCGTTGCTATCCGCCGGTGCCGACCATGCCGAGATCGCCACGTTCTTCGCCGCTTCGGGTCCGACGGACTAGCCGGTCACCAGTCCAGACAATCCAACGGATCTGCCCGGCGCAGTTCGTCGATGGGCAGCCGGAACGTTACCGCTCGGCCAGGACCGCTCGACCGAGTTTCGAAGCGAACGGTCACCACGCCGTGCCCGCTGCCCTGCACCCAACCATGTCCGTAGTCATCATGGACAACGTCGAGACCGGTGGGCCACAGTTCTTGTGACGCAACACGTTCGGCGTCAGCTGTCGCTTCGTCTACCGAGTCGGCATGTTCTGACGCCACCTGTTCGATGGTTGCGGTGCCACCATCGGCCTCTGACACACCGTTCGCCGTGTCGAAATCAAGCGAGAACTGTTCCACCGCGGTAAGTCCGGAGTATCCGACGCCGACTAGTCGAATCGGACCGATTTCCATCGGATCGAGCGCCAACCGCTGTGCGGCAGCGGTCAGCACTCCGACATCAATCGATGAACCAGGCAGCGTCGCCGACCGCGTGAGAATCGACATGTCGGACTTCTTCAGTTTGAGAACGATGGTCCGCGCGCCGCGACCGTCGGAGATCAGCCGCCGATGGGCATCGCCGGCAATTTTCGTGATCTCCCGGCGGAGCGTGGGTAGGTCGATAATGTCTTGCGCCAGTGTGGTTTCCGAACTTATCTGTTTGGCCGACGCACGTTCGGCGACCGGGCGGTCGTCGATTCCCTGCGCAAGCCGGTGCAATGCGGGTCCGATGGTCCCACCGAGTACCGACGACACCTCCACCGGCGACATCGCGGCAAGGTCACCGATGGTATCGATTCCCAACCGCGCCAACCGATCCCCGGACACCGGACCAATGCCCCATAACTTGCGTACCGGCAACGCGTGCAGAAAGTCCAGTTCTCGTGACGGCGGAATCGCCATCACCCCATCGGGTTTGGCCATTCCGGAGGCGATCTTGGCGATCTGTTTGCCACTACCGATGCCGACCGACGCGGTCAGCCCGACATCGGCGGTGATCCGCGCCCGCAGCCTCTCGGCGAATGCGACGACATCGGCGGCGGGGGCGTTGATCAACGACTCGGGTTCGCCGAACGCCTCGTCGAACGACAGCATCTCGATCGTCGGAATCTCTTGGCGCACAATACTGAAGACGCGTTCGCTGACCACGCGATAGACCGAGCCGCGCGGCGGCAAGACAACCGCCGACGACCCAACGAGTCGACGGGCTTGGTGCATCGGCATCGCCGACCGGGCGCCGAATTTCCGCGCCGCATAACTCGCACCTGCCACTACCCCACGGCCACCGAGCCCGCCGACCAGAACCGGCCGCCCAGCCAGTGTCGGACGAGTCAGCTCCTCGACCGAAGCGAAGAACGCGTCCATATCCAGATGCACAACCCAGCGAGGACTGCGCTGCGCCAGGTCGGAATTCACCATCCCATAATAGGTTCCGACCGTTCGCTCAAGAGGCGCTGGCGCCATTCACTTCGAATACCGGCAAGGCGTCGAGATTCGCGCGTAGCACCGATTCCTCCGACGTCGGCGTGAGGCCGGCGGGCAGGAAGCGCCCTACTTCCCAGCCCCAGCGGCGCAGATAGTCGGCGATGACCGCTGTCTTGACGTCGGCGTCGAGGGTCTCCACCAAGGTGACGGCGCGCTGTCGACGGCCACGTCGTAGAACCGCACCGGGATTTACCCGCGCGTTGCGCGACCACTGGGTGTTCCCGCGCGGCGAAACCAGATATTCGCGTCCGCCGTGCGAAATCGGGTTAACCGGGATGCGCTGCGCATTGCCGCTGACTCTCCCGTAGACGGTCAGACTCTGCGCTCCGGCCAGATTAATGCCACGGTCGGCGAGCCAACGAACCGTCGAATTGAATAGCCGCTCAACAGGATTGGTATCGGAGTGGTAGTGGGTGATGGTCATTGCGTTCCTCTCGGTGTCTTTCACTGATAAATGTGAGCACTGCTCTCGTATTGAGTATGCACGCCACCTCGCAGCAAAGCAAGAGCACCGCTCTCTTTTGTGGCAGAATGCTGCGAATGAGTAGTCGCGTCGCGAAACGGCAGGCCATCGAAGCCCAGATTCTCGATCTCGGGCGTACCCAATTGGCAACGGTTGGTGCGGCGGCATTGTCGCTGCGTGCCATCGCGCGCGAGTTGGGGATGGTGTCGTCGGCGATCTATCGATATGTCGAGAGTCGCGATGAGCTGCTGACTCGACTCGTCGTCGAGGCGTATGGCGAGTTGGGCGACGCGGTTGACGCTGCCGTGTCGAAGACGACAGATGTTCCGCGCGAACGGGTTTACGTTTTGGCCAACGCGTTTCGCGATTGGTCGATCGCGAACACCGCACAGTTCGCATTGCTCTACGGCTCACCGGTGCCGGGGTATCACGCCCCGGCCGAACGCACCGTCGAGCCGGGTACGCGGGTGATGCGCACGTTAATCGGCACGTTGGCCCAAGCCGCCGTAGTCGGCGAGCTCGCGGTGTCCGGCGACGTCGACGCCGAACTGACCCACGATCTGGCAGCGGTGCGCGCCGAGGTCGGCGTCGAACTCGACGACGCGGGGCTGGTCTTCGCGGTGTCGCTCTGGACGTGGCTGATCGGCGCGGTCAGCCAAGAGATCTTTGGCGGATTCGGCTCCGATACCTTCAGCGCGCCAGCGCTGCTCTTTGACGCACAGTTGCGTCAGCGGCTTGACGGGACGTCAGGATAGATGGTTGGCCGTCAGCGCCTCCGGCTTACGCCGCAACGTCGGCTCACGGCGTCTCGATACACCAGCTCGCACGCTCACTTCGGCACTCGACGATCCGAGATAGGCACCCCACAAACAAACCGACTGATCGCCCCGACCACCGTCGATCGTCGAGTGCCGCGACGAGCCTGCGAGACGCGGTGTATCGAGACGTGGCAAGACGACCTCACCAACCCAACCACCACCGGTCACGTCAACAACGTCGACTCACGGCGTCTCGATACACCAAAGCTCGCAAGCTCACTTCGGCACTCGACGATCCGAGATGATCTATACCTTGCTCACGTCCGCACTTACGCCGTCGCCCAGTTCTACCGATCCCGGCGCACCGGTCGCCACGTCAAAGGTGGTTGCCAGCACCTCGCCCGCGATCAGCTGTGCGTGCGCCCGAGCCCAGTCAACGCGCTCGGCGGGAACGACCAATCGCACCGCGATCCGATCGGACACCTCCAAGCCCAGGTTCCGGCGTGCGTCCTGAAGTTCGCGGACGCGATCTTTGGCCCACCCTTCGGCTTCCAACTCCGGTGTAACCGCTGTGTCGAGGACCACGAGGCCGCCGCCACCTGGCAACTCCGCGGTCGAATCCGGCTCGGCAGCAACAAGTTTGCGCGTGTACTCACCGTCGACGAGATCGATGCCGCCAGCGGTAACCACTTCGGTTCCGTCATCGCTGGTCGAGACTGACCAGTCGCCAGCCTTGACCGCCTTGATCACCTTCTGGACATCCTTGCCCAACCGCGGCCCGGCCGCCCGTGCGTTTACCGACAATTCGACGCGACCGAATGCGTCCGCGTCGTCACTCAGTGTCACCGATTTCACGTTCATCTCGTCGGCGATCAAGTCGGTGTACGAGCGAAGACGATCTGCCGTCGGCGACGCGATTGTCAAGCCCGGCAACGGAAGTCGCACGCGCAACTTGTTGGCCTTACGAACGCTCGACGTCGTCGAACACACCGCCTGCACCTCGTCCATCGCGGCAACCAAATCCGCGTCCGCGGGCAGATCGTCAGAAGACGGCCAATCGGTGAGATGTACCGAACGCTCGCCGGTCAAGCCACGCCACATCGCTTCGGTGGCAAGAGGCAGCAGCGGAGCGGCCAACCGTGCCGCCACTTCCAATACGGTGTACAGCGTGTCGAAAGCATCTGGGTCGGCATCCTGTCCGCCCCAGAACCGCGAACGCGACCGTCGCACATACCAATTCGTCAACGACTCACAGAATTGCCGGAACGACTCACATGCCCCGGCGATGTCGTAGACGTCAAGTGCCTCGGTCATCTCGTCGCGGGTGACGGCGAGCTTCGCGAGGATGTACCGATCGAGCACATTCGTCGAGTCGGTACGCCATACCGCGGGCCGCTCAGCGTAGAGCTGAAGGAAGCTATAGGCGTTCCACAGCGGCAACAGCGCTTGCCGCACCCCCTCGCGGATGCCACGTTCGGTCACGACCAAGTTTCCGCCACGCAGGATCGGTGACGCCATCAGGAACCAGCGCATCGCGTCGGACCCGTCCCGGTCGAACACCTCGTTGACGTCGGGATAGTTACGCTTGGACTTGGACATCTTCTGTCCGTCATCACCCAACACAATTCCGTGTGCCGCAACGTTTTTGAACGCCGGACGATCGAACAGCGCAGTCGAGAGCACGTGCAGGTTGTAGAACCAGCCACGCGTCTGCCCGTTGTATTCGACGATGAAATCACCCGGGTTGTGCGCGATTTCACCAGCCGCACCGCCGTCGAACCAGTCCCGGTTCTCGAACGGGTAATGCACCTGAGCGAATGGCATCGAGCCAGATTCGAACCAGCAGTCGAGGACCTCCGGCACCCGCCGCATAGTCGAATTACCGCTCGGATCATCGGGATTCGGCCGCACCAAATCATCGATATACGGCCGGTGCAAGTTCGTCGGCCGCACGCCGAAGTCACGTTCGAGTTCGTCGAGCGACCCATACACGTCGATCCGCGGATAGTCGGGATCATCCGATACCCACACCGGGATCGGCGCACCCCAGTAGCGGTTACGGCTGATATTCCAATCTCTCGCGCCCTCAAGCCATTTGCCGAACTGTCCGTCGCGGATATGCGATGGCACCCAATTGATCTGCTTGTTGAGTTCGAGCATCCGATCCTTGATCGGCGCCACCGCGACAAACCAGGACGGCACCGCCATATAGATGAGCGGCTGTCCCGACCGCCACGAATGCGGGTAGGAATGCTCGATAGTCTCGTGGCGCAGAATACGGCCAGATGCCTTGAGATCCTTGATGATCACCGGGTTGGCATCGAACACCATCAGGCCCTCGTACGGCGGCACCTGCGAGGTGAACCTGCCGCCCGGGTCCAGTGGCTGCACTACGTCGATGGCGTTGGCGGTGGCCAGATCCATATCCTCTTCACCGAATGCGGGCGCGAGGTGAACGACACCGGTGCCACTGTCGGTGGTTACATAATCGGCCAACAGAATCCGGTGCGAATTCGGGTGTCCGACAAAGAAATCGAATGGCGGCAGATAGTGCACGTCGGCAAGCTGATCGCCCTGGTAGGTGCTGATGATCTCGACCTCGCCCAGTTCTCGCGCGTACGCGCCGAGCAACGCCTTCGCCAACAGGTATTCCTGACCGTCGCTGCCACGTACGTGTGCATACTCGACGTCGGGATTCACCGCGATCGCCAAGTTCGACGGCAGCGTCCACGGGGTGGTGGTCCAGATGAGCGCGTTCACACCGTTTAGCGCCGCGAGATTCGAATCAGGACCGATCACCAGCGGCATTCGGACCGTCACCGCCGGGTCCTGGCGCATCCGGTAGGCGTCGTCGAGCTTAGATTCTTGGTTGCTTAGCGGCGTCTGCTCATACCAGCTATATGGCAGCACGCGGTAGCCCTGATAGATCAAGCCTTTGTTGTGCAGTTCCTTGAAAGCCCACATCACCGACTCCATGAAGTCGAGATCGAGGGTCTTATAGTCATTGTCGAAATCGACCCAACGTGCCTGGCGCGTCACATAATTGCGCCATTCCCCGGTGTAGCGCAGCACCGAGTCGCGGCAGAAGTCATTGAACTTCTCCACGCCCATCGTCTCGATCTCCGACTTATCGGTGATCCCCAACTGGCGCTCAGCCTCTAGCTCAGCGGGCAAACCATGTGTGTCCCAACCGAATCGGCGCTCCACACGTTTGCCGCGCATCGTCTGGAAACGCGGCACGAGATCTTTGACATAGCCGGTGAGCAGGTGGCCGTAATGCGGCAGGCCATTGGCGAACGGCGGACCGTCGTAGAAGACGAACTCCTCGGCTGGCTCAGTTGTATCACTCGGCCCGCTCGCTACGCTCCCGGCGCCTGTATCACTCGGCCCGCTCGCTACGCGATTCTGGATAGAGGCCGCGAAGGTCTGATCGTCATCCCAATAGTCAAGAACGATCTTCTCGACGTCGGGGAAACGTGGCGCACCTCGACCGGTTCCGCCGGTCATATCGACGATCGGATATACGTGACCGACACCGGCTTCGACCGACTGCGACGGGTCGCCCTGGGATGTGCTGGGTTCGCTACTCATGTTTCCTCCGTGCCGAAATCATCTCTGGCACGGGGACGCCGATCCCTCCGGATCAGCGCGGTACCACCCCGCTTGCATCGTGTCGATGCCTCTCTGCGATGCCGGCGCAACCGCCGAAATCGAGTGGCTATAACGGGCCACGCCCGCTCGGGTCTACTGGTCCGACACCCTACGGCGTCGAATTTTCTTCCGAGTGCTCCCCGGTGATAGCCGGATCAACGCGCATGAAACTCTGCTACAAGTGTGCCACTACTCCGGCGGCGGATGCCAATTGGGATCGAGTGGGTCGAACTTCGGCTTATTCGATGCGACTGCGGCATTCGAGTCGTCACTGGCGTCCCGGTGCCGTGAGCGTGTCACCGACGGACGCGGGTGCATCGTCGAGCCGTCAGGATGCTGATCGGACCGCTGGCCGGTTGACCCAGTCCCCGGAACCGACGTCGACCAATTCGACGACGCTGAGTCCAACCGCACGTGCTCGTCATACCGAGGCCGGGCCGGCGTGATCGAGGACTCCCAACGAACTCCCGACCCCCCGAAACCCGGTGCGGATTCCACCCGGGGCACCGGACCGGTGTCGGCGTCATCGGCCCGCGGCTGTGGTGCTGCCGGTTGTGATGTGGTGGACGGCGACTCGAATTTGCCGCTGGTGGCGGCCACGTAGTCGGTAAACGTTCCTTCGGCAGCCGGGGCGCTCGTCTGAGCAGCGAGCTGCGCGGCCTGCGAACTGGGTTGCGGTATCCCGGAGATCGGTGCGGCGTCACCCTCGGGTATCGGCGGTTGAGCCCGTCGCACGACGCTGGGAGTTGAGGCCGGAACATCGGCAATCGGCTCATCGGCCGACAGAGCGGCTACCTTGGGACCATCACGTCGGACGATCGGGTTCTGATTCGTCGACTCCCGGTCCGGTTGCGAGTCGCCCTTCGCCGGGACATCCGTTGCCGACTTGTCCGATGCCAGGCCAGCCTTGGCAGCTCGGCCTGAGCGAAGCACGTCGGCTACCAAAAGACCGACACCGATCAGGCAGACGACGATACAAGCGATCGCCAAAGCTACCTGACCGGTGATCAGACCCACTACCAGAAGCGCGAACCCGATAAGGGTCGTCCCAATGGCTAGTGACAGCACGAGAAGAGAACCTTAGTTCTTGGTGAAGTTCTGGTAGCCGCCGCCGTTGTTGTTGCCAGCGTCCGAGCCGTACGACTCGTTGCGAGTACCTTCCACCGGGGCCGCGCTGCCGCGCTGCTGCAACTCTTCGAGCTGCGACTCCAGATACGTCTTCAGACGTGTCCGGTACTCGCGCTCATAAGTCTTGAGCTGTTCGATCCTGCCCTCCAGCACACCGCGCTGCTGGTTGATGGTGCCCATGATCTCACTGTGCTTACGCTCAGCGTCGGACTGCAGAGCTTCCGAGCGCTCCTGCGCCTGGCGCAACTGAGCTTCCGAACGGGTCTGTGCGTCGGCGAGGATCGCCTCCGAACGCTGACGAGCGTCAGCCAAGAGCGCATCGGCCTTGGTCTGCGCGTCGCCGACCATCGCATCGGCACGGGTCCGAGCGTCGGCCAGCAAGGTATCGGCCTCGGTCCGGGCGTTCGACGTCACGCGATCCGCGGTGTCCTGAGCCAGCGCGAGGACGCGCGCGGCACGCACATTGGTCTCATCCCCGACGGGAGCCTGCTGCTGCGGTGGTGCAGCGGCGAACTGTGGCTCGGGAGCTGGCGCCGGGGCAGCGAATACCTGCGTGCGTTCTTCGGCTGCCGGTGCTGCCGGAGCTGCGGCTGGTGCTCCAGAACGCGCTGCCGCGAGGTCACCCTCGAGTTCGTCGACGCGCGCTTTGAGATCGGTGTTCTCTTCGATTAGACGCGCGAGTTCCGCCTCGACGAAGTCGAGGAACTGATCGACCTCATCTTCGTTGTAACCGCGCTTGCCGATCGGCGGTTTACTGAACGCGACGTTGTGCACATCAGCTGGTGTCAGCCGCATGGTCGGTTCCCCTTAATCTTTGGTTCGAGCGTTTCTACTTGTGGGTCGAGCACTGAACTCTGCACATTGGCTCGAGACTGTTGCCTACACGTGACCTTCACTCTGTCACATGTCTGATCGAGGCTCGTCGCCGCAGTCACTTTGAGTTCAAATCCGTAACTAGCGTCCTATCCTGTCACATCAATACCGTTGGTCGCACCCGGTCGATGCGCTCTCGCAACTTAATATTCGCCAAACAATGACAATCAACGTTACGTCAGTGAGATGGCGGCGACTAGTTAAGGATCGGTGTGATCGATTGATCAGCCACCCAAAAATCTGGTTTCACCTGCAGATATGCCAAAGATTTCGAAGAATGACAATAAAGTAATTCAACAAAATGCCACTAATGTGATTATCGACGCAAAGAACTTTTTACATAATTTGGTTTTTTGCGAGTTGGTAACCCACAATCGCCACGATCATCACCAGCATCAGCGACAGATCGAGGCGCACCGGCCCGAGTGGCAACGGCGGGATGAGTCGACGGAGCAACTTGATCGGCGGGTCGGTAACGGTGAAGACCGCTTCGATGAAAATCACCGCGACGCCCTTGGGACGCCAGTCCCGGGCGAATGAGCGCACCAACTCCACGACCAGACGGCCCAACAGGAGCAGCCAGTACACGAAGAATGCGTAAGCGAGAATTGTCCAGAATATCGTCACTACACCACTGTGCCCGATAGTCGCGCACTACCGCTCGCCGGGTGCGGAACGACTATCTCCGGCACCTCGGCTCGCGTGGTCAGTTGTGGTTGTAGAAGCCGGTTTCGGCAATCTTGCGGCGATCCTCGGGCGAGACATCGACGTCGGCCGGTGAGAGGAGGAACACCTTGGTGGCCACCTTGTCGAATGAACCACGCAATGCGAACGCCAGTCCGGCGGCGAAGTCGACCAGCCGCTTGGCGTCGTCGTTACTCATATCGACCAGGTCCATGATTACCGGATTACCGTCGCGGAACCGTTCACCGATGGTGCGCGCCTCACCGTAATCCGACGGGCGCAACGTGGTGATCTTCTGCAGTGGACCGTCGGCGAAGATTCGATCGAGTTCACGCTGATCGTTGACAGCGACCGAACGGGATACACCGGCGGCGCGCATGCCTGCGGCCGAACGGGGCAGCGGTTCGAGGCGCGAGACGCCCGAACGCTCGCGGTCGGCACGCATCGGGCCGGCGTAGGCGTATTCACCACCTGCTACTCGACGTTCGGTTTCGAACCGCTCATCGGCGTAACGATCCTCGGCGAACCGCTCGTCGGCGTAGCGATCCTCGAACCGGTCCGCTTCGAACCGATCCGCGTAGCGGCCGTCCCGATAGGCACCTTGTCCGTAGTAGTCATCGCGGTAGGCACGCTCCCGCGATGCCGAGCGAGCCGGCATCACGTTCGAGTCCTCGAGGTAGTCGTCCTCGTAGTCACTCGGAGGCACCATGCCGAAATATGCCTTGAATTTCTGCATCGTGGTCATCTCGGGCCTCTCTTGGTGGCGATCGGTGTTGCAATTGTGATTGTAGTGAAACCTGTGAATCCTGGTACTTCTGTGACCGATGTGATTACGGTATCGGCCGATCCCCCAAGATTGCAGTTCCGACACGCACACATGTGGATCCGAATTTCACTGCGACGTCGAGATCACCGGACATGCCCGCCGACAGGGTCGTCGCCGCCGGATACTCAGCGACGACGTCGGCGTGTGCGCGTGCCAATTTCGCCAGCCACCTCTCCCGCTCACCGTGCTGAGGTGCGATAGCCATCAAGCCGCCCAACCGGAGCGCATCGGCCGACTCCACCTGCTCGGCCAGCTGGGCCAAGCCGTCCACCGGCACACCACCGCGCAGCGGATCGTCGTCGAGGCTGACCTGCAGTAGGACGTTCAACGCACTGTCCCGCTCTCCGGCGTCCAACGCGGCGGTCACCCCCCGTCCGAGGGCGTCGATCAATGGCGCACTGTCGACCGAGTGAACGGTACGCGCCCACCGCGCCACCGACCGCGCCTTCTTGCGTTGGACACTGCCGATCATGTCGAACTTCGGGCGCGGTGCCGAATCATCCAGTGCCGCAACCACTTCAGCAACTTTGCGGCCGGCTTCAGGCTCGCGCGACTCGCCGAATTCCGCACAGCCGAGGTCGATCAAGCGCAGAACATCATCGGCGGGAAAGAACTTGGTGACGACGAGCAACGTCACCTCGCCTGATGCACGTCCGGCGTCGGCGACAGCGGCTTCCAGTCGTGCCGACACCGCGGCCAGATTGGCGGCCAGCTCAGCGCGCCGACGCTCGTCTCCGGCGTCGGCCATCCGCGCCGACATACGTCACCGCCCGGACTCGCGCCAGATCACCGATGCAAGGCGTCCGGTCGGCGCTTGTCGTCGATGACTGAACAGCGAATCGTCAGCGATCGTGTCCCGTGGGTCGACCGCAACCGCGGCAACCCCGGCTTCGAGCAGCTGTCGACGCAGACCCGCCCGCAGGTCAAGTCCGGTGGTGCCCTTGCTCGTACGGCTGGCACTACCCGGCAGATGCGTTTCGACGTCGCGCTGCATCTCCGGCGGCACCTCGTAATTGTCGCCGGATGCCGCAGGTCCCAGGAATGCGCCGATCCGCTCGATGCGAGCGCCGAGTTCGACCATCACCTTCAGTGTCTCCGGGATGATGCCGATCCGCGCTCCAACGCGCCCGGCATGCACACCCGCGATCACGCCGGCCGCATCGTCGGACAGCAGCACCGGAACGCAGTCGGCGGAGAGTACCGCGAGCGCAAGGTCGGGGGTCGTGGTCACCAGAGCGTCGGTCGCGGGCACGACGTCGGCGCTCGGCCCCTCGACCACAGTGACAGTGCGACTGTGAATCTGCTCCATCCAGATAACTTGCTCATCGGTCAGCCCGATCTGCTGCGCGAGCCGAGTTCGATTGGCCGAGACCGCGATTGGATCGTCGCCAACGTGATCGCCCAGGTTGAAACTGTCGTAGGGGGCAGCCGACACGCCCCCGGCGCGGGTGGTGACCACCCGGCGCACCGTCGAGCCCATGCCCTATCGCCGCATGAAGTCCGGCACGTCGACGTCATCATCGTCGAGTCGGACGGTATTGCGACGCGGCTCCTCGGTGCGCGCGAACGGATCTGACGCACCGGCCGGCGCCGAGCCGAATAGCGGGTCATTCTTCGCCGCCGCACCGGTGGTTCCGGCCTGTCCTTGCTCCACGCCAGTGCGTCCGGCGGATTTGGTCACCGGTGATTCGACCTTCTTATGCGGCGCACCACCGTCGAATCCGGCTGCGATCACCGTGATTCGCACCTCGTCGCCGAGGTTGTCGTCGATGACCGTGCCGAAGATGATGTTGGCGTCCTCGTGTGCCGCTTCCTGCACGAGAGTCGCGGCGTTGTGGATCTCGAACAGACCCAGGTCGCTGCCACCGGCGATGGAGATCAGGACGCCGCGAGCGCCTTCCATCGAGGCTTCGAGAAGCGGCGAGTTGATCGCCGACTCCGCTGCCTTGCGGGCCCGCTCCTCGCCGCGCGCCGAACCGATACCCATCAACGCACTACCCGCGTCGCTCATCACACCCTTGACGTCGGCAAAGTCGACGTTGATCAGGCCGGGCGTGGTGATCAGGTCGGTGATGCCCTGCACACCGTTGAGCAGCACCTCGTCGGCGCTGCGGAACGCGTCCATCAGCGCTACCTCGGCATCGCCGAGCTGCAGGAGCCGGTCGTTCGGGATGACGATGAGCGTGTCGCAGGACTCGCGTAGCGCGGCGATGCCAGCTTCGGCCTGTCCGCCACGACGCTTGCCCTCGAAGCTGAATGGTCGAGTCACGACGCCGACGGTCAGCGCGCCGAGTTTGCGGGCGATTTGCGCGACGACAGGTGCACCGCCGGTTCCGGTGCCGCCCCCCTCACCCGCGGTGACGAAGACCATGTCGGCACCCTTGAGCAATTCCTCGATCTCGTCGCGGGCATCCTCGGCGGCCCGACGGCCGACCTCCGGATCAGCGCCGGCGCCGAGTCCGCGAGTGGAGTCCCGCCCGACGTCGAGTTTGACGTCGGCGTCGGAGAGCAGCAGCGCCTGAGCGTCGGTGTTGATCGCGATGAACTCGACACCCTTGAGGCCCTGCTCGATCATTCGGTTGACAGCGTTGACGCCACCACCGCCGATACCGACGACTTTGATGACGGCCAGGTAGTTGTGCGGTGGCGTCATGCCTCGCCCTCCTCGTGAGAAAAACCCTAAACCTAAACCATAGATATAGAGTTATGTCAAGTACTTGTTACTGCTGATGACGGTATGCATCGGGTGGACTCCAAGCCAGCTTGTGCGCGGCGTGTCGGCAAAGTTCTGCAATATTGCGGTGCGGCTCACGGTAAGTCGGCAAATAGCGGCGTCTAATCCGGCTCAAAACTGCGCGCTCAGAGCACGCGAGGGAACATCTCCCCCAGGCCGAGCCACATCGCAGGTTCCAGCCGCCCTGCTACCGGTAGGCCGGATACTCCGGGCTCGACACGTTATAGTTCGACCCTTTTCGGGTCATGATCAGCCGCAGCGCCTCAGCCTTATCCGCGGTCCGCGTGCTATCGCCCCACACCACGGTCTTATTGCCGCGCAACACAAATTCGATGTCGACCGGCGACGACGCGTTCACCTCGAGTAACTGCCCGGCAATGAACGGCGGCAGATCGGCGATCACCGGCAGCACGGCCTTCGTCGTCGGGTCGGCCGGTCCCGGGTTGGGTGTGGAAAACACCGGAAGTTTGGATAACTCCGGCGGCAACGTAATGGATTTGTCGTAGTGCCGGTAGGCCACGCCGGTCTTGTCGAGAACGTGAATCTGGGTATCGGTGGCTACTTTGACCACCGGACGCCGTTCGACGACGGTGATAACAATCTTCGACGGATACGACCGTTGGATGCGCACCTGCGCCACATCCGGAATCGCCGCTACCCGCTGCGCGGCCGGAGCCGTATTCACCTGCAGTAGCGGGCGACCTTTCGCAATCGCGGCAGCGGACAGGATCTGATCTTGAGATACCTCATTCGTGCCGGTGATCTCGATCGACCGTACCGACATCAACGGCGTGAAGTACGCGATCGTCGCTAAAGCCCCCGCGACAATAACTACCCCGAGCGCCCACCATATGCTGCGCGACGATCGCATCGACGACACTGTGGCTCACTCCCCTGGCGTGGTCGACGCGGCACCGATCGCAGCGAGTATCTCCGGCCCCTGCATGGTGATGTCACCAGCGCCGAGAGTGAGCACGATGTCTTTTCCAGTCACAAGTCCCGCGACGACGCGGGGAAGATTCGACAGACTCGGCGCGAATACCGCTGGCACCGTTACCAACTCACTAATGCTGCGCCCGCTAACCCCGGGCAACGGCTCTTCCCGCGCACCATAGACATCGGCCACGACTACCTGATCGGCAGCGGATAGCGCACGCGCGAACTCCGTCGCGAATTCCCTTGTACGCGAATACAAATGGGGTTGGAAGACCGCGATGACTCGGCCCTCACCTGCCACCGACCGCGCCGCGGCAAGTACCGCGGCCACTTCCGTCGGGTGGTGGGCGTAGTCGTCGAACAACCGGACTCCACGGGCTGTTCCGCGAAATTCGAACCGTCGATGCACGCCGCTGAACGCCTCGATACCGGCGATCACCGCATCCAATTCCCCACCGGCACGGACACATCCGAGGATCGCACCGAGCGCGTTGAGCGCCATATGCTCACCGGGAACGGTGACGATAAACGTCCGCTCTGTAATATTTCCCGTCGCTTCGCTCGCCCCGGTGACATTCCCCGTCGCTTCGCTCGCCCCGGTGACATTCCCCGTCGCTTCGCTCGCCCCGGTGACATTCCCCGTCGCTTCGCTCGCCCCGGTGATTTCGGATAGATCGAACCGAACCCGCACACGGCCGCCGTCGCTCGTCGGCTCCCAGGAAAGCAGTTGTGCCGCAGTCCCATTGCGGCCATAGGTGAGAACAGCTACGTCACGTTCGGCCAACGCACTCGACATCCGTTGCGCTAACGCCGCCGAACCTGGATCGTCGGCGCATACGACGACGGTGCCACCCGACGCCACCCGATCACAGAATTGATCGAACACATCGACATACGCCTGTTCGCTGCCGAAGAAATCCAGATGGTCGGCTTCGATATTGGTGACGACGATGACATCGGGGCGGTATTCAAGCAGCGAGCCATCGCTCTCGTCGGCCTCCGCGACAAAGATACCGCCGGTACCGTGATGGGCATTGGTCCCCGACTCGTTCAACTCGCCGCCGACCGCGAATGACGGATCTAGACCGCAATTCTGCAGCGCCACAACGGCCATCGACGTCGTCGACGTTTTGCCATGGGTACCCGCGACGAGCAGCGTCGAGTAACCCTCCATCAACGTCGCGAGCACAGCGGGCCGCAACAAGATCGGGATACCCCGCTCGCGCGCCGCGACCAGCTCCGGATTGGTCTTCGGAATCGCCGCATGTGTCGTCACCACCACCGTCGGCCCACCGGGCAACTGATCCAACGCCGCTGGGTTGTGGCCGATCGCGATCTGCGCGCCCCGCGTACGCAACGCGAGAATACCGCGGCCGTCTTTGGCGTCCGATCCCGAAACCTGCCCGCCCCGAGCCAACAGAATCCGCGCCAGCCCAGACATACCCGCACCGCCGATACCGACCATGTGCACGCGGGCCAGTGATTCCGGAAGTGTTCGACGAGAAGGTGTTTCGGTGTGCTGAGCCATCGTCACTCCCGCTCGCCCGCGAAATCTGCCGCCAGGTCCAACGCGGTCCGCGCGACGACGCTCGCCGCATCCCGGTGCCCGCCGGCCGATGCCGCGGCGGACATCGCGGCCAGCCGCTGCGGGTCGCCAAGTAGCGCGGGTACCTCACGCTCAACCCACTGGGTAGTCATCTCCGCGTCCTCGACCAGTAGTCCACCGCCCGCGTCGACGACGGGTAACGCATTGAGTCGCTGCTCGCCGTTCCCGTGCGGCAATGGTACGTAGACCGCGGGCAGACCGGTCGCCGATACCTCGGCAACGGTCATCGCACCCGACCGACAGATCACCAAATCGGCTGCGGCATAAGCCAAATCCATCCGATTGAGATAGGCGACGCCAATATAGGGCGGTGTATCGGATGAGTGAGCCGGGTCGATAGTGTTCTTCGGTCCGTACGCGTGGAGTACGCCGATCCCGGCTGCGCCGAGGGTTCCCGCGGCACCCGCGACCGCGTCGTTCAGCCGGGCAGCTCCCTGCGAGCCGCCGAAGACGAGCAGCGTCGGCGCCTGCGGGTCGAGCCCGAAGTAATGACGAGCCTTGTCGCGCAGAGCTTTTCGATCAAGTCCGGCCAACGAACCGCGGACCGGCATTCCGACCACGTCGGCATTGGGCAGCCCAGACGCGTCCACCGCGGCGAGGACTTTGTTGGCGTAGCGCGCACCCACCTTGTTGGCGATGCCGGCGCTCGCGTTCGCCTCGTGAATCACCACCGGGATCCGGCGGGATCGCCGAAAATGTCCCCGAGCGGCGAAATAGGCGGGCAATGCCACGTAGCCGCCGAACCCAATCAGCACGTCGGCGTCGACGTCGGCTAGCACCCTACGTGCGGCCAGCACGGCACGCGTTAACCGGAACGGCACCTTGAATAGATCACCATTTACCTTGCGCGGCAACGGAACCGGCGGAATCAATTCCAGCGAGTATCCCCGCTCGGGAACCAGCCGCGTTTCCAGACCCCGCGTAGTACCCAATGCCGTGATCCGCGCCCCCGGTGCGATCGCCGCAACCGCATCGGCGACAGCCAGCGCGGGCTCGATATGCCCAGCTGTGCCGCCGCCGGCAACCACCACCGATAGCCGCGCGCCATCATCTGGCACCGTCACGTACGCCACCACCGTTCCTGTTGCGGATTCGCCACCCGCCGAGCATCGGCGCGTCGGGAACGATTGTCCACCGTTGCCCGACGGCCCGCGCGCCGACCTCCGGTTGTGTCGCTCACATCGCCGCGCCGACCACCGGAGACGGCACGTCGCGCGCCGGAAGTCAGCAGGTCATAGGAAGACCGGTGCCCCGGTAGGCGGGCGCTCTGTCCACGCTCGGACTTGTCGCGTGGCCGACGCCCGCTGGCGCGGCCCTCGTCGGCGCGGCGATCTCGCGGTCTCCGGTCGAGTCGTTCGCGCAGCCGATCGGCGCGCGAAGGATGATATGGAACCGGCGTGGGCAGGCGGAGCAGGCGGCTGACCCGGGCCGGGCCGCTCGCGGTCAGCGCGGCGACCGCGTCGGGTTCGTGTCGTGCGGCATTCGCGAGGAGCCCAAGCATCGCCAGAATCGTCAACGTCGACGTGCCACCGGCGGACAACAGCGGCAGCTGGATACCCGTCACCGGCAGCAGCCCGATGACGTAGCCAATGTTGATGAACGCCTGCGCGGTGATCAATACGGTGATCGTCGCGGTCATCAACTTCAGGAACGGGTCGACCGACCGCGCGGCGATGCGCAGGCCGAGGAAGGCAAGCAACGCGAACAGGCCAACGACCAGCAATCCACCGATCAGACCGAGTTCTTCCCCAATGATCGCGAAGATGAAGTCGTTGTGGGCGTTGGGAAGATAGTTCCACTTGGCGCGACTCTGCCCCAGCCCGACACCGAAAATGCCACCGTTCGCCAGCGCATATACCGCCTGTCGTGCCTGATAGCCCGCACCCTGCGGGTCATCGATGGCGCCGAAGAAGCTGCGCACACGTTCGGAGCGATAGCCCTCGGCAAGTGCGAGCACGATCGCGATCGCGATGCCGGTGATGACGAAACCACCGAAGACTCGAAGGGGCAGGCCGGCGAACCACAGCAACGCTCCGACGATGATCGCGACGGTGATCGTCGTCGACAGGTTGGGCTCCAGGATGATCAGCAAACAGATCAACGCCGCGACCGGCAAGAGCGGAATGAGTAGTTCCCGCAGCGATGCGTTGTCCCGACGTCGGGAAGCCAGCAGATGCGCGCCCCAGACACACAGCGCGACCTTGACCAGCTCCGACGGCTGAACCGACAGACCACCGATGACGAACCAGCGTCGGGCACCCTGTGACAAGGTGCCGATACCGGGCACCAGAACCAACGCCAGCAGCAGCGTGGTGATCACGATCATCGGCGCCGCGGCGCGACGAATCAGCCGAATCGGCAGTCGCAGCATGATGTAGAAGACGACGAGACCCAACACCGCGAAAGTCACCTGCGTGGTGAACAGGCCGTAGGCCGATCCCTCTTTCGAGTAGCCCTCGACCGATGACGCTGAGAGCACCATGACCAGACCGAATACGGTCAGGAAGAAGGCCATCGCGAGAACGAGATGAAACGATGCCAGCGGTCGCCCGAGGATGTTGCGGACGGCGCCGACGATGGCGGCCGGCCAGCTCGTCTGCTCGTCGCGCTCGGTTACGCCCGCGGTCATCGGGACGCCTGGGCCGAATCCACCACACTGCGGGCCGCGGCGGTGAACGCGTCACCGCGGATGCCATAGCCGGCGAACATGTCCAACGACGCGGCGGCGGGCGCGAGAAGCACCGCCGAGACCGGTCGCGTCGACTCGCGGGCAAGCTGCCACGCCTGCTCGACGGCAACATTCATCACCGCGTGCGACGGCGGCAGATCGACGGTTTGGCTTACTCGCGTATCCGACGGCGATACGGCGTGCGCTGGCCGGGCAGATCCTTCGACGACACTCACTTGCCCATCGTCCCCTGTGAATACTGTGACTGTTGGGACTTCTGGGGCGTGTCGCGCAATCGCATCGACGATTATTTGCCGATCGCGGCCAATGGCAACGACACCCGCCAGCCGCGACGCATTAGTAATGACCAACTCGTCGACCGAAGCGCCTTTGAGCAGGCCGCCGGCGATCAAGACAACCCGGTCATACCCGGCGAGTGCCGCCGTCGCGGCGTGGGGATTGGTCGCTTTGGAGTCGTCGACGAACCGCACCGACATGCCGTTGCACTCTGCCGTCGCCACTACCTCGCCCCGATGGGCTGCCGGCGAAAACGCGCGCAGTCCGGCGGCAACCTGCTCGGGACTCACCCCGACCGCCCGCGCCAACGCCGCCGCGGCCAGCGCATCGGCAATACCCGACGGCCCGGTCGGGCGGATGACATCGGCAGCGACGAGTTCGACACCGGCCGCATCGCCAAAGACCCGGTCAATGAGCATGCCGTTACGCACACCGAATTGTCCCGGTTGCGGCTCGGCCCCGGTGAATCCGATGCGCCGGCTCGTCGACCCGATCGGCAGCGTCGCGGCGATGGCGTCGTCATCGCCGACTACGGCGACCGCCGCCTGCAGTGCGAGTGCCTTCGCCGCCGCGTACGCGGCAAACGACCCGTGCCAGTCCAGATGGTCTTCGGCGACGTTGAGCACGACGGCCGCGTCGGCGTGAACCGAAGGCGCCCAATGCAATTGGAAGCTCGACAATTCGGCGCACAAGACGTCGGCGCGCTCGGGGCCGACCATTGCGTCGAGCACCGTGAGCCCGTAGTTCCCGCAGGCCACGGCATCGCGGCCGGCGGCGAGCATAATCGCCTCGATCATTCCGGTTGTCGTGGTCTTACCGTTGGTTCCCGTGACGACCAGCCAGGTGCGCGGCTCGCCGAGTGCCCCAGCCCGGTCGAGTTGCCACGCGAGTTCCACCTCGCCCCAGACCGGCACCCCGGCCGCCGCCGCCGCGACCGGCAACGGGTGCGTCGGGGCAAATCCTGGCGAGACTACGAGCAGATCTACCTCGGATAGATCGCCGGCCAGCGTCGCGGAGATCGATTCGCCCGGGACCGTTACCCCAGCCAGCAGCTCGGTAGCCGACGTCGAATAGCGATCGTCGACGAGGCGAACTCGCGCACCGACGCCTACCAGATACGACGCAGCGGACCGGCCGGCTGCACCGGCACCGGCGATGAGCACCGTCGCGCCGGGGAGTTCGGCCACCAGATTCGACGCCACCGGGCTAGCCACTGGCAGTGAGGAATTCGCTGTAGAACAGCGAGAGGCCGAGCGCACAGGCGATTGCGGTGAGCAACCAGAATCTGATGATCACCGTGGTTTCCGCCCAGCCACCCAGTTCGAAGTGGTGGTGGAACGGAGCCATTCGAAACACCCGACGTCCCGTCGTCCGGAAGAACGCGATCTGAATGACGACCGAGACGATCTCGGCGACGAACAGTGCACCGAGCACGATGGCCAGCAGTTCGGTGCGGGTCGTGATCGACAGGCCGGCGAGCAAACCACCGAGTGCCAACGATCCTGTGTCACCCATGAAGATCTTGGCCGGCGCCGCATTCCACCAGAGGAAGCCCAAACATGCACCGCCACCCGCGACGGCGAGAAGTGCGAGGTCTTGCGGGTCCCGCACGTGATAGCAGCCCGGATTTCCGACGGCGGCGGGATTGACGCACGCGTTCGCGTTCTGCCACAACGCGACCAGCACATACGAACCGAGCACCATTGCCATCGATCCAGCGGCGAGACCATCGAGGCCGTCGGTGAAATTCACCGCATTCGACCAGGCTGCCACCACCAGCCAGCAAAAGACGACAAAGCCGACCGATCCCAACGAGATGGCGACAATGTCGCGTACGTAGGACAGGTTGGTGCTCGCCGGCTGATCCCCGGCGCCATTGCGGAACTGAATCACCAAGACACCGAACAGGATCGCGGCGACGAATTGGCCGACCGACTTCGCGGTCTTGTTCAGGCCGAGGTTTCGATGTTTACGAATCTTGATGAAGTCGTCGAGGAACCCGACGATCCCGAGCGCGACGGCCAAGCCCAGCACCAGCAGTCCTGACGCCCGCGGACCTGAGCCGTCGGCTATGAAGCCGGCGAGGTGCGCACCGAAATACCCGGCGATAAGTGCGGCGATAATCGCGACACCACCCATCGACGGGGTGCCGCGCTTAGTCTGGTGACTCTGCGGTCCTTCAACGCGGATTTCCTGGCCGAAGCCCTGCCGCGAAAATACCTTGATCAGAATCGGGGTCAACAGAATCGCGACCGCCAGCGAGATGGCTCCCGCAATCAGGATCTGCCACACAAGTAGGTCCCTTACCGTTTGTTCCGATGGATACTTCGGATGTTCTCAGCCTTCTATCAAACCTTGTGCTCAGGCGGTCAAGACCACCAGCCCCGCAACTGACAACTCCTCGGTGAGTTCGCGCACCGATGCGGGCCCGGCTATCGCGACCATGTCGCCGGCCACCGGCTGCCAGTCCGGGTCCGAACGCAGCAGTTCACGAGCCGCAAACACGGTCTGCGCCAATACCGCCTCGGCACCCCAGGAGCCTTCCATGACCGCCCCCTGATGCAGAGCGCGCACCGCGCGCGACGCTCCGACCGCGAGAATCTTGTCCACCGCGAGGCGTACCGCCAGCCTGCCGAGTCGGTCGTGATCGACGACGGTCTGCTGTTCGTCGGCCCCGTGTTCTCCGTTCGCACTGTCGGGCGCCAATTCACCCAGAATCAGCCAGGTGCGCGCACCACGATCACGATGTGCGCTGCCAACGCCGGCATCGGCGGCTTGCTCAACGAGACGACGAATGAGTGCACTCGCGTCGGACACCGTCGCTGCCGGGGCCGACACGCCCGCGACCTTCGCCCGTAACGCGGCTGCCAACACCACTCGATCGTCGAAGGGATGTTTGACTCCGTTGATCTCCTGCCCGGCCTCGTGACCCTTGCCCGCGATCAGCACGACGTCGCCGGGTGACGCCCACTCGACAGCGGCCGCGATTGCCGCGGCGCGGTCCCCGACGTCGCGGATCGGCTCGGACGACGATGGCCGATCGTTCGCGTCGATGCCGACGGCGCCGGCGAATACCTCGGCACGGATCGCGGCTGGTTCTTCGGTACGCGGATTGTCATCGGTGATCACCACGAACTCGGCACCACGCGCGGCGGCGGCACCCATCTGAGCACGTTTGCCAGTGTCTCGATCACCACCGGCTCCGATGACAACGCCGATGCGGCCGTCAGTTTGTTCGCGCAATGTCGCAATGACCGCCTCCACCGCTGCGGGTTTATGGGCGTAATCAACGACAGCCAGGAACTCCTGCCCTTCGCTGATGCGCTGCAGCCGGCCAGGCACCGACACCGCCGCTAATCCGGCCGAAATGGGAGCGAACTCCACTCCGACGGATCTGGTAATGGCCAGTGCCACAAGCGCATTGGCGACGTTGAATCGGCCAGGCAACGGCAGTGCGAGGTCCAACTCGGCGACGTCGGGACCTGATACGCGCACCCGTTGGGTACCGTCGACCGCGATGGACGACTCCCCCGCGGTCCACTGCGCGGGCACCTGACCGGTCGACACGGTTACCGGCGACGGGGCGATCCGCGCCATCGCGCGTCCCCACTCATCGTCGACGCAGACGACGCTGCGGTCGGCACGCAGTGTCGAATCTTCTTTGAAGAGAATAGCTTTCGCGTCGAAGTAGTCATCCATCGTGGGATGGAAATCAAGGTGGTCCTGGGAGAGGTTGGTAAAGGCGCCAACATCGAAATGCGACCCGGCGACGCGTCCGAGTGAGAGCGCATGACTCGATACCTCCATAACCACCGTGTCGACCCCCTGCTCGACCATCGCGGCAAAGAGCGCCTGAAGGTCGGGCGCTTCCGGGGTGGTCAGCGAACTTGGTTGTGCCACACCGTTAATGCGGGTCTGCACAGTTCCCAGCAACCCCACCGAGCGACCGTCGGCGAGCAGGATCGACTCGACCATGAACGCCGTCGTCGTCTTACCCGAGGTGCCGGTTATTCCGATGAGAGTCAGCGACTGACTGGGATCGCCGTAGATCAGCGAACTCAACTCACCGAGAACCGAACGCGGATCTGGGTGCACGATGACTGAGAGGCCGGCGTCGGACAGTTCGGTTTCGATTAGTTCTCGGCCGGCCGGATCAGTGAAAATCGCGGCCGCACCAGCTCGTACCGCGTCCGCCGCGAATCGCGCGCCATGCACGCGACTTCCAGGTAGAGCCGCGAACAGGTCGCCGGGAGAGATCGACTGGGCGCGCAAGCTGACTCCGGTAATCGAGACATCGGCTGACCCGAACACGCGGCCACCGATTGCCGTCGCCAGCTCGCCAATCGACGTCGGCGAGACCCGCTGGGGACGGATCGGCCCGGACTGTTGCGACTGCGACACGCTCGATCGCCTCCTTAACTTTCTCGCCTGCGGGGGCTGCACCGCCCAAACAACATACCGTTCACCGGACCGACACCCACCATTACCGGCGGCGCATCGATTCGTCAGTCGGTGGTCAGCGTTAGCTTCGGCGTCTGGGTGGGCGAGAGCGGCACGCGATCACGCTGCAACAGCCACGACGCAATGGTGCCGAACAGCGGTGCGGCGGACTGTCCGCCGGAACCGTCGGAGCTGCGCGGCGGGTTGTCCATCATGATGCCGACGACGTACCGCGGATTATCCGCGGGCGCGATGCCGGCGAAGGTGATGTTGTAACTCGAATTCGAGTACCTACCCGTGGCCGGGTCGACCTGCTGCGCCGTGCCCGTCTTGCCGGAGATCTGATAGCCGGGTACGGCTGCCTTGGAGCCGGTGCCCTGCTGAACCCCGGTGGGATCGTTCTGGATCACCGCGCGAAACATATCGCGAACCGTCTTGGCGGTCTGCGCGCTGACCACCCGTACCGGCGACGGCGCTTCCGGAGCGCTGGCGTCGTGTCCACTTCGCTTCTCCGACTTGAAGATTCGCGGTGGTATCCGCATGCCGTCGTTGGCGATGGTCTGGTAGATGCCGGTCATTTGCAGCAAGGTCATCAGTAGACCCTGGCCGATCGGGAGGTTGGCGAAGGTCGACCCCGACCACTGACTGAGCGCCGGTACGTCACCTGACGATTCAGCCGGCAATTCGACGCCAGTCCGCTCCCCCAGGCCGAAGCGAGCGAGCAGATCTGCGTACCGCTTGTCGCCAATCTTCTTGGCGAGCATCAGGGTGCCGACGTTCGACGATTTGCCGAAGATGCCGGTAGTGGTGAAATGCTGCGGCCCATGCGGCCAGGCATCCCGGACCGTTACGCCGCCCATGTTGATGGCCCCGGGGACCAGCAGCACCGAATTGGGTGTGGTGACGCCGTATTCGATGGCCCCCGAGGCCGCGATCACCTTGTTGACCGAGCCCGGTTCGAAGGGTGAGGTCACCGACGGGTTCCCCAGCTCGACGCCCTTCTGCTCGGCCAGCGGTTTGGAAGCGTTGAACGTACCGTCATTTGCCATCGCCAGTACTTCGCCGGTATGCGAATCGAGGACCACCGCCGACACACTCTTGGCACCCGACGCCGCCTTGGCCGCCGCGACCTGACTCTGCACAAACCACTGGATGTCGGAGTCGAGGGTCAGCTGCACGGTGGCGCCGTCGATAGCCGGGTGAACGTTGCGGGTGCTGCCGGGAATGATCGCGCCGTCAGATCCACGGTCGTAGGTGGTTGAGCCGCTAGTACCGGCGAGGATCGAATCCATCGACGATTCCAGGCCAATCAGGCCGTTGCCGTCGTAGTTGACATCGCCTACAACGTTCGCGGCGAGTGACCCACCGGGATAGAGCCGGATATTCTGCGGGTCGGCACCGACCTCGGGGAAATCTTGAACGATCTTCTTCGCGACATCGGTACTGACCGAACGCGCGAGGTAGACGAATTTGTCGGTGCTGGTCAGTTTTGCGAGCAAATCGGTCGGACTGATCGATCCACCCAGCGCACTCGAGACGCCCTTGGCGATCTCGTCTAGCCGAGTCTTGGCATCGGGTAACGACGGATCCTTCTGATGGGCCTCATCAATCGACTTTCGGACCGCCTGCGGCAGGAAGGTCAGTGCCCGCGCCTCGTCCGTATAGGCCAGCGGCCGACCGTTACGGTCGACGATCGCGCCGCGTTTAGCCGTCAGCACTTGGGTGTACTCGCGCTGCTCGGCAGCCTGCTCGGACAAAGTGCGCGAATCGATCGCGTGCACGAAGACCATCTTCGCGGCGACGACTACTACGGCGAGAATCACCAACACCCCGGCCATGCGGCCGCGGAAGACGAATTTCTCGCCTTGCCGAGGAGGACGTCCGCCGCCAATCCTCACACCGGAGCCCGCCGAACGAACTGTTGACGGGCGTTTCGCCCGACCCGTCCGATCTGGGCGCGGCGGGAACAAACTGGCACGCGTCATGATGTCTGATTGTCCCCCGCGCTACCGGTTGCGCCCGGAATTTGGAGTGGTCGGCGTGCCGCCGCCGGGCAGGACATTCGGTGTCGGCGCCCCGTCAGTGGGAGCAGGCACGGACGTCGTCGCAGGCGCGGGTCCCGTGGCACCGGTTGGGGATGTCGTCGGCGCTGGGGCGGGCGCCGACGTTGTCGGGCTCGCCGCTCCCGTGCTGCCGGGCAGTCCTCGCGAATCTTCTACCTTCGACACATCGATCTTGGCAGTCGGGTCGTCATTCTGTTTCGGGTTGATCGACTTGGGCGCACGCCCCGAGACCGGCTCGGGCGTTCCGTAGACTCGCGGCTTTCCGTTCGCGCCCACCACCATTCGGGCGGGGTTACGCGCGGGTACCAATCCGAGCTGCGCTGCCTTATCGGAAAGATCAGGCGCGGCGTCGGCCGACTCGAAGGTCTTCTTCAGTGCGTCGCGCTGGTCGGTCAGCGACTGGTTCTCCGCGCGCGCGACGCTCAATTCGTAGGAATCTTGGGCCGACCTGGTGGACAACCAGAGCGTGAGCACCATGCCGGCGGCGATAAGCGCGACGACGGGAACCACGAAGGGCACACCCGCGACGCGTTCGCGCAAGGTCGGTCGAGGTGCGACCGGCGCTGGCGCCGGTTGAGCATCGTCGACCTTGCGGCGCCGGGCCCATGACTGCGGTGTCGAGCCAGATTGGCCGGCCCGTTTGGCCCGACGGTCGATCGCCTTCTGGGCCGCTTTCGACCGCGTCGGTCGCGAGGTGTCCGCGCCACGGGTCTGCGCACGCTTACGATTTTCGAGCAGCGTCATAGCGGTGCCTCCTCAGCGATTCGTTCGATTGCGCGCACACGCACCGGTGCCGAGCGCGGGTTGCGATCCAACTCGGCATCGTCGGGACGTTCGGCGCCCCGGGTGACAAGCGAGAACCTGGCTGCGGCCCCGGGTAACTCGACTGGCAGTCCGGGCGGGGTCCGCG
This sequence comes from Gordonia effusa NBRC 100432, assembly GCF_000241305.1. Classification (GTDB taxonomy): domain Bacteria; phylum Actinomycetota; class Actinomycetes; order Mycobacteriales; family Mycobacteriaceae; genus Gordonia; species Gordonia effusa. The sequence goes on from NZ_BAEH01000081.1 coordinate 36,280, forward strand.
ACGTAACACGTTGTGCGAATTCCTTTTTCACGATCTTGTCTTCGAGCGACTGATAACTCATCACCACAACTCGCCCACCAACCCGCAGCCCGGCGAGCGCCGCGGGTAAGGCATGTCGAAGGGAGTCGAGTTCGTGATTCACCTCGATGCGCAGGGCTTGAAAGGTTCGCTTAGCCGGGTGACCACCGGTCCGACGAGTCGCCGCGGGAATTGACGCGTAGAGAAGTTCGACTAGACGGCCGCTCGTGGTGAACGGTTCACGCTCACGTTCCCGCAACACGGCCGAAGCGATCTTCCCGGCAAAGCGTTCGTCGCCGTATTCGCTCAGCACTCTGGCTAGCTCACCGTGTCCGTAGGTGTTCAGAATATCGGCGGCGGTCAGTTCGTCCTGCGAGTTCATCCGCATATCCAGCGGCGCGTCTACCGAGTACGCGAATCCGCGGTCGGCCTGGTCCAGTTGCATCGACGACACGCCGAGATCGAAGAGGGCACCATCGATCCGCGCGCCGGGCGCACCGGCGCTAGCGAGGATGCCAGGCAGTTCGTCGTATCGCGCGCGGTGAAAACCGATGCGGTCACCGAATCGCGAAAGTCGTTGCCCGGCAATAGCAATCGCATTCTCATCGCGGTCGATAGCGATTACCCGCAGTCCGGGGAAAGTGTCGAGCAGAAGTTCACTGTGCCCACCGGCGCCGAGTGTTGCGTCCACCACGACAGCGTCGGTGCCATCGGGATCGGCCCGGGTGAGCGCGGGCGTCAGCAGTTCGACGATGCGTTGCGCCATCACCGGCACATGTCCGAACTCACCGGAGCGTCGTGGCTGCGAAGGTTGGGGATCGTCGTGGTTTGTCATCGCGTCTACCCCCTCACCAAGGTCGAGAACCGGTATCGGACTGACTGAATGTCGAATCGCGTGTCGCATTTATGCGCCGGATGTCGGGTGGGACTCAGGTCCCGGCCCGATCCGCACCTGGCGTTGGGGAAGTACGTCAGGGTCGGTTCGGGCCGGGGCCTCAGCTCACCCGCCGGGGCCATCGGGTCACGTCTGCTAGAGCACCGAATCCAGCGCGGCCGAACCAGCCGCGGAGAAATCGTCCTCGTGCTCGTCCTGGTATGCGCGCCATGCCTGCGCATCCCAGATTTCTAGGTGGGTAAAGCTGCCGATCACCACGCACTCTTTCGAGAGCCCGGCATACCTGCGGTGATCCGCGGACAAGGTGATCCGTCCCTGTCCGTCTGGACGCTGCTCATCGGTGCCGGCGAAGAAGTACCGCTGGTAGGCGCGCGCATCTGGGTCGTTGCGCGAAGCCGCCATGGTCTTCTCAGCGATGGCATCGAATTCGTCGAGCTGGTACACCGCCAGGCTGCGGTCCTGGTTTCTAGTCACCATCACGCCTCCTGCCAGTGCATCGCGAAATTTCGCGGGCAACGTCAGTCGCCCCTTGTCGTCCAATTTGGGCGTGTAGGTGCCGACAAATCGCATCGACATGTCGAACACCTCCTGCCCCATGGGCTTGGGCACGGTTCCGGATTCCGCGTCCCTCGCCCAGTGCTGCCACAGTACCCCACTTCGCACCACTTTCCACCACATAATCCCCCTCGGCGTGTCCCATCATCACAAAGTTGCAGTTCAGCACCGATAAAACCAGTGGGGAAGATTTTCGAAATGTACTGACCCAAGCAGGTTGCCAAAGTGGCAGAAGTGGCAAAACAACACTGATGTTGCTGTTCAAATCACTTCACTGGTGAGCAGTGGAGGAAAGTGGGGACTGGGGGGCGAGTCGTGGGTCTCTGAGCACGAGGACACAAAAAAGCCGCACATCGTCGATGTGCGGCTTTTACTTCAGACAGCGATACGGGTTAGTCCGGCATCACGTTATTGATCCTGATCGAAGCGGCGGTTGAACCGTTCTTCCATGCGCTCGGACAGTTTGCGACGCGACCCACCAGAATTTCGCGATGCCGTCGGCGAACCCTTCGATCCACCAGAACCGCTCGCCGAACCGCCGCCACCCCACAGCGCCATCAGGCACGCGCCGAACATCACTAAGAAACCGATGAGGCTGATTATCGGAAAGCCACCGAGTTTGACATCGACGGCGATGCCGCCGACCAACAGCACAAGGCCGACAACGAATATCGCAGCGGCTTGTAGACGCCGCCGCCCACCGCCGGGACCGATGCGACGACGCTTGACGCTCGACGCAAACTTGGGGTCTTCGGCGTACAGAGCACTTTCGATCTGTTCGAGCATCCGCTGCTCGTGCTCCGAGAGTGGCACCGACCCTCCTTACAACCGCGTGTTGGCCCGATGAACCGCAACCGGAACATCATCGGACACGCAGGGCGCGCGTGTCCCGCTTCTCATGATACGAGGTGAAGCTCCGGGCGACCACCATTGGCCAACTTCCCTTGCTCATAAGCGACAACCATCGCGTCGGCATCATCGAGGAGCGCGACTACATATCGACGCAGGGTGGCGGCCAACGCGGCATCCACGGCACGGATCTGACCGGACTCGATCTTCATTCGAACATCCGATACCGACATGAGGTACTCAGCGGCCGCATCCCACTCGGGGACCGCGGCGGTGAGTCGAGCCCAGGCATTTCGACTCCCCCGACGTCGTGCGGTGGGGGCCGGTGGTTCGAGCACGGCGAGAATACTGCCCGCACCGCGCAGAGCAGCGAGGTAATACTGGCGGAACCGCTCAGCAGAATCACTAACACCATCAGCGTTGGCAAGCAGATTGTCGCCGCGCTCAAGAAGGTCGCGGGCGCGGCGAACGACGATTGGATCAACCACGGTCACATTGGCTGCGGTACGTTTCACGGCTTGGCTTCCCTTCTACTCGAAACGCGTGTCCCCCACTTTGTACAACGACCCAGTGACAAGAACGCTTCCCTCGTCACTCGCCACCGGGCGTTGCACGGTCTTACGAGTAATCTGACGCAGCTTGCGGAGGCTGGGTACTCGAACACTCGTTCGACATATTCAATATAGCTTGTGCACCGTCGACGTTCAAGGCCAAAAGCGGCCATCTCGAGCTCCGCGACTGCGAGCCGCCGATGACCGTGCGCGTGGTTCGCTTGACCGGGCATGACGCCTATCTCTGGCTCGATCCTGCCCTCAACATCTACGTCACCGCCATGGGCTACCCACGCGGTACCGAGGCGCATCGAGCACCACTGTGGCGCGAGCACATCGCGCGCCCCGGTTGGCGGGCCTTCGGGGCAATCGCACAGGTCAGTGACCTGCCAACAGAAAGTCGTGGCGCATTCGCAGGACGGTTGAACCGCGGCAGCACATCGCTCTCGCGGCGACGACTACGCGCACCCCTGGCAATCACCGACGACGAAGTTCTCGTCGGCATCGCATATGGCTATCGCGGCGCGCCGGATCAGTGGTGGAACCAGCAACTACGCGCCGGCCTGCGCCGCTCGGGACTATCGCCGGTAGCGGTGAACGACATCGCCAACGACTATTTCGAACTCACCGAACTTCACGTTCACCCGTCCGTGCAAGGCTACGGTCTTGGACAGTGGCTGCTGACTCGCCTCGTCGCCGAATGCACCGAGAGTCGGGTCCTGCTATCGACCCCCGAAGTAACCGGCGAAGAGAATCGCGCCTGGTCGCTGTACCGACGCCTCGGCTTCACCGACGTATTACGCCATTTCACGTTCGCCGGCGATCCCCGACCGTTCGCCTTTCTCGGGCGTCCGCTGCCGCTCCCGGTCGCCCCGCCCTCGATCGGACCGAACCACAATTAGGAGAACGGGCAATGAGCACCGCCGACATTGATGACGTCGTAGTGATCGGCGGCGGACATAACGGGCTGGTGGCCGCCGCCTATGTGGCGCAGGCCGGACTGCGGGTACGCGTCATCGAACGCGACACGGTACTCGGCGGTGCCGTCTCGACGGTGGAACGCTTCCCTGGCTACCGCGTCGACCGCGGTTCGTCGGCGCACTTGATGATCCGACATACCCCGATCCTCGACGAGTTGGACCTGTCGAGGTTCGGATTGCGGTACATCGACTGCGATCCGTGGGCCTTCGCGCCCGACCCCGACGGCGGCGATGCCCTGGTCTTCTTCGCCGATCTCGACCGAACCTGCACAAATATCGAACGCGTCTGCGGCCCCGACGACGCAGCTGCCTATCGCGAGTTCATCAGGGTGTGGACCCCACGGGCACAAGCGGTGATGCGGGCCTTCATCACCCCGGCCACCCTCGACCGCTTCGGTCGCGCGTTCGGCGGCCTTTATCGCACCGCCACCACGGCGCGACGGGGAATCATCGGCGCGCGCGCAGGCGCGATGAGTTCGATGGCTCAGGACATGATGCTCTCCGGCGACGCTCTGCTCGACCGCTGGTTCGATTCCCCCAGACTGAAAGCGGCGCTGTCCTGGTTCGGTGCGCAGTCGGGCCCACCGATGACCGCTCCGGGCACCGCACCGATGGTCGGTTTCGCGGCACTCATGCACAAGATTCCCCCGGGACGCGCCGTCGGCGGCAGTGGCGCACTCACCACCGCGTTGCTCAACCGCCTCGACGCCGACGGCGCGATAGTCGAATCAGGCTGTGCGGCAAGCCTTTTGCAGCGCGACCCGGCCGGCTGGCGGATAACGCTCGCCGACGGAAGCCGCCGTCGGGCGCGTCGGGTGATCGCCGCCTGCCATATCAACGCCACGCTCGACCTACTCGGCGATGTCGCACCGCGCGACGTCGCGCGGTGGCGACGGCAGATCGTCGTTGGGAACGGCATCGGCATGGCAGTTCGGTTGGGCACCACCGCACTCCCTGACTACCCCGGCCTCCCCGCCGACCTTCCACCCCACGGAGTGCATAGCGGCCTTGGCCTACTTGTCACCGACCGAGCACATCTGAACGCCGCTCATGCCGACGCGATCGCTGGCTTGCTGCCGCGCCGACCCGCACTCGTCGCGATGTCCTTTTCTGCCCTTGATCCGACGCTGGCGCCGGTCAACCGGCAGCAAATCAACCTGTGGGCGCAGTGGCATCCGTATCGGCTCTCCGAACAACTGCGCGCGGCGGGGCAGTCCTGGAGGACCCTTGCCGAGACAGCAGCAGACGGCATCCTGACCGAATTCGACCGGCACGCACCGGGTATCGCATCCGCCGTCGAGCATCGCTACATCCAGACGCCGGCTGACTTGGAGTCTGAGCTGGCGTTGCCGGCCGGCAACATCATGCATGTGGAGATGAGCATCGATCAGATGTTCATGTGGCGACCCCACCCTGATCTGGCCGGACACCGTATTCCCGGCGTCGCCGATCTGTTCCTGGCCGGCGCGTCCACACATCCCGGCGGCGGTGTCACCGGCGCCAGCGGCCGGATAGCCGCGCACGCGGCGCTCACACGCGTACGCGGTACACGACACCGGCTACGCGGGCATTGACCTAATCGGCCGCGCTGGTCTGGCACGATAGTCACCGTGTCCCGAAGAGTTCATCGCAAAACCGCCCTGCCAGTTGCCGCACTCGTCGCTCTGCTGGCGCTGTCCGGTCTGCTGTCGGGATGTATGACGCGATCAACTACGGTCGGCGACCGGTTCGCTGGCGAGATTATCGTCGCGACATCGCCGGATAATCCACGCGGAGCACCGAACCTCGACATCCCCCAGTCGATGGCAAGTCATATCACCGTCGCCGAGTACAAGGAAACCGATAAGTCGGGCGATCAGACCTTGCGTATCGGCACCCGCGCCTACTACTCGGACCTCACCTCCGGACAGTTCAGCCAGCTCGCCGACATCATCGCGGGCGCCTACGACAACTCCAATATGAGTATGGAGATCAGCGGCAAACGCAGCGGCGACATCGTCCGTATGCGCGGTACCGCCGATCTGTCCGATCTGGTGGCTCAGCGTGACCAGATTCGCCTCATCGTCACCTTCAACGGCCCGGTGATCGCCAGCAACGGTGAACAGACCGGCTCGCAAACGGTCGCGTGGAATCTTCCGATCGGCAAGTCGGGCACCCTCAACGCCGACGCCCAGTACCCCGACCCCGCGACTGCCGCGATTAGCAGTTGGGCGTGGTTCCTCGGCATCGTCTGTGTGATCGCCGTCGGCCTCATCGGGTATATCGCCTTCCGCAATCGCGACGCGGCCCCCAGGCCGGGCGCACCGGCCCGCGCCGGTAAGAAGCCGGAGACCGACTCGACGAACTCCGGCCCGGTTTCCGCCGGTAAGAAGTGACATCAAACCCCATCAGCGCATATCGAGGCCGGTTGGCTAGCCTGGTCAGGTGAGTATCAACGCCGCCGTTCCGACCCCGATCGAGGCCGTACCAGCGGTGGTGAAGGCTCGGTTGATCGAATTTTTCGACGCCACTACACCGACGGTCGCGGCCATCTCGCCGGTAGTCACCGCAGGTGCCGAGCACCTACGCGGGTTCGTACTCAACGGCGGAAAGCGAGTCCGACCCACCTTCGCGTGGGCCGGTTGGCAATGCGCGATTCAGGCCGGCGACACCGTCGACTCAGAATCGGCCCTCGCTGATTCCGCGGATGTCGTTACACTCGGCGCCGCACTGGAATTGGTACAGGCATGTGCCTTGCTGCACGACGACATCATCGACAGATCCGACACGCGCCGCGGCCGGCCAACTGTTCATCGCTTGTATCGGGCCGAACATATCGAGGCCGGTTGGTCGGGTGAAGCAACGCATTTCGGCGAGTCGGCGGCGATACTCATCGGCGACCTCGCCCTCGCGTGGGCCGACGACCTGGCCGCCGCCCTCCCCCGTCATATCGCACCGATCTGGTCGGCGATGCGTACCGAAGTCCTCGGTGGTCAATTACTCGACATCGTCAACGAGGCGTCAGCAGACGAATCCGTCGATGCTGCCCTGTCAGTGATGCGATTCAAAACCGCTGCCTATACCGTCGCACGGCCGCTGGAACTCGGTGCGGCACTTGGCAACGCGTCGCCCCAACTCATTTCCGCACTGGCCGGCATTGGGCACGATCTGGGGCTTGCGTTCCAACTGCGCGACGACTTACTCGGCGTCTTCGGCGACCCCGAGACGACCGGGAAACCGTCCGGTGACGATCTCATATCAGGCAAGCGGACAGTACTCATCGCGGACGGCCTGGCGCGCGCGAGAAAATCCAATCCCGCTGCCGCACAAGCACTTCGATCCGCATTAGGCACCACCCTCACCGACGCGGAGCTAGCCGACGCACGAGGAATTCTGCGCGATGTCGGAGCCGTCACCGCGATCGAGGACCGCATCACCGAACACCTGCGGTCCGCGCTGAACGCCATCGACAGCTTGCCGACGAGCGCTGGCGCCCGCACCGACCTAGCGTCGGTCGCCAACGCGATTGCGTACCGAAACGCATGAGTGCACAACAGATTCCGGGACCAACCGATCAAGTCGTCATTGTTGGCGCGGGTCTGTCGGGACTGACCGCCGGGTTGTATCTGCGTTCCGCCGGACATCGGGTGACGATCATCGAGCGCAACGCCCACGCGGGCGGCCTCGTGCGAACCGAACGATTGTCCGCCACCGACGGTGTCGAGCACCATTTCGACACTGGCGCAACCATTCTCACCATGCCAGAGTTGGTAGTCGGCGCGCTTGGCGCGGTTGGCGTCAGCTCCGACGAGGCCGCGCGACGTCTTGGTCTGCGTACCGTCGATCCGAGTTACGCGATGCGGTTCGCCGACGGCAGTGGACTCGATGTTCGGCATGATCGCGCAGCGCTGATCAACGAGGTCGACACTCGATTCGGCGCGAAGCAGGCGCGCGGCGTGGCCAACCTGTGTGACTGGCTGGACCGGCTCTACGACGTGGAATTCGATGCGTTCATCGATCGCAATTTCGACGGCATCGGCGATTTCGTCGATCCACAATTGCGTGGGCCGGCACTACAATTGGCGCGTCTGGGCGCCATTCGCGGCTTGACCGGCGCGATCGCACGTCACGTGAGCGATGAACGTCTGCAACGCGCCTTCACCTTCCAGGCCCTCTACGCGGGCGTACCTCCGCACCGCGCCGCGGCTATCTACGCGATCATCGCGCAAATGGATATCGGCCGAGGCGTCTACTATCCCGCCGGCGGTATGGGCACGGTTGGACGCGTACTCGCCGACGCTTTCGTCGATGCGGGCGGAGTTCTCGAGTTCGCCACTCGTGCAACGTCGTTCCATCGGTCCGCTTCGGGTCGTATCGACGTCGTCGAGGCGATCGGGCCCAACGAAACACCGACAGATTTCCCGGCCGACGCCGTGATCGCCGCGGTCGGCGTGCCGGTGATCGATTCGCTGCTGACCCCCGCGAACAGAGAAATTCGCGCCATTCGTTACTCCCCCAGTGCGGTTGTGGCACATGGCATTATGCCTACGTCGAGCACCCGATCGTGGCCAGGCGACCATCACACGATCGACTTCGGCGCGGCCTGGAAATCGACCTTCGCGCAAATCTCCCCCGGTCGTCGACGTCGGGGCCAGCTAATGAGCGATCCGTCGCTACTGCTCACCAGACCGGCTATTAGCGACCCGGATACATTTCGCCGCAACGGGTTCGAGTCGGTGTCACTCCTCGCACCATGCCCCAACCTGGACGCGGCACCTCTCGAGTGGAGTGCATTGGCACGGCCGTACGTCACCGAATGCCTCGGCGTGCTGGAGCGGCGTGGCTACCGAGGCATCGCACAAATGGAGATCTTGCGTATCGACGATCCGAGTAGTTGGGCCGATGCCGGTTACGGTGCCGGAACTCCGTTCAGTGCGGCCCACACCGTTAGGCAGACCGGGCCTTTCCGAACTCCCAACAGGTGGCCGGGCGTGGAAAATCTCGTAGTCGCCGGCGCGGCGACCACACCGGGCGTCGGCATTCCTCCGGTACTCATCTCCGGGCGATTGGCCGCGGACCGAATCACCAGCACACGCCAGGACGGAGTGGCGCGGTGAGTGATACCGCGCGCGTACCGCGCGAATTATGTTGGGGCGTGGTCGGTTCGATCCTGGTGGCGGTTGGAGCGTTCGGTGTCGCGGACATCCCGAGGAACAGCCACCCGGCGCAACGATGGTTCCTCGATGTACTGACCTATGGCCACGGCAAGACCCTGTCGGCACTCGTTTTCTGGACCGGTGTCGCCACGTTGGTGTTCTGCTGGATGCGGGTCGGGCGTCGGCTACTGTCTCGCGACGACGTTGTCGGCACGACGCCCACCGTGCGTCAGATGCGTTGGGCCGCATTGGGTTGGGCCGCGCCGTTACTGGTCACCGTGCCGATTTACAGCCGTGACGTCTACGCCTACTTGGCCCAAGCCGCGGTGTTCCGCGAAGGATTCAATCCCTACACCGACGGCCCGGTGCACTATCCGGGCCCACTTCTCGACAGTATGGCGCAGGTCTGGGCGGCCACTACCGCTCCCTACGGCCCGGCGTTCGTCGCGTTGATGCGCGGTGTCGTCGGGGTTACCGGCGACCACGTGATCCTCGGTGTGCTCGCGGTCCGCCTGGTACTACTCCCCGGATTGTTGTTGGCTCTGTGGGCGATTCCCCGTCTCGCGAGACATTTCGGGGCATCCGCGCAGACTGGCTTGTGGCTGGCACTCCTCAATCCACTGATCCTCATCCACGTTGTCGGCGGGCCACACGTGGAGTTGCTGATGATGGGCCTGCTGGTCGCAGGCGTGACACTCGTCGTCGAACGTCGTCATCTGTGGGGGCTGGTTGTCCTGGGCCTGGCGGTGTCGATCAAAATCACTGCCGGCGTGGCCATTCCATTCGTCCTGTGGATCTGGCTCGCCCACATCCGTCACGCGCGCGCACAGTCCCATCCCGAGACCGACGCCCAGGTCGCGCAGATTCCGTTGTGGCGCTTGGGCTGGCGCACCGTCCTAGGCGTCTTTGCGGCGACCGTGGCGATTCCGGTTGCGGTCTTCGCGTTCTGGACCACCGTCACCGGCCTCGGCATGGGCTGGTTGTCGGGCCTCGGCTGGGCTGACCGAATCATCAACTGGCTCACCGTGCCAACCCTGGTTGGGCATATCGTCACCTGGATCGCCGCGCCATTCACCGCGCTGAACCTACAGCCGGTTCTCGTGGTGACCAGACTCATTGGTGCGGTTGCGCTCGCTGGAATTCTGGTGTGGATGTGGTGGCGCGCTCGCGCTGGTGAGCGTGTGGCGATGACCTCGATGCTGTGGGCGATGTTCGCCGTTCTCCTACTCGAGCCTTCCACGCTGCCGTGGTACTACACCTGGGTCTTGTGTCTGGCCGCCGCTGTCACGCTGCCAAATGCGGTGCGCGCGTGGATCATCGGAGCTTCTGTTGTCGGACTCATCATCTTCCAGCCCGATGACTCGATCGTTCTCTACAAGCCGATCGAATTGATGGTGGCTCTAGCGCTCGGGCTGCTCGCCGGTTGGTCGCTACAACATAGCGACCCGCTGCGAATCGGCGCCGCGGCACGATGGGCGTGGTTCGGCCGCGCACACCAATCCGACGCCGAAAGCGTTGGCGCAGTGGCTGTTCGAGCGCCATGACGCCGCCGGCCACCGGATCAGCCGAACGAGGGTATCTGCATTCGGCACGATTGATCGCCGCACATGGGCGGACCTATCATCTGGCGACACAACTGCTGCCGGCGGCAAATCGCCGCGGAGTCAACGCGCTTTACGGCTACGCCCGAGTTGTCGACGACATCGTCGACCATGCCGATGATGACGCGCACGCGACACTGGCACATCTCGACGCGGTACTCGATGCACTGGACAGCTCCCTCGCCGATGTCTCGTTCGGCCAAAGCGTTGCGGCACAACGCTTATCCGCCGTTGAGGCCGACGTCGTCGCCGCCACTGCCGACACCGCACGGCGGTGGGTGATTCCCGCCGAGTATTTCGCGGCCTTCGGACGGTCGATGCGGATGGATGTTCCGGGCGCCGACGGATTCGTCAATCGCTACCGCACTTTCGCCCAATTGCGGGAGTACACCTACGGGTCTGCCGCGGTTATCGGCCTGCAATTACTGCCGTTGCTCGGCGTCGGCGATCCCGACGTGTCGACGTCGACCGCGGCCGCACTACTCGGCGAAGCGTTCCAGTTGACCAACTTCCTACGCGACGTCGGCGAGGACCTCGACCGCGACCGCGTGTACCTGCCAGCCGATGAGTTGCGCGCGTTCGGAGTGGACATCGATCATCTGCGTACGTGCCGGCTGGAGCGCACCAGCAGTCCACAGCTACGTCGGGCGCTAGCCCATCTAATCGCAATCAACCGGGATCTGTATCGCCGGGCGGTTCCGGGAATTTCACTGCTGCCCAAGAAGATCCGTCCCGCCATCACGGCAGCCGCCAGGTCATACGCGGATATTCTGGGCGTGATCGAAGCACCCGGATTTGACGTTATGGCCTCGCGCGCGGTGGTTCCCCGACGCCGACGGCTCGGACATGCGGCGAGCGCGATGGTGGGGAGATAGTTTCGACTCCAGCAGGTCCGAAGTTGGCGTACCCCCGCGATAGGCTGGGAACAAATCGGTGAACGGTTTGGGGGAGGTGAACAATGAGTCGATCAGAGGGGCTGGGATCGAATGATCCGGCGGATTCGGGTGAAGCCCGCCTGTCGGGATTGTCGGTTGCGGAGCTGTACCATCTCGCAGAGGCCGCGATCGACCGCTTGGCACAAATGCCTACTGCTGCCTCCACCTCGAAAGAGGTTGCTGCACTTGCCTATACGCACGAGCGAGTGGCGCGCAAACTTGCTGGCGTCGGGTACCAACGAGTCCTCGATGTCGAAGAACGAGGCGCGTACACCGGCGCCGGGTACACCACCCTGAGCATGTTCCTAGCCACCGGACTACGACTAGGCCGAGGCGCAGCCAACCGATGCCTCGCAGCAACTCGGGCAACCGGCGAACGCCGAGCCATCACCGGTGAAACACTGTCACCAAACCGTCCAACAGCCGCCGAAGCCGTCGAGCAAGGATTGATCTCCGAAGACCACGTCACCGTCATCGAGACAGTTCTCGACAAAGTCCCGTCAACGATCGGTCCGGCGAAAGTCGCCAGCGCCGAGGCTGAGTTGGCAGCCAACGCCCGACTATTCTCCCCGACTGACTTAGCCAAGATCGGCGATCGAATCCTCACTCACCTCGATCCCGACGGAACGCTCACCGACGACAAGGATCGTCAACGCCAACGCGGCCTAACCCTGTCGCCGCAAGATCGCCAGTTAATGTCCACCGTAAAGGCCACCTGACGCCCGCGGTGCGCGCGCAGTTCGAAGCCATCCTGAATGCTTGGGCTGCCCCAGGCATGAACAATCCAGATGACGAGACGCCATTGTTTGGAGCCTCCGATGATTCCGATCTGGACCCGCAGACCCTCACTGATGCCCAAACCCGCGACACTCGTACTCAAGCCCAGCACAACCATGATGCACTCGCCGCGATATGCCGTTTTGTATTGGGCCACAAGGGACTCGGTGAACCACACCGACTGCCCGTCGAAATCGTCATCACCTCCACCCTGTCCGAACTAGCCAATCTGACCGGATTCGCGACCACCGCCACCGGCACCGACCTACCCATCGGCGACCTGATCGAACTCGCCGCCGATGCACACCCCTGGCTCGAAGTATTCAACGACCACACACACGAGGTGCTCTACCTCGGGCGAGCCAACCGATTCGCCTCCAAAGCCCAACGCCTCGCGCTGTTCGGCCGCGATCGCGGTTGCACCGGCCCACTCTGCGACGTGCCGTTTGCGAGAACCGAGGCCCACCACGCCCCCGACTGGGCACTGGGCGGCGCCACTGACATCGACCACCTCGGCGCCGCTTGTCCCCGACACAACCGGGCCGTCGGAAACCAACCCGGCCAATGGGAAACCACCATCCTCACCCACGGCCCACACATCGGACGCATGGGCTGGCGACCCACCGGCACCAACAATGACAGTGCTTGGCAAGTCAACCCCATCCACCACCCCAACCTCGCCGATAAGCGCATCGAGACTGTCAGGCTTCAAACATGAAGAGCCACAACGCGATAGGTGAGCAGCGACGATGAGACGCGCGCAGCACCTACATCGCTTCGGCCTGCGCCCGCCGGATCACTTCGCGAGCCGAGTGGGAATGCAGCGCCTGTGCCGGATGAATCCCGAGGTCATCCTGCACGGTGAATAGCCAGCGCAACGCCTCGTCGCGATCGAATCCGCCGTCGAGTAGCACAGCTACGATGCCGTCGAAATGTTTAGCGATGCCGTTGTCGTCGAAGAACAACGCGGGGATACCCGGCTCGCCATTACGGGACAGCGCGAGCAGGTGGTGATCGCGGATCAGCGTGCGTACCCGTCCGGCCGAGACCCTCAGGCGTCGCGCTGCTTCGTCCACGGTCAACACCTCGACCTCGCCGGGTAGGTCATCGGCGGACAGGGGTAAGGAAGCCACGAACTGACCCTACCCGAGACACACGCACGTCACGCTGTAGCCACCGCGATTGATCAGGCGGGTAAATTCAAGCAGGTGAACAATGCCGTCGACCCGCTACTGGGGGCCGCGCTCGAACGCCGATACCGGCTCGACGCACTTATCGCACGCGGCGGGATGAGTGCGGTCTACCTCGGCCACGATTTCCGGTTGGGCCGCTCAGTCGCTGTCAAGGTAATGGACGCCGCCTACAGCCACGATCCAGTCTTCTTGAAACGCTTCGATTTTGAAGCCCGGGCGGTGGCCGGACTCAAGCATGCCGGGCTCGTCGCCGTATACGACCAGGGTATCGACGCCGATACGGCCTTCCTCGTCATGGAATTGGTTGAGGGCGGGAGCCTGCGTGAATTGCTGCGCGAGCGCGGTCCCATGCCGCCGCATGCGGTCGTCGCGGCACTGGACCCGGTTCTCGGTGCACTAGGCACCGCGCATCGCGCCGGACTGGTGCATCGCGACGTGAAGCCGGAAAACATCCTCATCTCCGACGACGGCGAGGTGAAGATCGCCGACTTCGGTTTGGTTCGCGCGGTAGCTGAAGCCGGGGTCACTTCGGCCAGCGTCATCCTCGGCACGGCCGCGTACCTCTCCCCTGAACAGGTGGAGTCAACACACGCCGACGCGCGGTCGGACGTCTACTCGACCGGCATAGTGATGTTCGAATTACTCACCGGCCGAACACCTTTCCGCGGCGACACCCCGCTCGGCCTTGCGTATCAACGCCTCACTTACGACGTTCCCGCACCGAGCGCCGTCGTGCCCGGGATCCCACCGGAGATCGATGAATTGGTGTTGCGCGCAACCGAACGCGACCCGCGCGATCGCTATCTCGACGGGTTTGATCTACGTAGAGCATTGCTCGACGCCGCGGACGAACTTGATCTTCCCCCGTTCACGGTGCCAGCGCCGGTTCGCTCGGCGGAGCGAGAGTCAGTGTCCGCCTTTCGATCCCGCGGAGTCCCAGGCCACGGGCTGCCACCGACGCCCAGTGTGATCGACACCGTTCCGCCGAGCCGGACCAGAACCGTCACCGACCCGAATCGCCCGGCGTCGTCGTCAGATGACGACCGGTATTACGATCGCGACAACCACGACGATCACACCGTCGATCTCCCGGACCGGTTCGACGACGATTTTGACGACGTCGACGACAATGTCGAGCTGTCGACGCGAGCGGGTTTGGCGGCGTTCTGGATCTTCCTGGTCCTATTGTCCGCGGCCTGCCTAGCCAGCGTCGGCTGGTGGCTAGGCAACGGCTTCCTGAGCTGACCGCGTAAACGTTTGGCGGAGAGCTCTTTTGGGACCGGTCGCGCCGTCAACGCTGTCGGTACCTTGGCTGCGATGACGTGCTGGTTGCGGAGTCTCGATACACCCGTCTCGGCTAGCGCCTCGCCGGGCACTCGACCAGCGGTGGCACGGCAATAGTCGGTAGTCGGGAGGCATATCGATGATGCGCACAGTAGCGGTCGGGACGGTATTCGCCGATGATCGAGTGCGCACAGTAAGTTGTCGGGACAATATTCGTCGATGGTCGAGTGCGCTCGACGAGCGCAGCGAGACGCGCGTGTATCGAGACCGGGGTGAGACGACCTCGGGTGGCGACAACTCGGGTCACCGCAGCAAACGTGAACCGATCACAAGAAGCGACAGGGCGGCCACAACGACCGCACCCGAAATGAGATAAAGCGCGAAACCTTACCCTCGGAGCATCTCCGCGACCAGGAACGCCAACTCCAACGACTGCTGAGTATTCAACCGGGGATCGCATGCCGTCTCGTATCGACCGGCCAGATCGATGTCGGAGATTTCCTGCGCGCCACCGAGACATTCGGTGACATCCTCACCGGTCAATTCGATATGCACACCGCCCGGGTGAGTACCCAGTGCGCGATGCACCTCGAAGAAGCCCTGGACTTCGTCGACGATCCGATCGAAATGCCTCGTCTTGAAACCGGTACTGGCCTCGTGGGTGTTGCCGTGCATCGGGTCGCTCTGCCAGATGACCTTGTGCCCAGTCTCCTCCACCGCCGCGACGATCGGCGGCAGGACGTCGCGTACGTTGCCGTTCCCCATCCGAGCGACCAGAGTCAGCCGACCGGGCTGGTTATGCGGATCGAGACGCCGAACGTACTCGGCGGCCTGTTCAGGTGTGGTTGTCGGCCCGATCTTGACGCCGATCGGATTGGTAATCAATTCGGCGAAGGCGATATGCGCACCGTCGAGGTCGCGGGTACGTTCGCCGATCCACAAGAAATGCGCGGAGAGGTCGTACAGGACCTGCTCGTCGACCCCCTTCGGATCGGCGGCCAGACGCAACATCGCTCGCTCATAGTCGAGGACCAACGCCTCGTGGGAGGCGAATATCGCCGCCGACTGGAGACTCGTGTCGCGCACGCCGCAGGCATCCATGAAACGCAGACCGCGATCAATCTCCGCGGCGAGCGCCTCGTAGCGCGCACCAGCCGGTGATATCCGCACGAACTCGCGGTTCCAGTCGTGGACTCGATGAAGATCGGCTTCTGAACTCGTCAACGCCCGAACCAGGTTCATCGCGGCCGAGGCGTTCGCGTAGGCACGAACCAGACGCGACGGATCATGTTCGCGGACAGCGGCTTCGGGCGGAAATCCGTTGATCATGTCACCGCGGTAGGAGGGCAAACCGAGTGCGTCGGTATTCGACGACCGCGGCTTGGCGTACTGACCCGCGATCCGCGCGAGTTTCACGACGGGCATGCTCGCGCCGTAGGTCAGAACGACGGCCATCTGCAGCAGCGTGCGGATATTGCCCTTGATATGCGGTTCGGTGTTGTCGACGAAGGTTTCCGCACAGTCGCCGCCCTGCAAGAGAAACGCCTTGCCGTTCGCCACGTCGGCCAGTTGGTCGGACAATGCCTCCACTTCGGCCGGCATGCAGATCGGCGGCACGCTCTCCAGCACCGTGCGCATTTTGCGGGCCTCGTCCTCGGGCCAGCTCGGCTGTTGCTTGGCTGGTCGCGTGAGCATGGCGTCAAAGCGGTGTTGCAATTGGCCCGGCAGTGGGGGCAGTTCGGGCAGTTCATCGATCGGCACGTCGACAGTCCAGTTCACCACGTGCAATAGCCTAGCGACATCCGTTCACATCGCGTGCACGACCTCGAACTAACGCGCGTGATCCGCGGCCACGATAGCCTCCCACTTACGCAGGTTGTGCCGGGCGTCGGCAAGTGCGTCGTGAGCATCGCGTGGCGCGTTGGGTAGCAACGGTCGACCGGCATCGTCCCAATACTGTTTCAACTCCCTCGTGTATCGGGGTATGTTGCGCGGCAACGCGGTCATCGGACCCCACAGTTGGCACAGTGCCACGTGGTCGTAGGCGCCGACCCAGGCCCACAGTTCGATCTCCGAACCGTCCGCGGTGAGGAACTCCAATAACTCGTCACGGATGGTGCGCCGCGACTTCCAGACCTTCGATGAGGGCGAGGGCAACTTGGGCAGAACATTCGCCCGCACCCAGTCTCCGGCGCGTGACTCGTCGAACTCGGTGGACACCGCGTAGAATTCACGACCGTCTTCGGCGACCACCCCCAACGACACTAAATCGATGGTGTGGCCGTCCTCGATAAACTCCGAGTCGTAGAAGAATCGCATGACCGTAGTATCCCCCGAGCCGCCTCATGCCGGTTCACCGCTGTGCCCAAGTGTCCCCGCCCAGAATGCGCCGCAGATGCCCTTGTTCCCCACCCGAGTCGACGCCTGGCTGTCCAATTGGCGCCCGAGCATCCTCGCGCGCATATCGATAGTCCTCGTTTTCGCCGCGTCGACCTTGATGCAGGTAGTCGGAGTGCCATTCACATCGAGTTTCGGCACCCGCACGCGTATTGACCTCGACGTCTACCGATTGGGCTCGCAGCTCTGGCAGCAGGGTGTCTCTCTCTACGACGTCGGCTCGATGCCGTTCACCGATGACGGCATCTGGTTGCCCTTCACCTATCCACCCTTCGCGGCGTTATCCTTCGTTCCACTTGGCGCGATGCCACTGACAATCGCGGGCTGGTTCGTCGCCCTCACGTCAATCGCCCTGGTCGTGGTGATCGTCAAAATTGTGCTGCGCGTGCTCGATGTGGGCACCGCGGCAAATCGTTGGTGGCTTGCCGCCGCGATTGCCGCTGCCGCGATCTGGCTCAACCCGACGTGGATGACGCTGGGGTTCGGACAGGTGAATATCTACCTGGTGACACTGATTATCGTCGATGTCTTCGTGGTGGGACGGCACAGCCGGGCGCGCGGCGTCCTGATCGGTATCGCGTCCGCGATCAAACTGACTCCGTTGGTCTTCGTCGCCGTATTCGTGGTCGCCCGGCAATGGCGTGCTGCGGCGACCGTCGCGATCACTTTTGCCTGCGCGGCGGCTTTGGCGGCGGTCTGGATGCCGGTCGATTCGTGGCGCTACTGGACTCACACGCTGTTTCACACCACTCGTATCGGTGATCCGGCCGGCCCGATCAATCAAAATCTGAATGCCCTGTGGATTCGACTGGTCGACAGCCAGTCGGCGCAGCAGATGCTGTGGCTCATCAGCTCGGTCGTCGCGACCGCCCTGATGGTGCTCGCGGTGCGTGCGGCCCGACCGGTCGCGGCCTTCGCATCCGACGCCACCGGGCGTCGGGCCGACGCTATGTCGGTCACGATCGCGATCGCCACGTGGGGTCTGCTGATTTCTCCCACCACCTGGGGTCATCACTGGGTGTGGGTGATACCGGCGATTATCTTGTGCGCGGTGGTCGCGGCACGTACCGGCGATCGCCGTACCCGGTGGGTCCATACGACGATCGCTGTGTCAGGGGCCGTGATCTTCGCGATCGGCCCTTATCAACTACTGCCGAAGCGTGTCGGCGACTGGACGTTCTTTGAGCACGTCGTCGGAAATTCCTACACGCTGTGGGGACTGTGCCTACTTATCGCTCTCTGGCTCGCTCCAGCGAAGCTATCCGCCCCCGGCGCGCCCGGTGGCGAATCGGCGGCCGAGGTACCCGCCAGCCAATCCGAAGCGACCCCGACCAGTTGATACCGGCTAGCGCAGAATTGCTACGTCCTCACGCGGCTGGCTTTTCGGCCCCGTCGGTAGGCGCGCTGGACTGCGCTGGCTTGTTCTTCAAGGATGCCGCGTAGACATCGACGTATTGCTGACCAGAGAGCTGCATCAACTCGTACATGATCTCGTCGGTTACCGCACGCTCGATGAAACGGTTACCGGCCATCCCGTCGAAACGAGAGAAATCCAGCGGCTTACCGATTTTCACGGTGATGCGGGCCAGCCGCGGAATCGTCGTGCCAGGCGGGTTGAGGCCGTCGGTGCCGATCATCGCGACCGGGATCACCGGCAGCCCCGTTTCCATCGCGACGCGCGCCAAACCGGTCTTGCCTTTGAATAACCGGCCGTCCGGTGAGCGGGTTCCTTCGGGGTACATGCACATCAGTTCGCCTTGGTCGAGCATGCGACGGGCGGAGAGCAACGCACCCGCCGCGGCGTCGGCGCCGGAGCGATCGATGGGAATCTGGCCCGAAGCGCTGAAGAACCAACGCTGAAATCCACCTTTGAGGCCGGTGCCGGTGAAGTACTCGCTCTTGGCCAGGAAGTAGATACGTCGAGGCACCATCAGCGGCAAGTAGAAACTATCCACCACGGCGAGGTGGTTACTCGCCAGGATCGCTGGGCCTTCGACCGGAATGTTTTCCAGCCCTTCGATTTTCGGCCGCCCGATCAGGCGTAGGAACGGGCCCATCAATATGTACTTGAACAGCCAATACCACATTGTTTACTCCGCACCGCCTCGAATGATTTTCGATCTCTGCCCTGCTTCACAGCAACCAGACCCATTGAGCACAAAGATTACTCTGTGCCTACTCCGGCGCCACGACGGCGGCGTACCGGCCGCACACGCCGGCATCTCACACCGACCCTGCCGACACCGACAACTCTTGACGGGCCACCTCGGCAGCACCGATGACGCTTGCCGATTCGCCCAATTGGGTGCCCCGAATGCGGGCGAGTTGTCGATGCCCTGCTCCGGTGACCAGCGTTGCGTACTGTTCGCGCGCTTCATCGAGATAGAGCCCCGAAGCCCGGCCAACGCCCCCGGCGATCACGATCAAGTCCGGATCGAAGATATCGGCGATCATCGCGAGTCCCTGTGCGAGCGATCGGCTAAAAATTTCGAAGGCGCGCACCGCGACCGGATCGCCGTCACTGGCCGCGGCGGCCACTCGACGTCCGGTGACCGAGCCCGGATCCGCCGCGAGGTCGGCAGCCAACTGACTACGCCCCCAGTCCGCATCGGCAACAAGTTCAACGACCGTGTCAACCAAAGCCGTTCCGCTGCAGTATCTTTCCCAGCAGCCGCGTTTGCCGCACGCGCACGGGCGTCCATTGGGCACGACGGTGATATGCCCCAGTTCCGGTGCGACACCGAAACTTCCACGATAGAGCGCACCGTCGAGCAATAGGCCGGTGCCGATACCGGTGCCGATGGCCACCACCAACGAGTTATGTCCCCTGGCCGCGGCGCCAAATCGGTATTCGGCCACGGCCGCTGCGTTCGCATCATGTTCGGTGAAGACCGGTAGGCCGATTCGCGCTGTCATATCGGCCGCTACGGCTGCCTCCCGCCACGGCAAATGGGGAGCGAAGCGGACGACATCACGTTCTGCCGTGAGAAATCCGGCGATAGCCAAACCGATGCCGGCCACCGACCAGCGAGACGCCAGCTCGCCCACCAATCGATCCAGACAATGTTCGAGAGCGGCGGTAGTAGCCGGCGTCACGGCCCGCAACGTGTCGAGCAACTGTCCCCGGTCGTCGACGACGGCGGCCCGCACACTCGTACCACCGATGTCGATCCCGATTGTCAACCCGCTCATACCCTGACCCTTCTCTGCCGCACCGGGCCTGGTCAATCCGTGGCCACCGACCGGTCTATCCGCACCGCGATCGATTGATACTGCTGCGGCGCACCAGCTCCCACGTTCGCCGATGATCCGCGCAATGCCTTCGCGATGGCTTCCAGAACCGCGATCAGCGTAGCTATCAGTCGGGCGAGCAGCTCACCGATTTCACCAAGCAATGCCGAAATGTCACCTGCTAGGTCATGCCCGGCAACCCCGGCGCCAACAAGGTCGGGTGAGCCAGCGAAGAGTCCGGCAAGATTATCGATCTGGGCGGCCAGGCCCAGCAGTACCTCACGCATCAGGTCCGACGAATCGCCGCTCGTGCCACTACCGCTCTGGTCACGCTCCTGCGTCATGGAGTCTCCCGTCTATCCCGGCCGATCGGCGAGAATCTAATCGTCGCTGCGCCTATTCTTCCGCGCCGGCGCCGACTTCTTTTGCGGCCATACCGCCGGATTCGGGGTGAACCGGATCCTTAGCACGCCTCCGTCCCAAGCCGCATCGGTAACAACACAACGGCGTAGCACAGACGGTAAGCGTACCGGGTACCGAAATCCGCTTATCGTCACCAGCAGATCGTCGTCAGACCTCCCCAAGCCCAATCGATCGGGTTCAGGCAACGGCTGATGCCACGACATCTCGTAAATGGCGTCCAGATCACTGCCGGACACGAGGTCGACCCGAGCCGCCGCCGAACCGGTCGGCCGCCCACCCGGCGCCGGCAACGTGATGTTCAGTTTGCGCAGACGCACGCTACGGTCAAGCGGGCCAACGACTTTCGGGACTGTCACGACGTCGACCGCGTCGCCGGCAACCGCGCTCATTCTTGCCGCGTCATCGACGCTTCCGCTGTTATCGAAAATCGCACGCACCGGCAGGCCCATCAACGCGGCCGACGCCATCTGCGCGGTCAACACCGTGGTGCTACGCGATCCGGCCCCAACCACCAGGTGCGCCGCGGTGGTATGCGGATCGGCGAGCAGCGCCGCGATGTCTCGGCAATCGCCATCGAGGTGATCGACGGCCGCGGTCAGCCGCGCCATCATCGGGCGCTCGCTCGCCGCCGCGAGCCGACGATGCCGCGGCCAGAGCCGGTTGAGCGCCTGACTAAGCACAGCGGGCGCCCGCAGCAGCGCCAGCGGATCGCGCTGTCCGGAACAATCGACGATCACCGATGTCCAGCGACCGCTCGTCGCCTCGTCACGTACCCGGCGCATCAACAGAAGATCTTCGATACCCGGCAGCGAGATCAATTCACCGGGCGCGATGGCGGCCAGGGCGGACACCACCGGCAAGATCGGTCCGGAATGAGATTGCGCCGTCGCCAATGCCTGGGCGAATTCCCCCCAGGTCTGCTCGGTAACCGCGAGCGGATCTAATTCCAGTAGCGACAAATTCGACGAAATCTCAACCGGCACAGAAGATTTACTGTAAACACCGAATCGGGCCGCGGTTTGCGAATGCCGATCACAGGTGATGAGCAGCGTGTTGTCCGATGCCGATCGTCCCCTGCTGCGCGGTCCCACCGCGGCGGCAGCGGCCACCACTGATACCCCATCGCCGCCCGGTCCCAGCAGCAAGTGAATGGGTGTGAGATCGATCAGCCTTCAACTCTTTTCTTGAGGTCGTTAAGCGCGGCATCGGTGATCGCCTTCTCCGCTCGCCGCTTCAACGTACCGATCAATGGCACGACGAGATCGACCATCAAATCGTAAGTGACTTTAGTAGATCCCGGAACCTGTTGCGCGAGAGCGTATTTACCTCGCTGGTCCCGTTGCAGGTCGCTACTGACCAACTGCCACGACACAGACCGGCCATCGGCAGCCCAGTCATAGTCGAGTACGTAGGTATCCTTGAGCACTCCGGCGTCGAGCACAAACCGCACCTGCTTCGCCGAGCCGTCGTCGGCGGTGGAAATCACCTCGACCGATCGGGCCGCGGACACCCACTCGGGGTATTTCGCGAAATCCGCGATCACGGCCATTACCTGTTCAGCGTCGGCGTTGATGACAATCGACCGCTGGGTTGAGTCGCCGCTGCCCGACGCCGACGTATTCTCTGCCACTACTTCTGCTCCCCTGCCGAAGTTGCGCTGACCGCGGGGTCGCCCGGCTCCCGCCCCGCTTCCAGCCGTTGTTTCACATCGAACGACATCGTCTTGCCCGCTACCCGCCGCAACCGATTCGCCTCGGCGAGCGCGCGTGAGCGCGCCTGCTCGTCACCGGGCAGAACGCCGGCCGGCTCCGCATGCAGGTAGTAGTGCAGCACAAAGCCGTCCATGACCGCTTCGCACCATAGTTCCATCGTGCCGGTTAGTGGCCCCTCGACCGTCCAACGCATCCCCTCGTGCCGGCGATCTTCAGTTACCCGCAGCCGCAAATCCGGCCACCAGGTACGCCATAATCCGCGATCGGCGATAACGTCGGTCACCAATTCTGGCGCTGCGGCGACGAAGATCTCATCCGCCACCTGAATGCTCGTCACCGGATTAGTGTCGCATGCGCGGGTCTACGTCCCTCAACGAGCCGGACCCGCGACAGCCCCACGAGCGGGCCCGACCCGCATACGCTGACCAAACACCTGGATATACGCTGTTACTCGGCAGTATCTGGTTTTACCCGCGAAAGGTTTTTGACGATGACCGAGTTCTCCGTCCCGGCCAAATTCACCATCGCCGCTGACGCGAACTGCACAGATGTCATCTTCGACATCGCCGCGCAGGACCCGAATAAGACACTTTTCCGGGACAAGGTCGACGGCCACTGGGCGCCGATAACGGCCGCCGAGGCGGCGGCAACCATCACCGCCCTCGCCAAGGGGTTTATCGCTCAGGGCATCAAGCCGGGAGATCGCATCGCACTGCTCTCGCGAACTCGACTGGAGTGGGTACTCATCGACGTCGCGATCTGGTCTGCCGGCGCAATCCCGGTGCCGATCTACGATTCGTCGTCAGGACCGCAGATCGACTGGATTCTGGAGGATTCCCAAGCCGTCGCGATCGTCGTCGAGGACGACGGTCAGCGGGCCATAGTCGAGGAGATCGGCAACCTCTCGAGTGTGAAAACCGTCTACCAGATCGAGAATGGCGACGATGGCATCGTCGCCACCCTGACCGCCGCTGGAGCCGACGTCGCCGACAGTGAGGTCGCCGCTCGCCGAGATGGAGTGAAGTCTGCCGATCCGGCCACTCTCATCTATACCTCCGGCACCACCGGCCGGCCCAAGGGTTGCATGCTGACCCACGCGAATATGCTCAGCGAGATCGACGCCGTACTCGAAGGCAATATGAGTACGCTGCTCGGTCCGAGCAAACGACTGCTGATGTTCCTGCCGCTAGCGCATGTACTGGCCCGTGCGATCACCTATGTAGCACTGAAAGCCGGTGTGGAAGTTGGGTTTACCGCCGACACCCGCAATTTGCTCCCCGAATTCGCGGCGTTCCGCCCCTCGCTTATCTTGTCGGTGCCGCGCGTATTCGAGAAGGTGTACAACACCGCGCGGCAGAACGCTCACAGCGACGGCAAAGGCAAGATTTTCGACCTCGCCGCCGATACCGCCGTGGCCTACAGCCAGTCGCTCGACGCAGGCGGCGCCGGACTGGGCTTGCGCCTGCGCCACACCGTGTTCGACAAACT
>NZ_BAEH01000080.1 GCF_000241305.1 Gordonia effusa NBRC 100432
CGGAGTGGTCATGGCAATCGCTGCCGTCGGCACCCTGGAAGGCTCGGTCCCACTGATTGGATTCGCTGTCATAGTGTCGGGGATCCCGTCTGGCGTGCTCAATACGCTGTTCACCAGCGTGGCGATGGCCTCCGGCGACACCCCGCGTTCGGTCGCGAGCGCAGGCTACAGCTTCCTGCGGTGGATGGGTGCCGCCGTCGCCGCGGTCCTGGTGTCCTATCTCGCCGAGTGGTTCGGCTCGGGCGCCGCACCATTCTGGTTCGCTGCGGCATACTGCGTGGTGGCCGTCGGGTCGGTGAGCCTCGTCCGCACCAAAGTCGCTGCGTCGCATCACGTCGAGCCCGAGGCGGTACTCGTCGGAGCCGAAGAATACTGATCGGCGGTAGGCTAACGCAATGCCAACCGCATTGATCACCGGAGCCAGCAGGGGCCTGGGCGCAGAGATCGCCCGGGCCCTCGCTCCTACTCACGACCTTCTCCTCGGCGGACGTCCGTCCGCCGAATTAGATTCGCTGGCAACAGAATTGGACGGTGCGAGCACCTTCGCGGTCGAGTTGACCGACTACGACGACGTGGAGGCCGCCACCGAAGCCATCTCCACCCTCGATGTCCTGGTCCACAACGCTGGAGTCGCAAGCAGTCTCGAACCTGTGGAGACGACGCCCGTTGACGAGTGGCGACATTTGCTGGAAGTGAATCTCGTTGCAGCAGCAGAACTTACGCGACTGTTACTACCGTCGCTGCGCGAGGCGTCGGGGCAAGTGGTGTTCATCAATTCCGGTGCCGGGCGACGAGCCAATGCCGGCTGGGCGCCTTATGCCGCAAGCAAATTCGGCTTGAAGGCGCTGGCCGACGCTCTGCGACTCGAGGAGCCGACGTTGCGCGTCACGTCAGTCTTCCCGGGCCGCATCGACACCGAAATGCAGCAGGACATCGTGGCGATCGAAGGCCGCGAATATTCACCCGAGCAGTTTTTGAAGCCGTCGACGGTGGCCGCTGCGGTGGCGCATGCGATCGCTACTCCGGCGGATGCGCATGTTGAGGAGATTGTGGTGCGTCCGACTGGGCGGTAGCCCTACAACGTCTTCAGATCCTCCTGCGCCCACACCGCCCGCATCGACACGATCTTCCCCTCTTCGTTGAACACCATGATGTCTACCGGAGTGATCTCGAAAGCCATGCCTGCCGTGTGAGTCACGAGGGTGAACTCGAAGACCGCGGTGTCACCAGCAACCTTCTTCCATTTCAGCGTCGCCGTGCGGTCATCAAGGTTCTGAATGATCGTGTAAAACTCCAGCAGTTGTTCACGCGTGGTCCGCACCTCGGTGCCAATCGGATCTTCGACGGTCGCGCCCTCGGCATAGAGTTCGACGATCTTCTCGGCATTGCCTTCGGTCAGTCGATCGATGTACGAGTCGACGGCGGCGCTCATCTTGTCGGTCAACGTCTCTTGTTCCACTGTCATCTGCGGTTTCCTTTTCTTTCGGCTGCGCGCTGAGCGAGGTTTTTAGAACATGTTCTAGTTCGAGATTAGCAGCAACGCCCGCGGGTTTTGATAGATTCACAATCAAGAAATTCAGTCGCGGCACGCGTGTGCGCTCGCGATCGAACTGACCGACGAGGGGCGCACCACAATGACTGACTCCGATCCACCCGTGCAGGGCGAGCCCACACCCGCGGCCTGGATCGCGCCCAGCGCGGAGTCCGCCCTGCCGCCAGTCGAATCTGCCTTGCCACCGGGTTGGACACCAATCGAGTCGCCGCCCATCGATTACGGACTGCCCCGACCGTCAGAGATTTACGGTTATCAACCGCCGCCGAGCTACGCCAACCCCCTTGCCGCCCACAAGCCCGGAATCATCCCCTTGCGTCCCCTGACTGTCGGCGATGTTCTCAACGGATCCTTCACCGCGGTAACAACGAATCTCCGTGCGGTGGCGGCAATTTCGGCGGTTATCGCGCTCGCGGGGACCCTGGTGACGATTTTGACGTCAGTAATGACGGAGAGCGTGGACGTCTTAGACGACAACGCGCTCGGCGCGCTGGGAGGAATCACCACGTTCGGCTTCGCAGCAGCGGTAGCGCTCAGTGCGATTCTCACCGGCGCACTTGCTTATCCGACGAGCCGAGCGGTGGAGGGCCGATACCCACCGATCGCCCGGTGCTGGAAACGCATCGCGCCACGGCTGCCCGCGATCCTTGTGCTGGCAGCGATCCAGTTTGTCCTCGTCGCACTCCCCTTTGCCCTACTAACAGCCGTGTTCGCGAGTGCCACAACCGTCGACTCACTCTCAGTCGTGGTGCTCGGGATCGTCATCGTCCTCATCGCGATACTCGCACTGTCGGTCGTGTGGACCTTCATCGCATTTGCGTTGCCGATCACCGTTCTCGAGAAACTGGGTCCGATTGACTCGCTACGACGCTCGATAGTTCTTGTGCGGCCGGTCTTTTGGCGGGTCTTCGGGATTCTCCTGTTAGTCGGAGTGATCATCGGAATCGCAGGATCAGTCCTCATGACCCCCGCCGACACTATCGGCAGCATGCTCGAAGAGGTGGCCGGCGGCGCATCGGCGACGACCGCTAAGATCGCCGTCTCGACAATCATGACCGCCATCGTCGACTTCGTTACTCTTCCCTTCCTCGCCACCAACGTGACCGTCCTCTATACCGATACGCGAATTCGCCTGGAAGGCTTCGACATCACGCTCATGACGGCATCGGATGTCACTTCGAAGGGCGCTAGATGACCGGCCCGCACTACCTCGCCGAAGGACTCGACCCCAATAACGACGAAGCACGACGTTGGCTGGAAGACGAGTTGCGGAAGGGCGCATACAATCCCGAACCCAGCTGGTGGGACCGGATATCCGACTCGATCAGCCGATGGTTCGGCAACGTATTTGGCAGCATCTTCGACACCGACTCCGGTCCAGTTCCGCTAGTCGTGTCCGTTCTCATCGCGCTGGTGATTCTCGCCGGCACCGTATATCTAGTGGCCCGGTTGCGCCGCAACCGGCGTGCTGTCGATCCAACCGCGGCAGACCGAGCGGTACTCGGCACCTCGAAATTGACTGCCGCACAACATCGGGAGCTCGCCACGCAGGCACTCGACGATGGCGACTACTACCGCAGCATCATCTGCAGCATGCGCGCGATCGCGCAGGAATCGGTGGAGCGAACGCTGTTAACCCGCGCCGCGTCATTGACCGCCCACGAGATCGCCTATCGATTGACGACGACATTCCCGTCCCTGATCGACGAACTGCTCAGCGGTGCTGACGTTTTCGATGATGTCGTGTACGGCGAGGTTCCCGCCACACACACCGACGCTCTTCGCCTGCAAGCACTCGACAAGAAGGTGAAGGCAACCAAACCACGGCTATCCGACGAAACCGAGCGGCCAGCACCTAGCCTCCCACCGATCCGGGAGAGCGTTCGATGAGTGCGACGCAAGCGCCGCAGAAGTCGAGACACCGCCTCTTGTTCGCTCTTCTGGCGATTGTCGCCGTGCTGATCGTCGGTGGCGGCTTAGCCGTAGCGATCAACGCGGCCGCGAACAAAGTAGGCAGCAACGCGAACTCCGAGCCACTCGACCCGAACAACCCCGGCAACAGTGGCGCGCAGGCATTGGCCCGGGTGATCGCATCGCACGGCGTCGACGTCGAGGTGGTACGCAATCAGCGACAGTTCAGTGGCGCTGACCGACCCGGCGCGAACACGACCGTGGTGGTCGCCGGCGCCGATCCGCTGACTCCATATACAGCGGGCAAACTTCGCGAACGGATTGGCGGAGCCGCCCGGCTAGTCCTGCTCAATCCCCACTCAACGACGCTGACCTCCCTCAATCTGCCGGCGACCGATTGGGGCTCCAGTTCATTTTCACCTTCGGTGCGCGCCGACTGCGAAGCCTTCGGCATCTCGGCATCGGATGTGATGACCACCAGCACACGGGCTTACACCATCACTGCCCCCAGCGCGCCATCGACAGCGTGTTTCAAGGTGAGGTCCGGCTCTTCGCAGCCAGATGCATCGAATGTGCTTGTGCTGCAGTCGGCTTCATCTCTACCCGAAGTGGTGATTGCCAGCGGCGAACAATTCACAAACGACAAGGTCACACGTCTAGACAATGCCGGCGTAGCGGTGCGAATGCTCGGTGGGCACGATCGATTGCTGTGGTATGTGCCATCAGACAAAGACGTCGCACCTAGCGAGCCAACGGGACCGTCGGATATTCCGCGTGCAATCGGGCCATTGATCGCGCTGTCATTCGTCGCTCTGCTTGCCGCAATGTTTTGGCGCGGAAGACGATTCGGGAAACTAGTCGTTGAGCCGCTACCCGCGGTAGTCAAGGCCATCGAGACCACCGAGGCGCGCGGACGCCTCTACCACCAGGCTGGCGATATTCCGCGCGCGGCATCGCGTCTGCGCAACCACACGATCGTGCGTATCACCAAGACTCTTGGCCTACCCGCGCGCACCGAACTGGATACCGTAATCGACACGGCGGCAACCGCTTCCGGTTCTGATCAGGCCCAGTTGAAGGCACTGCTGAGCGGACCGCTGCCCAACACCGAGGAGCAGTTGCTCCAGTTCGCCAATGCCCTGTCCCGTATCGAAGAGGAAGTTCACCGACGCTATGACTGATCTGCCCAAAGAAGCATCTGTCGCGCAACAGCCGCCGTCGAACCCGGACGCGGCGCGCCAAGCCTTGACCCGGGTGCGCGCCGAGGTGGCCAAAACCGTTGTGGGACAGGATGCGGCGGTCGCCGGAATTCTGATCTCACTGCTCTGCCGCGGACATATCCTACTCGAAGGCGTGCCCGGCGTCGCCAAGACTCTGCTGGTCCGCAGCATGGCCGCGGCGTTGTCCGTCGATACCAAACGCGTGCAATTCACGCCAGACCTGATGCCGGGCGACGTGACCGGTTCGCTGGTGTACGACAACGCGACGTCGGAGTTTACCTTCCGTCCCGGCCCGGTGTTCACCAATCTTCTTCTCGCGGATGAGATCAACCGGACGCCGCCAAAGACCCAGGCATCGTTGCTCGAGGCGATGGAAGAACGCCAGGTCTCCATCGACGGTGTGCCGCGGCCGTTGCCCGCGCCTTTTCTGGTAGCCGCGACGCAGAACCCGGTGGAGTACGAGGGCACCTACCCGCTACCCGAAGCCCAGCTCGACCGCTTTCTTTTGAAGGTGACCTTGCCCTTACCACCGCGCGACGACGAGATCACCGTATTGGCAAGACACGCCGCGGGTTTCGATCCACGGGACCTCGCAGGTGCGGGTGTGCGGCCGGTGGCCTCCGGCGACGACATCGTGGCCGGTGCGCGCGCTGTTCGTGAGGTGTCTATCGCACCCGCGGTTCTTGCGTACATAGTCGACATCGCACGAGCTACGCGTATCTCACCGTCGCTGGCACTCGGTGTGAGTCCACGTGGTGCCACCGCCCTGATGGCGACCAGCCGAGCTTGGGCGTGGCTTAACGGCCGCACATTCGTCACCCCGGACGACGTGAAAGCATTGGCGCAATCGACTCTGGCACATCGCCTTTCACTTCGACCGGAGGCTGAACTGGAGGGAGTCGCGGTGTCGACCGTGCTCGACGCCGCCATCAACTCCGTGCCAGTGCCGCGCTGATGTACGTCACCGGCCGATTGCTCGGACTCGTTGCGGTAGGGGCGATTCCGACGATTGTGCACCCGGAGTACTACGTGGTGGCCGGGTGGTTTCTGCTGTGTCTGGTGGTTGTGCTGGTCGACGTCCTGTGCGCGGGGCGCACCACGGTGTTGATGATCGGACGTTCGGCGTCGGATCCAATCCGACTGGGCGACTCGTCGTCGTCGACGCTGTTCATCTCCAATATCGGCACCCGCACGTTTCGCGGCGAATTGCGTGACGCCTGGCAGCCATCGGCTGGCGCGACGTCGGTGCGCCATCGACTTCGCATCCCGGCCGGTGAACGTCGTTCGGTGACAACGGATTTGCGGCCGACCCGGCGAGGAGACCGGCTGGCCATCCGAGTGACCGTACGTCGGAGCGGCCCACTGGGCATCGCCGGACGGCAGCGGTCCCAGTTCGTCCCCGGTCAGGTCCGGGCATTGCCGCCCTTCGATTCACGCAAACATCTGCCCTCCCGGCTCGCGCGCCTACGACAGCTCGACGGACGCTCGGCGGTCCGAATTCGCGGTCAGGGCACCGAATTCGACTCACTTCGCGATTATGTCGAAGGCGACGATGTACGCAGTATCGACTGGCGGGCGACGGCCCGACGTCGATCGACGGTTGTGCGAACGTGGCAGCCGGAAAAGGACCGGCACATCATGATCGTGCTCGATACGTCGCGGACATCGGCCGGCCGTGTCGAAGATGTGCCCCGCCTGGATTCGGCGATGGACGCGGCCCTACTGTTAGCCGCCCTGGCGGCACACGCGGGCGACCGGGTGGACCTAATCGCCGGCGACCGACGGATACATCGTCGAATCACTTCGACCAAGGGCATCGACCTGTTGAGCAAACTTGTCAACGCGATGTCGCCGCTGGAACCTGCTCTGCTGGAAGCGGATTGGCCGCTGCTTGGCGCGGAGGTCGCGCGGTTGAGCAAGCAGCGAGCCCTGTTGGTGCTACTGACTCCACTCGAGCCAGCCGCCGTCGAAGAATCACTGCTGCCCACACTTGCGGTGCTTGCCCAGCGGTACCGAGTGGTCATCGGATCAGTATCGGATCCGGCGCTACCCGCGATGCTTGCCAACCGCGGGGACAGTAAGGCGACATTCGACGCCGCCGCGGCGGCCAGATCCATCGAACAGCGTGAACGAATGGCGAGCGCCGTCGGGCGACTCGGCGTCGAAGTTATTGACGCGGTGCCAGATAAGTTGCCGCCGGCATTGGCCGACCATTATCTCACGTTGAAGTCGCGGGGATTGCTGTAAGTCCCCTCGCTGGTCGAGTGCCCGACGAGGCACGATGCCCGCTCGCTAGTCGAGTACCGTCGTCCGAACTTGCGAGGCCGACGGTGTATCGAGACCCGGTTAGGTGGAATGCCAACTTGGCCAATGCTTTCCGGTTGCGTGGTCTCGATACACCCGGCTCGGCTGGCGCCTCGCCGGGCACTCGACCAGCGAGGGGGTGACATCTCAGGCGGCATCTCAGCGCCCGGCCCCACTCCTTCGACGCAGGCGGCACCTGTGGTCTGGGTCGCTGTCGCTCGACACTCCCTTTGCTGGTCCATAGTTAGTTAGCGCCCAAACTGCCCCGGGGCTTGTCAGAACTATCGCCGCAGCGCCGGCCAGCAACCACACACTGATCGGTATCGACGGCGATTCCGGAAGTATGGGGGGTGGCGCAAGCGCCTGTTTTTGTGGATTCGCAGCCTCGGCCGTCGAAGCGTTAACGCGTGTCGACGAGTCATCGTCCACGGCGAGGTCAACAACGGCAATGCCGACGGTCAGGATAAATAGGACAGCCAACGCGCCAACCGCGATGCGTCGTAGCCACCACTGTCGTGTGGACTGCCTGGCATCAGCGCCGCTCACGCGGGCCCCCAATCAACCCGGTAAATTACGAACATTTCCTATGACGAATGCATAAAAAACGTTAGTACACAGATTCGCGAATGGCAACAGCAGGTGCAGTAATCTCTACGGCAAGGCCGGGAACACATTCCCCGCGAGCAATGGCGCTAGATCCCCGGGCAACGGGTCCTCGTCAAGTGATTGCCACCGCAACTCAGCGATTTCGGCAGCAGGAGTGATCGCGTCATGCTCGGAATCAACAATGCTTGCACATACGAA
Organism: Gordonia effusa NBRC 100432; assembly: GCF_000241305.1. GTDB lineage: Bacteria > Actinomycetota > Actinomycetes > Mycobacteriales > Mycobacteriaceae > Gordonia > Gordonia effusa. The sequence goes on from NZ_BAEH01000080.1 coordinate 7,792, forward strand.
AACCGTTGCCTCGACGTCGATTCCAGGTTCGTTGGCGGCAGGCGAACGGAAGACACCCAGCAAGTTAAGTTCGCGTGCATCCAACTGCAGCCGCAGTTCCTCGCCGCATTCCCGAATCGCTGCTTCAATCGCCGTCTCGCCCGGTTCAGGCTTTCCGCCCGGGAACATAAAACGATCGGTACCGCGCTTACGAACGGTCAATATCGCGCCTGCTGCGTCTCGAAGCACCACGGCACTCACTCGGATCATTCGGCATCGATCCGGTGTTGTGCCAACAGATCCGTTGTCTTCTCGTCTGCCGGGTAGAACGATTCGATGGCGAGGTCGGCAACAGTGACATCGCGCGGCGCGCCGAATACCGTCGTGGTGGACATCAGATTGAGTTCTCCTGCCGCGGTGTCGATTTGAATCGGAACAAGAAGTTCCGAGTGTGACATTTCGTGACCAGGCCCGGCCGGATAGGTCTCGAGTTCGTCGGCCAATCTGGTGAGGGTCCGATCTCCAGTAACGGCGATCTGATGCCGCAGCCGGCCGATCAGATGCGCGCTCACTTGCGCGAGATTGGCTATTCGCGGCGCCATCCCGTCGGGATGGAGCGCCAAGCGAAGTACGTTGATCGGCGGCTCAAGCAGTTCGGCCGCACACCCCTTAGTCAACAGAGCAATAGCCGGGTTGGCGTCCACCATTGTCCAATGCCGATCGACCACGACGGCCGGATTCGGCAGATGCGCTTGGAGAATTTGCGCGATCGCCGACGCCACCGCTGCCATCGGAATGTCGGTCATGGCGTGCTCTGGATAGGCCGGCGCGAAACCACCCGCCAGCAGGATTTCGTTGCGCTCCCGTAGCGGAATATCAAGGTGCTCACTGAGATTCAGCAGCATGTCGCGGGTAGGTCGAGCGCGTCCGGTCTCGACAAAGCTGACATGCTTCGCCGACACGTCGGCGCGCAGACCGAGTTCGAGTTGACTCAGTCGACGACGCATCCGCCACTCGCGGACCAAGACCCCGACGTCGGGTTGAACAGTGGTCACCACCGTCACGATAGATCACCGGACTCGAAATGGCTTCGGTACCAGTCGAAGTCGAGCGCGTCGGGATTGCGCGCCGCCAAACCCAGGCCGACGGCCATGCAGATTCCGAGGATCGCCAATGCGATGGCGCCGAAGATCAAACTGAGCCACACCGCGAGGGTTATCGAGGGATCATCGATCAGCGCGAGGATTGGCGGAGCGACGAATAACGCATAGACGATGTAGGCGTTAGATCCGACCTTGTCGGCGTGCACCGCGAGCCACAGCAGTCGGTGTTTGGTTGGTGGTCGTAGCATCGACGCCTCCTTGATCGGATGCTTCGACCGTAAGTGCCAGCGGGTAGTTGGTCGATTACCTCTCAGGTAATCGACTCAGCGCCAAGCCAGCGCCACATCTCGGCGAGGAAGGTTTCGACGTTGGGCGTTTTCGTGGCATCGACGTCGTTAACCAACTGCCGCAAGCCATTTGCGGGAGAGAACGGATTGTTAACGATCGCCTTCAGAAGTTCCCGATCAATCTCTTCGTCAGATCCTGCATCGACGAGATACTGCTCGAACCAATCGGCTAACTCCAACTCGGCGGTTTCGTCAGACTGCCAATTCTCGACTACCGGCCGGGGTCTGGCCGGGTCGTTGGCCGGCACTTCTTCGCCGAGAAAGCACACGTGGTTAGTTCCGGTCCCGTACTCGCTGTGCGGACCGAAATGTGTCGCCAAGACGGTCCGGTCGACCTCGGAGTCGCAATCATCCCGATCGAATCCCCACACGGTGAGACGATCGCCGTCTTTGCGCAACCGAATCCAGTTTCCGCCGCCGTCGTCATGCGTGATCTCGTCGCCGTCGATGACCACGACGTCGTCGAAACCGGTGGCTCGTGTGAGTGCGCCGAATGCGGCAAGTCTGCGCACGACGTCGCGCGTTGAATCGTTCATGGTCATCCCTCTGGCCGCGATCTATTACCTGCGACGTTAGCGATGACCCGCGACTAAGAAACCAAAAGGCATTCGGATGACCGACACCGGCCAGTGGTCTCTCGGCTCCTTACAGCGTCAGCTTGCATGCCTGCGCGATGTCCAGCACTCGGAACACCCGCCCCGAACCGAGCCACATCGCACACGACAACGCCAGGTCGGCCAGTAGTTCGTCCGATAACGCGTCATGGGCCCGCTCCCAGAAGCCCTCATCGTCGCGCAGCGCGGTGTGATCGGTGGCGAATCGATATCCAAACTCAGCCGCGATTCGTTCCTGTTCGTTGAAGCCCTCCCACGAATCCCAGTGCAGGACATGGTCGTAGAACTCGTCGTCGATGCCCTGCGCCGCGCCCTGTGAGTCGCGCGTCTGCTGACAGACCGCACACTCGTTGGCCAACGCGATCGCCATGCGCGCGGCCTCGCGAACGCGCAGCGGCAGGCGACTGCGGTTGTAGACCGCATCGGTGAAACCAGCCATCGCGGTACCAAGTTCGGGTGCCACACCAACCCATCCGACGATGTCGGTGCTGTCAAAATCTCCGATACGGCTCATTCTTCGCACCCTACGTCGAATAGAACGTGTTCTCATTGGTTTCGCGAGAGAAGTGTCAGGCCGTACCGAAGATCCCAGCCAACTCCAGAACCCGGCGCGCCTGCGCCAATCGCGGGACATCCGATGGTTCGCGGATGGTCGCGCACCGAATCACCGTTTCGCGCGCTTGCTCGATGTCATCCGGCGTTGGCGCGAGTCGCGTGTTCACCACAGATGTCTGTTCGATCCGCAGGCACAGCCGTCCCGTCATCCCGACGGCCGCGGCGTCGGCCGTCTGCCGTATCAATGTCTCCTCGTCGGCGACGCGGGTCGGTCCGTCGATAGGCGGGGGCAGCCCGGCAGCGCGGCTCGCCACGGTGAGCCGACTACGCGGATAGGCCATCGCGACCGGGTCGTCGGCCATACCGGTGTCACGACGAAAGTCGCCGCTGCCGAAGGCAATTCGAGAAGTACCGGCTCGGCGCGCGATGTCGAGTGCCGCTTCGATACCCACCGCCGATTCGATGAGCGCGATGATCGGCACGCCGGCCGCCATCCGGGCCGCGGTCATATCGACCTGCTCACCGTCGTCGACTTTCGCCAGCATGATTCCTTCGAGGCCGGGCAGTCCGCGCAGCGCGACGAGGTCGTCGGCCCAGTATTTGGTGGTGGCGTCGTTGATGCGCACCCATGCGCTCAGTTCGCCATCGCGCAGCCATTGTGCGACTCCGGATCGAGCGCGGCTTTTGGCCTCGGGGGCAACAGCATCTTCGAGGTCGATGATGATGGCATCGGCGGCACTAGCCGCCGACTTGGCGAAGAGTTCGGGTTTGTGTGCCGAGACGAGCAACCAGCTGCGGGCATATTCGTAGGGAACGCGGATGGGAGTAGTCGGCGGGTGCGCCATATGCCCAAGGGTATGGGACCCGGCCATACTCGGCAGCCGTCAGCAACAACGCGCCGTCGGCGCAATGCCGCAGAATGGCACCGGACACTGAACACTTTCATCGCCGGACACCGGGGAAGGACGTCGAATGAACCAGGTTGTCATCGTCTCGGGTTCCCCGGGCTCCGGAAAGACAACGATCGCGAGAAAGCTGGCTCTTCGCTTTGACCGAGCGGTACACCTTCACACCGACGACTTCTGGCATGCCATCGTCTCCGGTGCGATCGCGCCGTATCTACCGGAATCGGATCAACAGAACCAAACCGTGGTCGGCGTGACCGCAGCGGCAGCCTTCGGATATGCGGCTGGCGGCTATGTGACGATTGTCGACGGGATCGTCGGTCCGTGGATGCTTCACCATTATCAACGCGTTCGCCGCGGGCACCCCGAGGTCGCGACTCACTACCTGGTGCTACGTCCCGACCGGCCAACGGCACTCAAGCGTGCTCAGCAGCGGGCCGAAGCGGACGCTCTCACTGACGCGGAACCCGTTGTGGCGCTCTGGGATCAGTTCGCGGATCTAGGTCCCTACTCGCGGCATGCGATCGATACCACCGATCTCGACATCTCGGCGACCGCGGAGAGGATATATCGAGCGGTATCCCTTGGGACGCACACCATTTGAGACTTTGGGCCGTGCCCGGCAGCGTTCAGCAGCAGCGCGCCGTCGGTGGCGCGTCATGTCGGACCCGCCAGTATTCGCGTTCGGTCATCATCGGTTCGCCCGGATGCGTCCGACGTCGAAGAGCAACATACCGCTGATAGTCGTTGTCGCCCATAACATCTCGGATGTAAGCGGCGATAGCCCGCGCGACGGTGCCGATTCTTCTCATCATCCGCTCGCCCACTGCCGTGCCACTTCCCGTTCGGTCGCGGTCGGCACCAGGCTCTTTGGCGCGAAGCGATGGCTCGGCTCGGCCTCGTCTTCGGTGAGCGGTCTACCGCCGCCTGACACCGTGCGGTACGCGCAATACACACCGACGGCGACGACAATCAACACCATCACCGCGAAGACGATCGACAGTGTCCCCTGGATGAACGTGTTGCGCACCACGGCGTCGATTTCGGCCGGGGTCTTGGCCGAGCCGAAGGTCGCCTTGCCGGCGTCGGCGGCAGCCGCGTACTGACTGTGTTGCTTCCAGTATCCGACGGCAGGGTCGGCCGAGAAGATCTTCTGCCACGACGCCGTCATCGTCACGATCAAATCCCACACCAGCGGCACGGCCGGAATCCACACCCAGCGGTAGTAACCCTTCTTAACCACTACCACGACAACCAATGTCAACGCGATGGCGGCGAGCAGTTGGTTGGCAATACCGAACAACGGGAACAACGTGTTGATACCGCCGAGTGGGTCGGTGACACCCATCAGCAGAATGCCGCCCCACAGTGCGACAACCACCAACGACGCACCCCAGGCGCCGGGCCGCCAACTCGGATCGCGCAATTTGCGCAGCGGACCACCGAAGTTGCCGAAGGCGTCGGAGATCATGAATCGGGCGACACGCGTCCCGGCGTCGACCGTGGTGAGGATGAACAGGGCCTCGAACATGATCGCGAAGTGATACCAGAAGGCTTTGAGTCCCGACCCGCCGAACACCCGGTGCAAGACCTCGGACATGCCAAAGGCCAACGTCGGAGCGCCACCGGTGCGGGAAACGATCGACGCCTCCCCGACGTCGTCGGCCGCTTTGGTGATCTCCTCCGGGCTGATTGGTGGCCCGCCCAGCGGCAGGCTGTTGACATACGCCGCGGCACCCTCCGCTGTGCCGCCAGTTTTGGCCTTTGGCGCATTCAGCGTGAAGTACAGGTGCTGATTGATGATCGCGGCGGTGATCAGCGCCATGATCGCGACGAAGGATTCGGTGAGCATCCCGCCGTAGCCGATGATGCGCATCTGTCCTTCCTTCTCCAACAGTTTCGGCGTGGTACCTGAACTGATGAGCGAGTGGAAGCCGGACAACGCGCCGCAAGCGATGGTGATGAACAGGAATGGGAAAAGAGATCCCGCGAAGACCGGCCCCGCGCCACTGGAGGCGAAGTCGGAGACCGCCGGTGCCGACATGACCGGTCTCGCAAAGACGATGCCGACGGCGAGCAACACGATGGTGCCGACCTTCATAAACGTCGACAGGTAGTCGCGCGGTGCGAGCAATAGCCACACCGGCAGCACCGATGCGCAGAAGCCGTAGATGATGATGGCCCACGCCAATGCCGTCGGCGAGAGGCCGAATATCTCTTGGCCCCAAGAGGTTTCGCCGACGTAGCGTCCGCCGATGACCGCTGCCAGCAACAGCACCACACCGATCAACGACACTTCGCTGATCCGGCCGGGCCTCAGGTAGCGCAGATAGATGCCCATGAACAGGGCGATCGGGATGGTAGCCGCGATGGCGAAGACACCCCACGGACTCTCCGCGAGGGCGTTGACCACCACCAGCGCGAGCACCGCGATCAAGATGGTCATGATCGCGATGATGCCGATGATTGCGGCGGTGCCGCCGACAGGTCCGAGTTCGTCGCGGACCATCTGACCGAGTGAACGGCCCCGACGTCGGGTGGCAACCCACAACACCAGAAAATCCTGGACGCAGCCCGCGAAAACCGCACCGACGATGATCCAGATCGTGCCGGGCAGATATCCCATTTGCACCGCTAGGACCGGCCCGACGAGCGGCCCGGCGCCGGCGATCGCGGCGAAGTGATGACCGAACAGGACCCGGCGATCGGTCGGCATGTAGTCGGTCGCGTTGTCGAGGGATTCGGCCGGCGTCGCCCGATCGTCGCGGGGCCGGACAATCTTGGACTCGACAAGCCGGGCGTAGAAGCGGTAACCGACGACGTAGGTACAGATCGCCGCGACGACAAACCACACGGCATTCACCGTCTCCCCGCGGGCGAATGCGATGATCGCCCAGGCGACGGCGCCGAGAATAGCTATGGCGCCGAAGATAATTCGATGCCGGACGGTGATCGGACTGCGGTCGACAATCGCAACCGGCGGACGGTCGGGATCGGTTCGGACATAGGTGATGTCGCCGGAAGTTTCTTCCAAAGTTGCCGTCACGCGCTACTCCTGATCGAGGTTCCACCGCGATGCTGCCACTCGAGTGGTCGGCGCGTGGGGATTTCCTGGTTCCGCCGCCCCTGAATGTTGGGGACGGTGTAACCAGCTCAATGACGGCCGACCAAATACAGTGTGGCGCTATGGCGCGAGCGGCTGCTGACGGTGCGGTACGGAGAGTTCGCGACCCGAAACCTGTAACAGCAGGTCGATCGCCGTCCCGCGCAGTTCCGGACCGTCGCCGTGAACGAAGTCGGTGTCGGTCGCGACTACCGTCCGCCCGACGACGCGTTCACGGCCGCCACCCATGGCGACCCTCGTCTTGACCTGATAGGCGAGAGCTTGTGCGACAGCGTCGGGGGGATAAGTCGCGGCGATGCGCAGTGGTCGCCGGATATCCTCGCCGTGCACAAAGGCTTCGACCAGTCGAGTAGCAGGTGCGGCGGGCGGCGTGTGCCGGAGGTTGATCACCGCGCTCATCGCCGCCAATGTCTGGGCCGGGCTGTCGCGACGTTCACGCGCGATTCCCCGTTCATTATCGAGGTCGAAGTTGAAGCGTGCGGCAATCATCCTGCGCGCAAAGCTAATTCGCGTCGCCTTGGCCGAGTCGACGAGGTGCGCCAGTACGTCGTGAACACTCCATCCCGGACAAAGGGATGGCGTATCCCACGCGTCGACGCCGACCGACGAAAGGTCATCGACCAGACGCGACCGTTCCTCAGCGACGACGAGCCAGATCTGTTCGGTGGAAGCCTTCATGTCGAGATAGACCGGAGGACGTCGGAAAAGTCATCGGTGATCATTTTTCGCTCGCGCGATCACACCGTCGATCTGTGCCTCGATGGCGCGCTGGATGTCGAAGCCGTCGGACAACTCCCGCCAGCGCGGGATGATCGCGGCGACCTTCGGCAAATGCGCGACCTGCGCCGGGTCCATCTTCTCGTGCCATGACTTGTCGTCGGGTGCGCGGTTCGCCAAGGTGTCCAGCCATTGCAGCTCGGAGACGACGAGGTACCACACGGCACGCCACAGGTCGAGGGTGTCTTGCTCGTTGATATCCAATTCCGCTGCGGCGGTGAAGAATTCATTCGCCAATGCCAGAGCGGGTGTGCCGACGTTGGTGCCTTGTCGCAAGATCCCGACGATCCACGGGATCTCCCGCAGTTTGTCGAACATATCGGTCGCGATGATCACCATGCGTTCGCGCGGTGGGCCGGTCGGGGTGGCCCAGGGAATCCGCCCCGCGACCTCGGACAGAGCCAGCGAGAGCAACGCCGATTTATTCGGCACGTAGTGATACAGGGTCATCGGCTTGGAATCGAGTTCGACCGCGAGACGCCGCATGCTGAGGCCATCGACGCCGTCGCGCTGCAGAATCGCGATCGCGGTGTCGACGATGTCGTCGCGTTGCAGTGATCGAGTGGGCGGCATCTATCCATCCTCTCCCATCGCCTGGTGCTCTTGGCATCGACCTCGACGTAGCGTACATTCTCGTACGCGTACTAATTCGTACAAGTATGAGATCGGAGTTCCGGTGACAATCGCACCCCCGGCAGGCCCTCGGACGCGTTACGGCGCACTGCTGACCACCGTCTTCCTCCTGCAGTTCACCGTCGGGCTGGACATGTCGCTGGTCAATATCGCATTACCCGCGATACAGGCTGAGCTGGGGTTCAGTGCCGCCGGGCTGCAGTGGGTCGTCAATGCCTACCTGCTCAGCTTCGCCGGCTTCATGCTGGTGGGCGGTCGACTCGGCGATGTGTGGGGTCGACGGCCGGTGGTCTTCGTCGGACTCCTCGTATTCGGCGTCGCCAGTGTCGCAGGCGGATTCGCTACCGCGCCATGGCTCCTCGTCGGGGCGCGCGCCATCCAGGGGTTGGCCGCAGCGGTGCTCGCACCCGCGGCCTTGGCGCTAGTCGCCCAGATCGACGACGAGGCGATGCACAAACGCGCGATGGGTATCTGGGGCGGAGCCGGAGCGGCTGGCGGCGCGGTCGGTGTAGTGGCCAGCGGATTGCTGACCGACTGGTTCGATTGGCGCGCGGTCATGTTCGTCAATGTTCCAATCGTCGCGGCAACTCTAGTGGCCGCTCTCGGAGGCATCAGCGTTGAAACTAAGCGGTCGCGTGCTCGCGTTGACCTGCTCGGCGGTGTGCTGGTGACCGTCGGCGTAGCCGCACTGGTCTTCGCGGTAACCGCGACCGGAGAATATGGCTGGGGATCGTGGCGAACACTCGCCGGCTTCGCTGTCGCGGTGATCTTACTGACTGGCTTCGCCATCGCCGAACGCACCGGCCAACATCCGCTCATGCCCATCCGAGTCCTCGCGACACGAAGCATAGTGGGCGCCAACGCCTTTGGCTTCATGCTGGCGGCAGGACAGTTGGCCGCGTTCTACTTCTGCTCGCTGTACGCACAGACGGTCTGGGAAGTAAGCCCCCGACTGACCGGGGTGCTATTCCTTCCGTTCTGCGCGTTCGTATTCGTGGGTATCGTTCTGTCGTCGAAGATCGCGCCAAAACTAGGGCCCCGCAATACAATCGCACTTCTAGGGTTGCTCGGCGCGGTAGGTTTGGCGCTATTTGCGCGGATGCCCGATGAGTTCTCGTTCTGGACCGGGATTCTGTTGCCATCCCTGTTAGCGGCGACCGGCATTGGCGGTTCGATGGTGCTGATCGGCACCGTCGGCACGGCCGGAGTGCCGCCCGTCGACGCCGGCGCGGCATCGGGTGTGCTCAACAGTTCACGCCAGCTGGGCGGCACTATCGGGCTCGCCATACTCGTCACTATCGCCGCGCACTACACGGTCGCAGCCGACGGCTATCGAATGGGGCTCGGCGTCGGAGCAGTATTTCTCGTCGTCGCGAGTGTGGCGGCCTGGCTGATTCTCCCGCGCGATCAACAGCGCCATGAAGTCTAGCCCATTAGGGTGAGCACAATGACGCCCTCAGCTGCGACGAACACCGACCGACGCTCCTGGCTACCGATGGTCTGTCTATTCTTCGGGCAAGTCTTGATGTCGTTCAACGTTGCGGCGCTGCCGGTTTCGATCGGCGGCATGGTCGAAGACTTCGACGTCCCGCCGACGACGGTCGGCACCACCATCGTCATGTACGGTCTCGCCGTCGCCGCTTTGGTGATGCTCGGCGGCAAACTCGGCCAGCGCGTCGGCTGGGTGACGATCTTCCGGTTCGTGATCATCACCTTCGCGTGCTCGTCGGTGCTGATGATCGTGTCGCCGTCGGTGGGTTGGGCCATCGCCGGCCAAGGCCTCGCTGGTGCATCGGCGGCAATCATCGTCCCCCGCGCTGGTGGCGCTCATCGCCGAGAATTACTCCGGCGAGCAGCAAGCAACCGCGATCGGATCGCTGGGTTCGGCCCGCGCGGTGTCCGGGATGACGGCGTTCTTCGTGGGCGGCGCACTGGGAACCGCGGTCGGCTGGCGTCCGGTCTTCGGCATCGTGCTGGCCATCGCGATCACCGTCTTCGCGTTCAGCTTTACGCTCCGATCGGATAAAGGCAACCCGGACATAGAGATTGACGTCGTGGCGGCCGTGCTGATCGGTAGCGCCGTCGTGCTGTTGACCCTTGGCTTCAACAACCTCAACTCCTGGGGCGTGTTCTTCGCCGACCCCAACGCCCCCTTCGACATTCAGGGCGTCTCACCCGCACCGCTCATGATTCTGATCGGCCTGATACTGGGTCAGTCCTTCTTCATCTGGACTCGACGTCGGATGAAAGCGGGCCAAGTGCCGCTGGTGGATCTCTCGGTGCTGGGCAGCTCCCGCGAGCGCGCGGCCGTCTACGCCATGTTCATCGTGGTCACCCTGGAGGCGGCACTGAATTTCACTGTGCCGCTTTATATCCAGATCGTTCAGGGTCGGTCGGCCTTTGACACGTCACTGGCGATGATCCCGTTCAACCTCACGGTATTCGCAACCGCGATGCTCGTGGTGAGGTTTTACAAACGCTACAGCCCACGAACAATCGGCGTGTTCTCGTTCATCCTCACCACCGGCGCGTTGGTGTGGCTTTCGGTTGTGGTGAACAACAATTGGGAGACGGCGGCGACGATCGTCGGCCTAATCATCTTCGGCATCGGACAGGGTGCGCTGGTGACGTTAGTATTCAATGTCCTGGTGACGTCGGCGCCGAAAGAACTCGCCGGCGACGTCGGCTCGGTGCGCGGCACGACTCAGAACCTGGCGTCGGCCGTCGGCACCGCGGTCGCCGGTGCGCTATTGGTCACCATCTTGGGCTTCACCGTCGCATCGTCGGTCGTGGCTCACCCCGAGCTTCCTGATTCCCTTGTCGCACAAGTGAATCTGGACAACGTCAACTTCGTCAGCAATGACAATCTGCGTACCGTCCTGGCGACGCAGACCGACGCGACTCCCACTCAGATCGATGCGGCGGTCGAGGTGAACGAGGATGCGCGGTTACGGACGCTCAAATTCGGCCTGCTAATCCTCGCCGCCATCAGTGCGACGGCGATCCTGCCGGCGAGCCGATTGCCCAACTACCGCCGGGGACAGATCCCGGCCGAGTAGCGACTTACGCGAAGCCGCCGTCGACGCGTACCACGGTGCGACCCGTGTTGGCGCCCTTGCCAATTGAGGCGAGCGATGCGGCGACGTCTTTCACGTCGACATCGACGATCAACTTCTCCAGCCGCTTGGGACGGAGGTCGACTTCCAGCCGCGACCAAATACCCCGCCGGACTTCGGGTTTGATCGACACCGAGTCGATACCCAGCAGCGACACCCCGCGCAAGATGAATGGCAGAACCGTCGTATTCAGTTGCGGCCCACCGGTCAAGCCGCTCGCGGCGACCGCGCCGCCGTAGTTGATGGTGCTGATGACGTCGGCGAGGG
>NZ_BAEH01000079.1 GCF_000241305.1 Gordonia effusa NBRC 100432
GAGCAGTCTCTTGAGATCGGGCGGAATCGATTTGATGTCTGGGGTGAACAGCGCCGCGAAGAGTTGCGGGAAGAAGACGAACGGGTCAGATATCCTGCTGGCCAACCACTTCCAGTCGAATGTTCCGGTAAACATGGACTTGACGTCGGGCACCATCTTAAGCCCGTTGACCGCGAGCAGCCAGTTCGGCAGGAAGCCGAATCCCAATGCACCGCCGGGAGCGACGATGTCGCGGATGAGGTCGCCGCCGGGCTCGACCGGCATGATCGCCTTGAGCGCCGTGGGATTCTTGTTGGCCGCCTGGATCTGGTTGATGGCGGAGTAGGACACGCCACTCATCCCGACCTTGCCGGTCGACCATCGCTGCTTGGCGGCCCAGTCGATTACCTCGACGGTGTCCTTCTGCTCGCGTTCTTGGAAGACATCCCACACACCCTGCGAGAACCCAGTCCCTCGCACGTCGACCACGACCTGGGTGTAACCGCTGCGAACCAGGTCCAGATCCACCGAAAACGACCGTATGCCACCGCCTTTCGCGGCTTTGGCGAATTCGGTGATGCCGTCGATCGGTGTACCGCTGAGGTTGATCATCGATGCGATCTGCATAACGAATGGCTCGAGAATCGGGTTCTGCAGCGTGGCCGTCGCCACCGACGTCACCAACTTGGTGTATGGGGTCATATTGACGATGACCGGAGTCTTGGTCGTCGTCGGACGTTCGGCCGCGTCACCCGGTCGGTAGATGTTGGCCTTAAGGACCGTGCCGTCGCTCATCCGAATCGGGACATCCCAGTCGACATGCACGCCGGCATACCGATGGGGGCCGTCGTGGGCGCGCGTCCACTGCTTACCCGCAACGCCACCACTGGGCCCGGCGGCGGTCACCGCACCGGCGGTTCCGGGTTGGATCAATAAGAGCATCGACGTCACCAACGTCGAAATGATCAAAGCAGCGCGCATCCCTGGAACCCGACTTTCCATCCTGAGTATTAGCTGAGATATGAACTGCGGAACATAGTGCCTTACTAGTGGGTCAGATCACAAGAAGGTATAGTAATAGAGCGGCTGCTCTGTTACTGTTGTCCGGTGCCGCGGCCCCGCCTCCATGACCTTGACGAGTTGATGGACGCTGCCGAGAAACTGGCCGTCGAATCCGGGCCCGCCTCGGTAACCGTCCGAGCCTTGTCGCAGGTCACCGGCGCTTCCAACGGGGCGATCTACCATGCGTTCGGATCCCGGTCGGGACTGTTGGGACAGGTCTGCTTACGTGCCGCGCAACGCTTCCTGGACCTCCAGCGAGCGGCGGTCGATCAGGAGGCGAATCCCATCGACGCTGTCGTCGCGGCAGCCGACAGCCCGGCCGAGTTCTCCATCGCGTTCGGAACCTCCGGGCGATTTCTCTTGACGGTCGACCGCGCCGAACTACTGGGCTCACGAGAAATGCCAACCGACGTCGCTACACAACTGCAGGCTCTCGAGGGCACCCTTACCGAACTATTCATCCGACTCGCACAGGCGATGTGGGGGCGCGGCGACCGGGAGGCGGTAGCAGTAATTCGCGACTGCGTCGTAGAACTGCCGACCGCGCTGCTGTTACGTCGCGACCGAACACCCGACGCCGCGGCGCGCGCACGCCTGGCCGCCGCGGTACGAGCAATCCTGGCCCTCGAACCACCCGCCCCACAACCGAGAAACCCCAACAGATAGGACCCAATCATGGCGCCAACCGTTGCCTACCGAGACACGATCGCACTGCTCACTCTCGGCGACGACGAGAACCGTTTCACCCCCGACTGGCTCGACCAGGTCAACGCGCTACTCGACGAAATCGAAGGCAGCGCTCAGGGCCTGGTCACCGTCGGAACGGGCAAGTTCTACTCGAACGGTCTCGACCTCGAGTGGCTGCTGGCCAACGGTGACCGCAGCCAGTGGTACGTCGGACAGGTGCAGAAGCTGTTCAACCGGATTCTCACCTTTGGGCTGCCGACCGCGGCGGCGGTGAACGGCCATGCGTTCGGCGCGGGCGCGATGCTCGCGATCGCACACGACCATCGGGTGATGCGCGTGGACCGCGGCTACTACTGCTTCCCGGAAGTCGATATCAACATCCCATTCACGCCCGGCATGGCGGCGTTGATTCAAGCGAAGCTCAGTCCCCGCGCGGCGTTGGATGCGATGGTCGGTGGACATCGCTACGGCGGACAGCAGGCCTGCGAGGTTGGTCTGACGGACGCGGCGGTCGCCCAAGCGGAAGTCGTCGACGAGGCCGTCGCGCGGCTGGCGACACAACTCGGAAAGGACCGGGGCACGGTGTCCGCGATCAAGGCGACCATGTACGCGTCAGTCACCGAAGCGCTAACGATCAGTTACTCATGACATCGTCGGGGAATGTCGCCAACAGAGGCAACGGCCACGGCTGTCGGCGCAGTACCGACGACCACACGTCGACAGTCGCGGGCGCCGTGACATCGCGCGGCAACCCGGAGGCCACCAGCCAACTGTCCTGACCGAGCTCGCTGTCGAGCTGACCGCTGCTCCAGCCTGAGTAGCCGGCGAATAGGCGCACCGCCTCGAGAATTTCGGCAAGTTGTTCGGGATCGGCATCGAGATCGACGAGCACGACCCGACCATCGACATGCCTGATGCCTTCGATTGGCCCGGAATCGATTCCGGGTTTAAGCACCCCGAGGCACAGCGCGGAATCCTGCTTGACGGGTCCCCCGATGAACAGTGCGCGCGGGCTGGCGGCCAAGTCCGTCCACCGCGGAAGAAGGTTATGCACGGCGGTCTGACTCATCTGGTTGAGAATCACGCCGAGACTGCCCTCGTCATTGTGCTCAATCAGATAAATCACCGAACGCGCAAAGATGGACTCCGTCAGCGTCGTCGATGCGATGAGCAATGTCCCAGCTCGCACCCGACGTTGCGACGCAACGAATTCATCACCGCCGTTCACGAATCAATCATGGCATGCGCATCGCCACGAGGTCGGTAGTCTTGTGCAGTGAGATCTCGATCCCCTTCGTCAACATCGGCAATAGGGATCTTTCTATCTTCGCTCACCCATTCGCCCGGCCTCGGTCGGCTGCTCGCAGTCCGGGTGGCCAGTCAGATCACCGACGGCGTCTTTCAGGCGGCACTGATCACCGCGATCCTGTTCAACCCCGAACGCCATACCGATCCACTGGCGGTCGCCGGCGGGTTCGCGGTGCTCCTATTGCCGTACTCGATCCTCGGCCCATTCGCCGGCGCACTCCTTGACCACTGGGACAGACGGTCAGTTCTGGTATATGCCAACATCATTCGCGCTGTTCTGATCGGAGTCGTCGCGGCCACAGTGGCTACCGGTGCGCCGCAAACCGTGGTGCTTATCGGTGCGCTGGTGGTGACCGGCGCCAGCCGCTTCGTGAATTCCGGCCTATCGGCCAGCCTTCCGCATGTGGTCGGTAAAGATGTTCTCGTCGCGATGAATTCCCTGTTCACCACGGTTGGCGCGGGCATGCTCGCGGTCGGTGCGGGGATCACGGTCGGCCTGCGCTGGGTTTTCGGCGACGACAACGTCGGCAGCGCCGAAACCACACTTGCCGGTGTGGTTGGCGCACTTATCGCGGCGTGGATCGCGCACCGGTTTGCGCGCAAAGCTCTCGGACCCGACATCCCCGATGACGCCGGACATTCCGCGTTGCACGCGGTATCGGTCGGGTTAGTGCATGGGGCTCGTGCGGTCGAGGCGAACCGAACCGTCGCAGCCGCGCTATCGGCCATCGGCGCTCACCGACTGGTCTTCGGCATGAACTCGCTCATGCTGTTGGTGCTCGCCAAACACAGCGCGCCCGGCGGCGGATTCGGCAGTCTGGCGATGGTCGCCGGTTGTACCGCGGTCGGCGCGTTCGCCGCCGCCGTCAGCACTCCGTTCTCCGTCGCGAGAGTGGGACGACGCAATACCATCCTGCTCGCGATGGCAGTCGGCGTCATCGCGCAGCTCGCGCTATTGGGACTACAACCGGTCGCGGTTGGGATAGCCGCGGCGGTGCTCGGCCTCGTCGGCCAGACCGCCAAACTATGCGGCGACGTCGCGATGCAACTCGACATCACCGACACCGTTCGAGGCCAAGTCTTCTCCGTCCAGGACGCGGTCTTCAATATCGCCTACGTCGCGGCGATTACGGTCGCCGCGGTCACGATTCCCGCCGACGGACGATCGCCGCTGTTGATCTTCGTCGGCGCCGCGCTGTACGTGCTCGGTGGGCTCGCGACCTTCGCGTTGTATCGAGGTATTCGGCACGCTCCCGGTCACGCGGCGCCCGCTGCCCTAGGGTGAGGGCATGCGTGCCATTCACATCAGCAGCCTCGACGGTCCATCGGCGATCGAACTCGTCGACATCCCCGCACCCCACGATCCCGAGCAGATCACCATCGATGTGAAGGCCGCCGGGGTGGCCTTCCCGGAGCTGCTGCAGACGCGCGGGCTCTACCAGATGAAGCCGGATTTACCCTTCGTTCCCGGTGCCGAGGTAGCGGGTGTGGTGTCTTATGCCCCCGAGGGCTCGGGTTTCGCGGTCGGAGACCGGGTTGCGGCGCTACCGCTGCTCGGTGGTTTCGCTGAAGTCGCGATCGCCCGGCCCGACCTGACATTCGCGCTTCCCGACGACGTCAGTTTCACCGAAGGTGCAGCGTATCCGTTCAATTACGGCACTTCGTATTTCGCACTCATCGAACGTGGCCATCTCATGGCGGGCGAGACTGTCCTGATCCACGGCGCGGCCGGCGGAATCGGAACCAGCGCCATTCAGGTGGCTAAGGCGTTCGGCGCGGGTCGCGTAATCGCAGTGGTGTCGTCCGACGATAAAGGGGCCATCGCGACGGCCGCCGGCGCGGATGAATACGTTCTGGCAGAAGGGTTTCGGGAGTCCGTCGGACGCATGGTGGATATTGTCGTCGATCCGGTAGGTGGCGATCGCTTCACCGATTCCCTACGGACGCTTCGTGAGCACGGACGGCTACTCGTCATCGGGTTCACCGCCGGCGACATCCCGACGGTAAAGGTAAATCGGTTGCTGCTCAACAATATTGGGGTAATCGGCGTGGGGTGGGGCGCATTCGGCCTGTCCCGCCCGGGTCATATCGCCCAGGAGATGGCGGCGATGGAACCGCACCTGCGCAGCGGGGCCATCAAACCTGTCGTGGGTAAGACCTTCGGGCTCGAGCACGCCGTCGATGCTCTCACCAGCCTCGAGGGACGTACAGCCACCGGAAAGGTCGTGCTGACGATCGACTAGTCCCCGCGGCGTCACGTCCCTGGCGACAGTGGGCAGACATCGAAACGCTGTTCACCGGCCCGGCCGATGTCGACTGGGATACGGATCGAAAGTTGATAAATCACGACGTGCGAGATCCGTGGAATTGCCAGCGAGAGAGGCATTCTCCTAGTGGCTAGAGTGACGTCGCACCGCTACCTTCCGAACTACTCGGTCTAGACGAGTTCGAAAATCTCAGCGCCGTCCGCCACTCCGACGAGTGCTCGGGGACGATCCCTTTTCAAGCCAGTGGTCAAACTTGATTGTCGCTCGTGCCTTAGTCCCCAACACTCTTGCGGACAACCGATAATGCTGTTCGCGGAGAGCTTCCCTACCACCGAGATTCCAGACCGCGACCGCCGCGAGAATGAGAACGACGAGAATGCAGATCCAGCTCATCGTGCACCATCCTGACTGTGTCGCCGCTGTCGCTCTTGGGCGACCCGATATACCTCGTTTAGCGCGCTGAGTGCCTGCTCGAACACGATGTCGGGCGGCAGATTTTCGAGGTGATGACGTTGGCCCCATTCTTCGATGGCTTTTGCGATGGAGGCCATTAAGTCTCGGGTCGGGTCAGTCGACGGTTGTTGCATATCAACCCTTTTGACTACCGAGAACGTCCCTATGCCGACGCTCTGAATATTCGTAGATGGTTCAAATTCCGCTTGGCGACCTTCGCTGGGTTCAGGCACGGCAGAAATCCTCAAAATTCCGCTTCAGCGCAAAACTCAGAGTCCGCAGTTGGTCGACGGCCAACTCGAGCACGTACCCCTCAAGTCCGAGCGAATCGATCAGTTGCTGGGTCGCTGCAAGTTCTTCGATGTTCGTCCTCATAAGCCGACCCCGACCCTGTGATGCCGCCTGCGCGCGCACCTCTGCTATGCGGTCACTTAGTGCGTCGAGTTCGGCACGGTTGTAGCTCCGCGACAGTCGGTACGTCTTAACGATCTCAGTGACTGCGGTTCCAACGGCACGCACACCACTCGCGAGTGCAAGTTCTTGACTCATTTCACGCCTCCTGCGTCCTTTCAGCTGCCTGAGTTCGGACCTACACCCGAACACATGCAAGACTATGCATGCAGCATTGCGCGAGTCCACATCACTTATTGATCCAATATTGCAGGGAGAATTGAATGGCGAACCGTGCCGACACTGCCTGGGATGCGTTCTTTGATTACTTCGAGGCCTATGACGGCACCCCAACCCAGATCGCCGAACGCTTCAATGACGGAGCCGGAGCTCCAATCGTCACCTCTGCTCAGGTCCGGGACTGGAGGCGCCGCCATAGCCGCCCTCAACTGTCGCAACTCCCGGAGCTGAGCTATCACTGGGCGGGAGACCCCCTGTACTTCGCTAGACTCTTGGGAGCAATACCCGAGGATGGCATTGAATCTGAGCTGTACGCGCAGAAGCGGATTCTAGAACTTAGAGGCGAGCTACGCGATCTGGAGAAACAGGTGCGGGCGTCCGACACCACGGCCGCCACGGGTCGGATCGTTGCCGCGGCAACGGCATCTGGTCGATGGGCTGTCGCAGTCCATCCGGCAGTTGAAGGGCCCACCGATGTTCCGATTCACGTGGCTGATCGACTTGACTTTCGCTACCTGTCGGACCATCTGAGCGATCTGACGACCTTGAGGGAAGCACTCGAGGCTGACCTCGGAGACGCTTTCAGCCAAAATCACGTGGTCTTTGCGCCCCGGGGGCACACGGTGTGGTCACCGAAGAACACCGAGTCCGAGTCCTCACCTTCCAGTGCATCCGTGGCACTTTCACTCCGCTATTCCGTTGCCCATACCGTTTCGCCCTTCGGTCCTACTCGAACGTGGGATCATGTTGGCGTTCGGTCGGTTGCTGTCGTGTCGCTGACGCTCGGTACGTGGCCGTTCGACGTCGCCGCTCTAGTTGCCAGGATGCTGGGCTATGGCTTCGTGAACACGCGGGGGCTTAGCCAGTGGAGGCGACCGACCGGTGGATTGCCTGCCAACGAGGATCTTTGGCGATATCGTGCAGATGCCCACCAGGACCTCCTCGCCAGTCCCTGGCACCGGTATGTATGGGGACACGTCGGCGCTTGGAATCAGGACGCGAGTGCACTACTGCCAACCGGTCATCATTCGCCACATGTGAAACTGATCTGGTTGCGGGAGAGTGACGATCTAATCGACGGACTCGCACTCGGCGCTGAACAGAACCGGGACTGCACTGCAGCCGAATACCGCGACCGCGTTCGGGCCGGCCATACGAGAATCCTCTCCGCCATCACAGATGGACTCCCAGTGCATCAGATCGATTGCGATTCGGCGGATGCGGGCGCGGACGGGCTACGTACACCGCGTTGGGACCGCACTTTCACAATCGCCGTACAGGTCATCTCGCACCTACTCGCAACCGACGCCGTCCTTCATTCAGCCCTGACGCGGTCTGTTCAGCGGCTGGCAGATTCGGTTCGCCCTGACCCCATAAACCTCGCCATTGTCGAATGGCTGGCGGTCAACGGGCACCTCGGTGCGTGGGGCATCGAAGACCCTCGACCGTATCACTGACACGTATCGTACGATCATCGCCAGCGGGAGTAGCCAGCGCTGAAGAGTAGCAGCAAAATGCGCAGAACACGCCGAAGGGCAAGAGCTGATACGCATGATTGCGCTGATCGCACCTCGTGGACACAAGGCTTGTTAACGAGCTCGATGGACTTACTCATCGCGGCTACCGCACACGCTCACGACGCCTGCCTCTACACTCGCAACGCCAATGACTTCGTCGGCCTCGACGATCTCATCGCCGTCGTCGCGGTGTAGCGACGTTCGGCGCGCCCGCCGCGCGACGAGTGCCGCACTGATCCCGGCCAGCACCACCAGGGCGATCACATAGATCGAATAGCCGATATACGTTGTGCGCAAACCGAAATGGCCGGTCGACGCGCCCGCGACCACCGCTGGAATCGAGAAGCCCAGATAGCTTCCGACGAACACTGCCGCGAACACTCGTCCGCGTTCGTCAGCCGGCGTGACAGCACCCAGCAACGCGACCACGGCGACGAAGGCCGTGCCGAAACCGATGCCGGCGATTCCCGACCCGATCAGATAGACGGGGGTGGAAGCCGACAGCGCGCCCGTCAAGGTGGTCAGCACTCCGACGAACAGTGCCACTAGGCCGACCGCGCGCTTGGGTTCGGGGTCCATCGAACTCGATGCCACGGCCGCGATCGCGGCGACGACGAAGAAGACAGCCAACGCCGCGCCCGCGGCAGCGTGGTTGGTGATGCCGAGTATGCGTGCCACCACCGATGACCCGAGCGACAATTGCATGCCGCCGAGTGACCAGGTAGCCAACATCACCGGGACGCCCGCGAAGAACACCGGAGCGACCACCGACGGTACCGACGCACGGGGCGCGATCGTCGAAACGACGTGACGTCGATCGTCGAAGCCAACTCGCGGCGACGTCTCCGGCAGCCACAGCACCACTACGAGCGCCGCTGCCAGCGCGACACCGGTCAGCACGTAGATGATCACCCGTGGATCGGGAACGTATTCGACGAAGATGCCCGCGACGATCACGCCGGATGACAACCCGACGCCCGGCGCCGCGCCGTTGGCCATCGCACCGGTCTGCTCGTCGGGTTGCAGATCCAGCATCGTCGCGCTCAGCGCGCCCAGAATCGCGCCGGTGGCAATACCCTGCACCACCCGCGCGACCATCAGAGTCGCGACACCGTCGGCGAGCGCGAAGGCCACCATCGCGAGGATGAGAACCGAGATACCGGCGAGCAGGACCGGTCGGCGACCGACATGGTCGGAGATGGAGCCAACGGTGAGCAGCATCGTCAGCAGCGCGATCACATAGACGGCGAAGATGAGTGTCAGCGTGAAGGACGAGAAGCCCCAAAGCTGTTGGTACAGAGGATAAATAGGGGACGGCGCGGCCGACGCGAACAGCACGAGCGCGGTGATCGCCGACACGCACCAAAACGGGGCAGTACTTGCCGACAGGCGAGCGCTGGTCATCGCTTCTCCTCTAACGCATTTATCATTGCATTAGGAGCGTAGGCCCAATTCGGAACAAAAGCCAACTTGTTTGCAATAATGGTCGCATGACTACGACGACAGCGCCACGCAAACGCCCCGGCGGCCGCAGCGCGCGTGTCCGCGACACGGTGTACCGCGCGGTCGGGCGGCTGGTCACCGAAGGGCATCGCGAAACCATGACTATTCCGCAGGTTGCCGACGTGGCCGGAGTCAACGCGACGAGCATCTACCGGCGGTGGGGCAGCATCGACGCACTCTTGGAGGAAGTCGCCGTAGCCGCGCTCACCCGTGACGAGCCACTACCCGATACCGGCGATCTCGCGGGCGACCTGTCGCACTGGGCGACCATCATCGCCGACGACATCAGCCGTCCGCATCGGACGTCGTATCTGCGGGCGATGGTCGCGGCCCGTGATGGCGTGATCGAAACCTGCCCGTGCTGGACCATTCGGACGGCGCAGGCCAGCGAGATGATCGAGCGTGCCCACCGCCGGGAGGAATCCGCGCCACAGGTACGGCAGGTACTCGACCACGTGATCGCACCGCTCTACCACCATGCGGTGTTCGGCCTACCGATCGACGCTGACTATCCGAAACTGCTTGTGTCCGACGTACTTTCGATGAGTAGCAGTCGAAGTCAGTAACCCATCGTCCGCAACTCGCCCGCCACTCGGTCGAGTTGTTCGCGCGTGACGTCGAGGTGTGGACTGAGCCGTAGTACCGAATGCTCCATCGCCAGCGGTGCGCGTTGGATATGCGCGGCGGTGACCAGGACGCCGGTGCTGCGCAGATGAGCCGCGGCCGCGGCCACGTCACCGGCTTGCCAACCGGGCGGGGGAGCGAGGGTCACCAGCGCCGACGGTTCGTCAATCGGCTCGACCACCTCCCAACTGCCGATGCCATTCATCCGCTCACGCGTGGCCTGTCCCACCTTGGCCAGTTCGCGATGCACCTTGGCCGCTCCCACCGTGGTGATTTCGGCGACGGCCCGCCCGAGCCCCAACCGCCCGGCGATGTAGCCGGAATCGGTGCCGACCTCGAGATCGGCCAACGCGACTGGGCGCAGCGACTTCTCGTGCACCGCAACGAATCCCACGCCTCGCGGACCCGTGAGCCATTTCCGGCTGGTGCCGTAACTGAAATCGGCGCCGGTCACCGTCGGGACATGTCCGATCGCCTGTGCCATGTCGACTACGACCGGTACCCCGGCGTCGTGCGCGACGTCGACAATCCGCTTCACCGGCTGCACCACACCGCTGGCCGAACCGATCTGGCACACGTGAATGAACTCCGGCTGCTCGAACTGCAGCATATTTTCCAGCGCATCGACGTCGACGTGCCCGTATACATCGGCGTCGGGCAGGGTGCGGACCGCGAACCCTCGGCGCTCGAATTCGATAAGGTTGGGCCCGAATTCATTCTTGGCCACCCACACCGTTGTCGCGATAGGCAGATTCCAGGCGGAGAGCAGGGAACGCAGCGCGGCACGCGCGCTATCGCGATAGACGATGCGGTCGCCAGTCGTGCCAAGCAGTGCGGCGAGACCGTTGCGGCCGTCGAGCAATTCGTTGTAGACGTCGTCGAGCGCCACGTAGGAGCCGCGTCCCGATTCGCGCCAGAGATGATCGGTGATCGCTTCGATAACAGCGTTAGACGAACGACCAGCGGATGCCGAGTCGAGGTGAGTGATCGTCGGATCGATTCGGGCGCCGTGCCATTGTTCGCCGAGCTCGCTGATGAACATGGTGATGAGCGTAGTAGGTCGAGGAAACTCCGGTGGAACCCCGCGGCCCGCTGCTGCGTCCAATACAGGTGGACCACGCCATCGACTACTTCTTCGGCACCGGTGACGGCTCGGTGAGCCATTGGCATTCGCCGGCCGACGCCGATCTGGATCACGACGGCAGGAACGACGCCGTTCGACTCGACTTCGACGGCGACGGTCGTGCCGACGACGCCATGTGGGATTCCGACGGTGACGGCGTCGCGGATATCGCGGCCCTCGACCGCGACGACGACGGCACTCCGGACTCGTTCTACCGCGACAGTGGGCGGGGACTGTGGGATGTCGCCGCCTTCGCGCGACGCCTATACCTCGACATCGACGGAGACGGCCGAGACGATTGCGTGCTCACCGACCGCGACGGTGACGGCGTCGCGGATGCGGGCGAACACCTATGAGCCGTGCGGCTACTGCCAGACTCCGGAGGCTCCCCGTCGGTGCGAGGACAGCAGATGTGTATCGACGATGCCGATCGCCTCCATCAGCGCGAACATGGTCGTCGGGCCGACGAATCGAAAACCCTTTTTGCGCAACGCTTTCGACAGCGCCAATGACTCCGCCGAGGTGGTCGGGACATCGGCGATGGTCACCGGCCGGGGCGTGTCGGCCGGTCTGAACGACCAGAGGAACTCTTCGAGGCCACCGTCCTCGCGCAGCGCGATTGCCGCGGCGGCGTTGGTGATCGTGGCTTCAATCTTCTTGCGATTACGCACGATTCGCTCATCGCCCATCAACCGCTCGACGTCGTCGGGGGTCATCGCGGCGACGGTGTCGACGTCGAAGTCGGCGAAGACCTCGCGGAACGCGGGCCGCTTGCGCAGGATGATCGCCCACGACAATCCGGACTGAAACCCTTCGAGCACAAGGCGTTCGAAGTGTGCGGCTTCACCGACTACCGGGATACCCCATTCGGTGTCGTAGTAGTCGCGCATCATGCCGGGCGGCCCGGCCCATGCCGTACGCACCAGTCCGTCGTCGCCGAGGATCGCGCCGTCGGGTAATTCGTTGTGCGGCATCAGCTATTCATCGACACCTGGCTGATGACCGCTTGATAGCCATTACCGTTCGGGCCGCTCGGCAAGTCGGTCAGCCACACCATGAAATACGGGCTGGCCGACGGATTGGAGACCTTAAGGGTGACACTGGTGCCGCCGACATCGCCCGAGCCAACCACTTTTGTCTGCGCAAGGGTGGCCGTAGGTGAAGGCGCGGTTCGCAATTCGACGTTGAATCCCGGTGTGGTGGTGCGGATGGTCACCGACTTAACCGTCTTGGAGCCACCTAGATTGAACATCAAACCGAGGCCCTGTTTGAGACCACCGAAGTCGGGCGACGACCGATACGGGTCGGTGCGCCAGGCCGGCTGCTGACCGCTAATCACGTTAGCCACATTGGTCGATGGGTCAGGCGTCTGATCCGAGTAATCCACGACGCTGGCGCCGGTAAGCGTAATCGGGCCCGCGGTCGGCTGTGACTGTGCCTGTCCCGACGTCGAAGTAGTGATGATGGTGTCGATATTGCTTGGACCGCCGCTGCCGCCCAACGCATTCGACATCCACACGATCAACGCGATCACCACAATCAGCGCCAAGAGGCCCGCGCCGACGATCAAGCCGACGTTGCGCTTGCGCTCGGGTTCGTCGGTGTCACGGCCAGGTTTCAATCGATCGTTACGGGTGACGGTGACCGGCTCGGGTCCGCCTTCGACGGCCGGCAGCATGTCGGTCTTGAGGTCGACTACGGTTGCCTGGTCCAACACATGCTGAACCGTTCCGGCAGTGCGGATTCCACGATCACCGTCGAGCGCACGGGCGGCAACCGCGGAGATCTCGAAAGGCACATCCGAACGTGCCTCGCGCGGCTCGACGGGTTTGCCGTTGCCATCGGGGATGGCTGGCGGTAGGCCTCCGACCGAACCCTCTTTGTCGTTGGTGGTGACGATCTTCGCGCCGGTCTCACCGTCGAGCGGCCACCGAGCGAGCAACAGCGCATAGAGCACCGCGCCCAGTCCGCGGACATCGCCGGCCTTGTCGTCACCGACGAGCGTTCCGGGGAAGGCGAGGACCGCGTTGCCGTCGGTAGAGATCCGGATGCGATCGGGGTGGTCGATCGACAGCGCACCGCCGTTACGATGCGCGGACTCGGCCGCGGCGGCCAGTGCCCGGACAGCGCGGGCCGCACCAACCGGCGACGGGCTGGATTCGGCGACCTCACGCAACGACGAGCCAGGTACCCACTCGGTGACGACGATGCCGCCCGACGAGCCGCGCACCACGTCGAGTACACGAGCGACACCCGAGGAGTTGACATGTCCGAGGCGCAGCGTGCGCGAT
>NZ_BAEH01000078.1 GCF_000241305.1 Gordonia effusa NBRC 100432
ATGACGGTACTGCCGCAAGAGCTGATCAACGTATCGGTGGCCGACAAACATGCTGTGGCACAAGCTGTTTCAGTTAAGCAGGCGGTCGCCGACGCCGAGGCCGAATTGGGGGAGCGTGGTCGTGTGCTGCTGCGTCCGTCGGGCACCGAGCAGTTGGTCCGCGTGATGGTTGAGGCGACAACACTCGAGGCCGCACGTGGCACCGCACAGCGTATCGCCGACATCGTCGCTAAACCTCTTTCCTGAAAACCGCACCGGCGGCACCTAGCCGAGGGCAATTGGCCCCGCACTGTTTTTCCGGTGCGGTTTGCGGTCAGATGAAGGACTTCGCCACTAAGCCATCCGCGGTCGGTGCCGAGATTGCCGTAAGCGACCGGAGAACTTTCGCGTAGCGCGGCATCACCTCGAGAGGCCGATGCCGTGC
The DNA here is from genome assembly GCF_000241305.1 of Gordonia effusa NBRC 100432. Lineage (GTDB taxonomy): Bacteria > Actinomycetota > Actinomycetes > Mycobacteriales > Mycobacteriaceae > Gordonia > Gordonia effusa. The sequence goes on from NZ_BAEH01000078.1 coordinate 425, forward strand.
CGCGTGCAATATCCACTCGGCGGCTTCGTCGCTGGTTAGCGCGGGCTGCGAGTCGTAGTCCGCGGTCGGAGCGATCATCGGTGTGCGAATGAGTGGGAAGTAGATTGTCGAGACGGCCACGCCGGTGCCGTCGAGTTCGGCGGCGAGGCTGCGCCCGAACGTCGCCACCGCTGCCTTCGATGCCGCATAGGCGGCGAATTTCGGCATCGCACCACTTGCGACACCCCACGTCGCGACATTGATGAACTGTCCCTGCCCGCGCTCGACCATCGCGGGTAGCAGGCCAAGGGTCAGTTGCACGGGACCGAAGTAGTTGATCGCCATCGTTCGCTGGAAGTCGTGCAGCCGATCGGTAGCGTCGAGGACCCGACGTCGGATTGATCGGCCCGCGTTGTTGACGACGATATCTGGTACGCCCGAAGCGGTGATCTCGTTCAGCAGCGCGGCAACGCCGTCCTCGGTGGCCAGGTCGCCGACGAGATAGTCTGCGGCGCCGCCAAATTCGCGAATCTCGTTGACTACCGCGGCCAGTGCCTCAGCAGTTCGGGCGACCAGAGTTACCCGTGCTCCCGCAGCCGCGAACGCGTGTGCGGTTGCCTCGCCGACGCCCGAGGACGCTCCGGTGACCAATACGTGGCGACCGTCGAGCGGACGTGCGCCGGAGAGATCAGTGAGATCGCCGAGTGTGAAGGATCGTTGTAGACCGGCCGACGTCACGCGGTCGGAAACCAGGTTGGTCAGTGAGTTCATAAGTCGGAAAGCCACGCCCGTCATGGTAGCGACAACCCGATTACCGAATTTCTCGACTTTGCTGGAACCAAACGAGCGCCGACTGCGTCTAAGAACAATGACCGTGTGGATCGACGCTGATCAGGTTTCCGCGACAGCCCGGAACTATCTGGATCAGGCGACGTCGTTGCGCATCGCTGCCGCGCGACTACGCGGTGATCAGGTGGGGGAATGGGGCGCTGACGTCGAGATCGCGGCGTTTGGTGCGGCTTTCGCACGGCTGACCGAGTTGGCGGCAGACGAGCTGCGGCGTTATGCGTTGGCTACTGAAGGTCTGGGCGATGCGCTATCGGGTGGGTCCACGCGCCTGGTTGAAGCCGATTTGAGCTGGGGACACTGATGGCGATTTCCGATGGCACAGCGGCAGAATTGGCCCAGCGTGCAGCCGGTGTTGCCGGGTGGATTGCGATATTCCGAGAACTCGCGCCCATCGCCGCTTCCGTTGCTGTGGCGTTCCCAGACGACAAGACGATCGATCGCGCCGTCGGATTTCTGACCGACGTGGATATCGTGCAGATTCTCAGCGATCTAGACGCGGTGGTTGGTGCGTACGGCATATGCGCCACGGCCACCGGTGCGGTTGCCGCCCAGCCGCTGTCGACGTCGTGGCAAGGGCACGCGGGGACCGCCGCGTCGAGTGCCGTCGACACGCATATGAATAGCCGTAACACCGAGCTCGCTACGTTAATCGCAGCCGCCGATGCCGCCACGCCCACGTTCGCGGGCCTAAAACTGTTGTTGCAGAATGTTTTTCACGCGCTGGAGATGATATCCGACCCGCTACTGGCCGGGCATCCGTTGTCGACGGTGTCGGCCGCGCTGGGTGCGGGGACGCTGCGCGCAGGCGTCATCGCCGAGGAAATCGATGCACGTGTTCGGCTTTTCACTACCGCAACCGCGATCGGACGTAGCGGGGTGCGGAACATTCTGGCCGAGCTCGTCGGTGTCGATAGCGCCGCGTCGTCCGGCGAGTTAGCACTAGCGGGTGACCAATGACCGACCGGATTTCGGCGGTAGCGCGTCAGCATGCTGACGAACTACGAAATGCCTTGACTGCGTTTACCCGATCTCGTCCGGAACATGCGGATCTGGCATGGCAGGAAGATTCGCCGCCATCGGAACGGGATGAGGCGCTCTGCGAGCGATTGCGCGCCGCAGCAGACTATGCCGATCTGCCACCCCAGATCCTGTTACCCGCGCACCTGGCGCACGACAGTCCGCATCGACGCGGTTGAGAGGCCCCCGACAGAAAACTCAGTTACTCGCGGCTCGCAACGGTGTTGAACTTCGTGGCGTATAGGCTAAGGCCGTGTTCGGGAAGAAGAAGGGCCCATCGCAAAAGCCGGCAGCGCTGATGACGCAGTTGACGCGTCGCGGCCCTCATCGCGTACTTCGGGGCGATCTTGGTTTCGTCGGCATCTCCGGAAAGGTGTTCACGCCGGATTCGGGCACCAAACTGCCTGCCGTCGCGTTCGGTCACGCCTGGCTCGCCGACAGTGCCCGCTACCGAGACCTGTTCTACCACCTGGCGTCGTGGGGAATCGTCGTGGCGGCACCAGACGGGCAGAGCGGTCCGTTCGCATCCGACGCCGCGCTGGCCGCCGATCTGCGTGCCACCCTGTTGGCCGTCGGCAATGTGCCGCTGGGCTTTAGTGGACTGACGGTCAGCCGCGACAAACTCGGGCTGGCCGGCCATGGCTTCGGTGCGGCGGCGGCGGTACTCGCGGCCAGTGATGAAGTGCTGCTTGGGCAGCGAGCGCCGCAGATTCGCGGCCTTGCCGCGGTATTCCCAGCACCGACCACGTCGATTCTCCTTCCGGCCGCGGCGTCGGTCACCGCGCCGGCCACCGTGATCGCGGCCGGTGACGACCTCAACACTCTCACTGCCAACCCCCTGCCGCTTGCCCAGGCACTCGGTGGTGACGTGAGTTTGCGCACCATCGCCGACGCCGATGACCGTGGATTGTTGGAGAAACGAGGTCTGAAGTCGTTCTTCGGGCTAAACGGAGTCGATAAGAAGACACATGCGCAGGTCCGGGCGGTACTCACCGGATTTCTCCTCCATACGCTGGGCGGTGACTCGGAGTACCAGGCGTTTTCCGACCCCGCTGCGGCACTGGGAAAGGTCGAATACGTCGATCCAACCGAGCCGGAGACCGATACGCGAGATCAATTCTCAAAACTCATCGGAGCGAAAGCGTCGAAGCGTTCAGCGAACAAGTGACGGGTAACCTGAACACCTATGTGTGGAATTGTCGGATACGTGGGTCAGCGCGATGCCCTCGACGTGGTGGTCGAGGCGTTGCGACGGATGGAATACCGGGGTTATGACTCCGCTGGGGTAGCCATCCTCGACGGCAATGGTCACACCGCGATAGAGAAGAAGGCCGGCCGGCTGGAGAACCTGGACAAGCAGCTCGCCACGGTAGGCCGCGACGCGCTCGCCGGACATACCGGTATGGGACATACCCGCTGGGCGACCCACGGCCAGCCGACCGACCGCAACGCCCACCCGCATGTGAGCACCGACGGCAAGATCGCCGTCGTACACAACGGCATCATCGAGAATTACGCACCGTTGCGGGCCGAGTTGGAGAATGGCGGGATCGAGTTCTCCTCGGATACCGACACCGAGACCGCAGTGCACCTAGTTGAGCAGGAGTACACCGGCGGCGTCCATTCCGGTGATTTCGTGGCGAGTGCCTATGCGGCTCTTCGGAAACTCGACGGTGCCTTCACCTTGGTATTTACCCATTCCGACCATCCGGACACGATCGTTGCCGCACGCCGGTCGACACCACTGGTCGTCGGCGTCGGTGAGGGGGAGATGTTCGTCAGCTCCGACGTCACCGCCTTCATCGAACACACCCGGGAGGCAGTGGAACTGGGTCAGGATCAGGTTGTCGTCATCACTGCCGACACCTACGAGATCACCGACTTCGACGGCACACCGAGTGCCGGTAAGCCCTTCCATATCGACTGGGACCTCGCCGCGGCCGAGAAGGGCGGCTTCGACTTCTTCATGGAGAAGGAGATCGACGAGCAGCCGGAGGCGGTCGCGAGCACGCTGTCCGGGCATTTGGAGAATGGCCGCATCGTGCTCGATGAGCAGCGGCTTTCCGACGACGACCTGCGTGACATCGACAAGGTCTTCGTCGTCGCGTGCGGTACCGCCTATCACGCGGGATTGCTCGCGAAGTACGCCATCGAGCATTGGACGCGTATCCCGGTCGAGGTTGAGCTGGCAAGTGAGTTCCGCTACCGCGACCCGGTCCTCGATCGTTCGACGCTGGTCGTCGCCATCTCGCAGTCCGGCGAGACCGCCGACACTCTCGAGGCCGTGCGCCACGCCAAGGACCAGAACGCACGCGTCTTGGCGATCTGCAACACCAACGGTGCTCAGATCCCGCGGGAATCCGACGCGGTGCTCTATACACATGCCGGTCCGGAAATCGGCGTCGCGTCGACCAAGTGTTTCCTAGCGCAGATCGCGGCCGCCTATCTGGTCGGCCTAGCGTTGGCGCAGGCACGAGGCACGAAATACGCCGACGAGGTGGCTCGCGAGTTCGAGGCGATGGAACAGATGGCCGATGTCATCGCCGATGTCCTGGGCACGATGGAGCCGGTCAGGCAGCTCGCCCGCGACCTGTCGCAGGCCGACACCGTCCTGTTCATCGGTCGTCACGTCGGCTATCCGGTGGCACTTGAGGGCGCGCTCAAGCTCAAAGAGCTGGCGTATATCCACGCCGAAGGCTTCGCCGCCGGTGAGCTCAAACACGGTCCGATCGCCCTGATCGAAGACGGCCTGCCGGTGATTATCGTGATGCCGTCACGGGAGGGACGCGCGGTACTGCATTCCAAGATGGTCAGCAACATCCGTGAGATCCAGGCGCGCGGAGCACGCACC